>CAYRAO010000004.1:118007-133549 GCA_964422395.1 uncultured Clostridia bacterium
CGGGGAAGTGAAGGTATTAAATGTTTTTTTGACTCCCCCCCCCCCCCCCCCCCCCCCCCCCCCTCCCCCAGCTGCTAAAAAGAAAAAAAGCAGTAAAGCCGATAAAAAAAAGAAGGAGAAAGAGGCTACGGATCAGCCGATACTTACAGGTAGATTGATTGCTCCGATTGAAATACCGGATGAGATTGAAGAAGAAGAGATAACGGATTTTGGTTTTGATGAAGGAATAGAGGGCGGAGTGGAAGGTGGAGTGGAAGGTGGAGTTGTAGGTGGAGTCCTAGGGAGTCCTGGATCAGCTGATCTAAACATGGCTGTAACCAGAGTTAAAGAACCTACACTGGTAAAAAAAGTAAAACCGATATATCCGTCTATAGCATTAAAATCAAGAATTCAACAAAATGTTGTTCTTGAGGCGGTAACAGATATATACGGTAGAGTGAAGAGTGTCAGAATTGTGAGTGGTCATCCCTTACTAAACCAAGCGGCTGTAAGGGCAATCCGCCAATGGGTATATGAACCGTATATATTTAACGGAATTCCTAAACCGGTAAAATTTACGGTTACTGTCGAATTTAAATTGCAAAGGCAATAATTAAAAACACAATAGAGGAGGTATTTTATGTCATTTGAATTAACTTATCTTTGGAGCCATATGGGTTTTCTCGTAAAGATAGTTGTTATTATCATGTTATTGATGTCTGTTTGGACAATTGGTGTTGGTATTGAAAGACTAATAATGTACCAAAAAGCAAAAAAACAGTCAAATACTTTGTTACGTCTGATTGGAAAACTTTGGCAGGAAGGAAAAGTTGAAGAATCGATAAAGTTAGCATCCGATGCTAAATTTAAAAATAGTCATCTTGCAAAAGTTTTAGTAGCCGGATTAAATGAGTTGAAGTTTCAGGTAGATGCAAAGGCATCTTATGCGGAACAGGTTGAGTCGGCAAAGAGAGCTATCGAAAGAGCAACGATCAAGGGTGTTCATGAGTTCAAGAGAGGACTTAATGTACTTGCGACCGTTGGATCAACAGCTCCGTTTGTAGGACTTTTCGGAACTGTTTTCGGGATTATCAATTCGTTTCAAAGTATGTCTGTTTCGGGATCAGGTGGAATTGGAACGGTTGCGGCAGGTATTGCGGAAGCTCTTATTTCAACCGGAGTTGGAATCGGAGTTGCAATCATAGCTGTTTGGTTCTTCAACTCGTTATTGAACAAAGTTGATATTTTCACTGGAGAAATGGCAAACGCTTCATCAGAGCTTATTGATCATTTTATCAAACTGAAAAGAAAAGGAGCCTGAATATGGCTGGCGGTGATACAGGTTCAGGTTCAGCAAAGTCAGAACCTAATGTAGTGCCATTGTGTGATATTTTATTAGTTCTATTAATTATTTTCATGGTGATTACTCCGATGGTTCAAAACGAAGCAAATGTTAAGCTGCCTGAAACGGTTAATTATCAGGAGCAACCTGAACCGGGTAAGATGACAGAAGTTACAGTAAAGTTAGATCAGACCATTCGTCTTGATAGTAAACCTATTGAGGAATCTGACTTGACCTCAAAAGTGATAGCTATCTTTGAAGATTCACCGGATGCCGAGAAGAAAGTTTTGTTAAAAGCAGATATAGGACTTGAGTATGGAAGGATTGTGGACATAATGAACCTTCTGAAAGATGCTGGCATCGAAGTTATAGGTCTTGTTTCAAAGCAAGGTACTTCGGAAGAATAAACTTTTAATTAGGTATATAAAAAAGGGGAAGCCGTGTAGTCGGTTTTCCCTTTTTTTTTAAGGTGCTTTTGCTATTGGAACTCTAATCTTAATACTTTTTGAAGCTATTTCAACGGTAAATTTTTTTCCATCTTCTCCTCCGTAATCTCCATCAATTGTTGAAGGGATATCGACCAATTTTGAGGTTATGGTAGCTTTTTTAAACTTGAAGGAGTTATAAAAAGGAAATTTATCAATATTTCCATTGAATAATCTATTTAGATTTATTGCACTTTTGGAAAGTTTGAACTTTTTTATTATACATAGATCCAACATTCCGTCGTATGGAGAAGCGTTCGGTGCAATAATAGCATTTCCTCCGTATTGGGGAAAGTTTGCAAAAGCAATTAATGCTATTTCCTCATTGATTACAAAGTTATCACTAACGATATTTACGGTATAAGTTGGCATTTCGAAATATCCCTTCAAAGCATAATAGATGTAAGGAGCCATACCTCTTTTATTTGTTTTAGAATTGTATATTTTTGAAATAAGACCGTCGAGTCCAATTCCTGCTACATTAAAAAAATAAGAGTTGTTGATTTTTCCAATATCAATGCATTTGTCTACTCCGTGAATAAGAGTGTCAAGAGCTTGTCTCCAAGAAAGAGATATATTTAAATTTCTTGTCAATCCGTTCCCCGAGCCACCTGGAAGTAATCCGAGTGTCTTACCTGTTCCGACAAGTGCGGAAGCAATTGAGTTAATGGTTCCGTCCCCTCCAAAAACCGTTATGATATCAAAGTTTTCTATAGACCTCTTTGTAATGTTGTATCCATCTTGAGGTGAGTTTGAATTTATAAGAGAGACGGTCTTGAAGTGTTTCATAAGCTTCTTAAATATATAAGAAGCTGCTACATCTTTAGAGACTACACCGGATGCGGGGTTTAGAATTACCAGCACCCTTTCATTTTTCATAATAAGAAAATATATTATTTAAATATAGATTTTTGGATCTCAAGATTGTAGTTAAAAATTTCTTCCAAACTAAAGAAAAGACTAATTTCTTTTTCAGATGATTCGGGAGAGTCAGAAGCATGAATTATATTGAATGTGGTAAAAAGGACATGATCACCTCTTATAGATCCCGGTTCGGCTTCATCGGGATCTGTAGCACCAACAAGTTTTCTGACTGCATTGATGGCGTTAGGTCCTTCAAGGATAAATGCAATGACAGGTCCTGACAAAATAAAATCAATCAATAAGGGGTAAAAAGATTTTCCCTTATGTTCGGCATAGTGATTTTCAGCAAGTGTCTTGTCTATCTTTAGCATTTTCATAGCAACTATCTTTAGACCTTTTTTCTCAAATCTCGAAAGTACCTCTCCTACCATTCCTCTTTGAATACCATCAGGTTTTATCATAGCAAAAGTTTTTTCAATATTCATTGGATTTCCTCCGTAGATTAGCTCTTTTTATCAACAATATCCTCGAGAATTTTTGTAAGGTAAAGATGAAAATCTTTTAGATTTAAGACAAAATTTGAAGAAAAGTCGGATTTTTGGAGATTATCATAATGTTTTAAAAATTCATTCCAGTCTTTATACAGCAAAAAATTAAGATCGGTCTCAATAAATTGATTGAGTTCAAAAAATATATCATTAGGTGTAATATTTTCTGGATTTTCAAAATAATCATTAATCTTTGTATGAAGATTTATTAATTTCTTTTTTAACCCCGCAGCTTTTTGATTTCTTGAAACATAGTTTTCAAAGATTGCGGAACATTCAAATCCCGACTCGAACATTCTTGATACATTTTCAATCAACTCTTGGATAGCATTGTCGGAAATATTAACTATATTTCTGAGCATATCTCTTTTACTTACCTTGTCGGGGTCTTTTTCAAAAAAATTCTTAAATTCCGTTTCAAAAACTTTTTTGTACTCTTGAGACATTGCCAACAATGATTTGTCCAAATTTTTTATATCTTTCGTAGTCCACTTTGGTGTATCAAAAGAATTTTTTAAATGTCTTTTGTAAAAGTCTTGAATGGAATCCACATTTTTTTTAAGTGCCAGTATCAGAGGTATTGTTATACTTATGTCCCTATTTTTTTTAAGATTTAATTCAATAAAATTGTTTATCTTGAGTGCTCTGAATGTAAGTATATATAAAATTCCGGTATTTTTCTTTAATTTTTTATCTTTGATTCCGGAAATAATTATCGAAATATCGTTTTGATATATTTTATCCATTTTAGGAACAAATTTACCATTCAAAAGAGATATTATGATTGGATTTAAAAGTAGTTCTTTATGATATAGTTTTGTAAAAGATAAGAAGGTTCTTTGTGAGATCAGGTCGCTTTCGGAAAGTTCATTTGCAATGATTCTTATATTTGAGAGAAACGTTCTGAGGCTGAAAAACCATGATTCCGGTTCAGATACATCTTTTAGTGACGGGAATCTTTTTCTGCTTGATTTTTCAAGAGTTTTCTCAACGATAAATTCCTCAAAGTTAATGAGGTGTTTGTCTTTTTTAAAGTCAAGATCCTTTAGTAATCCCGTTATTTTATCTATAATTTTAGAAAAAGTAGTAAGATAGAACGAGTAATTTCTGTTTCCGAGGGGTTGAAGTCTGAAAATAATTGATTCAAAATAGTTGGAGGAGATAAATTCTTCCGAACTTTCCAACCAAAGTTTTAGTTCAAAAAGGTTTAACATTTGTTTCTCTTTATCCACTTTGTCTAACCAGCTGTCAAAAAGTTTATCCCACTTATCTTCTATTGAGAGATTACTTTCTTTATCAATAAAAAAATCACCAACATTTTCCACTCTGTTTTCCATACCACTATTCTAAGTTAACATATAAGATATTTCAACTTTTTAAAATTAATTAAGGGAAAAAAGTTAAAAAAAGGGTCAAAATGTTGATTTCTTATTGACAAAAATCATTATGAATATATAATTGTTCTATTATGGGTTTGAAAGGTTCACTTGATTCTATTAACTTAGCTGATATTATGCAGCTTGTTTCCAACTCCAAAAAGAGCGGTCGATTTGTCCTTGTAAAAAATACGGGAGAAAAAGGTTTCATCTACGTTAGTAAAGGAATTGTAAATCATGCCGAGGTTGATAATTTTAAAGGTGAAGATGCAATCTTTACTCTTATCTCTTGGGGAAAGGGAGAATTTGAATTCCAGGAGTTTGAATTTGATAAAGAGACAACTATCACAAAATCTATTACTTCTCTTTTGATGGATTCTGCAAGGAGAATTGACGAGTGGAAACTTTTAAGAAAAAAAATCGGATCAATTGATTCGGTTCCCGTATTTAATAAAATAGATAAAAGTGAGAGGCGGAAAATATCATTGTCCACACTTGAGTGGCTGGTGATATCTAAGATCAACGGGAGAAGGAGTATTGCAGAGATTTCCAATGAGTCGGGGATAAACATTTTTGATGCATCCAGAATCATTTTCGGAATGATCGCTTCAGGACTCTTAACATTGTTGTAATCTTCATAGTTTTAAATCTTAATTTTTGAATGATTGGAAAAAGTGTAATAATTTTAGATTTCGGTTCACAGTATACTCAGTTAATTGCCAGGAGAGTTAGGGAATTAAATGTTTATTGTGAAATACTTCCTTATGATACTTCTGTAGATTTTATTATTAGAAAAGATCCGGGTGCTATCATCCTTTCCGGTGGACCGTCAAGTGTATATCAAAAAGGAGCTCCGATGCCAGAGGAGAGAATATTGAAAATCGGTATCCCTATCCTCGGTATATGTTATGGTCTGCAAATAATTGCTTGCTTATCAGGTATGAAAGTTGAATCGGCTAAAGAGAGGGAATTCGGTCTGGCAACTTTAGTAGTTATAAAAGAGAGTAAGTTATTAAAAGGAGTTGATAAATCAGGAAGAGTATGGATGAGTCATGGGGATAAAATAACTCAATTTCCCAACGATTTTATTGTAACGGCGAAAACTGAAAATAGTGAAATTGCAGCAATCGAATCATCACAAAAAAATATATACGGTATCCAGTTTCATGCAGAGGTAGTTCATACTGATGATGGGAAAAAGATAATTTCCAATTTTCTATTTAATATATCAAGGCTTGAAGAAAACTGGAATATGAGAAACTTCATATTATCTTCCATTAGGAGTATTAGAGAGATTGTAAAAGATAAAAAGGTTATCCTTGGTCTCAGCGGGGGTGTCGATTCTACCGTCCTTGCACTTCTCCTGAAAAAAGCTATTGGTAAACAGCTTAATTCGGTTTTTGTAGATACGGGATTGCTAAGAAAAAATGAGTATTCCACTCTGATGAGAAGGTTTAAGAATGAGCTTAATCTTGATGTTACGGGAATAAATGCGGGAGAGGAATTTCTTGGAGAATTAAAAGGTGTTACTTCTCCCGAAAAGAAAAGAAAAATAATAGGGAAAAAATTTATTGATATATTTTCAACTGTTGAGAAAAATATCGGCAAAGTGGAGTTTTTTGCTCAGGGGACACTCTATCCCGATGTAATTGAATCTGTTTCGGTAAAAGGTCCTTCCGCTACAATTAAGAGTCATCACAACGTGGGTGGTCTTCCCAAAAAAATGAATTGGAAGTTGGTTGAACCTTTCAGAGAGCTTTTTAAGGATGAAGTTCGTGATATAGGAAGAGAACTGGGTCTTGATGAAAAATTTATTATGCGCCATCCGTTTCCCGGTCCTGGGCTTGCTATTAGAGTGATAGGAGAGATTACAAAAAATAAAATAGAAAAACTTCAGGAAGCGGACTATATTCTTAAAGAAGAGTTGGATAATTTTGATTTGTACAAAGAGGTATGGCAGTCGTTTGTTGTCCTTTTGCCTGTGAAAACAGTTGGAGTAATGGGAGATGTTAGAACTTATGAGAATGTAGCCGTTATCAGGCTTGTGGAGAGTGTCGACGGGATGACTGCCGATTGGTTCCCTGCACCTCCTGAATTTCTAAAAAGAGTTTCTAACAGAATTGTCAATGAAGTCAAAGGGATAAATAGAGTAACTTACGATCTTACATCGAAGCCACCGGGAACAATTGAGTGGGAATAAATGAGTAGTTTTATCCACTTGCATCTCCATTCGGAGTATAGCCTTCTTGATTCTAATCAAAAAATAACGGACCTAATCAAAAGAGTTAAAGAGTTAAATATGCCTGCCGTGGCTCTTACGGATCACGGGAATATTCTTGGTGCCGTTAATTTTTATAATAAAGCAAAAAAAAGCGGTATTAAAGCTATTGTTGGATCAGAGCTTTATGTTTCTCCTTATTCATTGGATCACAGACCAAAACGGGGTAGTAATGAGATAAACTATAATCATCTCGTTGTCCTTATTAAAAATGACATCGGATATAAAAATCTTTCGGAACTGATATCTATTTCATACATAGAGGGGTTTTTCCGGAAACCGAGAGTTGATAAGCAATTACTTGAGAAACATAAAGAAGGACTTGTTGTCCTTTCCGCATGTATACAGGGAGAGATTCCTTATAAACTTCTGCGTGGCGAAGAGGAGGAAGCTTACAATGCTGCAAGATGGTACAAGAAAATTTTCGGTGATGATTATTATATAGAAATACAGAATCATGGTCTGTCTCAGCAAGTTCAAGTTTTACCTATGCTTGTTAAATTAAGTAAAGATCTTTCCATCCCGTTGGTAGCTACAAATGATGTCCATTATGTCAATCGCTCCGATTCGGAAGCACGTGAAATCCTAATTTGTCTTCAAACCAATGAAGTATTGAGTAATTCTCAAAGGGTTATGAAAAAAGAGACGGATGAAATGTATCTTAAATCCGATGAAGAGATGAAAGAACTTTTCTCAGATTACCCTGAAGCAATTGACAATACACTTGAAATTGCCGGCAAGTGTAATTTTGATTTTAAGCTTGGAGAGTACTATCTTCCGAAATTTAAAGTTCCCGATGATTTTTCTATTGACGGTTATTTTGAAAAAATCTGTAAGGAAGGATTTGAGTTGCTAAAAAAGAAACTCGAAAAAGAGGGAAAAAACATTCAAGAATACGAGAAAAGACTTAATTATGAGATAGAAAAAATCAGAGAGATGGAGTTCCCTGGATATTTTTTGATTGTATGGGATATCATCCGTTTTTCCAAAGAGAATAATATTCTAATTGGACCTGGAAGAGGTTCTGTTGTCGGAAGTTTGGTTTCGTATGTAATGGGTATAACAAGCATAGATCCTCTTGAGTACGATTTGATTTTTGAAAGGTTTCTTAATCCTGAAAGGATATCCATGCCGGATATTGATCTTGATTTTGATCCTGAGAGGAGGGAAGATGTAATTGAATATATAAGAAATAAATATGGGGAAGAAAATGTTGCACAAATTATAACTTTTGGAAAAATGAAAGCTAAAATGGCAATCAGAGATACAGGAAGAGTTCTTGAGGTCCCTTTAGGAGATGTTGATAAATTGGCAAAAATGATTCCTGAGACTCCGAATGTCAGTCTTCGAGAAGAAGTGGAAAAGAATGAGGAACTTCAAAAAGAGATAAATAGAATGAAAGCTGCTCCTCGGTTAATAGACTACGCTCTTAAACTTGAGAACAATATTAGGAATACGGGAATGCATGCAGCCGGAGTTGTTATTGCTCCTAAGAAACTGATTGAGTTTATGCCTCTTTACAAGGCCAAAGATAAAATTGTGACACAGTTTGAGAAAGAAGAGGTAGAGCAGATAGGTTTGTTAAAATTAGATATTCTCGGACTTAAAACTCTCACTGTAATAAAAAATATACTTAGCTCTATTAAAGAGATAGAGAAAAAAGATATAGATCTTCAGAACATTCCGTTAGATGATAAGAAAACATTCATGCTTTTTCAGAACGGAAATACCGATGGAATATTTCAGTTTGAAAGTTCGGGTATGAGAGATCTTTTAAAGAGATCGAAACCTATCCGATTTGAAGATTTGGTTGTTCTTAATGCGTTATACAGACCCGGACCTCTTGGTAGCGGTATGGCTGATACTTATGTGAAAAGGAAGATCGGGAAAGAGAAGGTTTCATATATATTTAAAGAGACGGAGGAGATACTTTCCGATACATTCGGGGTAATAGTATTTCAGGAACAGGTAATGAGGATATCTCAGGTTATTGCCGGTTTCCCCATGAGTAAAGCGGATGAGATGAGGAAGATAATGGGAAAGAAGCAGGTTGAAAAGCTTCCTTCAGTCAAGAAGGATTTTTTAGAAGGGGCTATCAGACGTGGATTTGCTAAAAAAAAAGCGGAAGAACTTTTTTATCAAATGAGTACTTTCGCCGAATATGGATTTAATAAATCTCATTCTACGGCTTATGCAAATCTTGCATATCAAACCGCATATCTTAAGGTTCATTATCCGGTATATTTTATGTCTGCATTGCTCACGACGGAATCGGAAAAATCTTTAACAGGTTCAAAGATCATTCAATACATTTCCGAAAGCAGAAAAATGGGAATTAATATCCTTCCTCCAAGTATTAATAAGAGTTTTGAAAAATTCAGAGTCGAATCATCGGGATCAATAAGGTATGGATTAAAGGGGTTGAAAAATGTTGGAGATGCAGCAATAAGGAGTTTTCTTGAAGTGAGGGCAAGTGGCGGCGAATTTCAAAGCTATTCCGATTTCATAACAAGAAGTAATCTAACCAAAACGAATAAAGCCGTTATTGAAAGCTTAATAAAGGCGGGTGCACTGGATAGCTTCGGATTAAAAAGAAAAACTCTTTTTAACAGTATGGAAGATGTTATTTACCAAGCTTCAGTAATAGAGAAGATGAAGTTGAGAAATCAAAGATCATTATTTGCAGATGATTATTCGGATAAAATTATTATAACCAAAGAGCATCTTAACGTAGATGAATGGAGCGATGGTGAAATGATTAAAGGGGAGAAAGAGATTGCAGGGATGTATATTACTCTGAATCCAATTGAAAAATACAAGAACGAAATAAAGAAGATTTCCAATACATCCATATCTTCCATAAACTTAGGTGAGTTCAAAGGTGAAATTGTTAGAATTGGAGGTGTAATTACCTCTTTTAAGCAAAGAAAGTCAAAGAAAGGTACTTTTTATGGGGAGCTTTATTTTGAGGATTTAACAGGGCGAATAAAATTGTTGGTTTTTTCAAGATCAAAAAAAAACGGATTTAGAAATAACGGGTATGATGATCATGTTAATTGGGATAATATTAAAGATAATCTAAAATTGGATTATCCATATTATTTAAAGGGAAGAATACCGGATAATAGTGATATGAATAAAAATATTTATGTTGAAGAATTATTAGAACTTGAAACTTTCTTGAAAAAAAAAGCGAGAAAAATAGTTATAACAATTGATTATGCAATTCTAAATGAGAATTTTTCAGAGGCTTTAAAGAAAAAAATGGAAACTTATGCAGATTCAACTCCATCATTTCTTGTTATATTGAAAGAGAGCAAAGAACGTGTAATTATAAAAACCGGTAATTTAAAACCAACTATTACAATGAAAAAAGATATCGAAAAGGTTACCGGGGAAAATACGGTGGAAATACTATATCAATAATTTAGATTTAAGTAAAAAAAAAGTTTTATTTCTTTATCCTGATTTGCATTTTCCCTTTTTTTATTGTCATGTCAATGTTTGCATCAATAATATTTTCAGAGATCATTTTCAGTTTAATTGAATTAATTAATTCTTCCTTATCTTTCCCTTTCCCGTTATTATTCTCTTTCATCAATTTATCATAATTAGAGTAAAATTCTTCAAAAGAATCTTCACTGTTCAGAGATACATTAGAATTTTTTATAGTCTCTTTAGTTTGAGATTTTATACTCTCCGCCGTAGGGAATTTTTTAGGTCTTTTTACAAGTCCCGATTCGAGTTGATTTAGTTTTTTTAACCATAAGTTATTATAGAGATAAAATCTTGATGAAATATTTTGGATAAGAAAGTTAAGTTTTCCCGATCGAATATCTTTTGATTGCATATCTCTTATTATTTTTTCTATCTTTACTCTCTCTTTTTCAGGAGGAATATTTATTTCACCGCAGAAGAAGAGGTTATATTCGGTTTTTAGTGCTTCGATTCGCCCTTCGATTCTTTTAATAAGCTCTTCGGTCTTTCTGTTCTTTTCTCTTAAATCCATCTTAATAAGTTTTATACACCTCTTCACCGCTTAAAACTCGTGAGACACCCTCTGCCAGAGATTTCATTTCATCTTCACCAGGGTAGAGTTTTATCGGAGCAATAAAAGATACTCTGTCGCTTATAAGATCAACCAAGAAATCCGCTTTTGCCATTCCTCCGGTAATCAGGATATTATCAACTTTTCCATTTACAACCGTTGCCATGCCACCGACATCTTTGGCAACCTGATAAGCCATTGCATTAACAACCTCAATCGTTTTTTTATTTCCTGATTTATACATCTCTTCTATCTTCATGAAATCCTTAGTATTAAGATATGATTGGAGTCCTCCTCCTCCAAATAGTTTTTTTGAAAATGATTTATATTCCACATTATTTTCAATAGCATATCTGAGTACCTGAAGAATAGGGAGACCGCCTGAGCGATCAGGGGAAAATGTCCCTTCTTCGCTGGAATTTATACTGTCGACCATGACACCTTTTTCATGAATGGAAACGGAAATTCCCGTACCGAGATGGATTACAAGGAGGTTGAGATCCTTATATTTCCTTCCACTCTCATCGGCATACCTTTTACATACGGCTTTCATATTAAGGGCATGGGAAAGCATTACTCTTTCAAATAAAGAGTGACCGGAATATCTTGCAAGCGGGCAGAATTCATCAACAGAAATAGGATCGACTATAAAGCACTTTATGCCGGTTTTTTCTGCAATCTGAAATCCGATCTGAGCTGAAAGGTGTGAAGCATGAAGTCCTCTTTTAGCCTCAATAAGATCTCGAATCATTGATTTATCAACGAGGTAGGTACCGCTTTTAAGGGGCTTAAGTAATCCACCTCTTGCGGAAATTGCTTTTAAATCTTTTATATCGACACCTTTTTTAGAGAGGAAATCAAGGATAAGCTGTTCTCTAAATCCTATTTGATCATTTATGGTTTTAAATCTTCCTAATTCATCATCCGAGTGTTTTATGGATTCGACGAATATCGGATCGGTCATATTAAAAATGCCGATTTTTGTAGATGTGTTACCTGTATTGATGACGAGTATCGGGTTCATTTATTTCTCCTTTGTTAAATACTTTCCAATAATGGGTTTCATCCGGTCTATTACGTTAGTTTCAAGATTATTCGGATTGTTTAAAATAGCTCCTTTAAGAGATTGCCTGCAAGAACAATCGGGTACAGAGGTATCTATTGTTTTTATTAATTTTAATATTAACTTAATACTGTTTGAAATATTTTTTTTCAGGTTTTTTACAACCATTTCCGCTGTTACGTTGTCCGTCTCCGGATGCCAACAGTCATAATCGGTCACAAAAGCTATGGGGATAAAGCATATTTCAAGTTCCTTTGCGAGTTTTGCTTCTATTGCCTGAGTCATTCCTATAACGGAACAATCCAATCCTCTATAAAATTCAGATTCGGCTTTTGAAGAAAATTGGGGTCCCTCCATATTGTAGTACACCCCTCCTAAATGACTTTTCAGTCCGGTCTCAACGGAAACTTTGTATGCAAGCTTTGAATAGAAAGGGCAAACGGGATTCGCCATAGAAACATGAGCAACTATTCCGTTTTCGAAATAGGTTTTTTCCCTTTTGAACGTGTTATCTATGTACTGATCGGGGATGACAAGATGGGTGGGAGCTATTTCCTCCTTCAGTGAACCTACGGCGGTGGATGATATTAGTTTGTTAACTCCAAGAGATTTAAGAGCATACATATTTGCTCTGTAATTTATTTCGGATGGATTTAATCGGTGTCCGACTCCATGTCTTGAAAGAAATGCGATTCTTACTCCTTCAATTTCTCCTGTAATTATTTGCTCGGAAGGTTTACCGAAAGGAGTTTCCGTTTCGATTGATTTGCTATTCTCTATATTATCAAGGTTATAAAGACCGCTTCCCCCAATTACTCCAATCACACCTTTGTTTGGATTATTCATTTTTCACTCTTTATCAATAGCTATTTTTAATTGATTGTGACTCTAAAGTCAAGTATCGTCAAGGTCAAGTCCGTCATTTCAACCATTATCATTTAATGGAATTGGGGTGACGGTGCACTAAAAAGTATTCCTCCCTTTGGTCAGTTTCCCGAAAAGGGATTCCCTCTCTCCGTTCGGTCTACTTTGTTTCTTTGAAATTCCATTCTTTATTAATCTCCCTTTTATCTGATCCATACAATAATTCTGATGATACATTACCCTATATATTATCTAAACATTTCTAACATCAAAGTTTATAGCACAAAAGTCACACTCTCTTTACGCACTGGTGATTCCATGTCTGTCCACTTTTGAAAAAAAATCAAAGAAATAAAGCACCGTCACCCTTTTTGTTGACATTATTTTTTTGCTTATTTATTATTTGGTTATTAATGAGATATTTTAAGGGGGTGGAGGATAAAAAAATGAAAAAATTGGCTATTTTTTTTGTTCAGTGTATTGTATTTACGATTATGATATATACTCAAACTGTTAAATTAGAGTTAATAAAAAAAATAGATACGGAAACAACGAATTATATAATAACTCCTTCTCAGGATATACTAAAGACGGATGGAAAGAGAATTTATATTTTATCAGTAAAAGAAAAAAAGTTTTTTGTTTTATCGAAAGACGGAGAATACAAAGGTGTGTACTTTAAAAAAGGAGAAGGACCTTGTGGATTAAAATATGCGTATGATTTTTTCCTTCTTCCTGATAAAAAGATTGTTTTCTTTAATTCTTCAAAAGAGTTTAAATTCTTTAAATTAAAAACAGTAAATTGCTTTAGTAAAAAAGTGGTTCACAATATATATATGCCTGTGCAAATCAAGTTAATAGAGAAGGATAAATATCTTGTTTTAAAATCTATTCCGGTTGTTTCTGGAGATGATGGAAGTTATAAATACTTATTTTACTTTTACGATATTAAGCAAAATAAAACAATTAATATGTTTTATGAATTTAATGTAAAAGATGAATCAAGATTAAAATATATACGTGGAGAATTTGGGAAAGGGAATTTTGTTGTGAGTCAAAAAAAAATATTTTTGGTTTTTGACCAACCCGGATTTATAAGAATTTTTAATACTAATGGTAGGTTTTTCGCTAAAATAAAGAGCGAATTTCCGTTTTTAAAGCGTAATAAGGCTAGTGTTGTAAAAAAGCAACAGGGGGATTATCTTATTACGAGGATAAAATCGGATGAGAAATGCAAAATGAAATTAATAGAATTAAACAATAAGGTATATTTAATTATTCGAAATAATGATCTGAAGCGTGGGGAAATAGATTTCTATTTTGGAGAGGTAGATATAAAGACAAAAGTTGTTAGAAATATTATCAAGTTTGATTTTGGAGATCCGAGAGAAAGAATACTGTATTATAAATCAAATTATAAAAATTTATTAATTTTTGGAAATGATGATTTTATTTATATTTATTCAATTTCGTTATAATTAAAGGAGTTGGAGGTGAGGTTATCATAGAGTAGGAAAAGGGAATTTATGAAATTTGTCGAGAAAAAGTTATTTGCTTATAATTGAATATAATTTAATGGAGAAAGGTCCAAATGAAAAAAATTAAAATGGTGGTTGTGTTTGTTTTGGGGATTCTTATTTTTGGTTTTTTGGAGTGTGATCAATTTGGTATGAAAAAGGTAAGAAGTATTGGTGATGACAGAAATGATTTCACTTTTTTTAAAATTACTGCAGCATTAATTACTCCTGAGAAAGAAATTTATATTGGTGATTCCGGCGGGCATTTTTTGTCAAAGTATAATTGGGCGGGGGAGTTTATGGGTCGAACAGGAGAGAAGGGGCAAGGTCCTGCAGACATTAATATGATTCATTATCTTAAATACTATAAAAAAAATATTTATTTTTTTGATACAAAGATTTTTAGGGTTTCTATTCTAAGTGGAAATTTGAAGCCGGTGGGTTTCATAAATACCAAACGATATATTAGGGGAAATATGTTTATTCTAAATTCCAATAGTATTTTGTGTACTTTCGGATTAAACATGAAGCAAGGATACAGGATAGGAAAAATAGACTTAAAAGGGAGGATAATTAATTTATTTTTTAATAAAACACAATTTGGAGAATTTAAAAAACAAAAAGACGAATTGGAGTGGGCAATAAGGCTTTGGACATCAAAACTTAAATCCGGTTATTCTTACAATAAAGGTGAAATTATAGTGAGCTATGAATATCCTAAAAATCCGGTAGAGTTTATAGTTTATGATCATAAAGGGAGTAAAAAAAGGAGTTTTTTCTACTATCCGGACAAAAAATATCAGTTCCCGAAATATAAGCTGTCTTACCCTCTCAAAATTCCTAAAAATCGAATACATTATTTAATACTTTCATCTCTTTTTTCTTATAAGAATTTTTACATTGCTTTTTTTAAATGTAAAAGTATTAAAAAAAGTGCGGATAATTATGAGAAATTTATGTATCTTGTATTTAATCGACAAGGGAAATTGCTTGCGGAAAAACCGATGAAGGATGACATGGAGTTTTTCAATTTGACTCGGGATGGTTATTTGATTGGGAAAAAAATAGATGATACTATCCCCAAAGCAATAATTTATAAACTTAATTTCTGAAGGTTATAATGATCAAAACCCTATGTGTTCTTTATAAAACGGACGATGTAGGGGAAGGAGTAGTGA
>CAYRAO010000005.1:0-100751 GCA_964422395.1 uncultured Clostridia bacterium
TTGTTATATGATGTAATAATACCTTTTGAAAATAGATTCAAAAAGTAAAACAAATGTAATCGATTTTTTCAAGTGGTGACCAAAAAGTGACTATGATATGTCAAAAATTATCATTATTAAGGGTTGGGGAATTGATAATCGGTAAGGGTAGGAAGATCGTATAATAGTTAGCTTGAAATTGTTAAATTTACCGATTGCGGAAGAATGTATCTGTCCGTTTATAACCTGATGTGTTTAACGGTAAATATGAGAATAGATTGATTCTGAGTTTTGATGCATTTCAATAATTTCTGAAAACGTGTAGTTGGTTAGGGTGAGAGGGTTTGACAGAGTACCCGTGAAGGGTACTCTGTATATTTGCTAAGCTTCTATTTCTTTACTCGAATTGGTTTTTTTTTAAAAATTATAATTTTCTTTTTTATTGGAATAGGTTTAAAGATATATTTTCTGGTTGCAGTCCATGTCCCTCCGTCCGGACCGTTATGAAAAATACCTTTCATCGCATTTTGTTTTGTGAATTTTCCCTTACAGTTTGTCGGAAAAGTAATTCCAGAATTGAATAGAAATAGTAAATTCAATGTCAAAATTAATTAATTGCGAATATGAAATTACAGTAAAGTTTATTTTAGATAAATTTCTTGGCGAATGGTTACAAGATTTTCTCGTAATTTCCTTTAAGCTTAACGGCAGGGACTTGCTTGCTTACATGGGGATTGTCTTTTATATAAAACCGCCAAAGTTTATCCCGATATTCTTCCGCATAGTCAATACCGACCCTTTTTGCCATGATAATTTTATTGTCGGTAACCCTTTTTTCCGGTGAATTGATCCATATAGTATTACCTGTAAGATCAATGCCGTTATGATTACGTGTTATTTTTAATGCGGTACAAAGTTTGCCGGGACCTGAGGTTAAGCTGAAAATATTATCGTTCTTTCTTCTTCGTTTCATAATATCAATACCTGCAATAGGTTCTAATGCCCGTATCAGTATTGCGTGGGGGACACCTTTGGTTCCGGTAACTATGTTAAACAAGGAGTACATTCCGTAAATAAAATATACATATGCTATCCCGCCACTGTGATACATCACTTCCGTTCTTGTTGTTCTTCTTCCTCCATAAGCGTGGGAGGCTTTATCCGTTGTTCCGAGATAAACCTCAAGTTCGACAATCTTTCCGCTAACAACTTCATCCTCTATCTTTGTGTGAAGAGTTGCACCGAGGAGATTATCGGCAAGTACAAACGGATCGTTCAGGTAAAAATTTCGGTTAAATTTCATTTTGCTCCGTAACATTAATTCTATCTGAAAACATAAGAAGTAAAAAGGGTAATAATCCCTCAGGAATAAATATTATTACAATAAATAAGTTGTTAAGAATTATTATCTTATTTTTTTGCAATATATATTTTTTAATCCGAGTAATCCAACCCGAATAAATCGTTCGGAAATATATTTGTTTTTATTTAATTTGGAAATAAATCGTCCTCCAACGGGAGTAATATTTGAAAGTTTATCAAGAAAGTATCCGCTTCTAAGTATCCTTTTATTTTATCATTTACCGGAATTATAGCAAGTACAAACACGGTAACCCCATAAATATTTAATTGGTTTCCGATTAAGGGACTTTCATTAAATCTTTTTTATTGTCAGCGATGAGGTTTGACGATATTGGAACTTTATATCAGCAGTTCTCCGTTTTTAATGAGTGTACGCTTTGTTTTATCTTCAAATATGATTTCGAGCAGGGAACATTCAATTACATTACCTTTGGCGTAAACAAAGTCTCTGTGAATTACATTTTCGGGAGAGATGAAGTTGCTTTCTCCGTTAGTACCTCCGAGATGTTCGCTTAGACCGAAAGCCCAATGAAATCCGGCTTTTTCATCCTGAAGAACATTCCCCGTTACAGTTGCTTTGGGATTAACTCCAATTGCAAATTCTGCAATATTTCTGCAAGCAGGATCTTCTTCCATTTGTTTTTTAAGATTTGATATTTCATTCAAATTACCTTGTATTTCAACAATTTTGTTTGCTTTTATCACAAAAACGCCTTTTTCATTTCCTTCTGAGAAAGGGAGTTCTCCTTCTGTCAGACTATTTGAATTTTCATTTGGAACCGTATAAACTTCTCCTGCAGGAAGATTTGAGATGGATTCTTCCTTTCCCGCAGCTTCAGGATGTAGCATCCCGTCATCTCTATGAAATTCATTTTTAGTAAGATCAAAATAACATTTATGACCTGTCGAGAAAGATGCTTCAGCCCCGACTGCACCATTAAAAAAACTAATCAATGAATCACATTTTTTTGCTATCTTGTTGTAATCGGCAGCGAGACCCGTATTCTCCATAAATTTGGCAACACCCGGCATTGAACCGACTCTGAGTTTTTTTGAAGAGGTTGAATGTTTGGAAAGAGGTGCTGTTGCCGAAAATTCAGGCATAGATAAAATTATTGTAGATTTATCTATAATTTCGGATGTTTTAATTTTTTCATCTCCGATCGAGCATTTCTCCGGAAGGTTGGCATTATGATTTCCGGTTGCTTTATACGTTACCAAAGGATTTACTTGCATATCCCATTTTTTTGCAATTTTCCCGATCTCTTCAAGCCACTCTTCAGCCATACTCCGCCTCTCTTTCCATTCGGGATTATCTTGTTCTTTGTTATTTGGAATATCCGTCATAATGGTAAGTATTTCTCCTTTTTGAGGAGCAAAAATATTTTCAATAAACTTTTCCATGTTAAATATCATAAGGACTCCTTTCTGCTATTTGATATTTTAAGTAAAGCATTAATAATTAAACTATCAATTAATATATTTTAACAGAGAGGAGGGGAACTTACAATTAAAGAATTAAAATGTTTTTTATTAAATTTTATTGAAAAAAAACTATATTGTAAGTAATATAATTAAAGGAGATGGAATTTTTGTGCCTGAATTGATTAGGAGAAATTGTATCTTTCGGTAGAGATTGTACCGTGGTGTTTTGAAAAATATATAATTATTAATTCAGGTATAAACTGACTAACCGAATATAATGTATTATATGCATATCAAAGATTTTGATAAAAAGTTTGAAAATTTATGTGAAAAATTGTATAGCCATCCGTTGTGGTTGGATACAAACTGGTTCCTTGCAACAGGAGCTCCGAGTTCGGGAAAATCTACTTCTCTAAGACATCTGATGATGAGTGGATATAAAATTAATGCTGACATTAGCAGGGAATATATTGTTAATATAATAAAAAAAGGTATCCCTTTTAATAAAAGTGTTTTGTACAGTGATAAGATTCAAAAGATCATATTCTATCTTATGACATCGGATGCACTTGAACTTGATCCAGAGCAAATGATAATTCATGATTATTCTCTTCCGGATAATATTGCATTTCTAAAACTGGGAGGTCTCAGTATCTCTGATGAAGTTAAAAGATCTGCAATGATATTCAGATTTAAGAAAATTTTAATTTTCGAACCGCTTGAATTAACTCAGGATGGAATTAGGACGGGAAACAGAGAAGATCAGGAAAAATTATTCCGTTTATTATGCGATACTTATACGTCGATTGGATATGATCCTGTTATTATTGGGTCGGATACGATAAAGAATCGTCATAAGATTCTTTTGGAAATACTTCCCAAACCATAGAATCCATATAGAATTTGCATATGTTATTTTAAATAGTTGATTTCTATCTGAGTCCAATCGGATGATATTGATATTTCAATTTTTTATCAGCAATAAAATTTCTATTCATTTTGTAATGGAGAATCCTCTTTTCATGACATATTAACGAGACAAACAAAATTTATTTTTGCTTGAAAATGTTTTTAAAAAAAAGTAAAATTTTATTATTGATTTTATTCGTTTTCATACCGAATTATTCTTTAAAGGAGGAATAAATGAGAAAGAAAGTGATTTTGTATACGATAATTGTTTTATTGTTCTCTGTTATTTTAAATGCTCGAAATGGAAAAAAAATGTTTATTGAAGCCCAAGGTATGGTTATGATCCCATCTGATAGCAAATTTAAGAATATATACGGTTCAACAATAATTTACCCGAGATTCAAGGCCGCCTATAAATTTGGGAATCACTTTTATGTATTTTTCGGTTGCGGAATTTTAAAAGTATCCGGAAAAACTCCAACTTTGAAAGCCAAGGCTGATTCAAAGCATAAGATTTGTCAAATTGCTTTAGGTTATGAAGGAGATATATCGAAGAAAATACAGTTTAGGTTGGAATTGGGTGGAGCAAATTTGAATTACAGTGAAACTGCATTTGGTAAGACAGTTGATGGTTCCAAAATCGGTCTTTCTGTCGGAGGGAGTATTGTGTACAATTTTTCCAATTCTTTTTTTACTACTTTTAATATCGGATACATGGGAGCCTCAGATAAAGTTAATGATAAAAATATAAAATTAGGCGGTATCCATACGGGGATCGGTATAGGTGTAAGAATTTAAATCATCAACTTTTTAGATTAACGGTTTTTTGTGATTTTGCCAAACTTCCTTTTGTTCCGGCTGTAGCGGAAGCAATTTGTTCTCCTGCAAAGCTATCCATAGGGTAAATTATAATGGTGGAACTCTCTTCTTTTGAAATTTCAAGTAACGCCTGGATTCTCCTTAATTCCATTGAACCTTCCTGAGATGCGAGGGTTTTACTTGCATAGGCAAGTTGAGTTGCAACCTCTTTCTCTGCAGTTGCTTCTATTTGTTTTGCTTTGGAACTACGTTCCGCCCTTGCGATCACAGCCAGTTCTTCAATTAGTGCCTGAGGAGCACTAATGTCGGTTATCCTTACTGCTCGTACATTGACACCATAATCCATAGCGGCAAGGTCAATCTCTTTTTTTACGCTGGAAGCAATACTTTCGGTATCACTCAAGAGAGGTCTTAGATCGTTTTTCCCTATTGAACTTTTCAATGCTTCCATTGAAGCCCACTCGGTGGTTTTCCAATAATCTTTAACTGCAATTGCAGCTTTCTCAGGGTCCTCTATCTCAAGTTCCACAGCTGCAACTACATCAATCGGTACATTGTCTTTTGTTAAGGTTCTTGTTGCTTTGACCTCATATGTGGTTATCCTAATATCAATTATCTTTGCAATGGAATAAATAAAAGGTGGTATTATAAAAAAACCCGGTCCCTTAGTTCCAATCGATTTTCCCAATCTTAGAAGAACAATCCTTTCCCATTCGGGAAGTATATTAAATATTTTTGCGATAGTGTTTGAAATCCAAAAAATAGCAAATGTTAAGATTACACCAAGAGCTATCTGGCCCGGATCCGGTGGTTTGTTGAGAGTGGCTTCCATACTATCCGTGAATTTCTTGAACATCGGCCATACGATGAAATACCACAACGGAATTGCAATTCCCCATCTGAAAAAATTTCTAATAAATGATTGTACCGGATTTCTTCTAAACTTCATTTCTACCTCCCATAATATATTTTTCAAAATTTTATAAATTTATAAAAGCAAATTCAACTTTTTGAACAAAAAACTTTCAAATTATACCGAAATCTTACTTATCTTGTTTCCAAAGGACTAAATTTTCACAACATTTGCTGCATAATTACCTTTTTCATTACTTTTTATTTCAAATTCAACTTCTTGACCTTCATTAAGAGTTTTAAATCCTTCACTTTGAATCTCCGTATGATGAACAAAGATATCTTTTTCTCCTTCCATTTCAATAAATCCGAACCCTCTTTGCGGGTCAAACCACTTAACGATTCCTTTAATCATACGAGTTACCTCCTAATTTATTTAAAAGTAAACCGAGGTAAAACATTAGAAAGAATTTAATTACTGCTAAAATAGGTTATTTCTCTCTCCCTGTATTTACCGTTTTATTTACTATAACAAACAAGTTGTTTGAAGTCAAAACCGTAAATCAAATCGGAAAAAACAGGCTAAAATTAATTTTCTTAATTGATTCTGATAAAATAGTAAACAAATATGTTATTTATAGTACATTGTTGTTCAACAGGAAATAAGAGGTGCAAATGAAAAAAATAGAACATAAGTCGGAGTTTTATGTTAGAGACTATGAATGTGATATGCAGGGAGTTGTAAATAATGCCGTTTATCAAAATTATCTTGAACATGCACGTCATCTTCTCCTAAAAGATATAGGGATAGATTTCGGTGAATTAACGAGAAGGGGGATTATGTTAACGGTTATTAGGACTGAATTGGATTATAAATCACCTCTTATGAGCGGAGATAAGTTTGTAATTGGTACAACTATGGAAAAGATTTCTCCGCTAAGATTTATTTTTATTCAGCGAATAGTCAAGAGTCCGGAAGAAACATTGGTTGTAAAAGCAAAAGTATTCGGAACATCATTAAATAGTAGAAGGAGACCGGAAATGCCGAAAGAGTTGGATAAAATATTCGGATGATAGGATCGGGCGGAATTAGGAAAAGTTTATGAACATTATATGCGGGAATGAATTCATATTTAAGATAATCTATTTTTTTTTAATATCTTTGATAGGGTTGTTTTTATCTGTTTATAGTGGAAGCAGATCGGTAATAATCCTTTCTTTGGTTACTCCTTTCCTCTATCTATTTATCTCTGTTAAAAAAGAGATAGGTAGATTTCGTATCTTAAGGAAACCTTTTTCGAACGAATGGAGAGATATTATCAAAAAATATTCAAGGTTTTATAATTGTCTGAGTGATGAAGGTAGGGAGCATTTTGAGGGAGATGTGGCAATTTTTCTAAAAGAACATAGTGTAACGGGAGTAAGGGGAGAAAAAGTGGGTATAACTACTAAAATACTTATTGCACTTGGTGTTGCAACCATTCTACATGGGAGACCTGATTGGGAGCCACCGTTTTTAGACGGGGTAGTTGTATATCCCGGAGAGACTTTCGATCCGGAATATAACCTTCATAAAGGTGATATAGCGGGGATGGCAGGTAAGAGAAGACCTCTTCTTGTAACGGAAGAGATACTAAAGAAGAGTTTTTATAACTCAATGGACGGGTATAATTCTCTTCTGCACGAGATAGCACATTATTTCGATTTTGAGAATCCTTTTGTTGACGGAGTCCCTTTAATAGGGACGAATATCGGAAAAACGGAAGAGTGGATAGCTGTTATGGAAAAGGAGAGAGAAAGGGTCAAAAAGGGAAAATCTTTTCTTCGTCAATATGCAGGATCGAATGAGGCCGAGTTCTTTGCGGTTGCTACGGAATATTTTTTTGAAAGACCCGATATTATGGTAAAAGAAAATCGGAAGTTATATGAAATTATTAGCAAATTCTACAATCTGGATACAAACTCAATACTCAGCGTTCAGCCTGAATAAGAAGTTCATGTATTTGGGAGAATATTCAATTAACTTTTATCAGTATAAAATCCGATGCCGTTTTTCCGGTTAGAATATCTTTTGCTTCAACCAATATTTCATATCTCCCTTTTTTAAGCCAATTAAATTCAAGTGAAATATTAGTTTCATCACCTTTAGTGTTGAATTTTTTATTTTTGTCGAATATTGGAGTATCCTGCATGTTGTTTATTCTGATATGAAGGTTGACCGCTCCGAGATATCCTCTTTTAGTCTGTTTTTTAGCAAATCCTCTTAAGATAAGTGATAATTTTTTATTTTTAAATTCCAAATTTCCTAACTTGATTTCCGTATCCTTGAAATTGATTATGCTACTTGCAATTTTTTTTGTAAATTCCGTCCGTATATTGTTGTCATAAATCGGTTTATGTTTTCTTTTATGTACTTTAATTTTAATGGAATTTAAATTTTCCCCTTCTTTCGGCGAAAAATTAAGGATATAAAAAATATCAAGTTTATTAATGATTGCATCAAGTGCTATCTCCGTGTTGTTTGATTTTACCAACACTCCCCCTGTCATTTTTGTTAAGTTTCGAAGATTGTTTTCAAGATCGGTGGAAATCATTTTATATTCAATATCTTTACTGAATGTTGGCATCTTTGTACTGATAAAGATAGAATGAAATGTTGCACCTACCTTTGTGAATATTTTTGATATCTCTTTTGTAGGAAAACTATCGGATATATTAAGTTCTCTCCTTATTTCACTCACCAATCTGGAAACGATCCTTGAATTTGTTACCACTTCCGTATTTGTACTGGCTTGCCATTTATTTATCTTGGATTGAATTATCCTCATTATTTCGCCTTTCATTACTATTTTTGGGAATACTTCTTGTTGGTAGAAGTTTATTACCCATTTTTTCAAAGGGATTCTTTGCAAATGTTTTGAAAACATAAGATAAGTTTTGACATCAGGTATTAGATATTTATTCTTATAATCTTTCCAAATAATCAGATATTTTCTTAGAAAATCTGAAATATAATAGATATCTTGGTTAACATTTATTGCCGACCTTCCACCTTCCGACCGTTTCATAGCAAGGCTAAATTTAGTCATGTTGATCTCGTTCTCAATTTGATTAAAATATAAAATCATCCTTTTTCTTGCTTTTATACTTTCTGTTTTTATCAAATTATAGATTTTCTCTTTTGCTTCGATCTTATCCTGGAAATGTTTTAAAAGTAGGGTTTTGTTGTTAATGAATAATAACATTGAATCTTTTTTCCTTATTATTTTTTTTAATATGTTATCGACCCCTTTTTTTATATCTGAAGAAAAATTTGTTATATTGATAGCAAGGACAAAATATCTTGGCGGAAGCTCTTTTGATTCGGACATCCCTGTTTTATTAATGAGAATTTGTTTTCTTATTATATTAAATCCGACTATATCTCTTTCTTTCCCATTCACGATTAGAGAAAAATCTTTTTTCTTTAAATTGTCAACCGATTTACCTTTACAAAATACTCGTACAGGTATCTCTATGTTTATTATCGATATCTCCTCTCTGATCTTATTTTTATTCTGCTGAGTCCTGATATTTCCGTATAACAATAGTCCTAAAACAACGGTAATAATAATCTTTTTTTTCATTGGTTTTCCTTAATAGTAATAGCCTTTAATGGTTCGAATTTTATATTTTTTTGTGTTTTTCAGTTTTATGGATATTTTTCTAAATGTTTTTATTTTCCCTTTTTTCTCAGGAGAGAAGTAAAGGAGATATTTTGCCTGAATATCATTCCTGATTTTTTTATAAACTTTTTTTATTTCACGAACGTGGTCAAAGAAAAATGAAATTCCTCCTGATGATTTTGCAATTTTTTCGAGGAGTGTTTTGTACTGATCGTCAGATGATAAAGAGTATGTCCGTTTCCCGATAGAATATATTTCCGTATTAGATTTTTCGGCCTTTTTCATCAATGTGTATGGGTCAATAAAAGAGCTGTTGTCTTCTCCGTCGGAAAATACTACTATAATATTTCTTCCGACTACCCCCTTTACGAGATTTATACAGTGAGCAATTGCATCGTATAATGAAGTTGCACCAAATGGGAATGCAAGAGAGATGGAATTTACCAGTTCGTTAATATCAGTTGAAAAATCTGTATCCTCAATAACTTCATGATTAAAAAAAACAACTATGGCTTTATCATTTTTTTGCATAAGATCATTAAGGAACATTTTTGCCGCATCTTTAATGTAGTCCATTTTGTTTTTCATGGATGAACTGATATCAATGAGAAGTATAAGGCGGAAATTGCTTTTCCCTTTTCCCAAAAGGTTTAAATACGATATTTCAACAGCTTTTCCGTTTTCGAAAAGCTGAAAATTTTCTTTTGTCAGACCTTTTACATAATTTCCATGTTTGTCAATTACTGCGATTGGAATCCCCATCTCCAAAACATTAACACTTTGAATGTCATCATATTTATAAGAAGATATCTCTCTTCGCAGAAGGATACCTTCATAATCCCTTAATATTGCTTTTAGAGTCCTGTTTTTGGGCGAGTTACCAAAATCATATCTCAATAAAAACGGGGGTTTATTAAACTCTTTTATGTATTTACCGTCTAAAAATAGTTCAACGGATTTAATTTTATTTGTTTCGATGCCGAAAATTTCAATTTCAATATTTTTCTTCCCTATCCAAATATCATTACTTTTGGGAGAAGTAAATTTCATTTCCAAGTTTTCCACCTTTTCCGATTCCCGTCCGAAAACAGGGAAAATCAGTATTAATACTAATATAAATTTTATAGTATTCATCTTAGCCTCACATATCCTTTTTTCTGATATCGTTTAATGATCTTACTCAAATTTGCATTATTTAAAATGTTGAAAACAAAAAATGTTGTATAGTAATCTTTGTTGTAATTTTGTTGATAATATTTTGGGAAAGTTGTAATTAAGTAATTAAAAAGGAAATGACCATACATTACGGGGGGGTATTTTTTCTTATGTGCGAGGTAGGAAAGCTTCATCTTGAATTCCCGAAAGAATTCACCGTTAGGGGCTCCGGATTTAATGAGATTTCCTGTTTCAGGAGGAAAGGATTCACGCCACTTAGGTTTTAGTGATCCGAAACTTTTAAAGTAAATATTCCCGAACCATTTTCTCTCTTTTTTTAACTTTGCCTTTAAACGGGGTTGAAAGAATTTTTTTAGTTCATCTTTTGCATAAAACGTATCAAGCAGATCTTTGTACTTAAAAAAATTTCTCCCTAATTTAAAGTATTGATCATAAAAAAGGAGGGGTTTCTTTGCTTTTCCGTCAAGGTAATCAATTATGTTCTTGTAGGAGTTCCCTGATATGAATTTTCCGGATTCGGATTTTAGTTTTTTCTTGATATTTGGGATATTTTTTCCGTTATCCATCAAATTGACACCATAATTAATAAGCAGTGAAACATATTTGGGAAAATATTTCAATTCTACATACGGATACATGTTAAGCAAATTTGTAAATACGGATTCTATGAAATCCATGTCAAATATTATATTTCCTGCAAGCATTTGATCTCTCCAAACCGAGGAGAAAGCAATATTTAATCTGGATAATCCACCTTTTAGTCTAAATCCGGGGAGAGCTTTTATAGAGAGACTGGAATCGGGTCTTCCAGAATAATTCCAAGGGGTGTTTTTTTTGTTATCTGAAAAGTCGTGTAGTTTTACAAGATTCGGATTAATGAAAATTCTCAATTTATCTGTCTTTGCATTAAGTGCATAAGCCATTGTTACAAGATAATTTTTTAAGCGTGGGAATATGTATTTACTCTTGAATTTATCAATGATTTTTTTTAGTTTCTTATCCGAGTTTTTCTTTTCTATCAGTATTTGTAGTTTTGACAAGTCCTTATTCAGTTCGGATATTTTATAAAACATCACCCTTTTTTTTATAAATATCGGGGCTTCTTCGCTTATTTCCGGATGAGAAATTTTTTGAAATAAGTTGACAATCTTATGGAATCTGGATTTTTTGGTTGCTTTATTTGAAGAGAGCAGTCTATTCAAAAGATCATTGAATTTAAAAATTGTGGAAAGATTTATAGCTTCTTGTGAAGTAATAATTTTTTTTAACGATCTTTTAAGCATGTTTTTTCCCATTAGTTCGAATTCAGACTTATAGAGAATAATCATGTTGTTCTCTATACCGCCAAGAAGGAAATCAAAAAACATATCGTTGAAAGATTTTTTTCTTAGTGAATTTTTTATATTTCTATTCAAAAAATTAAAAAATTCTTCAAGAAATTTATCTTTTTCAAGAGGAATTGAAATTAGTTCCGTAGTCAGTTTATCGAAATCAAATCCTGTAGGGTTGTACCTTGAGGAGAAAGATAATATTTCAAACATTGACTGGTAAACGGCAGTGTAGAATATTCTCTCATTCTTCTTCATATTTGCAGTCTTTTTAACCCATTCAAATAGTTTTGTAACGGAATTACTTTTTTTTAAATTAATTTTTTCAATAAAATCATTAAGGATACAGTACTTGTTGTAATTGCTATAAAATAAATTTAAGGTTTCATCTGTAATTAACTCAGCCCGATCACTAAACTTTGAATATATGGAAATAAATTTTTCAATAGCGGATTTATCAGTATTTTTCTTATTAAGCAATGTTTTGACAAGTTCAAAGTAGAGTTCATTTGGAGTGAAATTATCTCTTTTTTCTTTAGAAAATCGTTTCCCATTCAGCATATGTATCCAGTTGTTAATATTTCCAGGAAAATATACGCTTCCATTCTTTACATTTAATGCAAATAACAGCCTAAAAAATCCTTGCTTTCGTAACCTTGCAAAATGTTTTTTCGATAATTTCTCGTTTTTGCCGAGAGTTATCAAATTGAAAATCTCTTTCATCTTGGATATATCTTTGTTGAAGAGAAGTGGTTTTAATTTTGATTCGGGGAGAAAAAATGAAAATGAGAATAAATAGTTTAATTTCCCATCATCTTTTATTGCAATACTTTTAATAAAGGAGATGTCGGAATTTGTATACTTTACTCCGGAAAGAGCAGACCAAAATCCAGACCATTCTTCCCCGCCGGGAAGTAAAAGTTTTCCGTTATTTACTCTAAAAGCGGTTGAAAGATTGAACATTCCGAGAAGAAATTGTTTATCGGAATAGATTGTTTTCCATGTATCCCCATCCGGTTGCAGTTTCTTTATATAATTTATTTCATTATTTGAAAGCCGGTAAAGTATCCCGATGAGAATTGAGAATCTTTTATTGTCTGTAATCAGACTCAAGAAATTATCTTTATTTACATCCAATCCGGAACACTTTTTCAAAAAATCGAAATTAAACGGAATCTCCATTGTTGAATTAGTATGATTGTAAAAAAGACGATTGGTTTTATTGATCAAACTTTCAATATCCTTTATTTTGATGTTTGCAAATCTATGATAGTCAACAATTCCGGAAGAGGTGTCTTCTGTGATCGAATAAATTCCAGAATCATTTTTTTCAATATTGAGACCAAGATAGTTGAGGAGTTTTACTGCATAGAAAAATCCATTTCCATTTGAGGTGTTGATAGTGAACATATTTTTTTCAAACCGAAACTTTGTTTTGATAAGTTTCTCAATTTTGTTCCCCATTTTAATTATTTTTAAAAGTTTACTCCTGATACCTTTCTTAAATATTTTTTTTGTAGGGGCTTCAGAAAATATCAACATGTCATTTAGATGATAAATAAAATCTCTTGAAGGAAAATTATAAAAAAAGTCAAGGTATCTGGCAAGGGTTGTCGGATTTCCGGGAATAGCAACTTCTTCTCCTGATAGGACATTAAAAGTAAAGATCGAATAAATCAATATAAAAAGTAGAAAAATTTTTAAAATTTTTGCGACCATGTAATCTCCAATATAAGTCATTACGATACTTGGTAATAAAAACGGAATTATACTATAATCTTAAATAGGTTATAATTCAATATATTGACATGGAATTATCAAAAAATAAGATGAAATATATTTTCCGGATTTTCATAGCGGTTGTTTTTTTGTCAGGATGTGTAGTAAAACCGGTAATTAATCTTGAACTGTCCGAGACTCATAAAAATACTGAAGAATTGGAAGCTGAAAAGCTTGCTGATAAAGCGTTATATGATGTGTCAAACTATTTTCTAAAAAAGGCTATTAACAGTTATTCTTCCAATGGAAATTGGGTTAAGGTAATTCAAAATTATATAAAACTGGGGAATAATTATCGTATGAAAGGAGAGTTTGAACTAGCTTTAAAATATTTGAATCTTGGGCTTGAAGTTGCATTGGAACATTCGGGATATAAGTATGCTGAAATTGCGAGCGGTTATCATAAACTTGCTTTCAAGCATTTACGCAGCAGGAATTATGAAAAGGCGATTGAACTTTACAAAAAGGCTCTTGCTATCAGAATTGCAACATTCGGCAAATACAACAAGGAAGTATCACGCAGTTATAACAGCATTGCCCTTGTCTATAGGCACATGGGAGATTTAAATAAAGCAGGCAAATATTATTACAAATCACTTTTGATCAAATTGAGACGATTTGAAAAAATAGATAAGAGTTTGTTTAGTAATTTTAAGTTTATTGACAGCAATAGAATAAAACAACAGTTCTATGCCGAAGCAAAGCGGGTCCTTGCAAAATCTTTAAAGGTATATCTGGAGACTTACGGAGGTTCACATCATCTATCCGGAATTATTTATGAAAATATCGGGATAATATATACATTGGAGGGTGATTTTGAGAGGGCGATGAGTAACTTCCATAAAGCATTAAAGATTAGAATCGAATTGTTCGGAGAAGAGAGTCTTGAAGTGGCGGATACGTATCATGACATCGGAACGGCACTTATATTGAAGAGGGAGTATGAAAGTGCTGAGAAATTTCTTACGGATTCTCTAAATATCAAGGTGCTGAAATTGGGAAAAGATCATCTGTTTGTAGGTGATACATTTTATCAATTAGGGAATCTTTTTTTTAATAAGGGGGATTATGACAACGCAATCAGATTTCTGCAGGATGCTCTCGTTTCTTTGAGAAAAGGATTTAAACCTCGTAGTGTTTGTGATAATCCTATCCTTGGTGATGGACTGTATCTAAAAAAAGATCTCCTGAAAATACTAAATTTAAAAGCAAAAGCATTTGCAAAAAAGTATTCTCAGAATAAAAATATGATTGGGGATTTACAGTGTTCACTATCCACATATACGAAATCGCTGGAATTGATAAATTTAATGAGAAACCGTTTTAAACCTGATGAATATAATTCGAGATTTGAACTTATTTCCCGTAAAACTTATAATAATGCACTTATTGTAGCAATGGAGTTGTACTATCTGACAGGAGAGAATAGCTATAGGCTTAAAGCACTCGGTTTCTCCGAAAAAAGTAAATCGGCTCTCCTTAGGAGAATGATCTCGGATTCAAGAGCAAAACAATTTGCAGGGATTCCAAAGAAGGTTTTAGAAAGAGAGAATTATTTGAAAAAAGAGATCTTTCGGCTTGAATTACTCCTTGAAAGGGACTATTTAAGTACGAGAACGGTATCCAGAATTAGAAGGTCTGCCCTTGAGAATTCATACTATGAGAATCGGAACAGCTACCAGAAACTCATCGGTGATCTTGAAAAAAAATATCCGAAATATTTCAACCTTAAGTTCAAGGATTGGTCTCCCGATATATCTGAAATTCAGAAAAGCCTTAACAATGGCAAAGTAATAATTGAATATTTTATGACAAATGACATGATATACATTTTTCTCATTACAGAAAAAGAGTTTATCACAAAAAGTGTTAAAATAGATTCCACCTTCATAGATGTTATAAGGAATTTTTATAGGTCGATTGTTAAAATTGAAGAATCCGAATTTTTGAAGTGTTCACCGTTGCTTTATGATAAACTTATAAGACCCGTAAATGAATATATCATCGGCAAGAAAAGAATTGTTATTATTCCTGACAGTGAGTTATATTTTATCCCGTTTGAAACACTAATACCCGGTAGGGATAATCTTGACTCTTTTTCAGATCTTGATTTTTTAATTAAAGATTACTCTTTCTCATACCACTATTCAATGGCTCTTAAAAATAATAGTACAAATATAAGTAATTATTCAAACAGGCACTTTCTTGGTTTTGCACCTGTTTTTACATGGAGGACAAAAGCTTTGTTAGGGTCCAAAAGGAAAACTCTTCCAAAACTTCCGGGTACTGCAAAAGAAGTAAGGTCTATCATGGATTTATTTGATTCAAAAGGGATAGGTACTCTCGGATATTTTTACGGCGATGCTACCGAATCAAAATTCAAAGAAGTTTTAAGTGATCAGGAATTCGGATTCATACATGTAGCAACCCATTCTGTGAATAATATTAATCCTGTCCTTTCCGGATTGATTTTTGCCGATGATCCGGATGGAAAAGCAGAAGAGGACGGTATCCTTTTTTCAAAAGAAATTTACAATCTTAAAATAAAAACATCTTTGCTTGTTTTGTCCTGTTGTGAAAGTGGCATGGGGAAAATGACAAAGGGGGAAGGTATTTTGTCACTAAACAGAGGGTTTTTCTTTTCAGGAGCAAAAAACATAATATTTTCATTATGGACGGTAGAGGACAGGTCGACTTCAAAACTTATGGTTGAACTTTATAAAAATATTCTAAACGGAGAAGCTTTTTCCGAATCTCTAAGAGATGCAAAACTTAAATTGATTTCGGATCCTTACACTGCATTTCCAAAGTATTGGAGCAGTTTTATTCTGTTTGGTAAATAAAAATTATTTTTCAATAATGAATTTCCCTACATGGTAAAGATTCTCGGAATCCTCTAATTTCCAGTAATAGAGTCCGGGAGACAATTTTTCCTTAAGTTCAACTCTGCTTTTGTCGGTCTTTAGAGTATAGATAGTTTCATTTGTATTGTTTAATATTTTCAATATGAGGTGTTTATCAATATGGTTTTTCCACTTAAAGATTATCTTCCCCCTCTCATTTATCCTAAATTCAGGTGATATGATATGAATCAATTTTCCCCTTAAAGGACTATCAACCATATATTCCAGATTCGGATTATCTTTGAACGGGTTTATTTGTGTTCGGGCAGGTTTGATTCTTTTTGATGGATTAATTTTTTTTGGATGGTTTTTATGTTTATTATCGTGCATTTTATTTATATGAGTTGTTTTTTCGGGAATTTCCTTAAGTTTCATATTTATTGGTCCTTCTCTGTTTATCATCAAATAAATGCTTGAAATAAAAACTAGTATAATTATAGTTGCCGCTGTTTTTAACAGCAACCTGTATGAGTATGATTTTTGTTCGGAGATATAACCGGAAAATATTGGTGGTATGGGTTTTACCTTTTTATCATTTTCTGTAGCAACATAAATTTCAAGTACGGCATCTCTGCATGATTCACAATTTTCAAGGTGATCCCTTACTTCATCCGGTATTAAGAATTCCCTCTCTTCTCGCAGTCTGTCCGAGCAGATTGCGATAATTGTTTCATTAAGGTGTTTACTATTACTGCGAATATTGTTTTTCTCTTTCATTTTATTCTCCATCCCTCTCCCTCCATTTGTAGAAGAGGACAATAAGGTCGGAAATAGTAGCGTTATTGTATGGCGATTCCGGGTGAATGTTGTTCATATGTCTTTTAATCTCTTCCAATTTTATTGATGTCCATTTTCTAAATGAGTCAGGATTGTTTGACTTCCCTTCGTATTTATTAAAAATTAATGCCACTCTTTCCATCTTTTTTTTTAAAAAAAAACCGGTTACATTTCTTAAAAGGTTCATATCGCTTTTAGAACAATTTGGGAAACAGGCAATAATATCCGAATCATCAATTGCAATTCTGTATTTTACCTTTAAAGCAAGATTAAGTTTGGGAAATGATCTGTGGTAAAGTTTCATGATTATGTTAAGTTTATTGATCTCTTCCTCAATAATTAATGAATTAATTGTTAAAGAGTTTTTTGAATCTTTGAAATTTTCGATTTCCATATTATTATCAAATATTTTCTTTCTCTTTGATTCTCTCCTTACTATGTCTATATATGTATTACGAACGGTAACCATAAAATAGGATGTAAATGTCGGAAAAGACGGATTACCGAAATCAAAATGTGTTCTAATCCCTTTAATTTTGCTGTTGAGGAGCCGCATTATTATCTCTTGAACTATCTCTTCTATTTCATTTTTCTCAGAATGTTTTTTGTTGACATATCTACGAATTAAATTACGGTAAATGACCGTTAGAGTTCCCGGTTCTTTATAAAGAAGAGATTTTAAGCTCACGTACTTAATTACTGTTTCTTCTAATCTACCGGAAGTACCAACTCCTTTCTTTTTGCATAGATCTGTTAAAATTTGTACTAAATCGGGGAATAAAGATCTGGGGAATTTATCCGGGGGGTACAATCTTTCATCGATAATTTTTTTTATCTGATTGCTTCTTTTCTCTTTCATTTCCCTGTAATTTTTAAATAAAAAAAACTTGAATTTTGACAATGTCCGGTTTTTATCCATATCGGAATTAATTTTTTATTTTTTGTTGTTACTTTGTCCATTTTAGAGAGGTCAATTTTGAGCCGATGTGTACCCTGACCGTTACTGCTAAAAATTTTTTTTTTCCCGTTCATAACGGTTAAAGAGGATTCGGGAGGGGTTGTAAATTCAAAACATATCTTTTTCTTCCATTTTCTCTCTTCGAAATAAAGGGAATACTCTTCGTTGCTTTTTACTCTGAATCTCTTATCGTTTTCAATCCAGATAAAATTTGCCGATGTGTTAAACATGGATATTCCGTTTTGTCTAAAATTATCTTTTCCCGAAACTTTAATATGTGGGAACAGAGAAAGTGACAGTGTTGAAATAACGAATATTATAACACTGATACTTTTTTTTAACTTTTCCGAATTATAAATTTTGTTTTTCCCTTTTGAGTCGTATGTTAAAAAAATTACAAAAAGCAATATAATCCATACTACATTTGGCAGGTAGAGGAATGTTCGTACTGTAAGAAATGAAGGGAATAGAGAAGATAGGTTAATACGGTTGCTACTCATGAATTGTAAAACAGATGAAGCTCCCGATGAAGTGGATGCGAAAACAGGTTGATAAATGAATTGCGGGTAATTCAGTATCCAGAATAATATGAAAAAGTTTATTCCACTCAGTAGTATAAAAAGATACTTCCTATCCGAGTTGAAATAGTGATTATATGCAAAAAGCAGTAATATCCACAACACAAAGATAAGGGGTCTTCCCGCCGGAGAATATGCTCCTCTTACGGTGGTAATCGAATGGAATACGGTATAGATTGCTAAAAGTGCTGCGGGTAATTTTAATGAATGCTTCATCTTTTTTAATCCGACTATAAATAAAAATAGAGTAGGTGCATATAAAAGCAGACCGTCTCTCTGATCAAGAAAATAGGAAAAAAAAACTTTTATTTTAAGTAATAGCGGGGTGGTTAAATAATTTTCACTTGGAAATATTCCTGTTGGGTTAAATGTCCCGTAAGTAATCTTGCTGAATAGAACAAGGATGATTGAACTTATTACGGGAAATACAAGAAATTTTATAAGTGCCTTATCATCTCTCTTTTTAAAAAGATTCCAAATTATAAATAATCCGAAGAGGAGAAGTAGGGGATAGTATTTAACGTGAAACCATATGGTTAAAGAGTATAGAAATCCTCCAAGCAACGGATTTGTTCTGTCTCTGTGCATAAGCAGGAAAGATCCTATAAGTAGTGTTGATGCCGGAAGCTCGGGAAAGATATGGACGGAATGGAAGAGTACCGGTACGGTAAGAATTGAGAGTATCCATATACGGATTATTTTTTTTTCGGGAAATATAAATTTTGCAAGATAGAAAAGGACAAATGGGAAAAAAGCATTTATTACGGAAATTGAAATTCTGAAGAACAAATGAGGCGATATTAACCCTCCCGTTATTTTGAATAGAAGATAAAAAGGTATCAGAAGGAGAGACAGACCCGGCATATGAAAAGAGAGATGTTTCCCGTTGTGTATTATCATGTGGGCGGGAAGCTCAACCGGAATGAAATCCATGTAAGTTTTATTTTCCACATTATTTTTTAAAAGTATATCTCCATCTTCGACCATACTCTGAGTTACCATTAAATAGTGCGGCTCATCTCCTGAAAGGTTGACACCTTTATAGTCAAGCCATATTGAAAGAGCGATAAATAGTATGAAAGGTATGATCCAGATCAAAAAAGGATTATTTTCAGGAATTAATAAATTTTTCAGGCGATTTTTCTTGCAAAATGGTATAGTAACTATATAAGCAAGAAACATAACTGTAATTATCCTGATTCTGAAATCAGGAAGAGTTGAGTATGAAATAAGTGTTATCGGAGAGATTATAAGCAACAGATATGGAAGCGTTGTCTCTGATCGGGTAAATCCGAACAAAAACTCTGCAAAAATTATGACAACGGCAATGAGCATTATAAGAGTGGATGAAACACCTCCTGAAATCAGTGTCAGATATAGAGAAAATAATCCTGTAAAAATATATAAAAATCTTGCAACGATTTTCAGATTCATATGCCCCTGAAAATAATTTGTTCCCTGTTGAATAGTTTTATACAGATCAGGAGACTTAATGCCGCAAGTACGAACATTGAGACGTATACTAATGATAGATGCCCGTAATTAATTGTTCCGGATATTATTTCTTTTGAAGCTAACGATACGTTGAGAATTGGAATTAATGCAGTTGTTGCGGTTAGTTTCATTCCCGGAAGAGTTCCTATAAATGCAGGTATGATAATTATGATATTCAGAGGTGTCATTATACTTTGTGCTTCCTTAAAAGAGTTTGCAAAAAAAGAAAATGACAATAAAGCTCCGGCAAAGAAAACACTGACAGGAATTATTAGTGTAAAAATAACCACTATTGAATTTACATCTATGACTTTAAGTATTAAGTTTAATATTTCCGACGGTATCTCAGGATTTAACTTGATTGCCGCATAAAGACCTACAAAAGTGAGCGTAGCACTTATGATCCCCGATAGAGTAACAACTATGAATTTTCCAATCACAATTTGAAATCGCGTAGCAGGGCTAACCAAAAGAGTCTCAATTGTCCCTCTCTCTTTTTCTCCGGCACCAAGATCTATTGCAGGATACATAGCTCCGATAAAGCAGAATATTACAAAAAGATACGGAATAAATCCTCCGATCTTTTCTCCGAATCTTTCTCTTGTTGATGCTATATCTTTATCGGTTATTTTAACCGCTTTTACGACTTCGGGACTCAGTTTCAAATTATTAAATCTCTCCTCAAGAAGTTGATTGTTGTATGTAGACAATATGTTGTCGATTCTCTTTTTTGAGATATTGTTTTTTGCCGATGATTTATAATAGAGTCGTATTTCACCTTGGAGAAGGTTCTTCACGGTTTTATCAAACTCCTTATCAAAGACAATACCGAAATCGAGATTGTTTGCTTTAATCATCTGGTTAATGGAAGTTTCATCCTCGATATGGGTTAATGACATGTCATCTCTGGAATTTATGCTGTCTATCACATTGTTTTTGTTACCGTTTAGTATAACTCCTACCTTGAGTGTTTTGGATGAAGCTGTTCTTTTCATTTTTATCATAAACTTTGAACTCATGTTTATGAGTAAAGGCAAGAGTACAAGAGGAATAATTATCATCAGAATAAGAGTTCTTTTGTCTCGAAGTATGTCTTTCATCTCTTTTAGAAATATTGTTATGATGTTATTCATTTTCCCCTCCGACAATTTTAACAAATTCATCTTCAATGGTATTGGAAGTCATACCGGATTTGAAATCATGGTAAGTTCCTTCAAATACGATCTTTCCTTTATTCATGATTGCCAGGTCATCGCTAAGCATGTTGACCTCCCCCATTATGTGAGTTGAAAATATAACCGTCTTTCCTTCATCTTTACAGTCCCTTATTAGCTTGATTATGCTTCTTGCGGTTATAACATCAAGACCAACGGTCGGTTCATCAAAGATAACAACTTCAGGGTCGTGAATAAGTGTCCTTGCAATTGATACTTTTTGCTTCATCCCCGATGATAGTTTTCCGATCCGCATATTTTTAAATTTATTTATCCCAAGTATGGAAAAGACGGAATCCCGTTTTTTCTTAAATGCGTCTCCCGTGATCCCGTAAAGGTTTGCGTAATATTTCACCATCTCTTCCGGTGTTAATCTTGCGTACAAACCGGTAGTTCCGGTTAGAAATCCGATCTTTGAACGAACCTTGTCCGGATCTTTTAAAGTATCAAATCCTGCTATCATTATTGAGCCCTTATCTTGGGTTAAGATGGTCCCAAGCATTCTAAGTGTTGTGGTTTTCCCCGCACCGTTTGGTCCGAGAAGAGTAAATACTCTCCCAGGGCTACATTTAAAAGAAACATCCGATACGGATTGAATATATTTTCCAACTCTATGATCCTCTCCAATCTCTTGTCGCTGCTTTTTTGAGAGACGAAATCTCTTACTAACTCCATCCACTTCGATCATTTTTCCTCCAAAAACAGTTTAATTTGGTTATTAGAATTATGCAATGTCAAGAAGTAAAAATCAATATATCGAACGTTTAATTTACCAAATAATGTATACGTTCAGAAATGTGATATTGGCAGGCTAAGAAAAATATGATAAAAGAATCATTAGAAAGTTGACATTTAGTGAATTTGATACTATAATATAATCGGAAAATATAAAGGAGGCTATTATGACTGTATTAAAATGGAAACCCTACGGAGATCTTGTCAGGTTGAGTGACAGGATAAATAGATTGTTTGAAAACGATTTGCTGAGTGAAGGGTTCAAGGGACCGGAAGGATTTACGGATTGGAATCCTGCTACCGATATTTACGAGACTAAGGACAGCTATGTTTTTAAAATTGAGATTCCCGGTATAAAAAAGGATGACATTGAGGTTGATCTAAAGGAGAATGTGTTAAATATCAGAGGTGAAAAGAGAGAGGATGCGGAGGTCAAAAAGGAGAATTATCACAGAGTTGAGAGTTTCTTCGGTTCGTTTAGCAGATCGTTCACTATTCCAAAGGATATTAATCCGAAAAAGATTGAAGCAAATCTAAAAGACGGAATACTTGAACTGAAGATCGGTAAAGCCGACGAGGTCAAGGCAAAAAAGATTAACATTGAAGTAAGATAGTTTAAAGAATTAATGATGAATGGGGTTTAAAACCCCATTTGTCGTTTACATCACAAAAATTATTATAAAATACTCCTTGTTTTCAATTGCTATTGAATTTATACTCGAAATAACTATAATAAGGTTGTAAATAAAGCATAAAAAAACAGGAGAATTGACAATTGGTTTTTGATGCGCTAATTCCGCTTGAGTTTAAAAAAATTTTTCAGAATGATCTTTCCGGTGAACTTAAGATTTTAAAAGAGGAGAACTCTAAAAAATTATATTTTAAAAACGGACGTCTTATTCATGGAGAGAGTGATTTCTTTTGTGAAAAATTGGGAGTGATTCTTAATCTTACGGGTAAAGTTTCCGATTCTCAGTATGATAATATCAGCGGACTTATCCATAGTGCGGATAATCGTGTAGGGGAGATTTTAGTTCAAAATAGAATTATTTCAAAGAGTGAGTTAAAGGATTCGATTTTGTACAGAGTAATGAGGATTGCTGTTTCTGCATTCTCAATTGTATCGGGAAGTGTTGAGTTTAATGAAGGGCTTTTGCCGGATTTATCTGTCCCATATGTAAATATTCCAATTGAGGAGATTATTTATAGAGGGGGGAGAAGGGTTGAGGTGGTTAATTATATTAGCAGGGAGTATTATTTTAATTCACCAAGATTGGTTTTGGAGAAGAAAAAATTTCATAATCTTCTAAATGATACCGAAAGAGAGTTGATGGAGATAATTGATAGTTCGGCTGAGTTGTCCAATGCACGTCTTATTTCAAAAATGGATTTCTCTTCAGATAAGTATTGGGAAGGGATATCGGTTCTATTTCTCCTTGGAATTATAGATTTTAGTAAGGACAAGAAAGATAAGCCCACCGAAGAGGATATTGTAAGTTTGGTAAAATTAAAGAGTCTTATAGATAGCGGAGAATACGATAGCTTTTCTATTTTGGGTCTGAGAAAGGGGGATTCGATTGCAAGTATTCAGAGAGCATATGTTACGCTTGCACAGAAGTATAATCCCGATAGGTTCGACTCGGAGATATCTTCTGAAATAAAGAGAAGTGCTCAATTAATAACGTATAAGTTGGGTCAGGCGTTTAAAGAGATAACCGACTTTAAAAAGCGGGATAATGTTGAGATTGAGAATATTCAAGCACCTATTCCACCTGTTGATGAAGGTACTGACAGTGGCTCTGAAATAGTTTCAGATAAAGAAGATTCCGGTAGCAGCGAATATGAAAAACGATTTGACAAATTTGAAAGAGGAAAGGAATTATATCGTGCGAATAAGTTTGATGAAGCTTTGATCTTATTGCGGGAAGTTTCCAAGTTTGGAGATCCGACGTATGAAAACTATCTCTATCTTGGATTGTGTCAATCAAATATCTCTTTTTTTTACAATGAATCCGAATTTAATTTAAAAAAAGCAATTGAAAAAGCACCATCCGAATCTGCTCCGGTTCATGCCTTAGGACGTTTATACCTTAAGATTGAAAGGATCAAGAGTGCAAGAAAATGCTTTGAAAGAGCAGTCAAGCTTGAACCCGGTAATATTGAAGCAGCCAAGGATCTTTTCAAATTAAAGTATTCCCCTAAAAAAAAGAGAAGAAAGTTGTTTTCAAGCAGGAAATAGATGGATTTTATTAATAGTTAGTGAAATTTTTACTATAAATTTAAAAAATTTGAGAAAAATGTTTAAATTTAGAAGAAAATCATTTAAAATATAACTTAGAAAACCGGAGGAGAACAAAATGAGAAAAACCTTTTTAATCTTTGTTTTATTAAGTGTAGCAATTATTATTACTTCGTGTTCCAAACCCGAGGAAGTGACAATCTCAAAATATTTCCAAGCTATGAATGTAGGCGATGAGGGTGATAGGGATACTATGACTTCAATGGCTATTCATCCCAAGTATATCAAATTTGATTCCTACGAGATAGTTTCAATAGGCGAACCTGTTGTTGAACCGATAATCTTGCCGGAATTGAACAAACAGTTACTGGAAGTAGATAAGAAAAAAAAAGAGACCAGACTCTCTGCACAGGAAGCTGATGATGCTGTATACGATATTGAAGATGCAATTGCCGATGCAAGAAGTTCTTCAAAGAAAAAAGAATTGAATAAAAAATTAGAAGATGCAAAGGCAAAAAAAGGGGAAATTGTTTTGCGTTTCAAGAATCTTATTAAAAAGAAAAAGGACTTGGAAAAACGGATAGAACTTGAACGTAATTTAATGAAAATGTCATCGGGAAGAGCAAAGATGCCAAATATTGATATGTATACAGGTGACAGTTATACCTCAAAAATTGATGTTAAAATTACACTTCCGAGCAAAGAGATAGTTGATTATGTTTTTTTACTGAAAAAATATGTTCTTAAGCTGAATGAAAAAGAGTTGCCGAGGAATAGGTATCTTATTACCGAGATAATGACAGCAGAAGATTATGCAAAATTTATTGAGGGAAGTTCCCAAAAGCAGGAAAGTACCGAAGAAGTAACGGAAGAGCCGGAAGTTACAGAAAAGAAATAAATATTTTTTGTGCAGAGGCGGGAGTAAAATCCCGCCTGACATTTCAATAAAAGAGAAAAATAAAAATGGTTAAAAGTTTTCTCTTATTCAATTAATGATAATTGGGAGTTTCTATCCTAATGATCAAGGAGAGATATATGAGAAAGATATTAGTCCTTATTCTAATTGTTTTAGTTCCATCAATTACCATGACTAAAGAGAGAGCATTAAAATTTGAAGATATGTTCAAAGCCGGAAGGTTGGGCTCTCTATCGTTATCTCCGGACGGTTCGAAAGTTCTTTTTCAAGTAAAGCTTCCCAATCTTGAAAAAAATAGCTTTAAAACGGATGTATATGTTTCGGAAGTAAAAACCGGAAAAATTCGTAAATTGACCGATTCCAAGGGCAATAATATTTCTCCGAAATTTATTTCCGATAAAATTATATCTTTTGTTTCGACAAGAGGAGGAGACGCTCAGCTGTACAGCCTTAATATTGTTTCCGGGAAAGAGAAGAAATTATCGGATGTAACAGGAGGTATCGGAGATTATTTATGGTTACCGGGAAAATCTCAATTTGTTTTTCAAAAAGATGTTTATCCATGTGCGGATTCAATAGAGAAAAGCATTGAAAAGGAGAATCTTATAGAGAAAAAAGGTGTAGATGTTAAAGTCTTGAATTCTCTCATGTACAGGGTTTGGAACTACTGGAAAGACGGAAAAAGATCACATATCTTTCTTGCAAATAAGGATGGGAAGTCTGGGAAAGATTTGACTCCGGGAAATTTTGATACCCCTCCGTTGGATTTGGGAGGGAAGAAAGATTTCTCTTTCTCCCCGGATGGAAAACTTTTTGTGTTTGTTAAGAATAAAGACAAGATGGTTGCAATTTCAACAAATAATGATGTTTTTGTGAAAAAGATAAATTCGGATAAAGAGAAAAATATTTCAAAAGAGAATTCCGGTTGTGATGCATATCCGATATTTTCACCTGATGGAAATTCTATTGCGTATATTTCAATGAAGCGGAGAGGTTTTGAAGCAGATAAACATAATATCATTATTTATAACCTAAAGACAGAATCACGTGAAAATTTTACTTCAGAGTTTAAATACAGTGTAAAAGAATTTATATTTTCACCTGATGGGCACTATATATATTTTACCGCTTCGGAAAGTGTTTTTGTCCCGATCTTTCGTGTATGTTTAAAAGATAAAAGAGTAGAAAAAATTTCTCCCGACATATGTGCTTCTGATATAAATATTTCAAAAGACGGTAAATGTCTTGTCTTTTTAAATCAAAGCGTTACATATCCGAAAGAGATTTTTAAGATTTCTATAAACCGTAGGAAGTTTTCCAGAGTAACGAATTTTAATAAATCCGTTTTCGAAGGAATTAGGATGAATTCCATAGAGCGATTTACTTTCGAGGGATCGGGAAAAGATATTGTGGAGGGAGTGATAATCAAGCCCCCTTTTTTTGACCCGAACAAAAAATATCCCATGGTATTCCTTATCCATGGCGGACCTCAGGGTGCATGGGTAGACGATTTCCATTTCAGGTGGAATATGAGTTTATTTGCTTCCCCCGGTTATGTTGTGGCAGCCATTAATTTTCACGGTAGTCGAGGATATGGTCAAAAATTTACCGATGCAGTATCAAAAGATTGGGGCGGAGCACCATTTATTGACCTTGTGAAGGGTCAGAAGTATTTGGTTGAAAATTATCCGTTTATTGATAAAAATAAAATCGTAGCTGCCGGAGCTTCATACGGCGGGTTCATGATAAACTGGATTGCAGGAAATTATGATCATTTTGAATATCCTTTTAAATGTTTGGTATCTCACGACGGAATATTTGATTCGAGAAGTATGTATTATTCAACCGAGGAACTGTGGTTTGAGGAGTGGGAACACGGCGGAACCCCATGGAATAGTAAACTTTATGAAAAGTATAATCCTGTAAGGTTCGTAGAAAAATTTAAAATACCTATGTTAATAATCCACGGAGAGAAAGATTTTAGAGTTCCTGTTTCTCAGGGTATGATGTTGTTTACGGCTCATCAGAGAAGAGGGGTAAAATCAAAGATGTTATATTTCCCAAATGAAGACCACTTTGTACAGAAACCCAAGAATGCAAGGTTTTGGTGGAAAACAGTTCATGATTGGTTCAAAGAACATACAAAATAAATATGTTGCTTAGCGAGGACTAATTTTTCTAATTTGAAAAGATTGAGAAGTTTCCGTCTGAAAAATCATTTATAGAGAGATCTTTTTTTAAGCGTATCCTAACCCTGTAGTTACAGCTAACCGGAATATCGGCTGGTATGTTCCAACTAAACGTTCCTGAGTTTGGTGCTGACTCGGCAATTATTTTAAGTTTAATCCCATCTTTATAAAGGATGATTACAACATCCTTATATTGATCGGAAGATTCTCTATAATCCCAGTTCAATGTTATTGTATGTCCGGCTATAAACTTTTCTCCGCCGTTGGGTTTTAGCAATCTTAGGGTAGGTTTTCCCAAGAGAGTAATCCCTGCAAACATAATAAAAATTATTGAATTTAGTATGAACTTCCTCATATTAGTAAATAAAAGAAATCGTAATTATATCTCAAAAAAAATTTTTTTATTAAAAATGCCGGGAGGCGGAGTTGAACCACCGACGCAGGGATTTTCAGTCCCTCGCTCTACCGACTGAGCTATCCCGGCACTGGTATTATGATAACTTAAATTCTTATTTTAGTCAATAGAGGTAGATCCGGATTTTTTTGGTCTGTAGTATGCCACTTCCATGTATTTAACTTCATCTTTTGATATCCAAAAATTAACATTTTTCCAAAGTTTCTCCGGATATGCCGTGGCAAATGAAGACAGATTCAAGTTCATTTTATCTGTAGCAGGCCATGTGATTTCGAATTTTTCTCTTTCACCCGGTTTAAGGGTAGATTGAGCATGTTCAATTTTAATTGCGGCAGTGAGTTCTCCCGTATTTGTTACAAACACCGTAGCTTCTCTGTTATATTTACATGCAGGAGATATAATTAGCATTATTAACACTGATATAATAAATAATATTTTTTTCATTGTTTTACCTTTAAACATCTTATAAATGAAAAATCTAATATTGTCAACAAAAATAACTTCAACATGTAAACAAATTGATAAATACATCTGATTCTACTTAACTATTCGGGAATCTCGAATTGATTGTAAAATAGCTCAGATGTTTATACAATCAATACACTTATGATGCAGAATATAATTTGATTATATTTTATGATTATGATTTGTTGTCCATATGAATAATTATAATGTTGATTTTTTGAGATATAGTGCTATAATTTATATCTAATTAACAGAGCAGGAGGGGATATGAAGAAGAAATTTTTTGTTTTTCTTGTTTTAGCATTATTAATGTCATTTGCGATATTTTCCCAGGCAACATCAGGTAAGGTAAGAATGAAAGGGGTTGTTGTTGACAGTGATACCGGTAAGCCCATTAAAGGAGTTAAGATTAAACTTTATTGCCTTAGAGCCAGGTCGGATCATAAAATATCTCCTGTTACAGATGAAGAGGGTAAATGGAAATCTTTGTTTATGAGGAGTGGGAAGTGGTATATAGATTTTAGCAAAGTAGGTTATGCTCCGAAAAAAATTGCGGTGGAATATGTATATAGTGGTGGAAAATACCAATGTTTTTTTCGTGGCGATAAGAAAAGTGTCTTGAGAATTAAAATGAAGAAGATAGAGGGACCGGCACTCGAACAGAGTATTGTTAAAGAAATTGAAGAGGGGAATACATTTTTGGTTAATAAACAACCGAAGAAGGCAATAAAGAGATTTACTGAAATAGCTGAAAAGTATAAAGATAGAGAGGGTATTGCAATTATTAATCTTTATCTGGGGAATTGTTATGCAATGTTGGAGCAATATGAGAAAGCAATTGAATATTTTCAAAAAGCTATCAAAAAATACCCGAAGCATGCGGAATTAATTCTTTCAATCGGGAATTCCTATTCAAATTTAAAAAAGCCGGATGAAGCAATGAAGTGGTTTAAAAAACTTTCGGATGAAGATATTAATAACCCAGATACGCTTTATAATATAGGTGTTACTTATTACAACGCAATGAAGTATGGTAAAGCACTGGATTATTTCAAGCGTGCTACCGAGATTAAAGATGATTTCGGGGGAGCTTATTATCAGTTGGGAATGACTTATGTTGCAATCAATAAAATAAAGGAATCAATAACGGCTTTAAAAAAGTTCATGGAACTTTCTCCCGATTCACCCAACTTTACAACTGCAAGTGAAATTGTAAAAGCACTTTCCAACCAATAATGCGGAAGTTTTTTTTCATTATTCCGTTTTTTGTTATCTTTGTTGCATGTGGCAATGGTAATAGAAATAAAAATTCCGGTAGAAAAACTTTAAAAATAAATAAAGGAGAGTACAATGTACTTCTTATTACAATTGATACTCTCCGATTTGACAGATTGAGTATTTATTCGGATAAATATGTAAAAACACCGAATATTGATAAGTTTGCTTCCGATTCATTTGTATTCCTTCGGGGGTTTTCACATAATCCCGTTACTTTTCCTTCTCACACCAACATATTGACCGGTACAACTTCTCTATACCATGGTATAAGTGATAATTCCGGTTTTGTGCTTGAGGATAGATTTTTAACTGTTGCGGAATTATTGAAAAAAAATGATTACAAGACAGGAGCGTTTGTCGGATCATTTCCGCTTGATTCCAGATTCGGTCTTAATCAAGGTTTTGATGTATATGATGATAACTATGGAACTCATAATAATCAGGATCTTTTTTTTGTTGAAAGAAAGGCGGAAGAAGTAATTAAACCTGCATTGAGGTGGATAGGGGATAAAAAGGGGAAATGGTTTTGCTGGATACATCTTTTTGATCCGCATCAACCTTATAATGCTCCAGCTCCTTACAATAGTCGGTATTCAAATGATCTCTATTCTGCTGAAGTTGCTTATACGGATTCTTCTTTGGGGAAGCTATTTGATCAATTAAAGATTCTCAATAAATATGATAATACAATTATTATTTTAACTGCGGATCACGGAGAGGCTCTCGGTGAAAAAGGAGAGGAGACTCACGCCTATTTTGCCTACAATAATACAATTCATGTACCGTTCATTATCAGGGTTCCGGGTTCGAAAGGGGGGCGAATAGATGAGAATGTTGCTCACATTGATATCTTTCCGACAATTTGTGAAATATTGGATATTAAAATTCCAAGTCATATTCAGGGAGAGGGACTTGGCAGGGTAATGAACGGAGGGAAGAGAAAGGAGCAATATATATATTTTGAATCTTTGACACCACATTTGAACAGAAATATGGCTCCATTGAGGGGCTTTATTCATGGAAATGATAAATATATAGATCAACCGATAAGAGAGTTCTATAATATATCCGAAGATATGTTTGAGTTGAAAAACTTAATTGCAAAAAAAAAGGGTGGTGATTTAAAGTATAAATTAAATAAACTTATTGCAAAATTAACAAACAAAGATAAAATAAAAAGAGCGGGAAACCTTGATTCTGAAACCAGAAGGAAATTAAAAAGTCTCGGATATTTGTCAGAAACTGTTTCAATAAAGAAAAAAAAGTATACCGAAAAGGATGATCTGAAAACTCGCTTGCATATTCATGTTAGAATGTTTAATGCGTTGGGGACTTATCAGGCAGGAAATACTGATCTTGCAATAAAAGAACTCAAAGAAATTATTAGAATTAACCCTAATTATACAAGTGTTTATTCTCATTTGGCAAAGATTTATAAGGAGATCGGACAAGTTCAAAAATCGGTTTCCATCCTAAAGGAAGGTTTAAAGAATAATCCGGGTAATATTTTACTTTTGTCAAATTTCGGAATATTTCTTGTTGAAAACGGTGAATATCGTTTGGCAATTGATTCATTGAATCAGTGTACTCTTCTCAACAAACACGATCCTGAGATTTTCAATTATCTTGGGGTGGCATATTACAGAATCGGAGATTTTGATAAGGCTATGTTGAATTATAGAAAGTCACTTGAAATAGATACTAATTATGCTGCTATCTATAACAACATAGGGTCTTTATATCTATCAAAATTTCAAAGGTCAAAGGAAAGGGGAAGTTTTGATGATGCTATTTTAAACTTTAATAAAGCGATAAAAATTGACGATAAGCTATTTTCCGCTTTTAACGGAAGAGGTGCCGCCAGATACTTTGCCGGAGACATTTCCGGTGCAATATCAGATTGGAAGAGGGTTCTTTTAATAGAACCTGAATTTATTGATTCTTATTTTAGTATCGGTATTGCTTATCTATTGAAGATTGGAGATAAAATAACAGCCTATAAGTATTTCCAACTTTGCAAAGATAAGTTTTATAAACATCTTCCGAAAAGAGAAAAAGCAAGATTAGACAGGCTTATTCAACAGTCACTTAATTAATTTGTCCGGTTTTTTTAATGAATAGCACGGAAAAGATCGATAGAATTGAACCATTTCTTATATTCTATCATGTGCAAGTAGTTGGTTATTATATTCAAAGCGAGTTGTTTGTTCTTTTCAAGCAGGTATGTAAATTCCCGTTCCTTTTTTTTTATATTTTTAAAAAGAGTATTCTCGAAATTTTTCCAAAACTTTTTTACTTTCTTAATATTGTCTTTATAGTTGTTATCAACCTTTTCGGATAATTTTGCATAACTCCAGAATGCATACTTTTCATTATATTTGAAGTAGTTATCCTCCTTTTTTAAATGAGTTGTAAAAGCGGTTTCCGAATCTCCAAGTGTATATCCGTAGGGAGTCGATCTGATGGAAGGGAACCACGGAGAATAAGCGTTTGAATCCGGTCTCCTAAGCGATATCCAGATCAATGGTGCTATCTCGTCAGGAAGGTCTGCTCTAAGTTCAGCTACGATAGAATATCTTGTAGATTTTGTGCAAATTGTACGATTCTGAGTTGAATTTGGTGATCCGTCCTTATATCCGTTGGACAAATCTTTATCCGTACCTTCATAATGATCTCTTAAAACTTTGAATAGTTGTTGGGGTTTTATTTTTTTAGATGGAACAAATGAGAACGGAAGTCCTTTTTGCGATTTCATTTTTAATTTGGACAGCATTGAAATACCTCTCCAATGTCTTAGGGTATTTTTATCCGAGTTCAGGTTTTTTATGTCCGAATAGGATTCTTTAAAACTGAATTTGCTACCATTTCCTGGCTTATACCAACCTCTTTTTATCGCATAATTGACAATATTCTTTGACCCCATGTAATTGTTGCGGTCGTTCAGATCAACTTTACCTATTGTATAGTAATTGGGAATGACAGCGATACTGTTGTCAGGTATCCTTTTGGCAATCCAGTGTTTCCCTTTTACAATGTGCATAAGCCAACCTTCCCTAGAATCTGCTATGGCATAAGTTCTACCTGATGAATAATACCCGTATTTTTCAACTAATTGACCGGCTATCTTTACAGCCTCACGAGCATTTTCCGCTTGCTCGGCGACTATTCTCCGTAATGCCATTCCTATTCCCCCACCGGTGAGTTCGGGTTTATCTTCTCTGGACGGGCAGGCATTGGAAACTATAACAACACCTTTCTCATTTATGTAGGAATCGGCAAATTCGGTTCCGGCTATCTCAATCCATAAAAATCCATGACTATTGGATAATTTCAATAGCTTTCCGTTTTTTAATTTTATAGTTCTACCTTTTTCACCGCTTTTTCCTATCTTATGAATATTTACAAAAAAGTTTTTTCCTCCGTCATCTTCGTTGTGAGCAATTGTTACCGAACCTGAAACCGTTGCATCTTTTCCGGCAATTATTGTAAAACAGTTTTCTGAATCCGATTTGTGTAATCCCAATAGTGGATAACACATGATTATGGATATTCCTAATAAAATAATTTTTTTCATAACTAATATATAGCATCATACCAACAATTTTTAAACAATTCTTTTATTTTTTATTTACTTTATATCTTGTTTCATAAAGCCTTTTAGTTCAAGAATTACAGAGAACATTTAGTTTCCCATCCGATAAATATTTTTCCGGCAATAAGGTAGAACAGAGCAGCAAGGATTAATCCGACTGAAAAATTCCAGTTAATAGATATTATTACTGTTATAACTGACCCTAACACTGTTGCAAATGCATTTGCTCCCCAAGCCCATCCTGTCATTTCAGGACTTATTGATGATATCTTTTTTAGTCCGAGTGGAAAATATACTCCCATAGGGATACCGGGGATCATTATTAATAAGAGTGTTATAATCGCCCGAAAAATAAGGGGAAGACTGATCGTCATGTAAATAGCGGGAAAAAGGAGTTGCGAATAGATAAAAAGGACAATTGCAATGAAAATTGAAATATAAATCAGCTTTCCCCTGAAAAAAGCAAATATGTTATCGGAATAATAACTTCCGATACCTGCAGAGATCAATAGAGAAAAAATTATCATTGAAATTGAATATGACGGATTGCCGAGGATAAGTTGAAATATTTTTATAAGAATGATTTCAACAATAATAAAACCGAGTCCTATCATTGAGAAAAATAAAATACTTCTTCCTTTTCTTTTACCTCCTTTTATTTTCAAGGGGAAATAAATGAACAAAATAGAAAATAAAATTGAAAAAAGGAGTATGGACAAATAAACCGAGTTTGTATATTTCAAAATCCTTTTAACTTTTTCTCGAGCCATCCCTTTAATGAAATTGTTATCAAACTTAAATTGCCCGATCCTGTTCGGTTGATTAAAGTATGGTGAGTTATCATTTACAGGAGATATATCGACCGAAGATTTTTTTATAATATCTTTATATTGAGGAGATGCCAAAATTGAATATATATTATCCGATTTTCCGATTCGGGGGAACATGATCTCATGTTTTCCTGCAAATCTTTTTAGAATTTTCATATCTTTTGGGTTTATATTACCTTTCTTCATAAAAAAGTAATTAAATCCGTTCTTTATCTGAATTATGAAAAATTTTTTCTCCGGATTTTTTATCCCTATTTCCTTCAAAGCTTCAAATGCGGTTGCGAACATTCTTTCTCCGTAAACATGGACAATTGAGAGGAAACCGTCTGGTGAAAGATATTTCCAATATTCTTTAAAGGCTTGAATTGTATATATGTATGTCTCGGAAATACTTAGTCCGCCGGAGAGAAGAGTATCTTTCGGATGGGAATTTACCATCTGTATGACATCAAATTTTTTGTTGAGCCTCTTTAGCACGCTTCGCCCCTCATCGTTTATTAGAGAAACTCCCTTTTTTTTAAAAATATTACCTATATACTTCGAGTATTTTCCTTTAACCAATCTACAGAGTTCAGGGTCCATTTCGACGGCAAAAATCCTTTTAAAACCATTTGATATTGCACAAAGGACCTCATATCCTCCGGCGGAACCTATCACAAGAGCGGAACCTTTTTTCGTAAGTTGATACGGAATTGCGGCATGAGACCATTTAATAGCCTTTTTTCTTAATTCACTCTCCGGTGTTTTTACAAACCAAGTCTGTTGAGTGCCGCAGTTTAACCAGACTATTTTTTTATTACCGTTAAAAATGAAGGGGGCAACATCTACTTTATTGATCGGACTCCATTTTGAGTATTCTATCCTATCTTTTTTCAGATCGTTAATGTAATCCCTCTTTTCTATCTTAGGGATAAGCTTAAAAAAATTTCCCGAAAAACAGATCCCCGCTATTAGAGCGATTATTGCCGAAATCGTGATTGCATAATGCCTAAACCTTTTTTCATCTAAAAATAAAAACCATGTGATCATGATCAGAATGGAAATAATCAGCATTGCCTTTATGGGGTCGGTTATTGATATGAGTGGGATAATAATAATACTTCCGGCAGAAGCTCCTGCGAGGTCATAAAAATACAATTTTCCTATCTGTTGAGAATGATCTGCAAATATTCTTACAAGTATTGCTCCACTTAAAAAAAAAGGTAGCAACAGAGTTAAAAAGTTAATAATAAGATAAAGAATATTTTCAGGCGAAGTAAAAATATTGAAAAAATCTATTTTTACGGTGAGACTTATTTTTAATACCAGAGGGAGAGATATGGCAAAGGATAATAAATAATGTTTAATTTTAAATCGTTGTGTGCCTTTTGTAAGAGAATACTGGAGACCGCTTAGTCCGGTTCCGAAAAGTGCCAGAGAAATGATAAAAAAAGCAAATGAACTGAAATATATTGCAGAAAATAATCTTGTGTAGAGGATTTCTATCAGAATAATTGAGAGGGCTGTAAACATTGTTGCAAATATAATCTTTAATTTAACCATTTTTATGTTCCAAAAATTTTATTACGATTATAGTTCCTAAAATATTATTTGTCGAGAAATTAAAGTGTCGTCCCTGTTTTCATCTATATAATGTCCTGTGCTATAATGTAAATCTATCAAAAATAAGTGAGGGAATAATGAAAAAAGCAAAGGTTGCAATATTAAAGACATCACCAAAAACCGTTATTGAAGATTATGAAAGACTTTGTGATCTGGCGGATATAAGAAATAGTCTTGACCCCAAATCAACAACCATACTTAAGGATAATATAACGTGGCATAATGTTTTTCCTGGTGTAAATACAACTCCGTGGCAGCTTGAGGGTACTGTGTCCGGATTAAAGAAGAACGGATTTAACGATCTTGTTGCGGTTCATAATCATACCGTAGTTACCCTTCCTGAAAAGGGGGAAAGAGATCTTAAGTTCAAACCGGTTTATGAAAAATATGATATCCCGATACTATTCAATTTCAAAGATTCCGATATGAAATGGATCGAGTATAAACCGAAATTCAAGACTCTCATTCTTCATAAGATTTTTCCGGACGGGATCAGAATACCCGACTACTTTATCGGAAAAAATATTGTTCAAATGCCGACTGTGAAAACCCATTCTTACACAACGTATACAGGAGCGTTGAAGAATGCTTTCGGCGGATTGTTAAATTATCATCGTCACTATACTCATACATGGATTCATGAAACTTTGGTAGATCTTCTTGCAATAGGACGTGAAATTCACTCAGGTATGTTTGCCACTATGGATGGAACGACGGCAGGTTCGGGACCGGGTCCGAGAACGGTTATTCCTCATGATAAAAATGTTATCCTTGCTTCGGCGGATCAGGTTGCAATTGATTCGGTTGCCGCAAAGATAATGGGATTTGATTGGAAGAAGCTCCCTTGCATAGCTCTTTCACACGAAAACGGTCTTGGTATCGGTGATCCTTTTGAAATAGAAATTGTAGGAGATGTAGACGCTGCACAAGAGAATTGGAATTTTGAGGTGGGTGTTAATTTTGCAACTGGAACGGGAAGAGTGCTATGGCATGATACTCCGTTAAAGTACCTCCAAAAACTTTTCTTTCATACTCCCCTTGTAAACTTATTCATTTTTGCCTCCGAATTGTATCATGATAAGGTCTGGTACAATGTTAAAGGGAAAAAGGTTGTCTCCAAGTGGATCAAGGAGTCACCGTGGGGAGAAATGTTCAATAATTCTCCCGAATAAAAATGTTTGTTAAAAAAATACTCGAAATTGTAATTCCGATAGCACTTATTATTGCGGTTATAATAATAATATTTGGTTTTCGGGGAAATGCGAATTCGGGAAATTCTGTTGATGAAATCATTGGAATCGGGTTAAAGTATAAAGTTTACGATGAGTTTAATAAGCTCTCTGCCGAAGTGACTTCAAGTTCCAGCATTAGAGATTTTGACAAGAGCAGAATACCGTCACAGAGAGAGAGGATACTATTAAAAGATATTAAAGGGATTATATATAAAAAAGGTGAATTTAAAAGTGATGTTCGATTTTCCAGTAAGTCGGGTTACGTTGAGAACGGATATAAAAATTTTCTTTTGAAGGACGATGCCAAAATTGAATCTAAAGAAGCTTCTCTTTACAGCGACCATTTTTTTATGGAGGGGAACAGTCTTATTTCAAATGATACTCCGACAAAATTCAAACTAAAGAATATGGAAGGTATAGCAAAAAGAGGGATAAATCACCACCTTAATTTTGGAGTAACAAATTTTCTCGAAGCTTCGGGGATTTATAAAAGATCGGGTAAAAAATACCATTTTAAATGTAAAACGTTGATGGTTTTTAAAAAAATAAATCGTATTGTTTTTAATGGAAAGGTACATCTTGAAAGTGATGATTCGATAATGAAAGGGGAAGAGATAGTTATGCATTTTAATGAGGATTTTAAAAACCTGATAAAATCGGATATTGTTGGAAACGGATATTTTTATGCAAGAGGCAAGCGAAAAGGTGAATTTAGGGAGATGAGGGGCAAACTGATTACTGCAGAACTGCACAAGGGTACGATTAATAAGATTGATATAGTTGATGACGGGACTCTTATTTTGAATCGGAATAAAAATAAGCTTATTGCGGAATCAAATCTTATCCATTTAATATTTAAAGAAAATGCCGGTAAGTTAAATATTCTTAAATTAATGAAGAAAGGGGTGATAACGGCAACGGGAAGGAGATCGTTTTCACTATCTGCTTTTCGGATAAGAATTAAGTTCGATGATAAAGGCGATATTGATTATTGTTATAATCAAGGAGGAAGTAAATTTAAGATCAGGGAATTTAGGACAGACTCAATGTTGTCAACATATTATCCTAAAAAAGAGATGATATCCATAGCGGGAGAGAATTCCACATTAGAAAAAGGGAAAGATAGATTTGTCTCATCAAAATTCACTGTTGATCTTGATAAAAAAAAATTATTTTCAAAAGATAAAATTTCTTCAACACTCTATCTGAAAAATGAAAATTCCATATTTTCAAAATCACCCGTATTTATCAGTTCGAAGAGAGTGGAGATCAATGATAAGACCGGTATAGTTATTTATGAAGACGATGTTAAATTATTTCAAGGCGAAACCACTTTAAATGCAGGAAAGATTGAAGTAGGTGGAAATACCGAAGTATCAATATCAAAGGGTACTGTTTTGAATTTTAAGAATGGAGAAGAGGAAATTATTATTCGCGGAGAAGAACTTTATATTGATCCTGAAACAAATTCTCTGAATATTTCAGGAAAGGGTAGTATCAGCGATAAAGAAAATACGCTTTCCGGAGAGTCGATAGTGGTTGAATTTGACAAAAACAAGCTGATTACTATGATTTCAGGAACGGATAATATTGAGTTTAAACGTAAAAGTATTTCGGGAGAAAGTGATAAAGTTATTTGGATGTTTGCCAAAAAAGTTATTACTTTTATGACAAATGCAAAATTGGTAAAAGATAGTAGCGGACAATTCTCCGGTGAAGAGATTAGATTTTTTCTTAAGGATGAGAGAGTGGAAATGAGGTCATCGGACGGGAAGAGGATCGAAACAAAGATAGATTAATGATCTTAATTAGTATAAAATAGGTTACGGGGAGGGTAAAATGATTTCAAAATTTTTTGTGATTTTTTCGGTGGTGTTTGTTTTGTCCTTTTTTTCCAACGGTATTATAGGATACGGTCAGGATATTTTTAAAGCTATGGATCCTTCAGGGAACCAAATACATAGCGGTATTTATATCTCCGGTTTTATTGCAATTAATCTTGAACAAAATGATATTAATGCAAATATATCCTTAAATTCAGGTACGCAAAGAGGTGAACCCATTCGGGGAGCTCGTATAATCCTTAACAATGTTCCGATAGTGGAAGGAGCAGCGGGAAATTATACAGGTACCGCAAGAGCCGTATTGGGTAGAAGCAGTACCGTAATGAATTCCGCCGGTGAAACTTATGGGGGTGGGGGGAATATAAAACTTCTTATACATCTCGGAGGTGAGCTACCGATAGAAATAAATGCAAACATGCTTGAGCGTCTTAGCATAAGCATTTCTCCTGTCCAAAGAAGGGGGGTTAATTTGACAGGTCCCGTAAATGTTTCTTGGAGCAGTTCGGGATCAAATAACGAGAAGTTTAATTTTGCTATAATAAATTCGAATGGTGAGATAGTTTTTGAAAAAATTAATAGAACCGGAAGAGGTATGGAACTTCGTATGCCCCGCAGATCGGTTCCGCCGAACGGAGTGTATACTTTTCGTATAAGTAAGTTTGAAAAAAGAATAGACAGAATTCAAAATGTGGCTGCAGGATCGTATATTGATATCTATTCCGATGCAACGGTAACATACAGCACATTTAAATAGATCGAAAATCATTAGAAGACTATAGCAATAATTGAGGTATGAACCTCAATTATTGCTATAATAGAGTATTTGAGTCCTTTTTGGTGAACTTATTTCTTTTCTTCTTTTTTTGTCTCCGGCATCTTGAAAAATGAATCTTCAATAGGTTCATCATATTTTATTGAAGTTATTAAAATATTTCCAGTGTCTACACCGTTCACTTTGTTCTTTATGGAAAAAGCTGACATTATTCCGTTAACTTTTTTATAATCACCCATGTAACTTTCACTTTTAATCTCTTTTCCGTCTTTTCTTATCCTTGTGATTTCAACTTTAAGGTCAATAAATGTTTCGGTATCAATGTAATATATGATCTCTTTTTTATCTTTTTTTATCAACTTTACCTTGAATACTTCCGTCCCTTCGACCTCATCTTTGCCAAGAAGTTCAACTTTACTTCCCTTCTTTTTGTAGTCAATTAACGGGTTCTCAAACATTTCGGCGGTTTCCTTGGCTTCGTCTGCTTGCTCGCCTGTCAATATCTGCGGTCCTTCAATACCTGTGAAAGGTGAGATTTGCCATGCGGTTTTTCCATCGTATGCATATATGATTTTTTTGCCTGAAAAGTTGACTTCTATTCTGGACATTAATGGTTTTTTATAACTCATTTTTAATTCCATTTCCAAATTCATTCTGACCATTTTTCCTGTCATAGTAACTGTTTTTATAGATTCAAGTTTCTCCTTTCCACCTTTTACCTTGATATTGTTGTTAATGATTTCATCGACAGTTTGAGATTGAATCATGCTGAAAAAGAAAACTGACAAAAATAAAAATATTAAATTTTTTTTCATGAACTTCTCCTATTTTATTTTTTTTAGTATATATTAATTTGTTTATTTTTTCCATTACTTTTATAATTAAATTCTATTCCAAGGAGGCTTTATGTCAATAAAAAACAGTTATCTTTTTTTGTTATCGGTGTTAATTATTTCCACACCTTTAAGTTTTGGAAAAGTAAAAATAAATTCATCGCTTTTCGGTGATATAAAAGCAAGAAGTATCGGTCCTGCAGTAATGAGTGGGAGAACGACCGATATTGCTGTTGTTGAGGGTGATATTAACATAATTTACATAGGAACTGCCGGAGGAGGAGTTTGGAAATCAAAAGACGGAGGGATCACGTTTAAACCTATCTTTGATAAATATACTATGTCTATAGGTTGTATTACCGTCGATCAAAAGAATCCTAAAACGGTATGGGTCGGAACGGGTGAAACGAATATGAGGAATACCGTTTCCATAGGAACAGGAATTTACAAATCAATAGACGGAGGAAAAAATTGGAAATCTATGGGTTTGCCTGACTCGGAAAGGATTAGTGAAATACTGATTGATCCTAGAAATTCCGATGTTGTTTATGCAGCGGTTCCAGGGCATTTGTGGGATTCAAATAAGGATCGGGGTCTTTATAAAACTTCCGACGGAGGAAAGACATGGGAAAAAATATTTTTCATTGATAAAGATACGGGATGTATTGATGTTGATATGGATCCGAAGAATCCCGACGTGATTATTGCATCCATGTGGAAATTCAGGAGATATCCTTATTTTTTTAGTGCAGGGAGTTATAAAAGCGGAATGTACAAATCCGTAAACGGTGGAAAAACTTGGAAACGATTGAAAAAAGGGTTACCGAAAGGAAAACTTGGACGTATTGTTGTCGATTTTCACTTGGCTGATCCCAAGATTGTGTATGCTCTTGTAGAAGCCCAAAAGACATTTATTTACAAATCAAATGATTCGGGAGAGACTTGGGAAAAAAGGGGTACCGGATTCGGAGTTAAAGCAAGACCGTTTTATCTTGCAGGTATTAAAGTTGATCCGAAAGATCCCGATCGTATTTATAACCATAGTTTTTCATTGTCCGTGAGCAAAAACGGGGGGACTTCCTTCGATTCTTCCATGGGAGGATTTATGGGTATGACAGTACACCCTGACCAGCATTCACTTTGGATTAATCCGAAGAATCCGAAATATATTCTCCTTGCCACCGATGGCGGAGTATATATTTCTTATGACAGAGGAGGTTCGTTCAGACATGTTTCCAATCTGCCGGTTTCGCAGTTTTATCACGTAAGTTTTGACCTTAAAGATCCTTACAATGTATATGGAGGACTTCAGGACAATAACAGTTGGTATGGACCCTCAAGGAAAATTAATTCGGGAAGCATTAGAAACGGTGATTGGGTCCCTGTCGGCGGTGGCGATGGATTTTATGTATTTAGAGATCCCTCGGATAAAAATATAATCTATTATTCATGGCAGGGTGGTATGTTTCAGAGGTACAATGAAAAAACAGGAGAAACTGCAAGCATTAAGCCTCTTCCGTCCAAGAATGAACCCGAATATAGGTTTAATTGGAATGCGGGAATGGCGTTGAGCCCGACAAATAAAAAGAGGATTTACGTAGGTGCTCAATTCTTGTTTGTATCGGAGAACAAGGGGAATTCTTGGAAGAAAATATCTCCCGATCTTACAACAAATGATAAAGACAAACAGAAACAGAATGAATCCGGAGGTATAACTATTGATAATACAACTGCTGAGAATCACTGTTCGATTCTCTCTATTTCCGAATCTCCTATAAATGATAAGGTTATTTGGGTAGGTACGGATGACGGAAATTTACAAGTAACAAGGAATTTCGGAAAAACATGGAAGAATGTTGTAAAGAATATTAAAGGACTTCCTAAAAACACCTGGTGTCCGACTGTTGAATCGGGAAAATATGGAGAGGGGACTGCTTACGTGGTTTTTGACGGTCATAGAACCGGAGACAAAAAATCTTATGTTTATAGAACCGAAGATTTCGGAAAGACCTGGATATCACTTGCGACCAATGAGATTAATGGCTATTCTCATGTTATTAGGGAAGATATCCTAAATAAAGATTTATTATTTCTCGGTACCGAATTCGGACTTTACGTATCTTTTAATCGTGGTGAAACTTGGGTACATTTTAAAGAAACTTTGCCCCGTGTAGGCATTAGAGATATCCGGATACACCCTACTACTCACGATCTTATTTTAGGAACACACGGTAGGGGAATTTATATAATAGATGATATTACACCACTAAGAAGCATTAATGATAATATGCTTGAAGAGAAGGTTGTAATACTGCCTGCAAGCCCTTCGGAAACTTCATTAAGCGGTGGAGGTGGTGGAATGACAGGAGATACGGAGTTCTTCGGAGAAAATCCGAGAACCGGTGCAACTATTACTTATTATCTGAAAAAGCGTCATATATTCGGTGATTTTTATATTGAAATATTTGATAAAGACGGAAAGCTTGTTAAGAAATTACCGACTGGAAAAAGGAGAGGGATAAACAGAGTATATTGGGGCATGAGGTTAAAAGCTCCCAAGGCGGGTAGAGCACCGGGTCTTACGGGTTTGGTCTTCGGCGGTCCGATGGTTGATCCTGGTGAATACAAGATCAAACTTACAAAAAATGGAAAAGTATATGAATCCGTCATTGAATTAAAACCGAATCACTATACTAATCATAGTAAAGCGGAGATGAAGGTTCAACGTGAGAAAGTATGGGAAGTGTACTATATGCTTGAACATATGGCATATCTTGCGGATACTTTGGGTAATATTGTAAATGATCTTGAGAAGAAGCTTAAAATTGATAAGATTCCAAGCGGAGTAATAAGAGTTATTAAACGTGGAATTAAAAAAGCCGGATCGATTAAAGGTAAAATAATTGACAAAAAGGCTTCCATATATTCAAACGATATGCTTCAGGGGAAGATGATCCAAATTTATTCTGCTATCAGTTCGTATGGAGGATGCCCGACGAATTCCCAGTTAGAATATATAAAAACTCTTAAAAAAGAGTTAAATGAAATTAAGATAATGTTTAAAACTTTTCTAAAAAAAGATTTGAATAAAATAAACAGATTTCTCCATAATTACAAAGTGGGAGAACTTAAAGTGTTAACGGAGGAGGAATACAAGAAAAAGGAACGGTAATCAAGGGTTTGTAAATCAAGTTTTATGTGGATAACAGATAATATCGGAAAGATTGATAGAGCGGAATTATTTGTTGTGGATATCCCTTTAATATTTCCTTTTGTTACCGGATATGGAGTTGTAAAAAACAGGGAATCTTTATTGTTGAAGATCACTTCCGAAGGGTGTGTCGGATGGAGTGAATGTGCAAGTTTTAAAGACCCTTGGTATTACCATGAAACAATTGATAGTTCTCTTCAGACAGCAATGGATTTCCTTTTGCCTGAATTGTTTGAAGCCGGCAGTTTGGGTCCTAAATTAACCCAAGAACTTTTCTCGGGAGTTCATGGAAATAATATGGCTAAAGCCATGATAGAAAATGCTCTTCTTGATGTTTATGCAAGGAAACGGAATAAACCTCTGTATGATATCCTTGGCGGAAAAAGAAAGAGTATAAAGAGCGGAATAAGTATCGGGATAACTGAAAATATTGATTCGTTGCTCGGGAAAATAGGAGAGGCGGTCAAGAAAAGATATCATAGGGTAAAGATTAAAATAAAGAGAGGGTGGGATGTGGAAGTTATCTCCGTTGTGAGATCCGCATTTCCCGATCTGAATCTAATTGTAGATGCAAACGGAGCGTATACTTTTAATGATTTTGTCTTATTAAAATCTCTGGATGAATTTGGACTTGGAATGATTGAGCAACCTTTTGATGCAGGTGATTTTCTAAATCATTCGGAACTAAAAAGAGAGATAAAAACACCTATCTGTTTGGATGAATCCATAACGGATTTTCATTCGGTGTCGTTAGCCGTAAATTTTAATAGTTGTGATTTTATTTGTATTAAGCAGGGGCGGGTAGGGGGGCTCATCGAATCAATCAGGTTAAAAAATCACTGCATTGAGAATGGTTTTAAAGTTTGGTGCGGAGGGATGCTTGAGACTGGAATCGGGAGAGCTTTCAACCTTCATTTGCAAACTGTTGAAGGGTTTGATCATACTGGAGATATTTCCGAATCAAGCAGATATTTTAAGGATGACATAGTAACGGAACCTGCATTATTGGATAGAGAAGGTTATATTCGTGTCCCCGATGGAAACGGTTCCGGAATTGAAATTGATCAAAAAAAACTTGAAAAATTTTTAATATATAAAAAGGAAATTAGAAGGAATCAAAAGAACAGATAAGAAAGCAGGATGCGATACACAGATTGACGGTATTGGTTTACAATTTGGATTTAATATCTTTACAGAGGATTTTATTTAAAATCTCGGCTCCGTAGTAGGAGAGATGTGAAACTTTGGATCCGTAACTACCGTCCCTAAAAAGAATTGGATTCTTAAGGTCAAATTTTTTTAAAGAGTTATAATTAAGGAGTGTTATATTTTTGTATTTTTCAGTTATTGTCTTTATGTCATTTTCAAATTTTTTATACTCATAATTTGTTTTGTAAACACTTATAATATCGGGCAGAATCACTACAAATACCTTTACTTTATCTTTTTTTAAATCATCAAAAAGCATATTTAAGAAATTCCCCTCCAATCCGGGATAGTTTGTATACTTTATCTTTTCCCAGTGAGGAGGTTCGATAATACTTTGCGGAGGAGCCGTTTTTTTTGAACCCCTCCTTGTTGAAATCAAAGATTTCCCATTTTTTCTTTTCTGTTGCTTGGCATTATTATCAAGATAATCAATAATGAATCCGTTGATTTTTTCTTTCTCTTTTAAAGTAAGAGAGATCCCTTGCAACGGGTTAAATATTTTCAGATTGAATGAAAATTTACTCCTCCGACTTCTTTTGATTTTAAAACCCAGTAAGGTTCTCATCCTCCTTAGATTGGAAGTTTTCTCAAACATAAAATAATCGACTCCGTAAAATACATACTTCGGAATTTTGTATTTTTTTCTGAAAATTTTGTAGTATTGAAAGTTGTATCTCGGATATTTTCCCGAATCGGCAATTTTATAAGCTTTTAAGTTGAGATATTTATTAAGATACCACGGATGAATCCCCTGTTTTGTTCTTGATGTTCCCATGATAAGCGTGTCATAAAATTCTTTTTCTTTCTTGTGAACTTTCATGTGGATGGAATTCTTCGGAGGCCTGCTGTAAAAACCGGCTGCCGCATACCTGTAACCGACATAGAAAATTCTATCGAATGCTATTAATAGTATGAATGATACAAGTATTGTATAAACTATTTTTGCGAATTTAGATTTGGAATTAAAAAATATAAAGTTCATTATTTAATCTATTCTATCTGCATTGTCATTGTTTTAGAATTGGAAATAGATAAATTCATTTGTATTGTCAACTGAGAAAATAATTATAAAAATTATAAAAAAGGCATAACCTGCAAGTTTTAATTCAAATGGTATCTTTGATAAAAACTTTAATTTTTCTTTATTGTACATAAATAATTCTATAATGATTAATATTATTACAAATGACAGTGTGAATAAAAGATGAATATTTCCTGAGTCGGACTGAGAAAGTCCAATTCTTTTTAAGTAAGTAATTGCACTGCCAAATGAAGGAGAACGGAAGAATGCCCATGCCAAAGTTACGAAATGAAATGTTAAAAAAATTGATATGAAATTATAAATTAACGGTATCTTTTTTATCTTTGTTTTCGTGCGGATTTTTTTTCTTAATTTTTTTGTCAAGTGAGAAAAAGAGAGATAGAATCCGTGTAAAAAACCCCAGATTACAAATGTCCAGCTTGCACCGTGCCACAATCCTCCGAGAAACATTGTAATGGTTATTCCCCCTGTGTATGCAACGGCTTCAACTTTTATTCCACCTATTTTTGGAGTTTTTATTTTTCTTAAAACCGAATAGGAAATTGGTAAAAAAAGATAGTCTCTTAACCATGTTGAGAGCGATATATGCCACCTATTCCAAAATTGAGTAAGGTTTTTGCTAAAATACGGGAAATTAAAATTATCCATTGAAGTATAACCGAGAATTCTTGAGATCCCTATTGCCATATCGGAATATCCCGAGAAATCACAATATATTTGAAAGGAATAAAAATAGAGACCGAAAAGGAGATTAATACCGCTCTGTTCAGAAGGAGCGGCAAAAACTTGATCTGCAAATAGGGCTAATCTGTTGGAGACCACAACTTTTTTGAAGAAACCCCATACGAATAAATTAATACCTGAAAAGATCCTTTCGGAATCGAATTTAATCTTTTTTTTTAGTTGAGGAATAAAATTTCCCGCTCTATCTATCGGTCCGGCAAGGAGTTGAGGGAAGAAGGAAATATACAGGGCGAAAATGCCGAAATGGTTTTCCGGTTTGATCCTCTCAAAATATATATCAATCAAATAGCTTAATAGTTTAAATGTGTAAAATGAGATACCGACAGGAAGGATAAATCCTAACGGAATGTAATCGGGAATATTAAAAGTTGAATAAAGTGTATTGATAATCAGGTCAAGGTATTTAAAAATAAATAAGAGTAAGGTGGAACTTATAACTCCTATAAAGAATAGAGATCTTTTTATCTTGACCGAATTTGTTTCAACGATCTTAAGAGAAATAAAATAAACAATAACTATGGGGATGTATAGAAAAAGTAGATATTCAAGTTTCAAAATACTGTAAAAGTATCCGCTGGCTGTTAGAAGTACAACCCATCTTAACTTGTGAGGTACTACATAGAATATCGTAAAAACGATAATGAAAAACTCTAAAAATTGAATTGAATTGAAAAGCATATGATATATTATTGTATTATCAATGGTTTTGTCAAGAATACTCCGAATAAGTAATTTTTGTAAATTCTTTCAGATGGAGTTGTTTTAAGAGGTTAACTTTTTTTTGGATTTATGTTATATAAAACAATTAAAATATGAAAAACAGAAACTTGATCACTATATTTGTAATGTTGTTATTCCTTATTACGGGGATGAACTCCCATGCCGATCTCCTTTTTTGTCAACACGTAAACGGGAGTATGAGCATTGTTACAAGCGAGTATCACGAATCGGTTCACGAACATGATAATTATCCTGTTGAGCAATCAAATTATATTCATACTCATGGTGAAACTTGCTTTGATATTCCCATACTGATAAAGAATATTGCAATTGTTAATCAGAGGAGTGCTGGGCTGGTAAAATTTGTTTCTTCCCCATTATTTAATATTTCAGACATTTACAAAAACTTTAATTTTAAGATATTTTTAATACAGGAGGATATTGTTTATGATCTTCCGGATTTTAGTATGGTAGAAAATATAGTTCTCCTTATTTGATATTTACGTATCTTTCAAAATTTTTTAATAATAATTCATAACCACAACAGGAGGGCGAATATGTCACAAAAGAATAGATTGATTCTACTTTTTTTAATAACAATATTCCTAATAAATTGTCCGTTACAGTCCGAAGTATCCAAAGATCGTTTTGAATTAACTTTAACTAAATCATTGAAAAAAGTTATTAATAATAATCCCGAACTTATCTCTATGGGTTTTGATATAAAAGCGAAAAACGGAAAAATTGACCGTAGGTCAAAATTGCCTAATCCGGAATTTGGAGTTGAAATGGAAAATTTTGCCGGAGGCGGAGAATTTAGTGGATTTAATCAATCGGAGATTACGGCGGTTTTAAGCCAAGAAATTCCCATAGGTCCAAAGAGATCCTTATCAGTAAAAATAGCTAAAGAAGAGAAAAAACTTTCGGGTTTTCTCAGAGATCAAAAACTTGCAGATATTTTAGAGGGTACTAAAAAGAGATTTTACAGCTTGTTTCTTCTTCAAGAAATTATTGCTTTAAAAAAGGAACGGGTTAATAAGCTAAAAGAATTCGCAATACAAGTTAGGAAGAAAGTTAAAACCGGAGGAAGTTCTCCAATAGAAGTACAGCGTATAGATATCCAATTACTTAGGAAACAGGTTGAACTGAAGTCTTCCAAAGCGGAGTTCTATTCCATGGGAGTTCATCTTGCATCTCTTTGGGGGGAAGAGAGGTTTGATTATGAGAAAATTGTTACGAAAGAAGATGAGTGGGACCGATTCCCAAAAGAACAGATGTTCTGTGATGTTTCCGAATTGAGTCCCGAATTGGTTATTTGCAAGAATAATATTATTAGAAGCAAAATTGAATTGAAGCTTACTCGGTCTATGAGAATTCCCAATATTACGATTTCAGGAGGGGTTAGGAGGCATTTTGAAACAGGACTTAATTCATTTACTGCCGGTATCTCTATTCCCATCCCTGTTTTTAATTTGAATAAGGGAGCAATAATCTCTGCAAGATACAAAATAAATAAGAAGGTTGTGGATTTTAAAAGAGAAGAATTGCGTATCAGAACGGAGTTGAGGGAGAAATGCAGAAAGTTAGAATCCGAGTTTTACGGATTGAATGTTTTTAAAAATAAAATTATTCCGGAATTCAATAAAACATTTAAGATTATCATTGACGGATATATGGCAGGAAAGTCAAGTTTTTTTGATGTTATGGATGTATATAAATCCGAATATGAGATCAAAGAGGAGTATCTGCGTATGATTTGTGACTGTAGGATTAAAATGGTTGAGATTGAAAGATTAAACGGAAGGATTTTAAATATCATTAATAAAAGGGATGAAAATGAGAAATAAAATTATAGAGAAAACGGGTTTTGTTTTACTTATCGGTTTTTTTGTTTTTGTGATAACAAACTGTTCTTTGAGTGGAAGAAGGGAACATGAAGATAAGCATGATATTGCCAAAAAAATTGGTAAAAAAATGATAGAAGGTGATTTTGACCATAGAGAGAGTGAAGATTTCGTAACAATTTCAACGGATGCCGTAAAACTTGTCGGAATAGTGATAGACTCTGTAACGTTAAATAGAATTGACAAGAAAATAATTTTTCCGGGAGAGATCGGTTTTAATGAAGAACGACTACACAGAGTTATTCCGAGATTCCCCGGTATAGTTAAATCAATAAATAAAAGAATCGGTGATAAAGTTTTAAAAGGTGAGATTTTAACAAAAATTCAAAGCAACGAGAGCCTTTCCGTGTATAGTATTTTCTCAAAAGTATCGGGAATTGTTATTAAGAGAGATTTAACTTTTGGTGAATTCACTGGAGAGGGGAAGGCTGTCTTTGTAATTGCAGATATATCTTCCGTATGGGTCAATATTAATGTATTTCCCAAGGATATAAAACAGCTGAAAATAGGGATGAAAGTGATTGCATCTCCACTTGACGGGGAGAGAAAAGCCGTAAGCAGAATAACAAATATAATCCCTGTTATTAGTAGGAAGACAAGGTGTATGACAGCGAGAACTTTTTTAATGAACGTAGATAATTATTGGTATCCGGGGATGTTTGTTAATTGTGAAGTTATCATAACTTCTCCTTCGAAAGTTCCAACAGTATTTTCCGAATCAATCCAAATTATTGACGATGAACCGGTAATCTTTGTTCCGGTAAAGAATAATGAATTTCATATCGTACACATAGTCAAGGGAGAAAATAACGGAACTTTTACGGAGATATTAAAAGGGTTGCAGCTCGGTGATAAGTATGTACGTAAGGGTGCTTTTGAGTTAAAAGCTAACATTATTACAAGTAAGATGAGCGGGCATGCCGGACATGGTCACTAACAAGAGGAAAAAATGATTAAGAAATTGATAGATATTTCAATAAAACATAGACTCCTTGTGATAATTCTAATGTTTGGTGTTTTTATAGGTGGAATTATCCAGTACAGGGAACTGCCTGTTAATGCATTTCCAGATATATCTCCCGTCATGGTACCTGTATTTGCCGAGGCTCATGGAATGGCTCCTCAAGAAGTTGAACGTTTGATCACTTTTCCGATTGAATCGGCAATGAATGGTCTTCCGAATGTAACTAAGATTAAATCAACTTCAGCTTTCGGTATGTCTGTTATATACATCTATTTTGAGGATAGTGTTGATATCTATTTTGCAAGACAGATAGTTAGTGAAAGATTGCAAAGTGTTTCGGCATCTTTACCTGAAATGGATGAGCCACCTTCTTTAGGTCCGATATCTTCCGGGCTTGGACAAATATTTCTATATTATCTTTCACTTGATAAAAGTATTGATACCGGAGATAAGGACAGAAATACTTATCTGAGGGAAATAAATGACTGGATGATTAAATTTCATCTGCAATCGGTTAAGGGTGTTACGGATATTCTTTCTATTGGAGGGCATGTACTGCAATATCAGATAAATCTTGACCCTTATGAAATGTTAAGATTCAATTTGGATATTGAAGATATTATTTTGGCAGTAAAGGGGAATAATCATAATGTTGGAGCACAATTTCTTGTTATGAATTCCGAAGAGTATCTTGTTCGAGGGATAGGATTGCTGCAATCGCTTGATGATATAGGAAATGTTCATATAAAATCGGTTGAAGGGACTCCGGTAAAAATATCTGACGTTGCAAGTGTAAATTACGGTAATGAGATAAGGAGGGGGGTGGTGACTCGAAACGGTGAGGAAGAGGTGGTTTCGGGGATAGTATTTCAATTATTCGGAGAGAATGCGTCTGAAGTAATTGACAGACTGTATAAAAAAATACCTGAAATTCAAAAAGCTCTTCCAAAAGGTGTTACTCTTATACCGTATTATGAACAGGCGGATCTGATTTCCAAGGCAACGGGAACTGTTAAAAATGCTCTTTTTCTCGGAGTAGTATTTGTATTTATTGTTTTACTGATATTTCTCGGTAATGGAAGAAGTGCTTTAATTGTGATACTGGCACTCCCGTTCTGTGCTTTGATATCGGTGATTTTCATGGGGGTAACCGGATTGTCTGCTAATCTTATGTCATTAGGTGGAATTGCCATAGGAATAGGAATGCTTGGAGACGGGGCAATTGTAATGGTTGAAAATATTTTCAGAGTGTTGTCCGATCCTTTAAACAGGGATAAGGGGCGGATAGTTTTAATCGGAGAGGCTGCGAGAGAAGTAGGTAGGCCCATACTCTTCTCAATAACGATTGTTATAATAGTGTTTATACCTATATTTACTCTTAGAGGTGTGGAAGGGAAAATGTTTTCACCTCTTGCATACACGATATCATTCGCTCTTTTCGGTTCCGTAATAGCTGCATTGGTTATGGCTCCGGCACTTGCGGCATATATTCTCAGACCCGGTAAGAACAGCAAAGAATTTCAGTTCTTTAAGATTGTAAAGTCACTTTATAAGTCATCTTTAGTTGCCGTACTGAGATTTAAAAAGACGGTTATTTCTTTTATCTTGATAGGTTTTATAGTTAGTTTACTGCTTATTCCATATCTTGGAACAGAATTTATTCCGACTCTTGAAGAGGGATCTATTATGATCGGAGTTACTATGGCTCCGTCAATTTCTCTTGACAAAGCTGTTGAAACCGTGAATAAGATTACAAAGAAGATTACAAGCTTTAAGGAGGTAAAACAGGCAATATCAAGGATAGGGAGACCGGAGACCGGATCGCATCCCCATCCGGTTAATTATGCTGAAATACACGTTGATATTTATCCGAAAAAACAGTGGATTGATTTTAAAGACAAGGCATCTATTATTGATTCTATGGAGTCGGTTATTTCTGAATATCCGGGAGTACAATTGAATTTTTCACAGCCGATTCAGAATGCTTTTGATGAGCTTTTATCGGGAATAAAAACAGAACTTGCAATCAAAGTTTTCGGTGAAGATCTTAAGAGGCTTCGTGAGATAGCAATAGGGATAAGAAATAAAATAGATAAAGTCGAAGGAATCGCCGATTTATCGGTAGAACAAAGCTTTGGGCAGCCACAAATTCAGGTAAGTGTGAATAGATCAGCCTGTTCCAGATACGGAATTAATGTATCTGATATTCTCGGGAAAGTGAAAACGGCAATTGGAGGAGAATCTATTGATCAGATATATTTGAATAACAGAAAGTTTGATATTAGTTTAAGGTATAAAGAGAAGTATAGAGAAAGTGTCCAAGCAATTAAAGACCTTATTATAAGAGGTGGAAACGGAGAGATAATCAAACTATCTCAACTTGCTGAAGTGAATAATGTTACGGGACCTATTCAGATAAACAGAGAAAAAAATATGAGAAGATGGATAATACAAGCAAATGTAAGAGGTCGGGATTTGGGTGGAGTAGTTTCGGATATTAAAAGAATTATCAGGGAAAATATAAAGTTTCCCCCAGGTTATTATATTGAGATTGGTGGTCAGTTTGAGAATCAAGAAAGGGCAATGGGAAAACTTAAGTTTATTGTCCCGTTTGCAATTGCGTTAATTTTTCTCCTTTTATATTTGACATTCAACTCTGTTGGAAATGCTCTTCTGATAATTTTAAATATACCTCTTGGTCTCATAGGCGGAGTTTTCGGGTTGTATTTATTCGGAGAGTACCTATCAGTTCCTGCATCGATAGGGTTTATTGCTCTGTTCGGGGTAGCTGTTCAGAACGGAGTGGTTCTTGTTTCGTATATCAATAGATTGATTATGGATGGTATGGAGGTAGACAAAGCTGTAATAGAAGGAGGTGTCGTCCGTTTAAGACCTGTACTTATGACGGCATTAACGACTATTCTCGGACTTATTCCTCTTCTATTTTCTAATGGTATAGGTGCGGAAGTTCAACGTCCGTTGGCAGTTGTGGTAGTTACGGGACTGATATCATCAACATTTTTGACATTATTTCTAATACCGATATTGTACAAACGGTTTGCTTCTAAGAAAAGATAATAAGTAGTCTTAAAATAGCAAAACGGAGAGGGTGGGATTATTCGTACACTCATCGTATACTCACCTTCGGTTCCTTCGCTCTGCTCAGTCATGAAGATTCACTTGGAGGTGAATCTTTCGAACCCATTGTATGTGGATTCTCATCCCATCACTTTGAAATTTAGAACGGAGAGGGTGGGATTCGAACCCACGGTTCCGTCACCAGAACAACTGCTTAGCAGGCAGCCCGATTCAACCACTCTCGCACCTCTCCTGTTATTAGGAATGCCGAGGAGGGGACTCGAACCCCTACAGTCTTTCAACCACAAGCACCTCAAGCTTGCGTGTCTACCAGTTCCACCACCTCGGCAGTTTGTCGTTATTGATTATCTTGAATATCTTTTTTCCCTGTCTCTTTTTTCTCTTCGGTCTTCTTATCGGGAACAGACTTTTTATTATCTCCGGTTGTAGCCGGAAGTTTTTGAGCAGTCTTTGCATCCTTCTTGGATAGAACCGTATCCGCATCTACATTGTTTGTAGCGATAATGTAAAGGAGAAGGGATGTAACCATGAAAGAGACAGCTAATATCGTCGTCACTTTAGATAAAATAGTTGCAGCTCCTCTCGGTCCGAAACTGGATTGGCTTCCACCCCCTCCGAACGCACCTGCCAAATCTGCACTTTTTCCGCTTTGGAGTAATACGACAATAACAAGCAACAGTGAAACTACAATATGAACAAATAGTAACAATCCTTCCAAAATATCCTCCTATCCTTCAAACAAGTTCAAGGGATTTTTGAATTATAGCAAAAAATGATTCGGTATTCAAGGATGCACCGCCAATAAGAGCTCCGTTTATATCCTTTTTTGAAAGAAGGTCGATGGAATTTTCAGGTTTAACGGAACCTCCGTAAAGTATGGTTCTTTTTTCCGTGTTTTGGGCTATGTCGTTAATTTCTCTCGTAATAAAATCGTGAACTTCTTGTGCCTGATCCGGAGTTGCTGTAATTCCGGTTCCGATTGCCCATACCGGTTCATAGGCAAATACCATTCTTCCAATATCCTCGGGTGGGATATCTTGCAGTCCGCTTCTTAATTGTCCTTTTATGCAATCGAAAGTTTTACCGGATTCTCTTTCATTAAGTGTTTCCCCGATACACAACATAGGATAAAGATTTGAATTGAGCGAAATTTTGATCTTGGAATTAATGTCTTTATCCGTTTCTCTAAAAATTTTTCTCCTTTCCGAATGCCCTATAAGGGAATATTTAACAAGGTCCTTAACCATTTCTGCTGATATTTCTCCTGTGAATGCCCCGCTCTCTTCAAAATAAATATTTTGAGAACCGAGAGATATTAGTTTGGATAAATTACTTATTGGATAAATAGATGTAAATGGAGGGAATATCACTATTTCTATATTTTCCAGTTTTGAATATATATCCGAATCTTTTAATTCGGAATCAATTTTGGATATGAAAGATATACTTTCTTGAACCGTCTTGTTCATCTTCCAGTTTGCGGCAATTATAAACTTTTTCATTAATCGTCCATTAAACTTTCAATTCCAGGAAGAGGCATGCCGGAAAGAAACTTAAGTGAAGCTCCGCCACCCGTTGAAATATGGGAAATACTGTTTTCGACTCCGGTTCTGTTAATAGCTGAGATTGTGTCTCCTCCTCCTGCAATTGATATTGCGGGTGATTCGGCTATTGCTTCGGCTATCGCCGTTGTTCCGCCGGAGAAGGTTTCAACCTCGAAAATCCCCATAGGTCCATTCCAAAATATCATCTGTGATTTGAGGATAGCTTTCCTGAAAATATCAACTGTTTCAAATCCTATGTCAAGTCCCATCATCTCCTCAGGGATGCTCTCTCCGGGTTTAATCATACGAATTGTAACGTTACGCTCAATTTTTGTAGCTGCGATGTGATCAACGGGAAGTATTATTTTTACCCCTTTTTTACTTGCGGATTCAAGTATGTTTTTGCATACATCCAAATATTCATCTTCTGTCCTTGATCCCCCGACATTCTCCCCCATTGATTTTAGAAAAGTGTATGCCATGGCACCACCTATGAGAATGGAATTTGCTTTATCGGTAAGATTTTCAACTACTCCGATCTTATCGGAAACTTTTGATCCTCCGAGAATAATAGTAAATTTCTCAGGCGGGTTTTCTAATGCCAGTTTCAGGAACTCAATCTCTTTTTTGAGAAGAAAACCCATCACGGAAATTGGAACTTGGTTTGTAATCTCTTCTATCGAAGCATGTTTACGGTGAGATGAGGCAAATGCATCATTTACATAAATGTTAATATCCTTTGCCAATTCTTTAGCAAAATCTGCAGAATTCGATTTCTCTCTCGGATCAAATCTTAGATTCTCAAGTAGGAGAATATCACCGTTTTTCATGGTTCTTTTTATCTCATCGATTGATTCTCCCGAATTTTGACCGTTAAAAATCACTTTTTTCCCAAGGAGTATTGATAATCGTTCTGCAATCGGACGGAGGCTTAACTTTTCTTCCCTTTTTCCTTCCGGTCTTCCGAGGTGAGATGCACAGATTATTTTAGCATTTCTTTCCATAGCGTAATTAATTGTTTTAAGAGATTTTTTTATCTTCGTATCGTCTGCAATATCTCCGTTATCGTAGAGAGGAACATTAAAATCATTTCTTATAAATACGATCTTATCATCAATTGTAGTGTTTTTAATAAATTTTTTATTCATTTTAGTATTTTGTTATTTTTGAGATTAAATCTCTTAATCTTGAGGAATATCCCCATTCGTTATCATACCATGTCAGAATTTTAACCATATCTCCTTCAATTACCGTAATGAATTGTCCGTCGATAATTGATGAGTGAGAGTTACCTATAATATCCGAAGAGACAAGAGGTTCTTCCGAATATTGTAGAATACCTTTCATCTCTCCCTCTGCTGCTTTTTTAAATAATTTTTTTATCTCATCTTTATCCGTGCTTTTTTTCAAATTAACCACAAGATCTACCAAAGATCCGTCCGGTGTCGGAACTCTCAAAGCACTTCCTGATATTTTTCCGGCGAGATCGGGAATTACAAGTCCGATAGCTTTAGCTGCACCGGTTGTGGTTGGAATGATGTTGAGTGCTGCCGCCCTTGCTCTTCTAAGATCTTTATGAGGGAGGTCAAGAATCCTCTGATCGTTTGTATATGAATGAATAGTTGTCATGTTACCTTTAATAATAGTGAAATTGTCGTGAAGAATTTTTGCAACAGGGGCAATACAATTGGTTGTACATGAGGCATTTGAGATGATTTTGTGTTTGTCATTATCATACTCATCATCATTTACTCCGAGAACCAAAGTCACATCCGGATCATTTGACGGAGCGGATATTATAACTTTTTCTGCTCCTGCAGTAAGGTGTTTTGACGCATCATCCCTTTTTCGAAAAAATCCCGTAGATTCTATAACCGAGTTAATTCCCAATTCTTTCCATGGTAATTTTTCCGGATCCCTCTGTGCATAAGTATTTATCTCTTTTCCATTCACAACCATTTTATTGTTTCTAACTTCAATGTCACCGTCGAATTTCCCAAAAATACTGTCATGCCTTAGCAAATGTGCCAATGTTTCAACCGGTGCGATATCATTAATTGCAACTATATCAAAATCTTTCCGGTTCATACTGGTTCTGAAGAAATTTCTCCCGATTCTTCCGAATCCGTTTATTGCAACTTTATAGCTCATTTTTTTCTCCTTAAGGTTAAAAAATTATCATAAGAAGGAGTTGATTTCAAGTCATTATTTTGAACTTATACTGTATAAATATTATAATGTTTGAATGAAACCGAGTAATTTAAACATACGTTTTTTTGTTTTGATACGAAACAGGACATTAACAGGATTAATATTTTTTGCGGTTACGATTTTTTTGTTCACCGGATGTTCCAATGAAGAGGTAAAAAATGTTGTTGAAAAACCGGAGATCTCCATTGAACCGATTGATGAAAACAAGCTGATGGATAGAGTTCTTAGAATAGATATTCAGGAGATGGATGTTGAATTGGAGTATGATCCGACTAATGATCTGATATCCGGTAATTCAATTATTAAGTTCCGTATGAGATCCGGACAGGTTAAGCCGCTTATACATTTTGACCTTGCTGATAATGGAGTTATTAATTCCATTATTCTGAATGGTGAAGAGTTGAATCATAACAATTCTTCAGATGTTAAAACCGTTAAATTTACCGAAACGACTCAAGAGGGAATGGAGTTTTTAAGAGATTGTTCCGGAATTGAAATTAATACTCTCAAAATTAATTATACCTTCGAACATACCGATAATTATAAATCTTTTTTCTCAAATGTTAACGATATTCGCGGTGAAGGAAATGAGATGGTTTTTCCGACAATAAATTGTCCGTCTGATCTTTCAAAACATAGAATTGCATTTTCGGTTAAAAGTGATCGTCCTTACTCTTTTATGGGATCGGGAAAAGTTAAGGACAAAAGTAATAAAAAAATACAGAAATGGCTTCTTGATTCGGAGAGAGATGTGGCATCTTATACGATTATGTGGATGCTTATCCCTACGGAAGATGTTGTATCAGAAGAGAAGGTAATCGACGGAGTTAAAATAAGGGTTATGGCTTATAAGAACGGTGCATCAATAGAATCCGCATTTAAAAAGCTTAAATCTTGGATACCCGAATTGAGAGCCAATATCGGTGAGTTCCCGATGAAAAGAGGACTTAATGTATTCCTGACCGAACGTGGTGGAGGTATGGAATATTTCGGTGCAACCATAACTTCTCTTTATGCACTTAAACATGAAGTTTTCCATATGTATTACGGTTGTAGCGTAATTGCTAAAACTTATAGAGATTCGTGGTGGGATGAATCTATTAATATGTGGTATGGATACAGAGATTTAAATAGTGTGACTCCTGTGGATAATAATTTTTCTTCAAACATCGTAAGTGGAAGAACTCCGGTATCGGTAGGTTTTGATAGGCGGGCTTATAATGAAGGGGCAAAAATTATCGAGTCTATTGCATCCGAAATAGGCGGGAAAGATTCCTTCGTCGCTTTTCTCAAACATGTGAGTGCCAACCATACGTTTGCTCCGTTTAATACATTCGAGCTTATTAAATATGTTTATGATTTTTCCGGAATTGATTTTAAAGAGCGTATAGTAAAGTGGTTGTACAACGGGACAAGAACATATTTTTCTCCACAAGGATTATCGGTGAATAATTACCATAAAGTGGATATGACACCTCCTGAAGAGATCATTAAAAAGTATAAAAGATAATAAATTGTTTCCGGTATTTCACAAAAGGTTGTCCGTTATTTGTATCCGATGGAAGCGTATCCCACCCAGTGTCTGATATTTGCCGGAGCCGTTACTCCCATTTTCAGGTCACTAACTTTGATCGGAGGCAAGGTGATACTTGTCCTGTAGCCTACCAGGTCTCCTTTTAAGTTGATTGATAGAAATTTTGCCAAGTAGTGAGCTGCCATAAGACCTGCGGGTATGGAATATCGACCGCACCATGCCCATTTGTATTCCTTATAATCATCTTTTTTTACGGTATAACGGGTAAACAATTCTATTTTTTTTCTTGATATTGATCCGATAAGAGATTTTTTAATAATCTCCATGTCCAATTCAACGGCTCTTTTGTATCCTTCTTTGTCCACACCGAATTTGGCAAAGTTTCTTCCTCCCCAGTTTTGATCTCCGTAATGAATTGAATCGGAACTTATGGCAATGGCAAAATCTTTTCCCCATTCCCATTTTTTTTCTTTAACTATTTTCTCAAGTGCTGTTGCAAACTGTTTCCCTATTTGATTTATCTTTTCATAACTCATGTAAGGGACCAAAATAGGTACTATCTTGATATTCCGGTGATAGTATTGAATAAACGGAATCAATGCTTCAAGAGAGTGTTCAATCTTGTGCATTTCATTGTTGACCTCGGCTATTTTCGGGGAGAGTGCTTTTAATAACCTTTCTCTTAAAGGGGATACCATCACTTTTCCATACGGACCGTGCCAACTTTTATACTTATCAAATATCAGTTTGTTCTCAAGATTTAATTTTTTAGCTTTGTGTGCTACACCGAAAAGAATTATTATTTTTGCTTTCAGGTTCTTTAATATTGCAGGATACAAATATCCGGTATAACTGTGATCATCGTGAGGTGAAATAACAACTTTCCATTCGGTATCTTCGGTTATCTTGTCCTTTTTTAACGCATCATTCAGATATTTTCCTTGTGTCTTGTTAATTCTTTTCATAATATTTTCGATCTGCCAATCATATCTGGCAAATCCGACAACATCAATAAACTCCCTTTTTAACTCTTGGTCGGTATCAGTCTTAAATGTTATTGGAAAAACCGAAGATACGATAACTAAAAGAATTATTACCATAGAAATAATTTTCATATTGTCACTCCTTTTTTTACATTGCTTAATAGTATCAATTTAATTACTCATTTCATCGGATTTATAATTTTATCATATAAATATAAATAATCATGAAATAAATTTTGGGAATTGAAAGGGGCACCGGGCAATGCCCCTTTCTTATATCTTCAAATTCCCAGGAGGAATTAAAAAAAGTCGTTCATATGTTTTAGACGTTTTGAGTTTTAAAAAAGTTTCGAATTTATTTGTTTTCTCTTAGATAGGGGAGAAATGGTATCATCAACATTGCAGGTATAGAAAAAACGAAACTAATTCCGAATAACCATGAGTATCCCAACCATCCTGCAATAAATCCACTGGATATCCCCGCAAAAAGTCCGCTCAGGTTCATAAGACCTGTTCCGATTGCGTAGTGCGTAGCTTTGAATTCCTTATGGCATATTCTCATTAGATATGTCATTAAAACCGCTGTTCCGAGACCGCTTGCGAACTGGTCAAATGCGTGTACCGCCGCTGTTATTACTAAATTCACCGTCCCTATAGGAACTACCGTATCTGCTCCCGTATTAATGGTAATGAATGAATTAAGATGTATTGCAAGAAACATGTAGACAAGGTTTGTAAGATTTTGAAGCAGGATGAACGGCCATATCATTTTTTTTAGAGAGAAGCGGGAGATCATCCATCCTCCCAGCATTGCACCGAGTATGGATGCCGGAAGTCCGACACCTCCGCTTATCCATCCGTAGTGAGTTTTTATTCCGATATCCACGATTAAAGGAGATACCATTACCGTAACCGCCCATTCTCCGGCACGGAGCATTATGAGGAATGAGAGTATCAAAGAAATCTTTTCCCTTTCCATAAAATAGAAGAATGCTTTTCCATATTTGGAATCTTTATTTCCAATTAGATTAGATTTGATTTTTTTTCTGAAAATAGCAAGTAGTATTAAAGTAAAAAGTAAAAGAAGAGCTATATAATGAGAAAAATAAATTTTTTTAAGGATGGGGATACTCTCTTTTAAGTCGGAATAGAATTTTGAAGTGAAGAAATATCTTATGGATATAATAATAAAAAATATAAAACTTAGAAGGATAAATGTTTTTATTCTAATAAGTTTTTTTATCATGGATATAAAGCTTTCACCCCGTGCCCCTGCATCTGCCAACACAAAAATGTGGAATATTGTAAAGACAAAATATATTAAAGCTCCTATTAGAAAAGCGAGAACCCAACTTTTGGTTGTCCCGATAGTAGCAATAACTCCCGGACCTGACATCCAAGCAATCCTGTATGCCATTACTCTATAACCTACAAATTTTGATTGACCGTCTTCATCCAAAGCTTCCATATAGTAACCGTCAATGGCAATATCATTTGTTGCCGCTACAAAGGCTCCGAGAAAGAATAGCCCTGCAATTAGTGATACATTATTATTAAGAGGAACAAAAAGTGCTGCAAGAAACATCATTACAACAATAAGCATTTGGGTAAATACCATCCATCTCTTTTTCGACCCGTAGTTGTCCACCTGCGGACTCCATAGGAATTTAAGGATCCAAGGTAGTCCTAATAGAGGTGTAAGTCCGATTGATTCCAATGATACTTTCATGTCTCTGAAGAAAACACCCGAAACGGTTCTTATAATTGAATAGGGGAAACCTTCGGTGAAATAGGTTGTAAATGTCCACACATACGGGGACTTAAAGAAACTTTTCTTCATTTTAATTATTTATTGTGCTTCTTCAACAGTTCTTCAACTTCAGGGATGCCACCCTGATAAATAAGATATCCGTTGTACGGTTCTCCTTCGGTGATCTCACCCGAGATAGGAGTCAGCATTATATCTTTAACTTTTTTGAGGTCTTTTGTTTGACCTAAAGCCCATCCGAGTTTAATGTATGCAACTTCCGGAAGCATGTTCTCAGCCGGAATAACTCCTTTACTCATCATATCTCTTCCGGTATCATAGACAAACATATGGACAAATCCCCACAGAGTTTGGACGGTCATGTAAACGGCAACACCTGCTTTTTGAGCTCTTTCCAGTGCGGGATAGAGAGGTTTGTTTACATGTCCCAATCCGGTTCCCGCTATGACTATCCCTTTGTAGCCTTTCTCAATAAGTGAATCAATCATATCGGGCTGCATATTCGGATAGTAATAGACAAGTGCGATCTTATCTTCAAAAAAAGGTGCGATCATAACTTCCCTGTCATTCCTCCTTTTTTTATAATCGTTTCTGATAGGTGTGATTTTATCTCTGACAACAGTGGCTAACGGGATATCACCGATTGTCCTGAAAGCCGACCTGTAAGACGAATGCATTTTTCTTACTCTGGTTCCTCTGTGAAGGAGAGCGTACTTATCGGAAGTCGGTCCGAACATACATACGGTTACCTCTGCAATATCCGAGATGGAAGCGGCGGTAGCTGCATGAATCAGATTCAGTGCGGCATCAGAGGACGGGCGGTCGGAAGACCTTTGTGAACCGACCATTACTATCGGTACAGGCGAATTCTGAACCATAAAAGAGAGGGCTGAAGCCGTATGGTGCATTGTGTCGGTTCCGTGTCCGATAATGATTCCGTCAACACCTTTCTTAATCTCTTCTCCTATCGATTTTGCAAGAATTTTATACTGTTCGGGTCCCATGTTTTCACTGAATACCGCAAACAGCTTTTCAGTCGAAAGGTTGCATATATCGGCAAGTTCCGGTACCGCTCCGTAAAGTTCCCCAGGTGAAAATGCAGGTATTACGGCACCCGTTCTGTAGTCAAGACGTGATGCAATAGTACCTCCCGTACCAAATAGTTTAAGGTTGGGTTTCCCATCGGAGTATGGGAATTCTTTCTCCGGAATTTTATAATTTGCCTCTTTAAATCCTATCTCAACAATTTTTCCAATTGTTTCGGTTGCAAGCCCAATGTTATATCCGGTAGATAATTTTATTACAAGGTGAGTTTCATCGTCATTTTCCGATCTTGGTAAAATTATCCCTGAAAATTTTCCTCTTGAAGATTCAATTTCAACTTCACTCCAAACTCTTACGTTAAACTTTTTTAATAACTCAAGAGTTTCTCCTTTATATCCCTTATAGAGATCATCCATTACCGCCTCCGTTTATGATGGTGCTGAGTTCATTCAAAGATATATTCCCGATTGCCATTGGTCTCAATTGTCCCATTATCCACCTTCTTTTCGCATACGGATCATTTTTTTTCGATGTAGCATCAAATTGATTCTCGAGAATAGGAATATTTGAAATTATTTCATCTTTCTTTCTTTTCTTAAACTTAATTGTGGAAAGGATTGAATTCATATCCATATTAGGGTGTTCCAGCAGTATTGGCAGCATGATTTTTATAATTTCCCTGTCTAACCCTTCTTTCTCACAATATTCAAATAAATCGAATAACCTAAGATTTTTGAAATCAATGGGAGTTGAGAGTTTTCCTTCCATATTTTTTATTTTATGACCTATTATTATTCCCGTAAAGGAGGTATCGTAGTGGAGATTTTTATTGATTTTTTCAATCAGGGGGAAGATATTTTTGACATGTATATAGGGGAAAGTATCTTTCGGGATATTCCAGCTTACCATTTTCTTCTCCCTTTCCGAAATATCGGAAGGAAGATTCCTACCCAGTTCTTCGATATCATTATCATTAATTGCAATAGGAGCCGAATCGGTATCAGGGTACATTCTGTCCGGTCCCGGAAGTACACGTTCGAAAATAGTTGTCCCGTCTTTATTAATTGCTTTTCTTGTTTCGTTCGGAACACCTCCGAATGCTAATAGGCATCTTTCCCTTATTGTATCTTCCGCTGTCTCAATATCTCCGGATTCCCCAAAAACTATAAGAAAAGCGTCAATATCTTCTCCGTCGGTTTTTTGATGGATATCGCTAAAAAGATCTTCCGGTACTTCATATTCTTGACTCTCATCGTGAATGATGTTTGGTTTTTCCATACAGGCAATCACTTTAATTCTATCACTTATTTCGTCACTGAACGTTTTATCAGGTTGAGTGAAAAAGGAGAGAATATTTCTGAATCCGGGTAATCTTATTCCGGATGCCTTGAAACCGCTTCTGATAGAAAATCCAAGTTTTTTGAGGGATGAGATATCAACGGGGGTAGTGTGAATATCCCAGTCTGCAATATCCGATACGGTTTGTGAAAGGATGGATTTTATTTCAAGGAGAGCTTTTTGTCTAAACGCTTCCACATGGGTAAGAGCGGGAATCCATTTTATCTTGGCAACTCCTTTTATTTCAACTCTTGTTCCTCCTTTAATACTAACATTCACATCTTCTCTTGCCGCTCCGATACCGGTTCTGACTTTTCCGGTACTTCGTGTTAAAAATCTAATATATTGTGCCGCTTCGGCCGCTTCATCAGGTGTCTTCATGTCGGGATAGGTGACTGTTTCGACAAGAGGCATTCCCAACCTGTCGGTGGAATAAATTCTTTCATGTCCAATGTCGGATACTTCTCTGCAAGAATCTTCTTCAATGCTTAACTGAATAATTCGGATTTTTTTACTTTTTATCGGCATCTCTCCTTCGATCCCGACAATTGCCGTTCTCTGAAAACCCGTAGGTATACTTCCGTCAAGATATTGTTTCCTTGTTATGTGAAGTTCTCCGACAATAGAAGTTTTGAGAAGGAGTGCCAATTCTATTGATATTTTAAGAGCTTCTAAGTTTATCGGAAAAGGGGGCGTGTCATCAATTTCATATGTACACGAATTGATGTTTTTAAGCCTGTATGTAATATTTTTTTTTGTCTTGAATTCCATTAAAGCCGTTCCGTCATATTCTCCGAGTTCGCTTAGTGTCGGACGCATATGGCGGATTATTTCCGCCTCAAAATCATCCCCTTTCTGGTATATTCCCGATTTGCATCTACAGAACAATTTTTTATCCGTTAATAATTGTTGATGTACTTCCAATCCGCACTTAAATCCAAGAGATTCATAAATTTTCGGAGTTGCCTGCTTCAATGCTACAAACCCGATTCTTTTTTTTGAATTTTCAGTATTTTCTTTTCCGTTAATTTTTTTATACATATTAATCCTTAATGGAGTAATATATTTTTTTATCCTATGCATGTCAAGAAAAATCTTATTGAGATTCTCCCATATTTTGCATTTCACTATTCTTTAACCCAAAAGGGGACAGGCACTTTTTTGTTTTTTATGTTGAATATATGTATTTTTTGTTTCATAATATTATTGATAACAAAATGGCGAGATTAAGGAGATTAAAAGTAATCGGAGAAGATGCATACTACCATGTCATTTCAAGAACCGTTGGACAAGAATTTCTGTTGGGGAAGAAAGAAAAGAATAAATTTGTTGAAATGATTGAAAAATTGTCAAAATTATTTTTAGTGAAAATCATAGGATATTCGATTATGAGTAACCATTTTCATTTACTTATTAAAATTGAGTCAAGTGAAAATTTTGATGATGATAATATTAGAAATAGATTAAAGAAACATTACGGAAAAAACTATATCCTAAATAATATAAATATATCTGATAATAGAGAGAAATTAAGTGATCTCTCTGTGTTTATGAAAACTTTGAAGCAAAGTTTTTCATTATGGTACAACAAAAAGAACAACAGAAAAGGTCATTTCTGGTCTGAGAGATTCAAGTCTGTTCTTATAGAAAACGGTGAAGGTCTTTTAAATTGTCTAGCATACATAGATCTAAATTCCCTAAGAGCTAAGATTGTCGATATCCCTGAAAATTATAAATGGAGTAGCATAGGATATCGGATTAATCACAAAAAGTCTGATTTTTTAAGTTTTGAAGGGGTTTTTGCAAATAATAATAGTAGAAATATTAAAGAGTATTTGGAGTACATATATTTTAAGGGAGATATCTCTCCAAATGAGAGTACTGTTGAGTATAAGAGAAAATTTGCCGGAGCTTTTCCGGAGTCACCGGGAGTTTACAATTCGCGACATCCTGTATTTATTGAGAGTGGAGTTCTCGGGTCTAAACAATTTGTTCTTGATGCATACTTGAAGTTTGGTAGTACAATATTTATAAAAAAAGGGAGAGATATCTTTCAAACGGATTTTTCAGACAAAATATTCTCAGTACGACGAAAATATGAATATAAAACTCATTAGTTTCGTTTGTTGACGTTTTATTCTGTATATAAATCTATAAAAATCGGAAAAAATCTTATATTTCTATTATAATTATCTGAGATAATCTAAGAATATAAGTTAAAAATATGTAAAACGATAAGTAATAGAGACTTAAAACATCTGATTTTTAGAATAATCGACAATATGATTGTCTGAAATAAAACGTGCCTGTCCCCATTCCCGTTGGTTAAGAAAGAGGATTGTGTTTTTTTTTGTTTTATTTTAATATTTTAAAAAAGGAGTGATAATGAAAGGGAAAAACAATATTAAAGCCGTTTTACTTATTCTGATATTTTTTATGCTTGTTTCTTGTGCGGGGATGCAAGATGTTTTTAACAAAGTGCTTAATTCAGGTCCTTTAAATTCTTCTGAGGTTTCTCTCGGATTAAAAGAGGCTCTGAGGATAGGCACGGAGATAGCGGTATCCGGTTTATCATCAAAGGATGGATTTTTAATGGATAAGGTTGTTAAGATTTTTTTACCTTCCGAAGCGGCTAAAGCGGTTAATCTTATTACAAAAATTCCGGGTGGGAAGAGATTGGTGACCGATATGGTCCTAAAACTAAATAGAGCTGCCGAGTTTGCCGTTACTAAGGCGGTACCTATATTTGTTAATGCAATAACATCCTTAACAATAAAAGATGCATTTGATATATTAAGGGGTGATGATGATGCGGCTACACAGTATCTTCATGACAAAACATTTGATAAACTTCAGGCTTTGTTCATGCCGGAAGTTCAAATAGCCCTTAATAAAAAGTTGATCGGTAATATTTCAACGAACAAGACATGGGATTTCTTTTCTAAAAAGTATAATTCCGTTGCAAGGTCAATAGCCGGAAAAATAGCAGGGATAAATCCGCTTCATCAAAGGTTGGATGAATATGTAACGGGAAAAGTTCTTGATGCATTATTCCTTAAATTACGTGGAGAGGAAAAAAAAATCAGAGATAATCCGGCAGCCCGAACCACTGCATTACTTAGAAAAGTTTTCGGATCGGCTAACAGTTAGGGGTATCGATTTTATAATCCGAAGTTTTTTTTTGCCATTTCTGCAATTGTTTCACCTATGCTAAGTGAAGAAGTAGCAGCAGGTGACGGTGCATTTAAAATATGTATCATGTTTTTAGCTTCTACAATTCTGAAATCATCTACGAGGAGTCCGTCCGGTTCCAAAGCCTGAGCCCTTACACCCGCCGGACAACTTTTGAGGTGTCTCCCTCTTATTTCGGGGATAAGTTTTTGTAGTGCTTTTACAAAAACAGGTTTAAAAAAAGATCTTGTGTATTCATTTACTGCAACTTTCCAGTGTTTCCCTGCCATCTTCCAAAATCCCGAATACGACGCAAAGTCAAGGAGATCCCTAAAAGATATACCGAGTTTGGTATATCCTTCTCTTTTCATTGCTGTAACGGCATTCGGACCGGCTTCAATTCCCCCTCCTATAACCCTTGTAAAATGGACTCCCAGAAAGGGAAATTTCGGGTCGGGAACAGGATATATCAGGTTCTTTACAAGGTAGTGGAATTCTTTTCTAATTTCGTAGTACTCACCTCTAAACGGTATGATTTTCAGTTTAGGATCTACTCCGCTCATCTTTGCAATCCTATCCGAATAAAGACCTCCGCAATTAATAAGGTATTTACATGTTATTTCGTTATCTTTAGTTTTTAAAATAATCTCTTTTCCTCTACGTGATACTTTCCTTACCTGTGAATTAAGCTTTATTTCACCGCCTCCGTTTAAAAACAATTCCCCATATTTTTCAGTTACGACTTTATAATCAACGATACCCGTTTCGGGAACAATTATCCCTTTAATTCCTGCAACATGAGGTTCGTATTCGAGCATTTTTTCTCTGTTTAGAATTTTTAGTCCCTTTAAGCCGTTCTTTTTCCCACGGTCAAGAAGTTCCATTAAATGTGGGATTTCTTTCTCATCGGAAGCAACAACAAGTTTCCCACACCTGTCATGGGGGATATTTTCCTTTTCTAAGAATGCGTAGAGCATTTCGCGACCTTTTTTACAGTTTAATGCTTTAAGAGAACCTGGTTTGTAATAGAGTCCCGAATGGATAACTCCGCTGTTGTGACCGGTCTGGTGTTCCGCTAAACTCCCTTCCGTTTCAAGGACAACAATATCCTCTTTACAATTTTTTGTCATTGAAAGAGCTATCGCCATGCCGACGATTCCTCCCCCGATTACAGCAATATCAAAGTTATTTGCACCGTATCCCATTATTCCTCCGGAGTAATTTTTCTTTAGGAGGAAAGAAAAGTCAATATAATTATTTTGAAAACTTAATTGTTTTTGAAAATTAAATTTTCCAATTTATTAAAAATTATACTTGAAGGAGAAGTTTTATTCGATAGCATTTTTTTTAACTTTTTAAACTCCGATTCTTGTTTTTTCACAATCATTTGATTGGTTAGAATCCGATTAATCCCCCCCGCACAGTTTTCCGAAGTAAAATTTTTTTGAATATATTCTTCCACAACACTTTTTTTTAAAAGTATGTTAACGATTGAAAAAAGGGAAATATTTAAAAAGTTTTTCCCGAGAAAATAAGAGATCGGGTTGACTTTGTATACGGCTACAAACGGGAGAAGTGAAACGGCTAATTCCAAATTTGATGTCCCGCAACTTGTAAGTGCCGCATCGGAAGCATTGAAAAGATCATATCTGACTTTTTGATCAATAGTTTCTATGTTTTCTTCCGAATGATTTTTAAGAATTGTTTTTATTAATTCGTCTTTAATATTTTCCGCTTTGAGGATAAATGGTTTAAAATCCAATTTCAATTTAAGAGTTTTAACAGTTTCGATCATTACAGGTAAAAGTGTTTTTATTTCCGATTCTCTGCTTCCAGGGAGGAGAACAAGAATTTTTTCATTCTCTTTTACTCCGATTTTACTCCGAAAAACTTTTTTGCTTACCGAATGTTTGATCTCCGGAACGAGCGGGTGCCCAGTATAGGTGAACGGTATTTTCTCTTTGTCGTATATTTTTTTCTCAAAAGGGAAGATAAGGAACATGTGATCGACAAACTTTTTAATTGTTTTTATCCTTGAGTATCTCCACGCCCAAACTGTGGGGCTTATGTAGAAATAAACGGGAATTCCGGATTGTTTCATTTTTTTTGCAAGTCTAAGATTAAAATCGGGAAAATCAATTAAGATTGCAGCATCGGCAGACCTATTTTTAGCTTCTTTTACGATTTTACTCATAATTTTTTTAAACTTGAGAATACTTGAGATTACTTCAATTATCCCTACTATGGATAGCTCTTTGTTGTGAATGATAAGTTCAACATTATTTTCCCGAAACCTTTCTCCTCCGATTCCGAAGAAAGATACATTATGACTGCTTTCGGAAAATCTCTTAATTATTTTTGCTCCGTAATATTCGGCAGAATTTTCAGCAGCGATAATAAGGATGTTTTTCATCAGTTGTTAATAAACTTGAGTTCAGGCATATCTTTATTGATATTTTGACCATAATAAAATGCCCACTCTTCATATCTGTTTTTCCCCCTGTAGATCATGTAGCTTTCATCAACGGAACTTGATGCAACACCTATCAGGTTGAATGTTTTCAAATATTTTTTCAGAAGTTTGAAAGGAACTATCAATAGGGTTTTATTTGATGCTCTTCTATTTCTAAAAACGTAGTTCCATTCTCCCGTATCACTTACAGGATCGGAATAAAGTTTTCTTATGAACTTTTCTTTCTCTAATAATTTAAGATCTTTTAGGAAATTGTTCGGATATTTAATTCTAAACTTTTTAATAGCTCTTACATACCGATTTGCCCTGAATATTAATTCTTGTTCATTGTTGCGGGCAATTTCCGTTTCCCAAACAGATGCAGCCATCAATGAAAAAATAGCAATCAGGTTTATGGCTATTATGGCAACGATCAGGGCATATCCGTTTTTACCATTCACTGTAGCTTTTTCCATCTTCAATCGGACTTGACGATCTGCTCTTTACATCTATTATCCCCTCGGCTTCATCAACATCAATTTCTTCGAAATCGAGCGGTTCATTTCTTATCAGTTCCCAGTTTGGTTTATTTGAGAACGGATCCACCGGAATAATTCTAAAATATTTTGCCGTCACAAGATCATCAAGAGAGATAGGATATTTTTTTTTGTCCATATAATATTTTGATATTGCATCTCTGATCTGATGCAGGTTCTCTTTTAACACGGCTTCTTTTGCTCTGATAACATAGTTCCTGTATTGTGGTATGGCAATGGATACCAAAATTCCTATTATTGTAACTACTATCAGAACTTCAACTAAAGTAAAACCTTTTCTCATGCATAAATTATATCAGAGAAGTGAAGAAAAAAAAATTCTAACTTTTTTTATTATATTCTCGGATTGCTTCAAGAATAATATTTCCGGCTGTTGTAAGTTGTTGTGAGTCTAAAACATAAGCTATTCTGACCTCGTCTGTTCCAAGACCTTTTGTCGAGTAAAATCCTCCTCCGGGTGCAACCATGACCGTCTTATTATCTATATTAAAACTTTCAAGCATCCATTTTGCAAAATCATCCGAATCGTTGATAGGTAATTTTGCCATTAAGTAAAAAGCACCTTCCGGTTTCCGCAGAATAATATCCTTATTGGATGTAAGTATGTTGAAAAGGGTGTCGCGCCTCTGTTGGTATTCTTTTTTGATTTCATCGAAATAGGAGTGAGGAAGTGAATATGTAGCAGCTGCACCTAACTGCTCAAGTGTTGGAGGACATAACCTTGCTTGGGCAAATTTTAATGCAGAAGTCATTACATCTCTGTTCCTCGTTATCATTGCTCCGATTCTTGCTCCGCATGAGGAATACCTTTTTGAAATTGAGTCAATTACAATAACATGATCTTTAATGTCTTCTATCTCAAGCACACTAAAATGTCTGCTTCCGTCATAAGTAAACTCTTTATACACTTCATCGGCTATAAGAAACAGATTGTTTTTCTTAGCAATCTCTCCGAGTTTTCTTATCTCATCTTCCGTAAAAACCGTTCCCGTTGGATTGTTTGGTGAACATATGAGAATTGCTTTTGTCCTGTTTGTGATCTTTTTCTCAATCTCTTCCGGATCCGGAAGATGGAATCCTTTTTCAGCTTCTGTTTTAACGGGAGTGATATTAAGATTGGACATGGTTGCATATCCGTTGTAGTTTGTATAGAAAGGTTCGGGGATAATAATTTCGTCTCCCGGATCACCTATTATGTTAAAGGCGAATGAAACCGCTTCACTCCCTCCGTAAGTTATAGTAATGTTTTCTCTTTCCAGATCAATATTATATCTGTCGAAGTAATTTATCATTGCGTCTTTAAGACCGATTATTCCGTCTGAGGGTCCGTATGAAAGCACTTTTTCAGAGTATGATTTTACTGCATCATAAAATTCCGGTGGAGTGGCAATATCAGGTTGCCCGATGTTTAAATGGAATACTTTTTTCCCTTCTTCTTTCACCTTTATTGCAACGGCGGAAAGTTTCCTGATTGGCGATTCCTGAATTGAGTTACCTCTAACCGATATTTTCATATTGCCTCCCGTATTTAAGATGTAAGATTATAATATTTGATATGATATCGGTCAAGGATTTAAAGATATTAATTTTATTTACGAATGCGGAAACGGTGGCTTATGTTTTTAGAAAATAGTGAATCGAATGCTCTCATAGTTATGTATCTAACGATTATCATCCATTATATTGTTAAAGTGATTTAAAAATTCTCCGGCGGATCTTTCCCACGAAAAATAATCTTTTCTTCTAATAAATTCTTCTAAATATCGGTCGGTTTCCGATTTCCCAGATTCAAGTATTTCACATATTTTTTTACTTAAACATTGTGGCTTTGTGTTGTTAATAAAAAATGCGAGATCTTTGTAAACTTCACCGAGAGATGATGTGTTCAGAAGAAGAGAAGGGGTTTTACAACTTAATGCCTCTAACGGTGGAAAACCGAAACCTTCATAATCGGAAAGGTAAATAAATAAATTGAGAGAAGAGTAGAATGAATTTATTTCTTCTTCCTGAATTCTATCAAGATGGATAATATTACTCCCATTCAATCCTTTTAATTTACGATTGTAACGGTTGGCTCCGATTAAGATGAGTTTGATGTCTCTGTTTCTCTTTAAAATATCGAAAGCATCAATAATATCCTCGATATGTCTCCGTTTAAACATACTCCCGAGAAATCCGATAAGTTTGCCGTTACCCAAGTTATATTTTTTTCTGAAATCATCGGTCTCTTTTTTGCCGATCCGTTTAAATTTATCTTCAATACCGAGATGGACGGGGACAATTTTCTTTGAAGGAGTATTGTAATATTTTATTATTTCACTCTTCGAAAATTCAGATATTGTGAAAATTAACGGACATTTTTTTATACTGAATTTTGTTTTTATATCTCGTGTGAATCTCTCTTTTACCGAAAAATCTTCAGGAACTCCCCTCCATGAAACATCGGGAATTGTCATTAATGAATTCCCTTTGTAAAAAAAAGGGATCGAATGGTTTGGTGAAAAAAAAAGATCGAACCCCCCCGAATTCAGTGCTTTTATCAAATTGGAGTTTTGCCATTTGGTATATGACTTTTTTGATCTGAGTACAATTTTTATTATGTTTAAATGTTCTTTACCTATATCGAATTCTTCTCTTAAAAAAAGAGTGTAAGAATTGTTTTTATCAATTTTTGCAATGGAAAAAATAAGATTTTTTAGGAATCTTCCTACACCGGTAAATTCGGAGTTTAATTCGTATCCGTCAACAGCAATTCTCATGTTCCTATTTTATCATAAAGCGAGAGGGTATCTTTTGCACATTTCTCCCAGCTGAATTTTTTTGCAATTTCAAGACCTTCCCGTTTTTTCTCATTCAGGAGGTTTCTATCCGAAGTGATTAAGTTTAACTTATCTGCGAGACTTTCATCATTATCTTTTTCAAAATAGAGTGGGTAGTCTTTAAATATTTCCCGAAAGACCTCAATATCCGAAACCAAAGAAGGTATTCCTAATGATGCAGCTTCAAGAACGGGAAGTCCGAATCCTTCGTAATGGGATGGAAAGACAAGAGCAATTGCATTCTTGAATAAAAATTTCAATTCTTCTCTCTTGATATATCCGGTAGTGATGATATCTTTTTCAAGTTTTAGATCCGATATTAGTCTCAAGATTTCAGATGACCGAGCTCCCTCTCTCCCTGCAAGAATTAGTTTCATCCCCACATTTTTTTCTTTTATTAAGGAAAATCCTTTTATTAATGTTGACAAATTTTTTCGTGGTTCGACCGTTCCGACAAATAGGAAGTAATTTTTCGGGATGGCAAACAGAGGTTTCTCCTCTATAATTTCATCAATTTCCGAACCGTGATAAATCACCTTAACTTTATCCGCCACTTTTTCTCCGAAAATATCTCCTATCCTTGAACGGGTGAAATTAGAAACGGCTATTATGCTATCTGCTTTAGTTATTGATTTTCTAATTTTTCCTGAAAAATATTTTATGGCTTCCGATGAAGCGAGTTTTGGAGTGTCAATAAAAGAAAGATCGTGTATTGTAATTATTTTCTTTTTTCCTCCGGGAATAATGAGTGGATTGGGCGAGTGGATAAGGTCAAGTTTTTCTCCAAAGAATATTCCCAAAGGAGGGAAAGAGAATCTGAACCAAAGAAAATTAAGAACCGAAACCGGAATTCGGAGATCTTTAAATTTTCTGTTTTTAAAATCTGGAATGAGTTCGGAAGGGAATCTTTCTTTAAATGAAGAAGATAAAAGGTAAAACACATCGTCTCTCTCCAATTTCGACATGGCATTAAGCAGATTTTTAAAATAAATTCCTACCCCAGTTTCACCTGAAAGGAAGGATCTAATATCAAGACCAATATTCATCTAAGGAAATATAGCAGATATCGGGTTAACTTAAAAGTGCTTTATCGACTGCGGCTTTGGCATGAATCTCCGTAGTATCAAAAGTTGGGATGTTACAATCTTTACTTTTGACGAGGAGAGGGATTTCAGTGCATCCGAGTATAACTCCCTCGGCTCCTTCTCTTGCGAGTTCCTCAATAATGCTAATATATTTTCTCCGTGAAGAATCTTTTAGAACTCCGATTGAGAGTTCATCCATAATTATTCTATGAATATAATCTCTTTCTGCTTTGTTGGGAATGATAGAGTCTATCCCATGTTTTTCTTTTAATCTCAATCTGTAGAAATCTTCTTCCATTGTAAATTTTGTTCCTATCAATCCGATTTTTTTAAAACCTTGATCTTTTATATTAGAAGCGACAGAATCAATTATATTTAGTATCGGAATATTAATAGCGTTACCAATCTCATCTGCAAATTTATGGATTGTGTTTGTACAGATTACCAAAAAATCAGCCCCGCCCTTTTCTATGTTGACCGCAATTTCCGAAAGTTCGGTTTTTAATCTTTCCCACTCTCCCGATTCCATAAGAGGTTCCATCTCTCCGAAATCAACAGAGATCATCACGCTTTTAGCCGAATGATTTCCTCCGAGTGCTTTACGTGTGAACTTGTTTATGAGATTGTAGTATTCACTTGAAGATTCCGATGTCATTCCGCCTATAAGTCCTATGGTTTTCATTTTATCTCCTAAATTGTTTTGACCGTTATCCATCATCTTTGCAACAACATTATAATAATTGAATAAGAAATACAAATAGGTAGTTGTCAATGATTGTTTCTAATGTATCTATCCTTTGCCTTTTACCTGAATGCACTATTTTTTACATTGAATTTTAATTTGCCGATTATTTTTTTTAACTCTTCATCCGAATATGTTTCCTCTTTTTTAAAATTTTTATCAAGAGTATTATTATTGTGGTTGAACTTTTGCAGATAGTATGTTTTTGCACCTTTTATATGTTTTCCGCAGGTAAGGATATCATTTTCCGTAAGTAAAGATTTAACAACGGTTGTTCTAAATTCATAGTCTATTCTCGAACTTTTAATAATATTAATACTCTGTTTTATTTTTTCTATCTTGATGTCGGAATTTGTGATTTTTCCGTATTTATAAAAAGGACCTTTTATGTCCATTGCTATGTAGTCCAGTAAATTTCCATTTAACAATTTTGCTATTGTCTCAGGTTTGTAACCGTTTGTATCGAGCTTTACGGGATATCCTAAGTTTTTTATCTTTTCAATAACATTTTTTAAGTTACTTTGAATTGTCGGTTCTCCTCCCGACAATACCACTCCGTCCAATTTCCCGATCCGCTTTTTCAAAAAATCCAAAATGTAACTTAAGGATATTGATTTCTCCTTCTTCTCCAAAAGCCATGAGTTATGGCAATAAGGACATCTGAAATTACATCCTCTAAAAAATATAACGGCTGCTATTTTGTCCGGATAGTCAATAAGTGAACTTGCAATAAATCCACCTATTTTCATTATCCGTTTATTCCCGATTCCATTGGGTAGTTAACCGATTCATCTCCGATTTTATTGACTAAGTAGGTTTTTCTCATTTTAAACTCTTCGGTTTTACCGGTGTTCCATTGTGCAACAGGTCTTATGTATCCGACAACTCTTGAATAAACTTCACAATTCTCTTTACACTCCGGACAAGTTTTTGTTTCACCGGATATAAAACCATGATTCGGACAGACACTAAATGTCGGAGTTAAAGTGAAATAAGGTAAACGGTAAGTATTACATATTTTCCTAACTAAATTTTTCACATTGTCCTTATCTATATTTTTTTCCCCGCAGAAAATATGCAGAACCGTACCGCCTGTATATTTTTCCTGTAATTTATCTTGTAAATCCAAAACTTTAAAAATATCGTCTGAAAAGTTTACCGGAAGATGGGTGGAATTTGTATAGAAAGATGTTTCAACTTCGTATTTACTCCCCTTTTCATCGTTGGCACAAATTATTTCGGGATAAAGTTTTTTATCCAGACGAGCTAACCTGTACGCCGTTCCTTCTGCCGGAGTAGCTTCCAAATTATAGTTGTTACCTGTTGCTTTTTGAAATTTCATAAGTATCTCTCTTAAATAGATCATGGTCTCTTCAGCAAATTTTATCCCTTCTTTTGATCCTATATTTACACCAAGTAAATTTTCCAAAGCTTCGTTCATTCCTAAAATTCCGATTGTAGAGAAATGATTACCCCAATATTTTCCGAATCTTTTCTTAATGTTTCTTAAATAAAAAGCGGTATAAGGGTACAAATTCGAATCGGTCAGCCGTTCTAAAAATTTTCTTTTTATTTCCAAACTATTTTTTGCAATGGTCATTAGTTTTTCAATTCGAGTATAAAAATCATTTTTATTTTTGGATAGATAGCCCAATCTCGGTAGGTTGAGAGTTACTACCCCAACAGATCCCGTTAACGGATTTGCTCCGAACAATCCTCCGCCTCTACTCTCCAATTTGCGGGTGTCCAATCTTAATCTGCAACACATTGATCTGGCATCTTCAGGATCAAGATCGGAATTGATAAAGTTTGAAAAGTAAGGGATACCGTATTTTGCAGTTGACTCCCACAAAATATCCAACTCGGGATTATCCCAATCAAAATCTTTTGTTATGTTGTAAGTCGGAATAGGAAACGTGAAGACTCTCCCTTTTGCATCTCCTCCTTTCATTATTTCAAGGTATGCTTTATTCAACATGTTCATTTCATTTTGAAACTCGGAATATGTTTCATCTTTTTCTTTTCCACCAATAATAACCCGAACATCTTTTAACAGGGGTGAAACCGTAAGGTCCATGGTTATATTGGTAAAAGGGCTCTGAAATCCTACTCTGGTCGGAATGTTGATGTTGAATATAAATTCCTGCATAGCCTGTTTCACTTCTTTGTAAGAGAGATTGTCAAATCGAATAAAGGGAGCCAAAAGAGTATCAAAACTTGAAAAGGCTTGTGCACCGGCTGCTTCACCTTGAAGCGTATAAAAAAAGTTTACTATCTGACCTAAAGCACTTTTAAAATGTTTGGGAGGATCACTCTCAACTTTTCCTGAAACTCCTTTAAAGCCGACTTTAATAAGGTCCTGAAGATCCCATCCGACACAGTATACGGAGATAACACTTAAGTCGTGGATATGAATATCTCCCTTTTCATGTGCATCCCTGATCTCTTTTGAATATATTTTATTCAACCAATATTTTTTGCTGATCTCCGAAGACAGATAATTGTTTAATCCTTGAAGAGAAAAAGACATGTTGCTATTTTCTTTAACTTTCCAATCAAGTCTGTCAAGATATTGATCAACCATTTTAACATTTGATTTTGAAACAAATTCACGCATTTTTGCGTGTTGATCTCGATAAATAATATAAGCTTTTGCGGTTTTCTTAAAATTTGAATTTAATAGAACATCCTCGACTATATCTTGTATCTTTTCAACTGTCGGATGTTTTTCTTTTATGAATTGTTCTGTAATATTCAAGGTTCTCAAAGTAAGATTTTCTGCATCCTTTAATCCGAATTCTCCGGTAGCTTCACCTGCATTAAGCAAAGCATCCGTTATTTTTGATACTTCAAATTTAACTAACCTACCGTCTCTTTTTCTAATTTTTTTAAACATAATTCCTCCCATAATTTAAATAAAGCATTCAATTATTTTTATAAAAGATCGGTAACAAAAGAAAAAAAGTATTGAACCTTTAATCTTCTTCTGCCACCCGCAGAAATAAAAATAATTTATAGGGTAAAATAGGTCTTCCGACTTTCGATCATTTTTAAAGCCTTCCCGCTTTTCAGCAGTGGCTGTATTCTTAAAAATGTTTTTTAGATTATTAATAACCTAAATCGATCACGGCAGCGGGGGCTGTGGGGTTATAATCCCTCTTCCCTTGAATTCTACCTACGAACTTAGTCTAATCCCAAATACCCCAATTGTCAATATTGGAATCATCCCGTTTTTTATTTAATTTTAAAAGATCGGTCTCATCTCATGTTCTTTAAACAAAGTTTTTCAATCTTGGTTATTCTTTTTTTGAGTTTTGAATCATTTAACATGCTTTTTTTCATTCTTGCCATTATAGAACTAACCGAACTGTGGGAATTTAAAGAAAATTCTTTACTCAGTTTTTCCAAAGTATCATTACGAAGTTTTCTTGATAGAAAAATTGCTACATCTCTCGGTTCGTTATAATATCTTCTTTTTTTAATATATAATTCTTCGTCGGAAATCTTATAAAATTTACATACCACACCCTTTATACGGTTAATATCGGGTGTTAAAATACGAGATGACGGAATCTCCTTGTCAATTTTATGTTTATAGTATTTTTTTTTCATTGAGAAAATGAACTCATCGGAAGCGAAAAAGGCAGGCCATTTTTTACCTTCAAGAATTTTTACGGTCTCCCTTTTCTCCGGCTGCTCCATAAATTCTCTGTATCCTTTTAACTTTTTTTTGTCGAGCCAGTTCCAATACTTGGAAGTTGATATATACCCCTGATGACTGCTCCATTCGAAATCATCAATATTTTTCACCAATTTTGCACGAAGAGGATTTTTGTGGATATATTTAATAAGTTGTAGAAGATAGCTATCTCCGTTTACTAAAATTGATTTAAATCTACCTCTGAAAACCTGTCCCTCAAGATTGTTATTCTTATTGAATCGTTGAGTGTATACACCGTTAAGATGTCTCATAAAGCGACTTAGATTTCCTTTGGGTGTGTTGATTAAAAGGTGATAGTGGTTAGGCATTAGAACGAATGCAACAATATTAACCGACCATAATTTGGAGGCTTCCACTAACAATTCAATGAATGTCTCGTAATCTTTTCTTGTTAAAAATATTTTTTCCGATCTCCTTCCCCGATTCATTATGTGGTACCATGCTTCGGGATATTCGATACGTAATGGTCTACTCATAGATGAAATTATATTTAATCTTTATGAAAAGTCAAACGAAGATTTGACCCCTTTGCATTTTGTTGTCGGATGTGATAAAGGTTTTGTTAGGAGAAGAGATGAATCTGATATATGTGGGAAAAAGAATTTTGATATTTATTGCATTGTTATCATTAATAGTTTTGTCCGGATATGTTAAAGCGGAAAGTCGTAACGGTAGAGGTGGAAAAGTGAAAAAAGAGATAAAACCCCCGATTGCAAAGCGGGTGAAAAAAGAATTAATTAAATTTGGAGATGTAAGAATAGATAACTATTATTGGTTAAGGAATCGTGAAAGTTCCGAGGTAATAGATTACCTAAAAGCTGAGAATAAATATCTGAAAGATTCCATGAAACACACAGAATCAATGCAGGAAAATATTTACAAAGAGATTATCGGAAGAATAGTGAAAGATGATTCGACTGTCCCGTTTAAAAGAAACGGTTACTTCTATTACGTTAGATTTGAAAAAGGAAAAGAATATCCGATCTATTGTCGGAAGAAGGGATCCTTGGACAATAAAGAAGAGATAATACTTGATGTTAATATTATTGCAAGAGGGCATAAATTTTTTAATGCCGGAGGTCTTTCCGTTAGCAAAGATAATAAACTTCTTGCCTATGGTGTCGATACGGTTAGCAGAAGGAGATATACTATTCATTTTAAAGATCTTGTTTCCGGAAAAGAATTAAAGGATAAGATTAAAAATACAACGGGATTAATTGTTTGGGCAAATGACAATAAAACCGTTTTTTATACAACAAAGGATAAAACGTTGAGATCATACAAGGTTTTCAAGCATAAGTTGAGCAGAGAATCGAAAAGAGATGAACTGGTGTATCATGAATCGGATCCCACATTCTCATTGGCTTGTTTTAAGACTAAATCGGACAAATTTATAATGATTATGTCTTTTAGTACGCTTACAACCGAATATATGTTTTTGGACTCATCTTCTCCTGACGGTAAATTTAGAACGATCCATCCGCGAGAGAGGGGACTTGAGTATTCTGTTGACCATTTTGGTGAAAATTTTTATATTAAAACCAATTATAAAGCAAAAAATTTCAGACTTGTTTCAACACCGATAGATAAAACAGAAAAGGAGAACTGGAAAGAGATAATACCTAACAGAGATGATGTCTATTTTTCTGATTTTGATATTTTTAGAAATTATCTTGTTATTAACGAGAGAAAGAATGCACTTAACAGGCTTCGAGTAATAAGATGGAGTGATAAGAGTGAATATTACATTGATTTTAAGGAGGAAGCTTACCAATTGTATACTTCACGTAATTATGATTTTGATACGGATCTTATAAGATATAGTTACTCTTCCATGACCACTCCCGATTCGGAATTCGAATTCAACATGAAGACCAAAAAAAGAAAATTACTTAAGCAAGAGAAAGTATTAGGGGGATTTAATTCATCAAACTATAAGACCGAGAGATTGTTTGCTACGGTTAGAGACGGAGTTAAAGTTCCGATATCTCTTGTTTACAGAAAAGATAAGTTCAAAAAGGGGAAAAATCCACTCTATGTTTATGGGTATGGTTCTTATGGTGCCAGTATGAGTGCCGGTTTCCGATCATCAAGATTAAGTTTGATTGACAGAGGATTTGTGTATGCGATTGCTCATGTCCGTGGTGGTCAGGAGATGGGAAGAAGCTGGTATGAAGATGGAAAACTATTAAAGAAGAAGAACACATTTACGGATTTTGTTGATTGTACCAAATTTTTGATTGATGAAAAATACGGTGATCCTTCAAAAGTTTTTGCCATGGGAGCAAGTGCCGGCGGACTCTTGATGGGAGCAATTGTAAACATGAGACCCGATATGTATAAAGGAATTATAGCCCATGTTCCTTGGGTTGATGTTGTAACTACAATGCTTGATGATACTATCCCTTTGACAACATCGGAGTATGATGAGTGGGGCAATCCCAATAAAAAAGAGTATTATGATTATATGCTCTCTTATTCTCCTTATGATAATGTAAAGAGAGGTGCTTTTCCTGCGATGCTTGTTACTACGGGTCTGCATGATTCTCAAGTCCAGTATTGGGAGCCTGCAAAATGGGTTGCAAAGATCAGATCTTTGAAAACCGACAATAATCCTCTCTATCTTAATACGAACATGGATGCAGGACACGGAGGTGCTTCGGGTCGGTTCAGACGCCATAAAAATACTGCACTTGAATATGCATTTATTCTTGATCTTATCGGAGTGAACAAATAATTACAATTAAAGAAATAGGGAAAGTTTTTAAAATAAAAAGAAGAGGAAAGCAAGAGGTATAAGTATTCCGAGCAAAGTGTACAAACCGCCTCTCCCTTTCATCCCGTTTTTCCCTTTTGTGATAAAAAGTCCGGTAATTGCAATGATCAGCAGTCCTATGGAAAAAATATCTGAAAATACCGTCCACCACTTCCCCGGATTGTAGTGTAATTTGTTTATTTCATAAAGGATAGGTCTCCTTCTTATTTTTTCCAAAACAGCATTCCCATCGGACACATTTATTGTCAATGAACCGTTTTTTACAAATATTTTAAGTATATTCGGGTTGGGATAGTAGTGTTTTTTGTACACTTCCGCGGAATTAAGGGAACTTAAAAGTTTTAATACTCCTTCCTTGTTGATATTTTCGCGATTCTCCGGTAGTTCCATCACATATTTGGTGTTGGTAATATGGTAACTTGGATTCCAGTCCTTAATATGGTTGAGTGCAATTCCCGATATTGCATAGATTATTGTCATCCCGAAAAAAATAAATCCGATATCTCTGTGTAAAATCCTATTTAGCTTGGAAAGTTTCATGATAGTTTATTCTCAAAAAAAAGGTACCGGAAAACCGGTACCCTATATTTTACTTTTCAGCTTTCTCAATAATTTTTAAAGATTCACATTCAATGGAGAAAGAGGAGAGATATCCGTTTTTACTCTCGGATATTTTTTTTCTAAGGTTTTCTATTTTTTTTAATCCTTTTTCTTTATTCTTTACATCAGAATCGTGATCGCCTTTTTTTTCACCGGTTTCATCTTTTCCGTGATCATCCCCTTCATGTGTTTCAACCTTTTTACCCGCTTCATTTAGTTCTTTCTCCATATTTGCAAGGGTGGTTTCATCTATCCTTGTCTCTTTGACAATTCCGGTAATGAGAACTTCACTTCCGTTTAGCTCTTTTTCAAAACCTTTAAGTATTTTTCCGGATTCAATTTTTACACGAAAATCAGGGTCGGTATTGATGATGTGCATCCTTTTTCCTGAATGTTCGCAAACATGAACGACCGTTCCGGTTATTATCACTTTTTTTCCGACAAGACTTTCGGCTTTTTCTTTAAAGTCGTCAACAGTTATTTTTACCGCTTCTTCAACCTTAACTTTTTCCTGCTTTACTTCATCGGAAGTTAACTGCTTGCTCTTATCTTTATTTCCGCAAGCAAAGAATAAAACGCTTACAACCAACAAAACTAAAATTTTTTTATTCATTTTTATTCTCCATTAATTAAATATGTATTGCAATTGCAGGAATTATAACATATTTGGATTCAATAGACATGCCGGTTATTTATTTGAACAGGAGACTAGAAACATTGCAAGTATTCTTCAAACTTTCAATATAAAAGGATATATAGAGTAAAATATATTATTGACAGTGAATAAGTGGGAATCCAAGTATGATAATGAGTTGTTTTAATAGGATAAATATCTTAATATATATATCAGGTTCGGTGTCTTTTATAATTAATTCATCATCGGATCAATTAACCGGATTCAGGGAGTTATCATGACAAGATTAATCAAAGAAACTTTTATCTTTATTATCCTTATATTTGTAATGTTTTCAATGGCGGAAGTTTTTTCTTGTACTTCCATACTTGTCACGAAAGGTGCATCAAAAAAAGGAGCACCGATGATAAGTTATTCGTGCGACGGAGAATTTCATGCACATTTGAAAGTTATTCCGGCTAAAAAATACAAATCTGGAGAAACAGTTGAGATCCGTGGATGGAGAGGTCTTTTAGGTAAGATACCTCAAGTATCCGAAACATATAAAGTGGTGGGTCTGATGAATGAATATCAACTCGCAATAGGGGAAACTACGTTCGGAGGGAGAAAAGAACTTATAAATAAGGATGGAATTTTTCACTATTACCCTTTGATGAAAATAGCTTTGCAACGGGCAAAAACAGCAAAAGATGCAATCAAAGTTATGACGGAGTTAGTTGAGAAATACGGTTACATAAGCAGTGGAGAGTCCATTTCAATAGCAGACAAACATGAAGCGTGGTTGATGGAAATAGTCGGAACCGGAAAAGGTGGAAAAGGTGCAATTTGGGTAGCGGTAAAAATACCTGACGGGAAAGTTTGTGCAACCGCCAATATGTCCAGGATTCGCGAGTTCCCTTTAAATGATCCCGACAATGTTTTGTATTCGAAGAATGTGATCTCTTATGCAGTTGAACACGGATATTATGATCCGGCAAAGGATGGTGCATTTAGTTTTTCCAAAGCCTACAATCCGCCGACCGAAGAGCAAGTCAGATATTCTTCGAGGAGAATTTGGAGTATTTTCAGAAGGGTCGCTCCTTCAAAGAATATATCCTCAAGGTATAGCAACGGGAATACTAATATGAAACCGTATGAACTTTATATAAAACCCGACAGGAAGCTTGATGTCAGAGATGTGATTGCATTACACAGGGATCATTACGAAAATACCGAGTTTGATATGACAAAGGATCTTGTATCCGGTCCTTTCGGTGCTCCCGACAGGTGGAGACCGATGAGATGGAAGAGCGGTGATAAGTTGTATGCGTGGGAAAGACCGATTGCCACTCAACAAGCCGGTTTTGTATATGTTTCCGAATCGAGATCTTATATCTCCGATGAGATCGGGGGGATTGTTTGGTTTGGGATGGATAATCCCTATACCAACGTTTTTGTACCGATCTATACATCTGTTACGGAGTTACCGGTCTCTTATACCGTCGGTACTTTAAAAAAATATACCAGAGATTCGGCTTGGTGGACATTTAATTTTGTGGCGAATTTTGCAAATCTGAGATACAGTTATATGATTAAGGATATTCAGAAAGTTCAGAAGGATTTGGAAGATATTGAATTCGGACTTCAACCGGCAATAGAACACACTGCAAAATATCTTTTAGAGACCGACAGAAAACTTGTCAGTACGTATCTTACAAAATATTGTGTCGAAAATGCGGAGACGGTTGTGAGAAGATGGAGAGATCTCGGAGATTTTCTTGTTACCAAATACAATGACGGTTATATTAAAGATGAAAAGGATAGACCGAGAGAGGTGGGTTATCCTAAAAAATGGTTAAAAAAAGAGGCAAAGGAGAATGGGAAGAAAAGGGGGCTTAAAGTGACACGAAACGGAGATAAAGAGTTATAATTTCCTTATTTTTGCCCCGAAAGGGTTTAGTGCGAGTCCGGCAAGTTTTATATGTTGTTTTGCCCAAGGAATTCCTATTATGGTGATTCCCAATATTATTGCCCATAAAAAATGGTGAAGTGCCAGCCAAATCCCACCTAAGAATAACCATATAATATTTAAAATAATATTTAGACAGCCTGATCCTGTACTTCCGTATTCTATTTTTTTCCCAAACGGCCAAAGACTCAGACTTGCAAGTTTTATTACTTGCAGTCCCAACGGAATCCCGATTATGGTTAAACACATCATTAATCCCGAAAAAATATAATGTATGAACATTAAAAATCCACCGAATAATAACCAGATAATGTTTCCTAATGTTCCCATTTTACTCTTTAATATTCATAGTGTGTTTTCTGAATTTTTCCAATATTGCAAGTATATGTCCGTTATCAATTGCAAATGCCATAGTACCTTCAATAAATCTATCTGCATTAATGATTGTCGATAGAAACATAATTACCGTTTCTATATCCGCATTATCGAAACTTTCTTTATTATTTGAAAGTTCCCAGAAATTATCGGTCCATTTTGTCCAGTCAAAAGGATAATCAAACTTATTTTTATAAAAATCGTCAATAAACTTAATTATCTTTTTGGAATAGAAATAGTCGGTTACTTTTATTTCATAAAATTCATTTTTCGGATTTTTGAAATAGGGGATATACGAGATCATTACTTCGAATGCTTTTCTATTCGGCAACATAAATTTTTTTTCGGTCATTCTTCGCATAATTCCTTTCATACGGTCAATTACACATATATTTTTGTGACTAACCTTATTATAAATTATACATACTTTTTAAAAAAAAATCATTTTAGTCTCTAAAAATTTATGAATTAATATAATTTATCAGTTAATATACTTGAGATATGGAGAATAATTTAAAAAACCGCTTTTGCAATCTTTGCGATGTTTCCAGATTTACCCATCGTATAATAATGGATTACCGGAACATTCCGTTTTTTAAGTTCTTTGGATTGTTCAATAGCCCATTCCACACCGACTTCTCTCACCGACTTATTATCTTTGCATCTCCTTATTTCAGCAGCAAGTTCATCGGGAATATCTATGTGAAACACTTTCGGCAAGGTATTAATATGATTTAAAAGAGAGATCGGTTTTAATCCCGGAATAATAGGAACAGTAATCCCTTTTTCTCGGCAGGCTTTTACAAAATCAAAGTATTTTTTATTATCAAAAAACATCTGTGTTACAATATACTCGGCACCTGCATCTACCTTTTTTTTCAGATAGTGGATATCGGACTCCATGTTTGGTGCTTCATCGTGTTTTTCCGGATATCCTCCGACACCTATGGAAAAATTGGTTGGTATTGAATTTTCCAACTCTTCATCAAGATATTTTCCTTTGTTCATGTCGGCAACTTGTTTAATAAGTTCCGTTGTATGTAGATGTCCGCCGGCTTTTGCATTGAAGGTGCCTGTCTGTTTTTCAATATCCCCTCTAACAAGGAGCAGGTTTTCCACTCCGAGAAAATCAAGATCTATAAGTGCGTTCTCCGTCTCTTCTTTAGTGAAACCGCCACATATGATGTGAGGAACTACGGTTAATTTGTATCTGTTTTGTATGGCTGCCGCTATTCCGACGGTTCCTGGTCTCTTTCTAACTATCTTTGGTTCCAGCAAGCCGTCATCTCTTTTTTTATATACAAGTTCCTCTCTATGATATGTGATGTTTACATATGAAGGATTAAATTCCATAAGTTGGTCAATTATATTGTATATGGAATTAATGCTTATCCCCCTTAATGGAGGCAAAAGTTCAAAAGTAAATAGTGTATCTTTTGTATCTTTAAAACATTCAGTAATTTTCATTGTTATTTGAAATCCATACCTTATTCCGATATTAGTTTTCTTATCGAAAATAAGGTTATACTCTATTCTTTATCATAATTCAAATTTGAAGCGAGGAACCATTCACTCTCTTTTACCGAAGAGTCTCTTCTTTGGGAATAATCTACAATCTGATCTTTAGAAATTTTACCTACGTTGAAATATTTGGAGTCGGGATGAGAAAGATATAATCCGCAGACTGAAGATACGGGGTCCATTACCATGCTTTCCGTTAATTTAATTCCGGTTTCGTATTCTGCATTAAGTAATCTGAAAATAGTCTCTTTCTCTCTGTGGTCTGGAGCAACAGAATACCCTGAAGCCGGTCGAATACCTCTGTATTTTGATCTGAAAAGATCTTCCAGATCAAAATTTTCTTTTTGTTCATATCCCCATATCTCTTTTCTGACTTTAAGGTGGATTAATTCGGTGAATGCTTCTGCCAATCTGTCTGCAATAATCTTAAGCATAATGGCGTTATAAGAGTCATTATCTTTTTCAAAGCGGGAAATATGTGTCTCAATATTGATACCGGAAGTAAGGGTAAATGCCCCTATATAATCGCTTCCCATATTGAAGCTTTCCGGAAGTATAAAATCCGAAAGACAATAATTGGGAGAACCGTCCCTTAAAACCTGCTGATTTCTCAAGTGAAAGAATCTTTCTATTTCTTCTCCGTCATCGTCAAAAACAATAATATCGTCTTCTGAAGAGTTAGCTTTGAATATTCTTAATACACAATTTGCCGTTATCCACTTTTCATCTATTAAGGTTGATAAAAGATTTTGTGCATCTTTGAAAAGTCTACCTGCCTCCTTTCCCTTAACCGGATCGGTGAGGATATCGGGGTATTTCCCTTTTATATCCCACTGGACAAAAAAGAGTGTCCAATTAATGTATTTGGCTATTTTGTCGAGAGGATAGTTTTTAAAGATCTGTAACCCTTTTTTCTTCGGTTCGTTTTTTACAAAACTTTCTCTATTAATAATATATTTGTTTCCTCTGGCATTTTCCAATGAAATGAATCCGGAATTGTTTTTATTTTTTAAATGATCATCTCTTATTTCGGAATATTCGCTTTTAATCAGTTGTGAAAAGTTCGATTTGTTTTCGGTAGATAGGAGATTTGAAACAACATTTATTGCTTTTGAAGCGTCTCTTACATGAATGACAGGATTAGAATATTTTGGCTCAATCCTTACTGCGGTATGAATTTTTGAGGTGGGAGCACCGCCAATGAGTATAGGAACTTTTAATCCCTGCTTTTCAGCTTCACCTGCAAAAGAAGCCATCTCTTCAAGAGAGGGGGTTATCAGTCCGGATAACCCGACAATATCAACTTCTTCTGCAATTGCAGTCCGAAGTATTTTTTCTGCCGGAACCATTACTCCGAGGTCGAGAACTTCATAATTGTTGCATGAGAGAATAACTCCGACTATGTTTTTACCAATGTCATGGACATCCCCTTTAACGGTTGCAAGGAGAATCTTTCCACTACTCTTGCTCTCTCCTTTTGAGCGTTCCGCTTCAATATAGGGGAGGAGATATGCAACGGATTTTTTCATTACTCTGGCACTTTTAACCACTTGGGGAAGAAACATTTTACCCGATCCGAACAGATCGCCTACGGTATCCATACCTTTCATAAGAGGACCTTCGATTAGTTCCAATGCGGATTTAAAATATTTCCTTGCTTCCTCCGTATCGTGATCAATAAATTCAGTGACTCCGTTTACAAGCGAATAGACTAATCTTTCGGGTGCTTCTTTTGTTCTCCATTCGGAGGATTTTTTCTTTTTCTTAAAACTACCTGTCCCCTTTTTTGCATACTTCACCAAATTATCCGTTGCATTGTTACTGCGGTTTAGGACTACATCTTCGGATAGTTTTAAAAGGTCTTTCGGAATAGAGCTGTAAACTTCCAATAAGGCAGGATTTACTATGCCCATATCCATTCCCGCTTTTATTGCATGATAGAGGAAAACGGAGTGAATGGCTTCTCTTACGGTTGAGTTACCTCTAAATGAAAACGATAGATTGCTTACACCGCCACTTATTTTTGCAAAGGGAAGATTTTCCTTAATCCATTTTGTAGCATTGATAAAGTCAACGGCATAGTTATTGTGTTCTTCTATTCCTGTTGCAATTGTTAGAATGTTAGGATCAAAAATTATATCTTCGGGTGGGAAATTGAGTTTATTTCTGAGAAGGTTATAAGAACGTTCGGCAATTTTTATCTTTCTTTCAAATGTGGCTGCTTGACCCTCCTCATCAAATAGCATGACGATCAAGGCGGCTCCATATCTTTTTATTAATGCTGCTTGTTTAAGGAATAAATTTTCTCCTTCTTTTAATGATATGGAGTTTACAATAGATTTCCCCTGAACAGATTTCAAGCCTGCTTCAATAACACTCCATTTTGATGAATCTATCATTATCGGTAGTTTGGATACATCCGGTTCCGATCCTATATAGTTGAGGAAAACGGACATTTCTTTCTCTGCATCAAGCATTGCATCGTCCATACATATATCAATTAATTGAGCTCCTCCTTCAATCTGATGACGAGCTACCGAGACAGCATCTTCATATTTTTTCTCTTTAATGAGTTTTGCGAATTTTTTTGACCCTGCGACATTTGTTCTTTCACCGACATTGACGAAATTGTTTCCCTCTCTTATATCCACCGTTTCCAATCCTGAGAAAACCGTATATTTCGGAATTTTTGGAATGATCCTCGGTTTTTTATTTTGGCATACATTGTTGATCTCTCTTATGTGTTCCGGTCTTGTTCCGCAACATCCCCCTACTATATTCAACGATTCCGAATCGACCAGATCTTTTACTATTGCTCCCAATTCTTCGGGAGTTTGCTCATATTCACCGAATGGGTTCGGGAGTCCTGCATTAGGGTGCATGCTTACAAATATTTCGGACATTCCCGATAGCTCTTTTATGTAAGGTCTCAATTGTTCTCCACCCAATGCACAATTCAGACCGATACTTAGTAAATCGGCGTGAGATACCGAATGATAGAATGCTGCCAGTGTCTGACCAGATAGAGTTCTTCCGCTTGAATCGGTTATCGTTCCGGAGATCATGACAGGTATTTTTTCCCCTCTCAATATAAATAGTTCTTCGATTGCAAAAAGAGCTGCTTTTGCATTTAATGTATCAAAAACCGTTTCGATCAGAAGCAGGTCGACGCCTCCTTCGATCAATCCGTTTGCTTGTTCATAATAGATGTTTTTAAGTTCATCAAATGTTGTATCTCTGAAACCCGGACGGTTCACATCGGGAGACATTGATGCGGTTTTATTCGTAGGACCCATTGATCCTGCTGTAAAACGTGGCTTATCAGGATTTTTTGATGTGAATTTATCACATGCTTTTTTAGCTAATTTCGCCGATACCTTATTCATCTCGAATACAACTGATTCCATGCCGTAATCGGACATGGAGATTGCATTGGCATTAAATGTATTCGTCTCAATTATATCTGCACCGGCTTTTAAGTAGTCTTCATGAATTGAATAAATAATATCCGGTCTGGTGAGTGAAAGTATGTCATTGTTACCTTTCTGAGGAATTGAAGCAGAGGCGAATCTTTCTCCCTTAAAATCACTCTCCGAAAGTTTAAACTCTTGGATCATCGTTCCCATTGCCCCGTCCAAGATCATTATTCGGTTTCTCAAAATCTTTTCGATTGCTTTTCCGTCTGCCATTTTTTTTGTCCCCTCTGTTCAGTGAATAATATTGGATTTATGGGTTATTTGTCAATAGTACCGACATTGGCATCACCCAATTTCTATTCCTTATGGAAAATTAAGAATCTTTCAGATTTTTTTTATTTAATATGCTATCATTTTTATCATGTTGGTAACTTGTTTGGCTTTTAAACTTATTAGTATTTAAAAGGTACAAAGATGTCGGAGAAAATTCATACGGGAGAACTTGGTCTGGATTATGCGAAAGGTCGCAAGAAAAAGAAATCGTTAATATATAGAGTCGGGCGGAGAACCGATGAGGTAGTTCGTTCAATTAATAATTACTATAAAAATGATATTAACAACATTGCAGATCTTGGAGCTGCTGATGGCATAATGCTAAATACTCTACATAACTTATATCCTAATGCAAGGTGTATAGGTGTGGAGTATAATTGTGACCTCCCCCGATCCTTTTTGGGAACACTTAGCAACAATGGTAGGCCATTTGCAGTGTGATCAACATGTTGAAGTATTAAATTTAAAAAGTTTAAAGAAAGAATTTATAAAAGCCGAATTTGAAGTTTTGTTAGCACAAAAATTCATGTTGTCTCCGGTTGGTATGCCATTGGAGTTGCCTTTTGAGAAAATTGTTAGAATCTTAAAGTTAGATTTCTTAATGGCAAATCAGTTGATTGTGGGACAAAAACAAATTAATAAAGAATAAAAAATGTTTAAAAGTTATCTCTTAAAACCGAGGAGATTAAAAGCAGAAGTTAGTCTTGACTTAAAACCATGCTTTCAAGTTGAATGATTTTAAATTATAATAGTAATAAGCGTACCAGGAGGGTTTATGGGTTTTTATAAGAGTAGGATTGTCCTTTTAATTGTAATATCGGTTTTATTATTTACTTCATTATTTGCCACTCAACACGGGAATGTCGGGCAATATAAAAAAGAAATTGATAAATATCTTTCAAGTGTGTATGCTCCGAATCTCCCCGGAGCTGCCGTACTGGCGGTTATGGACGGCGAGGTTATCCTAAAGAAAGGGTATGGAATGGCGGATATGGAATTGAATGTCTCACTGTCACCAGAAATGGTGTTTAGAATAGGATCAATAACAAAACAATTTACTGCAGTAGGGATATTGATGCTTGTTGAGGAAGGAAAGATAAAACTTGGTGATCTTATAACCGTTTATCTCCCTGAATATCCTCTTAAAGGTAGAAAAGTAACAGTTAGACATCTTTTAAATCACACATCCGGAATAAAAAGTTACACATCAATGCCGGAATTTTTCAAAATGATGAGAAAAGATATTAAAGTTAATGAGCTTATTGATGTTTTTAAGGATCAAGAATATGATTTTGATCCGGGTGAGAAATATCTCTACAATAATTCAGGATATATTCTTCTTGGTGCCATTATTGAGAAAATAACCGGTGAAAAATATTCGGATTTTATTAAAAAGAGGATCTTTGATAAAATCGGAATGAAAAATTCATATTACGGAGTAGCTGCTCCGATCATTAAAAACAGAGTAAAAGGGTACTCTTTTACGGGAAACGGTGTAGAAAATTCGGCATACATAAGTATGACATTACCTTACGCGGCGGGTTCTCTTTTATCGACGGTTGATGATCTTTATAAGTGGAACAGGTATCTTAATTCCGGTAAGTTAATATCAAAAAAATCACTTGAAAAACTTTATAAGAAATCAAAACTGAATAATGGTGAAGAGATAAATTATACGTTTGGTTTTGTGAAAATTAATTTTAAAGGGTACACTCAGATCTGTCATGGTGGAGGTATAAACGGATTTATTTCCAATAAATTATATATTCCTAAAAAAGATATATTTGTTGCAATTCTCACCAATTCAACCGGAAACAAGGTTTCTCCGGAGTTTGTATCGCAATGGATTGCAGCTTTGCTTATCGGGAAACCGTATTCGGAAGAATCCGAAAAAATCTTAACGGAAAAGGAATTGGATGAATATGTAGGTGTTTATAAAATTGACGAAGATACCGAAAGAGTTGTTACAAGAGAAGGTAACAAACTGTTTACTCAGAAAACAGGTGGTATAAAATATGAAATTTTTAACAAGTCTCGTGATACTTTTTTTTACAAGAGTTCGTTCACATGGCTAACTTTTGACAGGAATAAAATCGGTGGAAAAGTATCCGGAATGACTATGCATACTCTTAGAGGTGTTGAAACGTCAAAAAAGATTTAGTTTTTTATACATTCGGAACTGATAACTTACATATAAAAAACAGTTTGTATTCTCCGATTGACATTTTAACCTTTTGTTTTTAATATTGCTTTGCGGAGGAATATGTTGCCTTAACGGTAAATATATTATTTTAATCAAATGAAAATTTTTTTGCTTTTTTTATCTCTGATTCTTGTGGTTTTAATTATTCCTGCTGATAATTCCGTTAAAAATTTTGATGTGGATTCTTTAATTTCTTTAATGACGGTCTCTGAAAAGATCGAGTTTATTTCAGGTTATAAGAATTTCAATATTAAGGGGCTTAAACGGTTAAAAATTCCACAAGTAAAAATGGCGGACGGACCGATGGGATTAAACGGGCATGGTAAAGCAACGGCATTTCCTGCGAGTATCTGTATGGCTGCAAGCTGGAATCCGAATCTAATAGAAAAAATGGCGGGTGCCATTGCAATTGAGGCTAAATCAAAAGGTATCGGGATACTACTTGCTCCGGGGGTCAATATGTATCGTGTACCTCAATGCGGAAGAAATTTCGAGTATTACGGAGAAGATCCTTTTTTAGCTTCCCGAATAGCAGTTTCGTTTATAAAAGGAGTGCAGGGTCATGGTGTGATAGCGACCGTGAAGCATTTTGTCGCGAACAATCAAGATTATGACAGGCATAGAGTCAGCTCCAACATAGACGAACGCACTCTGCATGAGATATATTTTCCGGTTTTTAAAGCTGCCGTTAAGGAAGCCGATGTCGGATCGGTAATGACATCTTACAATCTTTTGAACGGAATTCACACATCGGAATCCAATTATTTGATAAATGAAGTACTAAAGAAAAAGTGGGGTTTTAAGGGGTTTGTCATTTCAGATTGGTTGTCCGTTTACAGTATTAAGTCGTTTTGGGCGGGCCTTGATATGGAAATGCCCCGCCCCCAGTTTATGAATCGGAAAAATATACTTCCTATCATTAAAAAAAGTGTAAAAGCAATGTCTGTTCTTGATGATAAAGTAAGGAGAATTTTAGAAACCTGTAATCGGTTTAATCTGTATGGGCAAAAGGGAAAGGTCTGTTCCGTTAACCGGAGGAAGCATGAGGAATTGTCAAAACAGGTGGCTTTGGAAGGTTTTGTTTTATTAAAAAATGAAAATAGAATATTACCCTTAAATAAAAATATTCCTAAACGTGTTCTGATCCTTGGTCCGAATGCGTCATATACGCCGTTCAGTGGAGGTGGAGCGGCAATGATTGATGCCCATAAGATGGTTTCGTTTTTGCAAGGGATAAAAAAAAATGCACCTCTGAATTATAAAGTCGATTACTTGTCGGTTGAGGGTATGTATCATCAATATTCATCAATAAATTTTAAAAAATTCCGTAGGGAACTCAGTGCAGTTAAGGATTATGATGCAGTCATCGTTTGTGTGGGTTTTAATCCTGAATCGGAAGGGGAAGCATTCGATCGCCCTTTTTCACTTCCGAAAAATCAAAATTTGCTGATAAATGAAGTTTCAAAACTAAACAGGAATATAATTATTACCATTAATGCAGGCGGTGGGGTCCATATGCCTTGGATTGACAAAATTAAAGCACTATTATTTACATGGTATCCCGGGCAGGCTGGTGGAGAAGCTTTAGGTAAAATAATCTTCGGTAAAAAGAATCCGTCTGGAAAATTACCTATCAGCATAGAAAAAGAGTGGAAAGACAATGCAGCATACCGTTCATATAATGCCGATCATGCCGTGTCGGGTGCAAAACCGTTTTATACCCTGTACGGGAAACCGCACAAAGTGGAGCAGATGGACTATAGAGAGGGGATTTTTACCGGATACCGCCATTTTGACAAGGAGAAAGCCGATCCTCTTTTTGCTTTTGGGTACGGATTGAGTTACACCTCCTTTAAAATATCGGATATCTCGGTTAATAAAAGAATTGTGCGACAAAACGATATATTAAAAATGAAAATTACGGTTGAAAACGTAGGGAATACAAGCGGGGCAGAAACGGTGCAGATATATATTCGTGACATAATATCTTCAATACCGCGTCCCAAAAAAGAATTGAAGGCTTTTCGAAAGGTATATCTTGAATCGGGAGAGAAAACAGTTCTAAATATTTTGATTCGTCCGAATATGTTTGCCTTTTATCATCCCGACAAGCATGATTGGATTGTTGAAGACGGAGATTTTGAAATACTTGTTGGTAATTCTTCCGATAATATTGCCATTAGACAAAAAATAACTTACCAAAGGAGAAAATGATGTTGAAAATTTTTTTAACTCTTTTATTAGTATTCACGGCCCTTTTTTTTCTCGGATTTGCTCAAAAATACAATCCTACTTGGGAATCCTTGGATAACAGGGAGATGCCCGAATGGTTCGGTAATGCAAAATTCGGTATCTTTATCCATTGGGGGGTTTATTCAGTTCCGTCATGGCGAAAGATTGAATCAGCCCGTTATGCTTCTTATGCCGAATGGTATTATGCCAGAGTGATGGACAATAAAGAAAACGGAGGTTACGATTTTCATCGAAAAAATTATGGAGTGAATTTTGAATATAGGGATTTCGCTCCCTTATTTAGAGCGGAATTGTTTAATCCCGAACGGTGGGCGGAGTTATTTAAAAAGTCCGGAGCAAAGTATGTAGTCCTTACATCCAAGCATCATGACGGTTTCTGTTTATGGTCAACTAAAAACAAGCACAAGAAGAATTGGAATTCGGTAGATATAGGACCAAAAAGGGATTTACTCGGTGAATTAACCTCTGCGGTCAGAGAAAAAGGCTTGAAAATGGGAATATACTATTCTATTCCCGACTGGGAAAGTATCCCACGCAAAAAAGACGGTTCCGAATATTATATTTTAAAGAAGTACGTAGACAAGTACGGTATCGGTCGGGAAAGGTATCGAGATGAGGTTTTGTTACCTCAGCTTAAAAATCTGGTTATACGGTATAAACCCAGTGTTATTTTTAGCGATGCGGGGGAGTGGCTTTATGATGATGAATTCTGGAAAACAAAAGAATTTCTTACATGGCTATACAACGAATCACCTTGTAAGAATGAAGTTGTGGTAAATGACCGCTGGTGCAAAGGGATGCCGGGTAAGCATGGAGATTATTTTTCAAGTGAGTATAAAGATGCAGACGACGGAACGATTTCCAAAAAGTACTGGGAAGAGAGCAGGGGTATAGGAGGTTCTTACGGTTTCAACAGGGCGGAAAATGCAGAGGATTATAGTTCCGTTAAAGATCTTATAATTGAGTTGGTTGATATAGTCAGTCGGGGAGGGAATCTGTTATTAAATGTTGGTCCAACTGCCGATGGACGTATTCCGGTAGTGATGCAGGAACGGTTGTTGAATATCGGAAAATGGTTAAAAGTTAATGGAGAGGCCATTTATCAAACAGAAAAAAGAATTGTTTCCGGAAAAAAGAACAATGAGCAGAAAATATATTTTACAACGAAAAAAGATATATTGTTTTGTATCTTCACCGAATGGAACGATGAAATAGAAATAGATTTATCTAAAGACGAAATTGTGAAAAATATCAACATGTTAGGATATACAGGATCAATTGATTGGAAAGTGACTCGGGAAAATAAGTTGAAAATTAAGGTTCCGAAATTAACAATAAAGGAAATTCCTTGTTTGCATGCATGGACGTTTAAAATTATAAAATGAAAAATAAAGCAGAGATTTTGTAGATCACTAAGTTTAAATTTTATAATTTTCTATATCTTTAAGAACTGATTTGAGTTTTTTGTCCAATGTCCAAATTTTTGAATTTGATTTTCTTGATGTTAATATTATCGTACTATCTATCAGTCCGATTCCCTTTGATATCCATTTGTTTTCACTCGAAGTAATTCCGGCTTCAATAAACAAATCAGCTTTGGCATATTTTGGAAGATTTTCCCAGTAACCAATCAATAGTTCTCTTTCTCTATTGTTTTTTGCTCCCTGTAATAATTCAGCAAAAACTGATTCAATAACAAGCACTTGACCTTTGCCTATTAATTCTCTTACCTTAGTATAATAAGGTTCATTGGATTTAAAAAATTCAATCCAAACGGATGTGTCGAGAATAATCATTTCCTATTTATATTTCGTATTAAATCTGCGGAGAAGTCATTTGTGAATTTTAGAGGATTTTTTTTTATTTCCGAGTTCATTTTTTTTAATTTTTGTAAAGATATCCAATCGGATAGAGCTTTAATAAGTGCTTCGGTTGTTCTTTTCGAATTGGTTAACTCCTTTATATCCGACACTATTTTATCGGGCAGTATTGCTGTTATTTTCATGCTAATAATATAAGATAGCTTATCCTATTTGTCAACTTATCCTTGTGCCGTCTCTTTTCAACTCCGTTTCTGCGTCTATAATGTCCCTATTTATGAGGGATATAGCTTTTTCTACCTTCATTAAAGATTTTCTTGAGATATCTGTAAGCGTAAGTTCCCGAAGAATCTGTATGGTCATTCTAAAGTATCTCACAAAATCTCCTTCGTCAATTCCTGCATTATATACGCACCAGAAGAATGGTTCGCTTTTCATCCACATTTCTGCTGCAGAAGAGAGATTATAGTCAAATTCGGGACTCAAATTCTTGATATCGTTTCTTTTTTCATATTTGTGGATTTTTGAAATAATAGCCTTTGTTATTTTATACAAATATTTTGATCTTCCGTGATCAGGAAGTCCCTGTTCCCCTTTTTTAGGTTCATATACAAGAGCAAGTGTTATATATACCAGATCTTTGGGGTAAAGTTCGTCTATCAAATTGTTATTAAATACCTCACCGAACGGAAGCTCATAACCGTGAATTTCACGTGCAAACCTACCTGTTTCGGTAACACCTGTTTTATTGATATATTTTAAACCTTTTAACACTGTTATCTTTTTTTTCAATCCCGAAAGTTTTATCCCGCCCTCTTTTCTTTTTTCAAGGTAATATTTGAAAGACTTAAAATAGACGGAATAAATGTTTTCTCCGTATTTTTCATAAAGATTTAATATCCCCGCATACGAAAGTTCGAATCTGCTTGTAACAGGCTCCGGTTTCCCATGCAAAATATTATTAATAGAATGAGGTTGAATACTTTTATCTGTAAAACTGTAGACGTATCCAATTTTATCTATTCCTCTTCGACCTGCTCTTCCACTCATTTGGAAGAAATCTCTTTTTGGAATAATTCTGAAGAATCTTCCGGATCTTTTTTTTAACTCATCAAGAATGACACTTTTGGCAGGCATATTGATCCCGAGAGAAAAAGTTGCCGTGGCAAATACTATCTTAATATATCCTTTGGCAAATAAATTCTCAACAAGTTCTTTGACCGTAGGGAGCATTCCTGCGTGATGATAAGCGATACCCTTTTTTAACAGAGGAATGATATCTGCAAAACCCTGATTATCTGATAGTTTATCATTAGCATAAAAATTATCAATTGTATTTTTAACTTCTTTTTGTAGGTCATCATCCATAAAGTCAAAGGATGATAGTGACTCTGCAAGGGAGACGGTTCTTTTTCTATTCATAGTAAAATAAATTGCAGGAAGTCTGTCCCGAGACATTAGTCCTGAGATTAGATGAACCACATCATTTTCATGCGGTAATTTTTTACTTTTTCTGTTTGTTACTCCGATTATATTGGTTCCGTTAAATTTTTTATTGATAAATGAAGGGTCTTTAAACACTTTTCTCCCCGATACAAAATAAAAATTCAGAGGAACGGGTCTTCTATTTTCCGTCACAACGGCTATATCTTCTCCATGTATTGTGCTAATCCATGATGCAAATTCATTTACATTCGGTAATGTAGCGGATAGTCCTAAAAATCTCATGTTTTTCGGAAGGAACATTAAGGACTCTTCCCAAACCGTCCCCCTTTCAGGATCGTCTATATAGTGTATTTCATCAAAAATAATCCATGAATAATCTTTTAATGAGATGTTATCTGAGAAAAGTCTGTTTCTGAATATTTCCGTTGTCATAATGAGAAGAGGGGCGGAAGAGTTGATAGATACATCTCCCGTAACAATGCCCGTTCTATTCGGAAATCGGTTGGAAAAATCTCTAAATTTCTGATTTGAGAGGGCTTTGATAGGTGATGTGTATATTACTTTTTTCCCCGAAGCAAGGACTTTGTACATTACATGTTCGGCGATTAGGGTTTTTCCCGCTCCTGTTGGTGCTGAAACAATCACCGATTGTCCTTTTTCGATAAACTCCATTGCCGTTTTCTGAAATTCATCTAATACTATTTCCATTACCGTATTACTAAAAAATAAGGTGGTCAGGATGATGGGTGATAATAGAGGAATCTTTTAATTTTTTTTGTTGCTGTTTTCGTGAACTCCTCAGTTTGATGAAATGCCCTTTTTATTCTTGAAGAGGGTGGAAGTTTCTCATTTACTTCTTCTCGAATATCTTCCAATATTCCGGTGATTATTTTTTTCTGATCACTTTCGGATTTCCCTTCTATCTTGGGACTAAGGATATCGGGGTCCAAATATATCAGAGCCTCCACATCTCCGTTATTTTCAATAGCAAGAGATTCTTGAACAATTAATATTTCATTGAGTTTTTCTTCAATCACTTCAGGGTAGATGTTTTCTCCGTTGGATCCTAAAAACATATTCTTGGACCTTCCCCTGATATAAAGAAAATTGTCTTTATCAAGATATCCTCTGTCTCCCGTTTTAAACCATCCGTCATCAGATAGAACCTCTTTCGTTATACTTTCGTTTTTATAATATCCTTTCATTATATTCGGACCTCTGGCATATATTTCCCCGATACCCGATTGTTGGTTAGGGTCAACTATTTTTATTTCGACACCGAGAATAGGGTAACCGCTGGAACCCTTCCTTGTCTCACTGATCCGTTCACCGGTTAGAAGCGGAGAAGTCTCTGTCAGTCCATATCCCATTACGTATGGAAATTTTGAAATTCTTAAAAAATTTTCAACTTCCGAACTTAGCGGTGCCCCTCCGATTGCAATTGTCCTGAGTTTCCCGCCGAAAAATTCAAGGATGGCTTTCCCTGCTTTCTTATATACTATTTTCTTTAAAAAAGGAGTTTTTGATATGGCTTTTGTTAAAGAGTTTTTTTCAAGAAGTGACTGTACTCTTTTCTTATAGATCTTTTCTATTATCATAGGGACAAGAGGAATACATGTCGGCTTTACCATTGATGCTGCTTTTTTGATAACCGACGGTGTCGGTGTGGTACCGATATACCAAGCTGATGCCCCGCTCGACATAGGCAGAAGGAATCCTATCGTACATTCCAATGCATGGGAGAGAGGGAGAAGGGAGAGGAATCTATCGCTTGAATCAAAATCTATAATTGCTTTTAATGCTTTAACATTCGATGTGATGTTTCCATGAGACAACATGACACCCTTTGATAATCCGGTTGTTCCGGAAGTGTAAATTATTGCAGCAAGATCATCTTTTGAAATTTTTGCAGAGAGAAGACCTGTAAATTCACCGATATCATGAATAATTGTGGATATCTTTTTTAATGCATCGTCAATATAGTCTGAAAAGCTGACCGTGTCAAACTCCGTCTCTTCAATATGGAGGTCATCAAGTATAACAACTCTCGAAATATTTCCGCACTTTTCATATCTTATCTTCTCAAATTGTTTCTTTGTTGCAAAAAGTAATTTGCTTTCCGAATGGTTAAGAATATTTTCAATGTCACTTTGTTGAAAATCGGGAAGTATCGGGACTGAAATAGCACCTATAGTTACAATACTTAGATATGAGATTCCCCAATTTGGTGAATTTTCTCCGAGGATTGCCACTTTATCGCCTTTCCGAACTCCTTGATCTCTAAGAAGTGTTGATAACTCCTTTATCCTTATCCCGAGTTCCCCGTATGTAATGGGTTCGGAATTGAAAAATGATAGAGCGGGATCGTTCGGAAATTTGTTTATGCTGTTCTCAATTAATTCTTTGATATTAAAAAATTCCACAACATTATTATCATTATTATTAGTCATGATTGTCACCTCTGTGATACATCAATTCTAATCAATGCCAAAACCATTGTCAAAATCCGAAACTTTAAATAAATGGGGACAGGTACGAATGTCACTAAATTAAGGGATGATTTTTTAAATTTTTTTCTTGACTTGCTTTTTAGGTTTAATTATTATTTAAATAAATACAAAATGATTTTGTTATCTGCTGGATATATTTAAACAAAAAGTTTAATCCTTAATAAGGGGGAATTATGATTATTGTTAAGAAAAAAAATATCAAAATTATTGTACTATTGCTTTCTATATCTTTTGTTTTATCATCGTGTACGACGGTAAATCCCTATACCAGAGAGAAGCAAATAAGTAAACTTGCTATTGGCAGTGGTATAGGAGCCGTTGGAGGAGCTATCATAGGGGCTTTAACCGCGAAAAATAAAAATAGGCGGAGAAATGCTCTTATCGGAGCCGGTATCGGTGCAATTGCAGGCGGATCAATAGGGTATTATATGGATGTACAGGAAGCAAAACTTCGTAAAAAATTACAATCAAGCGGTGTAAGTGTCACGAGAATAGGTGATAAAATTATTCTTAATATGCCCGGTAATGTGACGTTTAAAACAGATTCGTCGAATATTAATTCCAAGTTTTACAAAATTTTAAATTCTGTCGCAATTGTTTTAAAGAAATACAAAAAGACATATGTAAATGTTATCGGTCACACGGACAGTGTCGGCAAATTTGATTACAATCAAAAATTGTCGGAAAGAAGAGCAAGGAGCGTAGGAGAATTCTTAACATCAAGAGGGGTGTTGTCTCAGAGAATTCTTATAGCGGGGTATGGTGAAAAACAACCGATTGCATCGAATAATATTTCTGCCGGTCGTGCACAAAACAGAAGAGTTACAGTGGAGTTAACTCCAATAACCAAATAAATCGAAAATAGCGAGGGTGACGGTGTCCAAAAGGGATTCC
>CAYRAO010000006.1:0-87043 GCA_964422395.1 uncultured Clostridia bacterium
TCCGGTTTCGGTGGAGAAAAATATCAAGAGAGAGATAAATTTGAAAATCAAAATATTAACTTAATTGTTTATGATTTTAACCATCCAGTATATGAACAGTTATGGGGTGATTTTATTCCGGGATTATCAATTTTGGATTATATGTTTAACACTGATATTAAGGAAATGAAGGAGTTTTTTAATGAAATACAATAAAATTAAGGTGAAGAATATCAATTATTTCAATGATACCTTTACTAATGCAAAAGATGATCATAATGCTGTAGCTCAATCGGAAATTTCTCATTCGAAAAGATTTGCTAAAATCTATGAAATTGGAGATTGGAACAATAAAAGTATATTGGATGTGGGATGTGGCATCGGAGGATTTTATGATTTTTTGTTGAAACAGAAAAGCAGAGTACATTATACCGGATTTGATATTAATGAATTAATGATAAAGGAAGCTAAAAAAAGATATAAAGATGATGAGGTATGTTTTGAAGTTAAGGATATAATTGAAGAATCCATTGCGGAAAGGTTTAATTATGTCATATCTGTCGGACCCCTGAATCTAAAATTTGAAAGGTCAATGAATATGGAAATTACTAAGGTTTTGCTCAAAAGGATGTATGAAATATCGACAGAAGCGTTTGCAATTTCAATGACATCTTCATTGTCAAAGAAAAAAAATAATGACACTTTCTATTACGATCCGTTTGAGATAACTTCATATATTTCAAGTTTTACACAAAATTTTAAGTTGGACCATACTTTTTTGCCTCATGATTTTGTTTTGTTTGTTTATAAAAAAAGTTTGTATAACTTTTAATGGAGATGGAAATGTTAAATGATAAGAATAAAGTTCTTGTGTTAGCTCCGCATACGGATGACGGAGAATTCGGGTGTGGTGGAACAATCTCAAAATTTATTGATGAAGGTAAAGACGTTTTCTATGTTGCATTTTCTACCGCTGAGAAATCGGTTCCAAAGGGAATGGCTAAAAATATTTTGGAAAAAGAGGTTAGAAGGGCTACTAAAATTTTGGGAATTCCCGAAAATAATCTTTTTGTTTATAAATATGAAGTAAGAAAGCTTAATTATGTACGTCAGGAAATACTTGAAGAGTTGGTAAAGATAAAAAATGAAATAAAACCTGAATTGGTTTTTCTGCCCTCTATAAATGATCTACATCAGGATCACAGTACAGTTGCAATGGAAGGGATAAGAGCTTTTAAGCAGATAAGTGTTGTAGGATATGAACTTCCATGGAATAATATCACGTTTCATACGAATATGTTTGTTAAGTTAAAAAAAGAGCATATTGAAAGAAAAATATCAGCGTTACGTGCTTATGAATCTCAGTACGGGAAAGATTATGCCACAAAGGATTTTATTTTAAGTTGGGCCAAAACTCGCGGTATTCAAATCGGATCGGAATTTGCCGAAACTTTTGAAGTGATAAGATGGATAATCGAGTGAGATTTAGAAGAATTGTTATTATTCCGATTTATAGTAAAACTCATCAAATTCTGATAGAATTCTCTTGAAGTTGAAAATGGAAAAAAATAAGAAGACCCAAAATATTGAAGAAATTCTCTTAAAAGATTCCGAGATGTTTATACTTGATAACCGTTTTAAGATAATTAGGACTATCGGGATTGGAGGAATGGGAGAGATATTTTTAGCCGAAGATCTTAAATTGAGGAGATTGGTTGCAGTAAAGAGCATTAAAAAAGGGACAGATTCTTCAAAAGAATCACAGATGAGATTTTTGCGAGAAGCTCAAACCGCATCTCAATTGGAACATAACAATATATGTCCTATCTATGAAATTTATGAAGAGGAAAACAATCACTATATTGTTATGCAATATATTGATGGAGTTACTCTTGATGCTATTATTAAATATAAGGAATTGAGCTTGAGAAGAGTTCTTGATATTGCATCTCAGATTTGTGATGGTATGTCGGAAGCCCATAGCAAAGGTATCATTCATAGAGATCTAAAACCCGGAAATATTATTATTGATAAAAAAGGTGTAGTAAAAATACTCGATTTCGGACTTGCCAAATTCAGTTCACAAGAGAGTTCAATGAAAACGGGTGTTGTAAACTCTAATTTGACAGAAAAAGGTGTTGTTATGGGAACGGTTTCTTATATGTCTCCTGAACAAGCAAGAGGGGAAGAACTTGATGGCAGGAGTGATATTTTTTCTTTTGGAGTTTTACTGTATGAGTTGGTTGAACGTGAAAATCCCTTTTTTGATAAAGAACAGATAAATACTCTTTACAATGTTATCAATAAAGAGATTGATTTTTCCGATAAATTTCCACCTTTGCTAGCGGATTTAATTGCAAATCTTCTAAAAAAATCCAAAAAAGACAGATATCCGAATTTTTCAGAGATAAATAAAGTCTTAATCGAACTCCAAAATAAAGTTCTATCTGATAAAAGTGGTGAGAATAAAGTAAGAGCGACTGAAATAATTGATATTAGCGAGAAGAGAGAAATTTTGGAAGAGGTTAAAAGAACTTCTGATTTTGAAAATCTTGGAGATTTGGTATACAAAATAAAAAAAATCAAAGCTCCCACTATTCCCGTAAGCGGTTCAAAGAAAAAAACATTCAAGAAATTTTCCATGTTTCTTGTTCCAGTTTTAATTTTGTTTTCTCTATTTTTGTTTTTTAAAAACAGGTCGAATCTTTCTTTTTCCGGCGGAAATGATATTTTTTTTATTACCATTAATGATTTAAAAGGAAAAGTTCCAAATAGGGTAAAAGAAGAGATTAAATTTTTAATAATGGAATCACTAAATCAATTTGATGAATTTGATACTGTTTCAACAAATACAGTTAAATCAATTTACGATTCAAGTGAAAAGATTTCAAGTCCGGAGGAAACAAAAGAGAATAATCGCATTTTTTACGATATTGACGGTGAGATATCAAAAATAAAGAATATATATAATTTTGATATGGTTATTCATTCAAATGATAGGAAGAAAAAGTATTCCATTACCATTCCGGGTCTTAAAAATGAAAATTCGATACTAAAACATCAGATTGATACTTTATCCAAAAGAGTCTACTCAAAAATATTCCCTCAAAATAAAGGTTACATAAAAATTAAACCCATTTCAAAATCTTTTGGAGAAAAATGGAAAAATTTTGAAATCTTTTTTAAGGGGATGAATCATTTCTTTAAGTATGAGTATACTGAAGCTGAAAAATGTTTTGTCGGACAAAATGAAACTCCGGTTGATAAGTATTATCTTTCTCAAATATATTATTTTAACGGTAAGCGGGACTTATCTGAAAAAAAAATAAAGGAAATAATTCCTAACCTTAAATATTTGTCAAAACCTTTTGGACTAAAAGTACTTGCTATGAATTCAAGATTGGAATTTAATTTTAAAGAGGAAATAGGCTATTTACAAAATTTGAGAAAAAGGAACGGTTTGTCAAAAAAAACTCTATTTAAGCTTGGAGAAGCTTTTTTTCACCATGGAGATGCACAAAAGGCTTCTAAATATTATTTAGAGGCTCTAAAACTTGATGAGAAATATTCCAGTGCAATTAACCATCTTGGTTACTGTTATTCTTACATGGGAAATCATACAAAAGCCATTGAATTATTTGAAGAGTATAGAAATCTTGATAATTCGGCAAATTCTTTTGATTCACTTGGAGACGGCTATTTTTTTGCGGGGGACTTGATTTCATCGGAAGCTTCAAAAAAAGCAGCTGTAAGGAAAGACAGTAAAGGATTATATTGGGCTTATATGACCTTGTCTGATATAGCTATTTTAAAGGCTAAATTTAAAGAAGCTGAAAATGAAGTGGAAAATTATTTAAGAGAGACTAACTCGAAGAAAGATAAAGCCAATGCTTACTCTAAACTTGCATATGCGGAATATTTAAAAGAAAACTATGATAATGCATTGGAAATTGCAAAAAAATCAATTGATATTTATGATTCCGATGATATTAATAGTAATTCGTCTGAAATAAGATGGATCAGGGCTCTAATCAATCATAAATTAAAGAAAAAACTTGAATTCTCATACGACTTGGAGTGGATTGGAAAAATTGTTGAGAAGTATAAACTGAGTAAAGAAAATTTTTCCCGTCCTTTCAAATTCTTTGTTCACCTTAAAGCACTTGAACATGAACTTAATGGAGAAATAGATGAAGCTGATTCGAAATTTATGGAATTATTGAAAATTAATTACCGTTTAAATTACTGGATCACAATATTTAATTATCAATTTTTTCATACTGAATATGCGGAGTTTTTATTGAGAAACGGTAATCCAAAAAAAAGCGAAGTTGAAATTAATAAATGTTTGGAGTTTAGTAGTAATTATATACCTGCTCTTTGGGTAAAAGCACGTATTTTAGAACAAACAGATGTAAATAGTGCTGAAAATATTTATAAAATGATTGATGATCTTTATGGAAATGAGAAGGAAAATAATATCATTACTGAAAAGCTTCGTGTCAAGTTAGAAGAATTTCAAATCAAGTTATTGCCGTAGATCATTAATAAATTTTTTCGCTTTATCGTAATCATCACCTCTTCTTATTATCTTGATTTTCTTACCGGAAAAATCAATAATTGTAGATCCAGTTGAAAGAGGCAGTTTCCCTCCGTCAACAAGTATGATATCGTCTGAGAATTCCGTTTGCTCGATCATTTTTTTAATTTCATCAGAAGAATTGAGGGGAGGTGATCCGCTGAAGTTAACCGAGGTTGTGGTGATGGGAAACTTTAAAAAATCGATAAGGATCTTGACTGATTCTTTGTTAGGAATTCTTATTCCAATCAGGTTGCTTCCTTTGACCAGTTTTATATCAATATTGTCTTTTAGTTTGAAAAGGTATGTCATTTTTGAATATGGGTAGATTTTATTAAATAATTTGAATTGCTTTAGCGACTGAGATGTTAAGTTACTAATCATTTCAATGTTTGAAACGGCAACGGAATAAGGAATATTGTTCCTGTTTTTTAATAAATCCAGTTTAATTTGGGCATTAACGGAGAAGAAATTATATCCGATCCCGTAAAGTGTATCAGTGGGATAGATAATGAGACCGTCATTGTAAAGATGTTTTTTTAGATCTGAAAGAACTTTATCTGCTTTTAATTCTTCCTCATCAATTATTTTCAAATTTGCCTACTTTAATATTTATTCTATAATAATTTTAAAAGGTAATATCGTAGCCGGAAAAAAAGTCTTATACCTCTCTAAACCCGATTTCATTGCAGATATCATTCCTAAATTTTTTGAACCGAGGATATCAAATATAAAGTCAAGAAGAGATTTTGAAGGGGGATAAATTTTTAATCCTACATTTTTCTCCAAGTCCAGTTTTGCTAAAATTGCAGCTTCCGAAACCGCTTTATCAAGACCACCGTATTGATCAATAAGATTCAGTTTCTTCGCACGAACTCCCGACCATACTCTTCCTTCCGCTATACTCTTAATATCTTTTGCAGGTAAATTTCTCCCTTTTATTGTTTTATTAACAAATAATTTGTATATTTCATCCATTATAGAGGCGTATTTTTTTCTCTCCTCATCGTTAAATTTTCTATAGTCCGAATAGAAATTCGCATATTTGGAAGTGGTTATAATCTCTTTGTTCACTCCTATTTTATCGTATAAACCCTTTAACACAAATTTCCCGCCATAGACACCTATTGATCCGGTTATTGTTTGAGGGAGTGCAATAATTTTTGAAGAAGATAGTGAAATCATATAGCCTCCTGAAGCGGCTAAATCGGACATGGAAATTACAAGTGGCTTTTCCTTCATCAAAAGTTCAGCTTCATGTCTGATGACATCGGAAGCAATTGGAGATCCTCCCGGACTATCAACTCTAAGGACAACACATTTTACCGATTTATCTTCTCTAGCAGATTGTAGATATTTTTTTATTGTATCGGAACCCATAATTTTGTTTCCGAAAACAGATTTTCCACCTGATTTTCCCGAATGAATTTCCCCCTGAGCAAAAATTATTGCAATTTTATTCTTACCTTTAAACGGGAGTGGAGATTTTGTCTCCTTGTAAACGGAGAAATTAACAATCTCACTTTTCTTTAATTCAAGAATTTCATCTTCATATTTTAATCCGTCAATTAGTCCGGCTTTCAAAATTTCAGTACCGTCGGTAGTGAAATCATTTACAAGATTTCTGATCAGATTTTCATTTACTTTTCTGTTTGTAGAGATAATCTTTATTGAAGAATTATATATGTCATTAACAAGGGTGGTCATTGATTCCCTGTGGGGTTTTGTCATTTTATCTTTTGTGAACATATTCGGACCGGTTTTATAATCTCCTACGTTAAGGAAATCAGCTTCGATTCCAATTTTGGTTAAAGCATTTTTTAGGAATAATGCCTGAATAGATAGTCCGTTGAGTGACAATCCGTTATTGGGATAAACATAAATTTTGTCGGTATATGAAGCAAGCTGAAGTTCTCGAATTCCGCCATTTTCAATATAAGTGTAAACTTTTTTCCCACTTTTTCTAAAATTCTTTATTATTCTTCCGATATCATCGGTTTTTGCAAATCCTGATTTTAAAAATGATAGTTTTAGTAATATCCCCTTGATCCTATTATCCCGTTTAGCTCTGTTTAGGTGGTACCACAAATCCCGTACAGTAATATTTTTCTGAACTATTGAGTTGTCATTATCAACAATATCGCCGCCTAAGTTTATCTTTAGATATCCGTTAGCCGGAATATTAGGTTCACGATTAATTTGGTAATAAAAATATCCTATACCGAGTCCTATCAAAATGATTATGATCATTATTACAAGCAGTGTTATAAGTAGCCCTTTTTTCATATTTACTCCTGAAATTATCCAATATGATTATACTTAAAACCTTGGAGAAAAGTTTTGAAGAGTTTTAAAAATCCCTAATGGCTCTGATATTCTAAATCGGAATTAGGATTATGTCAACTTTTTGTATAAATTCCATACATGTGAGTCTTGACATTATCTAATCTTAGATGTAAAAAATGGGATGAGGAATTTATGGAAGAATTGAGAATAGGATCAATAGAAAGGAGCAAAGAGATTACAATTCGGGTTAACGGCAGAAATATCAAAGCTTATAAAGGTGAGACGGTGTTAGCTGCACTAATTGCATCGGGATTTAAGCAAATGAAAAGAAGTCCTGTACTTAAGGAAAAGCGTGGCGGATTATGCGGAATGGGAGTCTGTTACGAGTGTTTGGTAACTGTAGACGGTGAGAAGAATATAAGAGCATGCATGAAAGATGTGAATCAAGGTATGGAGATCACAATTGAACAATAAAAAATATAATGTTGTGATTGTAGGGAGCGGTTTTTCCGGTATTGCTGCTGCAAATCGTCTTATCGGAAACGGACTTTCTATACTTTTAGTTGATGAAAATCTTCATATCGGTGGTCAATTGTTAAGAAAGCTCCCGGAAAAACTCGGATTGGATAAAAATTATAGACCGGATTATGTAAAAAGGATCGGTAACGGATTTATTGAAGGGATAAAAAGCGGGGAAATTGATATTTTAAACAATTCTTCCGTTATTGGAATTTACGACAACAAAGAAATCCTTATTGAAATAGAGAAAGAGAGAATAAGATCTATAGATTTTGATGCTATACTTTTTGCAACTGGGGCGAGGGAAAGGTATTTACCATTCAAAGGGTGGACATTACCCGGAGTTTTCTCCGCCGGTATGGCTCAAGTATTAATGAAAAGTTCGGGAGTTCTCCCTTCAAAAAATGTTGTTGTAGGCGGTTCCGGACTATTTTTGTTCTCGGCAGCTTATGAGTTTATTAAGAATGGTGCTAAAGTCAGGGCGGTTATGGAATCTACCGGAGTTTCAGGGAAGATAAAATTGCTACCTGTACTACTTCACAATTTTTCGAAGATTACCGAGGGAATCAGGTATGTCGGTAAGATAGGTCTTGCGGGGGTCCCTATAAAGTTCAACAGAAGAATAATTGAAGCGAGAGGAAGAGAATCTCTCGAAGAAGTAGTTATAGGAAAGACGGATAGTGAAGGAAAAATTGTAATTGGAAGTGAAAAAATAGTTGAAACAGATGGTTTTGCTTACAGTTATGGATTTGTCCCGAACGTAGAATTGCCTAATCTTGCAGGATGTAAGTTATCTTTTGATAAAGACCTCGGAGGATGGATCGTTAATGTGAACGATAATATGGAATCGGGTATATCCGGGGTTTATTGTGCCGGAGAGGTAACCGGAGTAGGGGGAGCATTAAAATCGATAAATGAAGGTTTAACTGCTTCAATTTCAATACTTGAACTTTTTGATAAGGGTAATGAATTTAAAGAAGAAAAGAAAAAACTTATCAAAAAAAGGAAACATCATTTGAATTTTGCGAAACTTTTTAACTCGCTTTACGGAATAAGAAAATCGGAAATATCTGAGATTCCCGATGAAACTATAATATGCCGATGTGAGGATGTAAAAATGGGAGATATTCGAAAGGCGGTAAAAGATGGATTTACATCTCCGGGAGCCCTTAAAATTTCTTTGCGTACCGGAATGGGAAATTGTCAAGGGAGAACCTGCGGTCCTTTGATCTATGATATATTTTCCGAATTATTTTTGCCTGAAGATAATCATTTCACGATTTTTTCAAAAAGACCTCCTGTAAAACCTGTGAAAATAGGTGTTTTGGTAAACAGATAATAATTTCTAACTAATTTCGTTTAACTTTTAATGAATTTGACATTGAAAATCTAATTGTCTATCTTACTCAAAAGGAGTTAAGTATGCCATTAGATAAGAAAATTCAAGATTTAAAAGAGAAATTAAGCTTAGCTGAACTTGGCGGAGGATTGGATAGGATAAAAAAGCATCATAATGCAGGGAAAATGACTGCACGGGAGAGGGTTGAATATCTTCTGGATCACGGGTCGTTTCATGAGATTGATAAGTTGGTTTTATCCGATAATACAAAGTTCGGAATGGATAAAAATAAAATTTATGGTGATGGCTTTGTAACGGGGTATGGAGAGCTTAACGGAAGAAAAGTTTTTGTTTTTGCTCAGGATTTTACAGTTTACGGAGGATCTCTATCCGGAGCAAATGCAAAAAAGATAGTAAAAATAATGGATATGGCTTTAAAAAGCGGGAAACCTTTGATAGGACTTAATGATTCGGGAGGAGCTAGAATACAAGAAGGTGTTGAAAGTCTTGCCGGTTATGCAGATATATTTTTAAGGAATGTTCTTGCATCAGGGGTAATTCCCCAAATATCGTCAATTATGGGACCATCGGCGGGTGGTGCGGTATATTCACCTGCAATAACCGATTTCATTATCATGACAAAAAAGACTTCGTATATGTTCATTACCGGACCTGACGTTATAAAGACCGTAACAAACGAGGATGTTTCCAAGGAAGAACTCGGCGGGGCGGATACTCACAATACCGTTTCGGGTGTAGCACATTTTGCAGCGGAAGACGATGAAGATAATATTGAAATCATAAAAGAACTCCATAAATATATTCCGGACAACAATATGGAAGATCCGCCTTTTGTTAAGACAAACGATCCATTCGATAGAGTTGAAAAGAAGCTCAATACCATGGTACCGGAAAATCCGAATATCGGATATGATATTCGCGATATTTTTAAAACCGTTGTTGATGACGGGATTTTTTTTGAAACAGCTGAACATTTTGCAAAAAATATAGTAACGGGATTTGCAAGACTCGGAGGAAGGTCGGTAGGAATTGTTGCAAATCAACCTTTACATCTTGCCGGTGCTCTTGATATTGATTCTTCCGTAAAGGCCGCCCGTTTTGTGAGATTTTGTGATGCTTTCAATATTCCGTTAATAATATTTGAGGATGTTCCCGGATTTCTCCCGGGTACAAATCAGGAGTATGGAGGTATTATTCGTCACGGTGCAAAATTATTATATGCTTTTGCCGAAGCAACAGTACCTAAAATAACCGTAATTACCAGAAAAGCTTATGGTGGTGCTTACTGTGTTATGGGTTCAAAGCATATCAGGACAGATATAAATTTGGCATTTCCTCAGGCGGAAATTGCAGTAATGGGTCCCAAAGGTGCTGTTGAGATCATACATAAAAAAACCATCTCGGAAGCAAGTGATCCCGATAAGGTTATTTCCGAGAAAGAGAATGAATATCGAGAATTGTTTGCCAATCCGTATATTGCAGCAAACAAAGGATATATTGACGATGTGATTGTCCCTGAAACACTAAGACCCAGATTAATTTCAGGACTTGATCTTATTAAGGATAAAAGGGATGAAAATCCTCCAAAAAAGCATGGAAATATACCGCTCTAAAATTAAAAATAAATCTTTTGGAGATAAAATGAGAAAAATTAAAAAGATTTTAATTGCGAACAGAGGTGAAATTGCCGTAAGAATTATAAGAGCTGTGAGAGAGATGTCATTATCGCCGGTTGTCGTTTATTCGGATGCGGATAAAGTGTCTCTTCACGTAAGACTTGCGGATGAAGCTTACTATATTGGAAAGTCTCAATCATCGGAGAGTTATTTGGTAGGTGAGAAAATTATTCAAGCGGCAATAAAGGCAAATGTGGACGCAATTCATCCTGGATACGGTTTTCTTGCGGAAAATGCTGAATTTGCAAAAATGGTGGAAGATGAAGGGATTATTTTTATCGGACCGGAACCGGCTGTAATAACTAAAATGGGTTCCAAGACCAAATCAAGAGAAATAATGAAAAGTGCCGGAGTACCGGTAGTTCCGGGCACAACAAAATCTCTGAAAGATATAAGCGAAATAAATGCTACTGCAAAAGAAATAGGATTTCCGGTTCTCTTAAAAGCTTCTGCCGGAGGAGGAGGTAAGGGGATGAGGAAGGTTGAAAAGGGAGAAGAACTTAAAAAAGCATTTGAAAGAGCAACCTCTGAGGCTGCGTCAAGTTTTGGTAATCCCGATGTGTATATTGAAAAGTACATTGAGGAGCCGCATCATATTGAAATTCAAATTCTTTCGGATAATTTCGGGAACACCATTTCTCTTGGAGAGAGAGAATGTTCCGTACAGAGAAGGTATCAAAAGATTTTGGAGGAAACTCCTTCTCCGTTTATTTCGGATGATATCCGTAAAAAAATGGAGGATATAGCAATAAAAGCTGCAAAAGCGGTAAATTACAGAAATGCGGGTACGGTGGAGTTTATAGTAGATAAAGATCAAAATTTTTATTTTCTTGAAATGAATACAAGACTTCAGGTCGAACATCCCATTACGGAAATGGTTACAGGGATAGATATAGTTAAAGAGCAGATTAGAATAGCATCGGGAGAAAAACTAAATATTAAACAAAGTGATGTGCAGTCAAGGGGTTCATCAATGGAATGTAGAATTTATGCTGAGGATCCTTTCAACGATTTTTCTCCTTCACCTGGAAAAATAATTGAGTATGTGTCTCCCTCAGGTGGAATTGGTATTCGGGATGATTCAGGTGTTTATGAGGGGTTTGATGTACCTATTTTTTACGATCCGCTTATTTCCAAACTTGTAGTTTGGGGAAGAGACAGAGAAGAAGCTATTAATAGAATGAAGAGGGCATTGTATGAATATAGAATTGCCGGAATAAAAACATCAATTCCATATTTTCTCCAAATATTTGAGAATGAAGAGTTTATTTCCGGAAACTATACGACTAATCTTATAGAACGTATTGAGAGTGTGGAGAAAAAAATTCCCGAAGATCAGGAATTTGTTGCTCTTTTTGCATCCGGTATCAGGAGTATGGAACAAAACGGGAATAATTCGGATCATTCGCATGAAGGGGAGAATAGTGGAAGCAACTGGAAAAATTATAACCGAATGAAAACAATGAGGAGGATTTGATGAAGTTCAACCTTAGTATCAACGGTGAAAAAAGAGAGTTTGAAATTTCGGAGAGAGAGGGAGATTACGGTTTTAAGTTAGGTGAAAATAGTGAAGTATATTCTATTAATAAATTATCCGGAAAAAATATTTTGATCAAAGACAAAAATAATAAGATATACAATGTATTTGTTGACAAGTATGAAGACGGGTTTTGTGTTTTTTTTAAAGGAAAAAGTTTCAGTATTAAGGATGCCACTTCGAGAAAAAAGGGTGGAAGTTTTGATCTTGAAGGAGAAATATCTATTAAATCACCTTTGCCGGGTCAAATAAAAAAGGTTTATAAAAAAGTGAATGATAAAGTTGAAGAAGGAGAGAGGATACTTGTATTGGAAGCAATGAAAATGGAAAATGAGATTAAATCCCCGAAAAAAGGGATTTTAACATCACTTTCGGTTAAAGAGGGTGGTTCCGTAGATCCGCAAACAGAGCTTTTTGTTGTTGAGTAGACCACAAGTTAGTTGCGAATATGAATTTGACCAAACCGTGAACTTCTGTTAAAACACATTATGATCATTGAACAATTTCTTCCGGCATTTCATTACGGAGATGCGACAAGCAATTCGTCCGTTGCCTTTCATGAGTATCTTGTAGCAAATGGGATTGAAAGCAGGATAATCACACTTACATCCGATAAAAGAGTTGTTGAAAAGGTTACTTTATTTAAAGATTATAAAGAAAAAAAGGAATCTATAAAAATTCTTCATTTTGCAATACCTTCACTACTTACCGATTTTTTCCGTTCGGTGAAAGGTAAGAAAATTTTAATATACCATAATGTTACACCTTCGGTTTTCTTTACGGATTATTCTGAATTTTTGACAAGATTTACAAATGAAGGACGTAAACATTTGTCCACTCTCAATGATTCGTTCGATATATCTATAGGTGTATCGGAGTTTAACGCTTCGGATTTAAAAGATTTAAAATTTAGAAATGTTAAGGTTTTCCCTCTTATAATTAATCTAAAGGATTATGATGCCCCGTATAGTAAAGGGTATTACAATCTTATTAAAGATGAAAGGAGAAACATCCTATGTGTAGGCAGAGTAGCACCGAATAAGAAAATTGAAGATGCAATAAAAATGCTTTTCTTCTACAAAAAATATCTCTCTCCGTCAATTAGGCTAATTGTAGCTGGAAATATAAAATCGGTTCCTAAATATTTTGCAGCGGTACGTGACCTTGCATCACGTTTTTATCTAACATCGGATGATATCCTTTTTACCGGACATATCAATTTTGAGGAATTTCTTTCCGTTTATAATTTAGCTGACGTGTATCTTTCAATGAGCGAACACGAGGGATTTTGCCTTCCGGTGATAGAAAGTTTTAAGATGGATGTCCCTGTAGTAGCCTATGATGCGGGGGCAATTCGTCAAACGGTTGGAAACGGAGGATTGATATTCGATTCAAAGGATCCGGAAAAGGTGGCAGGTACTTTGGAGTACGTTATTAATAACAAAAAGACTAAAGATAAATTAATTACTGCCGGACGGGAGAAACTTCGCGAGTATTCATTAGCTTCGCATCCCTCTAAGTTATTGGATTTATTAAAGTCGGTTTGAATAAAAATGGTAATTGATCAATTTTTATCGGGATTTCATTATGGTGATGCAATCGGCAATTCGGTATTACGATTTCACAAGTTTCTTAAAAATAACGGTGTTGAAAGCCGGATAGTTGCAATTACGGTCGATGATGAAATGAGAGAGTTCTGCACATCTTTTAGTGAATACCGAGAAAGAGATGATTCCATAAAAATATATCACTATGCCATATCTTCTCCTTTAAATGAATATTTTTTAAAAACAAACGGTAAGAAAATACTTGTGTATCACAACATAACTCCCTCTGAATTTTTTAAAGATTTTTCGGATGAGTTGGTAGATTTAACCGAGAAAGGGAGAAAAGAGTTAATACTTTTTAATAAAGAATTTAAGATGGTTATTGCCGATTCCAAGTATAATTCATATGAACTTGAGCTTTTAGGATTTAAAAATATAAAAACTTTTCCTATTATGATCTCACGTTCGGAATACGAAGGTGAGTTTAGTAAAAGTTATTCGGAAGTGTTTAATGACGGCAGAAAGAATGTTTTGTTTGTGGGAAGAGTAACTCCAAACAAAAAACTTGAAGATCTTCTTAAATTTATATCTGCATACAAAAGGATAATTTCAAATGATATTAGATTGATAATAGCTGGTAATGTGATGAGTGTACCTAAGTATTTTTCGTCATTACTAAGTTTGAAAGAAAAATTGGATCTGAGTAATTCGGATGTTTTTTTTACCGGACATATTTTGTTTGATGAACTTCTTGCAGTATATAATTTTGCGGATATTTTTCTATCTTTGAGTGAGCATGAAGGATTTTGCCTCCCATTGATTGAGAGCACGTTTTTTAATCTTCCTGTAATCGCATATGATGCGGGTGCCGTAAAAGAAACTCTTGATGGATCGGGATTGTTGCTGAATGAAAAAAAAATGGATAAACTTGTATTTCTTACGGATAAAATAATGTCGGATGAGAGAATAAGAAAGAAGATGTCGCACAATGCGAAGCTGAGAGCTGACAGATATGAGGAAGAATCCGATCCGGAAATATTTCTTGAAATGATCTTGGAGGCATTTAATGGTTAGGATAGGAGTTGTGGTTCAACGGTACGGTGAGGATGTTATTGGTGGAGCGGAGACATTATCGCGAGATATATCTGAAAGGCTTAATGCTTCCGGATTTGATGTGACGGTGTTTACTACAACCGCTAAGGATTATATTACCTGGAAAAATCACTATAAATCTGGGGAAACTATCCTTAAAGGTGTTGTTATAAGGAGATTCCCGGTTGATGTTGAAAGAGATATGGATGTCTTTAATACGGTATCTTCAAGCTTTTTCAATCCGAACAATAAGAAAGATATAACCGAAGAGGAGTGGATCGATCTTCAGGGACCTGTTTCTACAAAACTTGTAGATACGATTCAAGACGAACAAGATAAGTTTGATATTTTCATTTTTTTTACTTACCTTTATTATACGACCGTAAAAACTCTGAAGGTTTTAAAAAAACCGTCGGTTTTATTTCCAACCGCTCATGAAGAACCTCCCATAAATATGAAACTCATGAAGGATGTATTTGAAAAACCGGATGCCCTGTTTTTTCTGACCGGTGCGGAAATGGATCTTGTAAAGAACAAATTTTCCTTAATTGGAAGAACAATTCTTTCAAGGACAGGTGTTGATATTAAAAGAAATGTTGATGAAAGTCTATTCAGAAGGCATTATGGGATTGTTTCTCCGTTTATGCTATATGCAGGGAGAATTGAAAAAGGGAAGGGACTGGAAGTACTTTTCGATGCGTTTGTAGAAATAAGAAAAAAGAATATGATAGATTTGGTATTAATGGGTAAAAAACTGATGGATATACCGGAGTCGGATGGAATAAAATATGTAGGCTTTGTATCTGAAGAGGACAAAGCCTCCGCATTCCGAGGTGCGGTATGTTCGGTGCAACCGTCTCCAATGGAGAGCTTGTCAATTACAACACTTGAATCATTTTCTCAGGAAACTCCGGTTTTGGTTAATTCGGCATGTGAAGTACTAATGGAACATATTAAATTATCCGGAGGTGGACTCCCGTTCGGTAATTCCGATGAGTTAATTGAGAGCTTCAACACAATTTATACAAGTCGTAATAAGCGAAATCTTATGGGTAGAATTGGATTTGATTATGTCAAAAAATATTATTCATGGGATGAAGTAATAAGAAGAATATCAATTCCTATCCGAGAAATTTCAAATAAGAAAAATTAAATCGTATTATGAAGAATAATTCAACGGAACTTTATAGTCTTATTGAAGTTTGTACTTTGTGTGGAAATTGTAATAACACGTGTCCTATATTCAAAATAGATCTTACCGAACCGGAATCTCCAAGGGGAAGGATTAATTTGATAAAGGAATTAATGAACGGTAATGTCTCAGATAGCTGGAAATTGGGAAAAATAATGAAATCCTGCTTGTTATGTGGAAATTGTAATATTTCCTGTACAAAAGGTGTTGATTTTAGGAAAATTTTAATAGGTTACAGGTCAAAAAGTATATTTTTCAAAAATTTAAAGAAAAAAAATAATATTAGGGAAAAAATAAACGGGAATATCAGAAAATTTACCAAATTTAAAAATTATCAAACGGATTCCGATATTTTATTGTTTCCGGGTTATACGGTCGGGAGATACTATCCCGAATTTATTGGAAGAGTAATAGAAATATTTAACGGGATAGGGTTAAGCGTTTTGGTTCCGGATAATCTGGATAATTGTCAGGCTTACTACAAGGAGTCTGGAGATATGGATGGTTTTGAAAAAGCTTTGTCGATAAATAAAGAAAAGTTAATAAAAATGAGTTTTGATAAGATGCTCTGTTTTAGTGAAAAGGATGTTTTGATTTTCAAAGAGGATTACGATTTTAATAAAATAAAAATTTCAACTCTTCAAGAGTATCTGTTTCTCAATTATAAATATTTTAGATTAAATAAGAATAATATCAATTTGTATAAAAAAAGTGCTTATCACGAATCTTTATTTGAAAAAAACTTTATTAATTATTCGGAAGATAATAAAGAATTTTTTAATAGCAACAAAATTGATTTGGAAATATTTCATGAAGATTGTTGCGGGTCGGGGATTAACTTTGAAGATAACGAAAATGGATATTCCATTGCACTTGCAGATAGATTTATCGGTAAACTGAATGATAATAACATTGATAACCTTATCGTATCATCGCCGGAATGTTACAAATGGTTAAGTAAGTTTATCCCGAATAGGATAGTGTCCCCGATTGAAATTTTTATTAATTAATGATATTAATTTAATTGATCTCATGAAAATAAAGAAACTAAGTATAATTATTCCCGCATACAATGAAGAGAAAACTTTATATTCACTGGTTGAAAAGGTGATGCAGGTTCCTTTGGAATTAAAAAAAGAGATAATTGTGATTGATGATTGTTCTTCCGATAATACTTTTAAGATTGCCGAAGATGTTGCAAGAAAGTTTAAGGGAATCAGAGTTTTGAAAAACGAGGAGAATAGCGGTAAAGGTTTCTGTTTAAGAAAAGGGATAGATGAGGCAACCGGTGATATTATTTTAATTCAGGATGCGGATCTCGAATATGATCCGAATGAATATCCTAAATTGCTTGGTCCTATATTGAATGATCAGGCGGATGTGGTTTACGGATCAAGATTTATGACAACCGAAGCACGAAGAGTTCTATACTACTGGCATTTTGTAGGAAATAAAATTCTTACACTTTTTTCAAATATGATTTGTAATATTAATTTGTCGGACATGGAAACATGTTACAAAGTTTTTAAAAGTGATGTGATCAAGAGTATAAATTTAAGGGAGAATAGATTCGGATTTGAACCTGAAGTAACTTTTAAGTTATCACGTATGAAGAAAATCAGAATCTATGAAGTGGGAATATCATACCACGGAAGGACATATTCCGAGGGGAAAAAGATAAATTGGAAAGATGGTGTGAGAGCATTTTATGTGATATTAAAACTTTTCTTTATCTCTATTTTTAGTCCGAAAAGTATTCTCAAAAAATAAGATCCGAATTTCAAAATTTTAATTATGATATTCTCTTTATTTGTAGGGTGATTGTTATATAATTATTCAGATCGGAGGATAAAATGTATCAAAGGATTAGATTTGATTTTCAACAAGAGTTAATAAACATAAAGAAGGGGGGGCTGTGCAAAGAGGAAAGGATTATTCTAAGTAATCAGAAACCTATAATTGAAGTTTCCTATCCTGTTGGAGACGAACCGGAAGAAGTATTGAATTTTTGTGCGAATAACTATTTGGGACTTGCCAATCACCCCGATATAATTAAAGCTGCAAAGGAGTCATTGGATACACATGGATTTGGTCTTGCGTCTGTAAGATTTATCTGCGGTACTCAGGATATTCATGTAAAACTTGAAGAATCCATATCAAAATTTTATGAAACCGAAGATACTATTTTATATTCCTCTTGTTATGATGCTAACGGAGGTCTGTTTGAAACTATACTCGGACCCGATGATGCAATAATCACGGATTCGTTGAATCATGCAAGTATCATAGACGGTATCAGATTGTGTAAAGCAAAAAGGTTTATTTATGACCATTCGGATATGAATTATCTTGAGAAAAAATTAAAACGGGCAAGGCTTGGAATGGATATATGGGAAGGTCCGGGATTATCAAAAGAACCTAAACCTGCAAGGAATATATTAATTGCCACCGATGGTGTTTTTTCTATGGATGGTGATATTGCCAAGCTTAAAGAAATTGTCGAACTTGCAAAAAAATATGATGCTTTGGTAATGGTTGATGATTCACATGCAACCGGATTTCTCGGAAAGAAAGGTAGAGGAGCTGTCGAATACTGTGGTGTCCTCGGTGAAGTTGATATTATCACTTCTACCCTCGGTAAAGCGATGGGAGGTGCCTCCGGAGGATTTACGTCGGGGAGAAAGGAAATTATCCAAATGCTCAGGCAAAAATCACGCCCATATTTGTTCTCAAATACTTTGGCACCTTCTATTGTCGGTGCAGCATTAAAAGCGTTTGAAATAGTCGGATCTTCTGATGATTTAAGAGATAAATTGATGGAGAATACAAAATATTTTCGAAAAAGGATTACGGAAGAGGGATTTAAAATAATTGAGGGTATTCACCCTATAGTTCCTATAATGTTAGGAGATTTTGAGGATGATGCAAGACTTGCACAGGAAATGGCTAAGGATTTATATCGGGAAGGTATTTATGTTGTCGGATTTTTCTTTCCGGTTGTTCCTAAAGGAAAAGCGAGGATAAGGGTTCAGATTTCAGCTGCTCATAGCAAAGAACATCTCAACAAAGCTATCAATTCATTTGTGAAAATCGGTAAAAAACATAAAGTTATTTAGGCTTATTGTTTACTCAAGAAACCCGAGAGCCGTATCGGAATCACCGTCCATTATTATTGAAATTGTTGAGTTTGTTTTAATGTCATCTGAACAAATGACCCTTACAACTTCATCAATTGACTTGTCTTCCGAATAAAACTCCGAAAGGTGGTTAGGAAGTTCCATTAATATGTCGCTCTTAAAAAGAGAACCGTCTTTTTCCGGATATAAAGGAAGATATTTTATGTCGGATTCAACGAGATCTTGAAAGAAATGTGTTCCGAATGATAGTTCGGGAATGTATCCGTCCTTAGAGTAAGCAAGTTCAATTAACATTGCCGTATTGAATATATCACTATAAGTTACTTGAACACCAAGTTTTATATCACCTCGACTTCCCCATCTACCCGGACCAATCAGAATAAATTTTCTGGATGGAAGTTTATTATTAAGTACCGATACGGCAGAGGCAACTTTTTTCATCTCCGTTTCAGAAGAGAGAGAATTATATTTTTCAGGAACAACATAGACGATGTATTCTATCCCTTTTATAACTCCCGTAGTTACAAATTGATTTGACTTGATTATTATGTTTTCATTATTTAAGTTATCAGGCATCTCGGTATTAACAACCGATTTTGCTTGAACTTGAGGACGACATTGCAGAATAAATAGTTTTTTTCCGTCGGAAGCAAACTCAATATCAACAGGGGATTTGAAAGCGTTTTTCAATAATTTGAGAATCTTATCCAATTTTTTCAAAAAATGCGGTGTATCTGTAAGTTTCTGAAAAGTAATAACAGGTTCGGATTGTGAATGGTCAAATAAAATCCCGATTGGAACTGTTAAAGCTTTATCTTTATCTACAGAAATGACATCTTCAATTCCAACTATCTTATCCCCATATTTTTTTATTAATGAGGAGATATCGACAGTTTCAAATTCATTGGTTCTTAAATTCAGGATATCTGCTCTTTTCTGCGAATATCTCAATCTGTCTTTGTAAGAAACATTGACTCTCAATCCGGGTTGTCCGGGAGAAACAAGAAAGGGATAATCGTCTCCAATACGATCTACAGCTCTTGTTCCCAAACCCAAAACCATTCTTACAACTCCATCTTCTCTTTTTATCCTTGGCGACCATCTGAACTCATTATTTGAAAAAGCTACTCCCGAATAAGTGGGAAAGAAATAATCACCCACACGGTTTCCCACAACTTCTTGGATTAGAAGCCCCATCTCTTCTTGAAAATCAATAAGTCCCTTCTCTTTTCTATACTCAATGGGGTCCGGTCCGAATATGCTTGAGTAAATCTCGGAAATAGCATCAAGAAGTGATGTAAGTTTATCATCATCAGATCCTGTATTTGCAAGGAAAAGGCTTTTATATTTTCCTGAAAAAGCTGCATCAAAACTATCTTCGAGAAGACTGGATGATCTTACGATAATCGGTTTCTCACCGATTTCACGAAGAAGATCTCTTAACTGACTTATTATTTCTTGAGGAAAGAATGAATTTTTAAATAATTGCTGTAGATAAGGGTAACCTGCACGAATTTCCGAAGTTTCAAGATATTTAAGACTGGTCGTCTCTTCAAGTGCATTGTAGTGGATAAAATTTGTTATTGTATCTGAAGTTATGTACCAACTTTTAGGGACATCCACATCTTTCAAATCCGGATCATTCTTTATTTCACTTCTAAGAATTTCATGACCGAGTATCAGCCCCGCACTTTTACCTCCAAGTTTCCCACATCCTTTGGACGGACCAATGGTTCTTTGAATAATCTTTACGAAATCTTTTACCAATATATGATGTTTTGAAATGTTTATGTAATTTAGATTTGAGGACAGGAATCTTCTTATAAGCAAGACCCTGAGATTTATAAAGTCATCCGGTGACATTTCCAATTCGGCTTTAGGTATCTTTATAAAACGTGCCAATGCATCTTTTGAGTCAACTAATGCAAGATTCTGATTCTCAAATGCTATAGAAAGAAACCTGCTCCTTTCTTGTAAGAGCCATGTTTTAATTTGTTCGGTAATCTCTTTGTCGGGAATCGTATCTCCTGCAATTTGAAATACTTTATCCGAGAATACTTTTAATGACCGTCTGTTAATTTTCGGGTTAGGCATGTTTGAATAGAGTTTACCTTCGGTATTATCCGATTTATCCGTAATGATGATTTTTTCAAGGTCTTCCAATAACTCGGATATTTCATGAATGTTAAGGGTGTAAAGATAGTATATCATTCGACGTACAATTCTGTTGAACAGAACTATATCCAGCTTTTCCAGCATATCAATAATCACAGCCCATTCGGGCTTGTTAGATTTCATATCGAAATAATAATATTATAATTAAGACTATTTTACACCCAGCCTCTTAGTTTACATGCTTCTGCAACTCTGGCAATAGCTATCATATAGGCTGCATCTCTCATAAATATCCCTTTTCTTTCCGAGAGTTCGTAAACTCCGTAAAAAGCTTTGGTCATTACTTTATCAAGCTTTTCTATCACTTCCTCTTTTGTCCAGAAAAAATTCATATTTCCCTGTATTTGTTCAAAATAACTGCAAGTTACACCGCCGGCATTTGAAAGAAAATCCGGTATTACAAAAATACCGAGCTTGCTCAATACTTTATCGGCTTCAGGTGTGGTAGGACCATTTGCTCCTTCCGCAATAAATTTAACTTTCTTTGAAATATTTTGTACGGTATCAACATTTATCTGATTTTCAAGTGCAGCCGGAACCAATATGTCAACTTCCCTGCTGATCCATTCATCTCCGGGCAAAACTTCATATCCGAGATTTTTTGCTTTGTCCTTATCAATACCCCCGAATTTATCGGTGATTTCCAATAATTCATCAAGATTTATCCCCGATTCTTTGTAAAAAGCGTATGATTTTTGATCATCCTGATCCCAGCTTGAGACACAAACCGTTTTTCCGCCATATTTATGATAAAGTTCTATGGCAAATTGAGAAACGTTCCCGAATCCTTGAAATGAAGCGGAAGTATCTTTAATATCTACATTTTTAGATTTTAAGGCTTCCCGAAGAGTATAAATCACTCCGTAACCTGTTGCTTCCGTTCTACCGAGTGATCCCCCCATCCCAACGGGTTTTCCGGTTATCATACCTGGAAATTTTCCTCCGTTTAATTTTTCGTATTCATCCATCATCCATAGCATATGTTGAGAATTTGTCATGACATCAGGTGCGGGAATATCTTGTAGCGGACCGATATTTACAGCAATTTGTCTGATCCATCCACGACAAATTTGCTCCTGTTCTCTCATTGACAGGTTGTGAGGGTCACAAATCACACCACCTTTTCCTCCTCCGAGAGGAATATCGACAACTGCACATTTCCATGTCATCCAGGTTGCAAGAGCTCTAACCGTGTTAATTGTTTCCTGAGGGTGAAATCTGATTCCTCCCTTACTAGGTCCTCTTGCATCGTTATGTTGAACCCTGAATCCCTGAAATACTTTTGTGGTTCCATCATCCATTTTTACCGGAATTGTAAAATGGTATTCTCTTGAAGGTACTCTGAGTAATTCTTTTGTACCTTGATCAAGTCCAAGCTGTTCTGCAATCTCATCGAACTGTCTTTGTGCCATCTTAAAAGGATTAAAAGATTTATCTTCCATTTAAAAGCTCCTATATGTTAAATTTTGGTTTTTTATTGTAAATTTTCTCGAAATTTTCAACATATTCATGTTTACCATTTAAAAGAATAGTTGATAGAGGGAAAAGTTTCTTAATTTTAATTAAAAGTTTATCCGATAGGTTTTTAATGTCCCACTGAGCATGTTTATCACTTCTAAGTCTTATAAAGTGAAATGCTTCGCGAAGATTCATTTTCATTATTACATTTCTTCTATGTGAATTGGTTAGGATATAATTTGCGGAAGAACCGAATTTGTTTCTTAGATCAAGATATATCGAATTTGTCTCTTTTATAACTTCCTTGAACTCATTATTCATTCCTATATTTTTAATATTCTCCGGTACTGTATTTCCAAGTTTTATCTCGTAATCACTCTGAAGGAGAGAAGTCATCCTATGCCGTTTTAGTTGGGCGAAATTCGAGGCACTTACCGCAACTTGAAATGTAATATGGGCGAATTCAAAATTTCTCGGAGGTGTGTCAAAGAACTCCATATTCTTGAACATATCAAGATAAATGTTTCTCTTTTCTTCAGCTGTGATGGAAGAAACTTTTTTTAGAGACGAATTAAAATTCATTGAATTATAAATAGACAAGAAGGATGCAAGTATCCGGTCATCTCCGTTTTTCTGAAATTCTATTATCTCCGGATCATCGGATATGTTTGAACCGATATGGCTATCAAAATTTGATTTAAAAGATGAAGAGATATCCGATTCGAAAGTTGATGGCTCGGGGAAAAGAATTATTGAAGGTGCGACTTTATTTACCATATCATAAAGTTTTTTCCCAACCTCTCTTACTTCCGATATTTTGCTCAATTCAAAGTTCCTAAACATATGTTCAAGATTTCTGGCATTGATTGTCATTCCAAGTTGACCGAATGTGGCAAGCGAAAGAATATATCTGGCATCCTCTTTTGCCCATCCTTCCAACAAGCTTTTATTTTTTTTATCTGAAGCAAGCTTCGGATGTTTTGAAAATATATAATCTTTTAATAGTGCAAATAATTGTTTGTACAAATTATTTTGAAGATTTATTACTTCAAGATACCTTCTCTTTAAGTTTTGATCCGTATACTCATTAGGTATATGGAAATCACCTTTCAGAGTAACATAACGTTGTGATTTTTCCGTGTAAGATACAAGTCTGAATCTTTCAATGTTTTCGAGTGCAAGTCTTGAAATATCAATTAGATCAAAGTTAAAAACAGCGTGTTCGGCAACCGAATGGTGCCCCATGTCAAATATGATCTTTTTGTTTGATTTTCGAGCTTTCTCAACATCCGCTCTTGCATCGGATCTGAGTTCGGTAATACTTTTTTTACTTCTGCTTATCCTCGCATAAGCGGAACTGAATATTTCAGGAGTTAATAGTTTTTTATCAACCTTATGAAGGTTTTCCATCTGTTCCGTCTCTATATTGAATCCGGCAAGTTTTATCTCCAATCAATCACCTCTTGTCTGTTTGATAAGAGATTTAATGAAAGGATGTTTGAAGTTTGCATGATTTTTTGTATGATCGGGTTCAAATAAGATCATGAGCCGAAATGGATTGAATGACTTTATGAGCACTTTCATCTATGGATAAGTTATTCCAAATCTCGATTACTTTTAGATTATCTTCTTTAATAGTTTCAAAAAAAAGTTCTTCGGTTTGTTTGATATAATCGAAATTGCGGACTTTAAATTCGGTACTTTGTTCCCTTTTTTTAAATTCTTTTTCATCCACTCTGACAAGAAATATCAGATCATAACTCTTGATCCAATATTTGTAGATATTCCTCATAAGTATATTTTTTTCTTCTAATTTTTCATTCATTTCCATATTTCGGAGTGAAGACTTCCATAAAACCCAGTGATCAAGAATTGATCGATCACTAAACAAAAGATTAAAGCTTTTTTGCATTTCAACATTTTCTTCATTGATTTGTGTTGTCATGGTAAAGAATTGACTTATGAAGCTGGATTTTATCTCTTCATCAAAAGGATTTTTCAGATTTATATCGTTTACAGAGGATATTTTATACTTCAAAGAGAGTATTTTCTTTACCTCTAAAAGAAGCGAAGTCTTCCCGACACCGTAAACACCGGATAATGAAATTTTATTCATGAAATAGATTCTAATCAAATTAAAAGCTCATGTCAAGATTAAATTTTCCCTCTTCGCAACAACAAAACAGAACGTATTTACCTCTATTTCGTGGTATAATTTTACCATGAAAAAGAAGATTGCCGTGATTGTGCAGAGATACGGAATTGAGATCAATGGCGGAGCGGAATATCATGCACGTCTTATTGCCGAAAAAATGTCCAAGCATGTAAATATTGAAGTTTTTACATCAACGGCTATCAATTACATTACATGGTCACACCATTATAAAGAAGGAAGTGAGACCATAAACGGTATTAAAGTTAACAGGTTCAAGGTCGTTAAAGATAGAGATCCTGAAAAATTCGGGGAATTACAGCAAAAAGTTTTCAATAATGAACATACACTTGAAGATGAAAAAGAGTGGTTGTATGAAGAGGGACCGCTCATTCCTGCTCTGATAGAAGAACTTGAGAAAAGAGGTGATGAATTTCATAAGTATATTTTTTTTTCTTACAGGTACTATCATTCATATGCGGGACTCAATAAATTTAGGGATAAATCCATTCTTGTACCTACTGCCGAACATGATGAAGTGATTTATATGAGGCTTTTTAAAGATCTTTTCCTATTACCTTCTGCGATTATTTACAATTCACAGGAAGAAAAAGAGATGATAAACAGGGTATCGGGAAATGAGGATATCCCAGGAGATATAGTTGGAGTAGGATCGGAAATTCCCGACAATTTTGATACGAATTCTTTTAAAAAAAAATACAACATTAATTCAAAGTATATATTATATATCGGGCGCCTTGATGAAAATAAAGGTGTGCCGGAACTTATAAGACACTTCGTTAGGTTTTCAAAAATCACTTCATTTGATTTGGATTTGGTATTAATAGGAAAGTCGGTAATAGAAATACCGAATCATGAGAAGATAAATTATCTGGGATTTGTTGATGATAAAGAAAAATTCGATGCTTTGGCGGGAGCGGAAGTACTTGTGATCCCTTCTCAATTTGAATCACTTTCAATGGTAACACTCGAAGCTTGGGCGTTGGGTATTCCTGTTGTTGCAAACGGGAGAACGGAAGTTTTGAAAGGGCAATGCAAAAGAAGTAATGCGGGATTGTGGTACACAAATTTTGATGAATTTAATGAATCTTTTAGATTACTTCTTGAAAATGATAGCATTAGAAAAGGGATGGGTGAGAACGGGAGGACTTTTTTTAATAAAAATTACTCATGGGATGTTATTGAAAAAAAATATTTAAAGATTCTTTCTGTTTGATAGAGTAAATGCTATTTTTTAGAGCTTTAAATTTATTTTTCCCGTTATCTTTTTATAAAGTCGTTATGGTAAATTACTTGTAATTGAGAATTATTACTCTTTACATTTATTATGGTGTTTAATAGAATTGGATCATGAAAAACAAAACTTTTTTAATAGTTATATTCATTATTTCGCTGTTTTTAAGTATTACAATGGACATATTTTCATGTACGAATATTCTTATATCACGGGGAGCTTCAAAGGATGGATCAGCTATGATTACATATGCTGCCGACTCTCATGTTCTCTATGGTGAACTTTATCACTGGGCTGCAAGAAGCTATCCTGAAAATGCAATGTTAGATATTTATGAATGGGACACTGGAAAATTTCTCGGACAGATAAAACAGGTTAGGAAAACTTTTAATGTCGTAGGTAACATGAATGAGTATCAGGTGGCAATAGGTGAGACCACTTTCGGTGGGAGAAGTGAATTAAGAAATAAAAAAGGTGTGGTTGATTACGGAAGTGCGATGTATATTGCTCTTCAAAGAGCAAAAACAGCTCGTGAAGCAATAAAAATTATGACCGATCTTTTTGAAGAATACGGATATTATTCATTGGGTGAGTCTTTTTCAATATCGGATGCGAATGAAGTGTGGATAATGGATCTAATAGGGAAGGGTGAAGGTAGAAAAGGTGCTGCATGGGTTGCCGTAAAGATTCCCGACGGTTATATTTCCGCACATGCCAATCAAGCCCGTATAAGGAAATTTCCACTTAATGATCCAAAAAATTGTATGTATGGAAAGGATACGATCTCTTTTGCAAGGGAGATGGGTTATTTTAAAGGAAAAGATGAGGATTTTAGTTTTGTTGATGCATATGCACCTTTAAGTTATGGTGCTTTAAGGTTTTGTGAGGCGAGAGTTTGGAGTGTTTTTAATAGAGCTGCAAAATCAAGTATTACTACATTTGATTATGTGAAAGGAGTCGAGGGTGCGGAACCTATGCCACTTTATGTGAAGCCCGATAAAAAATTGGGAGTCCGTGACGTCATGGAATTGATGAGAGATCATTTTGAAGGGACGGAATTTGATATGACAAAAGATGTAGGTGCAGGTCCGTTTTCACTTCCATACCGTTGGCGGGGATTAACTTGGGATGTGGATGGTATCAAATATTGTAACGAAAGAGCTATCTCTACACAGCAAACGGGTTTCTCTTTTGTAGCACAGTCCCGAAAATGGTTGCCAGGTCAGATAGGAGGGATATTGTGGTTTGGAGTGGATGATTCTTATAGTACTTGTTACATCCCTTTCTATTGCGGGATAAACAGGATACCGAAACCTTTCGCCGTAGGTACCGGATCATTTGATAAATTTACTTGGGATTCGGCTTTTTGGGTATTTAATTTTGTATCCAACTATGCATATTCAAGATATAGTGATATGATTAAAGATATAAGGATAGTTCAGGCTGAGTTGGAAAGTTCTTTTATTGAGGAGACGGGCGAAGTGGATAAAAATGCTTTGGCACTTTACAAAAATAGTCGTCTTAAAGCGATAAATTACATTACGGATTATTCGGTAAAAGCAGGTAATGATACGACAAAGAGGTGGCTAAAACTCGGTGAATCCCTGTTATTTAAATATCTTGACGGTAATGTTAAAGATAAAGATGGAAAAGTTACCCATCCGGGATATCCTAAGGAGTGGTATAAACACATTGTTAAAAATACCGGAGATCATTTCAAGATGAAAAAGATGAAGTCCGAGATTAAAGATTCTTATCGTAAATGTATAAAAAAAGGTGAATTGAATTTGAAAAACGGAGATTTGAAGAGAGCTCTGAAAAATTACAAAGATGCTTTAAAATTAAAACCTAAAGATTCTTACTCATCCCGAAGAATTGATGATGTTGAGAAAATTTTAAGTGATATTGAAGAAAAAGTGAAAGAATTAAAGGGGCAGTAATAACTGTGTATTGAATTGAATACGAATATTCCAGATAAACTGACTTTTAAAAAGAGAGAGGTTATCAATATAACCAGACTTGACGGCAAAGTTTTGGACTATTGGGAGAGGGAATTTGAATTGATTAATCCTGTAGTTAATAGAAGCGGAGAAAAATATTTTTCAAGAAAAGATATTGAGATAATTATAAGGATAAAAGAGCTTCTTATCGGTGAAAGGAAAGGGAAAGAGGAGACAAAAGCAATACTTTTTTCCGAGTTTGAGAAAATTCATATCCCTAAAGTTAAACCGGAAAAATCGGTAAAAAAGCAAGAAAAAAAATCAGATAAAAAACTTAAGACTATAAAAAAGGAATTGAAGGAAATATTGACATTGCTGGACAAAGATGATAAATAACTACAAAGTCGGGATGTGGCGCAGTCTGGTAGCGTACACGCTTGGGGTGCGTGTGGTCGGTGGTTCGAATCCACTCATCCCGACCATTTTAACAATATTCAATTAATTTCTTTATCATTGGATTAGGAGAACCGTAAAAAGATCAATAAGCAAGGACTATTATGGAGACATTATTACTCACAAATGATGACGGATTCAGATCTCCCGGATTATTACAATTAAGAGAAAAGCTCTCTGAGAACTATAGAGTTTTTACTGTTGCACCTTCGACGGAAATGAGTGCGGTTAGTATGGCACTTACACTCAATCGTCCGATCAGAATAGAAAAAATTGATGAAGATTTTTATTCTGTTGACGGGACTCCTTCGGATTGTGTTAATCTTGCACTTCGAAAATTGATGGATAAAATGCCGGATTTTATTGTTTCGGGAATGAATCATGGGGAAAATCTTTCCGAAGATATCATCTATTCAGGAACGGTCGGAGCTGCCACATCCGGATTTTTTTATGGAGTACCGGCTCTTGCGGTTTCGCTTATTTCAGATAAGAAAAGTTACAGCGGGGGGTTATACAATGTTGCCGGAGGTACCGAGATTGTAAAAAAAGTTTTAGAAAAACTTCTCCCCTTATCAGAAGAACTTGAAGGTGTTTTCAATTTAAATATTCCTTATGAGAATAACGGAAGGATCGTTGTGACGGGATTGGGGAATAAAAGGTATAAACCCAATATAATTGAGAGAGAGGATCCGAGAGGAAAAAAATATTATTGGATAGGGACGGGTAATCCAAAAAGTTCCGGTGGTAAAGGAACGGATATATGGGCAATAAAAAATGGGTTTATTTCCCTTACCCCGCTCATGCTCAATCTTGATTGTTTCCGGTCCTCCATTGATTTAAGCGGAGTTTTTAATGATGAATAATCCGATAAGAAAGTTGTATGATTGGGTACTGAGTTGGGCAGAGAAACCATCTGCAATGTATGCTCTTTTTTTTCTTGGGTTTGCAGAGAGTAGTTTTTTCCCTGTTCCACCGGATGTCCTTCTTATTGCTCTTGTACTGGGGTTTAGAAAGAAGTGGTTCCGGCTTGCTCTTATTCTTACCTTAGGATCTGCGTTCGGAGGTGCTTTGGGGTATATGATCGGGGCAAAATTGTGGGGTTTCGGACCGGATAATTATACCGGTTTAGCTGAATTTTTTTTCAATTCCGTCCCCGGATTTTCGAAGGAATTATTCGAGGCAATGAAGGTTAAATACGATATGTACGGATTCTGGATAGTTTTTACGGCAGGATTCACTCCTATTCCTTATAAAGTGTTTACAATTTCTTCCGGTGCGTTTGATATCAATTTTTCAACATTCATGGTCTCTTCTTTTGTATCACGTGGAGCACGTTTCTTTATTGTTGCATTTTTGATAAGATTGTATGGAGAACCGATTAAAATTTTTATAGATAAATATTTTAATATTCTTGCAATTGTTTTTACCGCTCTTATCATAGGTGGATTTCTTTTAGTGAAAGGGGTGATTTAATAGTTTCCCCACTAATGGTAGATTTGAAGCATGAAAAAATGTTATAAATTTATTTATTTGATAATTTTTGTCTTATCCGTATTATGTATGATAGGGTGTGAAAATATTGATAACGGTGTTTTAATAAATCCTTACCGTGTCGTTGACAAGTTCGGTGTAAAGAGAAATTATACCCTATACCTCCCAAAGAATATAAAAGAGAGTGTTCCCATGATAATTTATTTCCATGGTGTCAGATCGGAAAAATTCAAAACCATTGATGTTCTAAAAGGATACTCGGGAAGCCCGCTGATTGAAACTGGACTGATACGATTTTGTAAGATAAAAAAAATTGCTCTGCTCGAAATTTTACCTTCTTATTCGTATAAATTTATGGATGTGAAATCACATGGATGGTCACCGTTTGTTAAAGAGATAGATGGTGTGGAAAAATGTATTGATGTTGTTTTGGAAAATTATAGAATTGACAAGAATAGTATCTATATAGCAGGAATTTCTGCGGGAGCTGTTCTTGCACATCATCTTGCAAACAGGAGACCCGAGAAATATAGTGCCATACTTTCCCATTCTCAAGCATATATAAATGAAAAAAACGACCTTCTAATTCCGTCTCAAAACGGAAATAAGTTCGGTGTTGTATTTTGTTATACAAAAGGTGATTACGATAATCTCAAGGAGTTATGTGAAAGTTCATTTAATATTTACAAGAAAAGAGGGTATAGAGTTATTATTTTGCGTAATCTCCCTCCTTCCAACCACAAATGGTCAACAACTTCAAACGGAAGATTCTGGAGATCTCTTCTCAAAGTAAGCAGATAAAGTAAAAAACTCATTTCAAAATTTCAGTGTTCTTCCCATAATGTGATAAAATATTAATTATTAAGGGCAAGGAATTAGATCATAATGATTTTTAGCGATGTAAATTTTTCGTGTTTTTCCCCAACTACGTTTGCTCTTGAGCATATTTTTTTTACCAATAATAGAAAATAATCAAAATGAATAAATTACGGAACAATTTAATTAAAAAGACAGTATATTTTCCCATTTTATCGGGTTTTTTATTTCTTTTTATTTTTTATATCGGGTATCTTGATGTACCTGACAATCTTTATAAATACAGAGATGACGGGATTATTACATTAAGTCATGCTAAAAATCTTGCTGATTTCGGGAGTATCGGTATAAATCCGAGTGGAGAAAGAATCGAAGGTTATTCTTCCCCCGTTCAATTCGGAATATATTTTATCTTGTATAAATTCTTTAACCTTTCATATAAAACATATATGGATATTCAGACATATGTATGTACATTTTTACTCGGATTTTTTTTTATTAAATTTTTTAAAGGAAACTATTTATTCGGATTTTTCTTTTCTTTTATCGCGACTGTTTTTCTAATCAGATCTCCGAGTTTCTTTTTATGGCACGGGTCGGGAATGGAAAATGCGATAACGAATGTCCTTTGTTTGGTATCGTTATATCTACTGTTCAAGATGTTTGAAGAAAAAAGAATTAATTATTACTATACCTTGATAATATTTTTGACCTCAATTTCAAGGATTGAGTCAATATACTATATTTTGCCAATTTTAATAATCTATTCTATTTCTTGGATTTATGTGCATAAGAGTTTTAACGTTATTACTTTTATGTTTACCGTCCTATTTTTATGGTTGTCCTTTAATATTCTCAGATATTCATATTTCGGTGAAATATTTCCGAACACTGCTTTTGCACAGAATATTTCACTTTTGGGAAGAATTAATGATCTTATCTCTTTTTCGGGTCAAATATACAAGGAATCATTTTTTTACAGCTCATTGATTTTTAAGATGCACTGGGGAATTTTTTTATTTATTATTCCGATTATCCTTTTTTTTATAAAAAACAAAATAAAATATAACATTTTATATCTTATGGCATATCCGTTTGCTCTTCTCGTTTTTCTAAATCCGTTTTTTTTCGGTAAAAGTAGAATTGATCCTACACGAACGACTTCACATTCGGTTGTTGTGATTTTGTTATTGTTATTTATAACTTTGTTTCAATTAAAAAAAAAGACGATGTTCGGTTTTACATTTATTATTGTGGTACTGTCGATTTTATATCTAAATACAACGATAATTAAATTCAGATACAATAGAAGTCCCAAACGTCTAATCGGTAAATATTATATCGGATTTAGTACTGAGCCGTTTTATGCGATAAGAAACGAATTGTTGGAATTAGCACAAAATAACGATTTATTCAGACCTACGGTAGGAATAATTGATATCGGAGCGATAAGCTGGCATAAGGATTTCAACATTCTTGATTTCGGTTTTCTCGGTAACCACGTTCTTGCAAAAGAATTTGAAAACAAACAGCTTGTAAAAAACTATATTTTAGATTATCAGGCACCTGATTTTATTCATTTTCATGGAATTTATTCTTTGCATTACGGTTTCTTGTTTAAAGATAAAAGATTCCGTAAATACTATGAACCTATCTATGAGAGTGAATTTCATAACAGAAAAAATCCCCGTATTAGATCAATGAACGGACTATGGATAAGAAAAGATATAAAGAAAAACAGTATGTCTCATGAAAGAATCCTTATTGATAGATTGAAAATAAACTTATCCGTATCGGTTATAAAAAATGAGATGAATTATTGCAAAAATAACAATAAGTCATCGCTATTTATTATTAGAACACTTTATCGGTTCCTACCTGAATTCAGAAAAAAAGAAAATCGTGTTAACGATATAATAAAACTTTTCAGGCATAGTTCAACCTACAATTATGCAAAAGCACTTTTAAATTGTAAGGATAATAAAAATTGGCATAAAGAACTTATTTCATATTTGAAAAACAATCTGGTATTAGAGTCCCAAACAAAATTTTAGATAAAGAGAAGCATTATTATTTCCGGATAAAATAGTGGGGATAAATCAGTATGGAATTGACTAACATATGGCGTTTTGATATTATTTGAAAACTTAGACGGAGAGTTCATGAAAAGATTAAAAGATTTTAATATAACGTTGTTCGTTTTGATCGTAACGGTATTATTCGCTACTTCAATAGTTAATCTGAGCTGTAAAAAAAAATTGAAAAACTTTAATGTTGTCGTAATAGTAATTGATACCCTAAGATCCGATAGGCTTGATGCATACGGTTATGAAAAAAAAACGGCTCCTTTTATCACTAAACTTTCCAAGAAATCTTTTCTATTTGAAAATGCTTTTTCAGCTTCATCATGGACTTCACCGGGAACAGCTTCCATCTTTACCTCTCTCTATCCTTTTCAGCACAACGTTCTTATGGGTATCCTTGCTCATATAAATGCTAAAAAAAAATATCCGAATATTCAAATTGACAGGATCCCCGATGAAGTAGAAACTATGCCAGAGGTTTTCAAAAATGCCGGCTACTCCACATTTGCAATCTCCGATAACTTTAATGTCGGTGAGAAGCAGGGGTTTGATCAGGGATTTGATAAAATGATTACTCATAGTTACAAAGGGGCGGAGCAGGTAAACGAGGATCTTTTTGCATGGAAAGATGAAATAAAGAAAAGTAAAAAATATTTTTTATATCTTCACTACATGGACCCTCACGGTCCCTATCATGCAAGAATGCCGTGGTATAAAGATCCGAATAATAGAAAACTTGAGCCGCTTGTTGCGTACGAGAGTGAGATAAGTTATGTGGATTCATTTATAAAGAAAGCTTATAAAGAATTCGGATGGGATAAAAATACGGTAATAATCATTTCTGCCGATCACGGAGAGGGGTTGTGGAATCATGGAAGACAGGGACACGGTTTTTCTCTGTACAGAGAAGAGATCCAAGTTCCTCTAATAATCCATATCCCAAATAATGCAAAAGCCGAGAGGATAAAAACAAATGTCAGTACAATTGATATTCTACCTACTTTAAGGGATATAATCGGACTCCCTGAATCAAAATCGGATGAGGGATTAAGTCTTTTACCTTTGACAAGGGGGGAGAAAGAAAAATATGAGAATAGGTATTTATTCTCTTATTTGTGGAAAAGAGTTACAAATTTAGTTGAAATTAAAGCAACAATTTATAAGAATTTCCATTTCCATAATAGATTATCGTTTAAAAAAGAGCTTTTTAACTTGCTACTTGACAAAGGTGAGAAGAAGGATCTTTTTTTCAAGGCTTTCAAAACCGCCAGAAAGATGGAAAAAATGTTTGAGGCTTTTCTTTCCGATGCAAGGAAGTATAAGAGAAATTCGGTTAATTATAAACTAAACAAGAAACGTTTGAAAAAATTGAAAACTCTCGGATATGTTGAGTAACAACAAGCATAAATTACGGTTTGCCTTATTAGCCGTAACCATAATCTTAGTTTCTTTTTTTTTGAGGATATATTCGCCGCTATCGGATATTCCGGCTGATATATCAATTAGCGGGAGTATCTATACCGACGAAGGGAATCAATGCCACAATTCAAGAAGCAAAGTACTTTATGGAGATTGGTTCCCTGATAATTGGAAAATAACCAATTACAACCCGTTGGTTCCGTATTTTAAACTTTTTATTTTTAAATTATTCGGTGTGGGACTCGTACAAGTAAGATCGGTTTCGTTTTTTTTCTCTCTCCTATCTCTAATATTTTTTTTTCTTATTCTTAGGTCTTATTTTAATTCATGGTTTGCAATTGCGGGAATTATTTTGTTTGGGTTCAATTTCCTTTATATTATGTACAACAGAATAGGAACATTTGAGACTCCGATGATATTCTGGATGATTTTAAGCCTATATTTCTTGGAAAAATATAGAGTGACAGGTAAATATCTTTTCTCGGCTCTTTCGGGAATAGCAGCTTTTCTTTCATTTGTTTTTAAGATGACCGGAGCTCATATTATTCCTGTATCTATACTGGCAATGATTATTTTACTTATAATTACTCCCTCCTCCGAAAAGAAATATAGAAAAAAACTAATTTACTCTATTTTGATTGTTTTTTTTGTAATTGCGATTGCATTCCTATTTTGGTTGATGGTTTTTTATTTGCCAAATAGGGAGTGGATAAAAAGTGCTCCCGGATCATATATCGGGAACCAAATGTTCCCTAAAAGTTTAGATCAGCTGATAGGAAATATTTTGTCTTATAATTGGAAGGAACAGTTTTACAGAATGTGGATAGTGTGGATAACCGCCATGTTTTATATACCCGTTTTTTACAGAAGGGTAGTTAATAAGACCGCTGATTTAACCGAGATAGGTTTTGTCCTTTTTTTAATGTCACATACCGGTGCATTAATGATTATGAATCATAGACCTACAAGATATTTGATTGCTGCAATTCCTCCGATGGTGTTTCTCACGGTATTGTTTTTTAAGAATTTTGTAAAAGGGCGGAGCGTGTCAACTTCTTCTGGGCTTGGGAAAGGAATTATACTCTTTTTTCTTGATACAATATGGCTTTTTTTTTCTTTATATTATTGTTTTCTTCCGCTTGTAGAGAGGATCGGGATAAAAATTATTCCGGACAGATTGAATTTAAAACTATTATTTGTCTCTATTATCCTTATTCTCATGGCTCAAGTAAGTATCAAATTATCAAGTCGTTATATCAATCCGAAAGTAGATAAAAGATATTTTCGTGTTACAATTATTATTATATTGATTTCCATTTCTTTTTATACAAATATCTCATACTATTTAAGATGGAAACGCGATAGAACAAAGTATGTTAATAATATTTCAGTCGAGTTGGGGGAAAAAATAGAGAATGGGTATATAGCAGGATTGACAGCTCCCGTTGCAGTACTCGGAACAAATCACAGGTCTCTGTTTTTATATCCGAAATTTGTTCACTGGCAGAAAGATACTCTTGATAAGTATGGAATTACTCATGCCTTACTTGCAAATTTTAATTTTGAGATAACCAATTTTTTCAATCAATGGTCTCAAAGAATGAAAAATTCGAAACTTTTAAATGTGTACAATGTTAAAGATCAATTTCTCCATCTTTATTCATTTACCGATCCTGTCATTACCGGAATAAAGCGGTTAGATCAAAAAACCGTTGAATTACAAATTTTGAATAACGGAAAAGAACTTTCGGTTTTGTTAGGGAAAATTGAATTCTCAAAGAATAGAGGTGGTTTCCATGAAAAATATAATAAGATTTTATTCCCTGAACAGGTGATTGTAAACAAAGGGAAAAATATTGTTAAAATTAATGATATTTATAACGGTAAAGAGAAGCTGATTTACATTCATGATAAAAAATGGGGGAATACGTATCGTTATGAAGCGGAAAAGTTTCCAAAGAAAAGAGGTAGGGTAATCAGGGATAAATTTGCATCGGGTAATTATGTCAGATATTTTAATATTAATACGGATGAGGAAGGTTATATGGCTTGTTCTATAAACGGACGGTTCATCCCGTATACCGAAGGCTTAATAGATGCGGATTTTTTTATGAAATTTGATAATATTAAATCCAAGATAAGACCTCTTGTCGTTATAGATATATTCAATAATACTAAAAGAGAATCCGTTTCTTCCTTTGAGATTAAAAAGAGGGATGTTAAAGGCAGAGAATTTTGCGGATATCGTGTGGAGTATAAATTAAAGGGTGTAAATGATATTGAATTCAGAGTTTATGCTAAGAAGACCTCGGATGTTTATTACGATTATCTCATATTGAATTATTTTCAGGGAAAGTTTGTATATTAAATATGAAAAGAAAGAGAGATATAACAACAATTGCTTTATTCTTGTTTTTAGGGTTTGTATTTTTGGTGATTTATAGAGATGTTTTTTTTAAGAATGAAGTTATAATTCCCGGTGATATTCCGTACAATACACCTGTATGGCAGGGTGAAGCACCGAAGGTTGAATATTATAAGGCTGATAATTATTTGCTTAGTGATCAAATAAATCAGTTTTACATATGGCATTATATCGCACATTCTTCAATGAATGGTTTTGGAGTGATACCGCTTTGGAATCCGTATATTTTTGCAGGGCAACCTCTTGTAGCTAATTCCCAGTCCGCACTTTTTTATCCTCCCAATCTTATGCTTTTTTTTCTTGATCCGGGAATTGTTGCAACTCTTAGGGTATTTTTCAATCTTTTGATTCTTGTAATTTTCGGATATTTACTGGGGAGGCAACTTGGAATAAGCAGTACCGGATCTGTTTTGATATCAGTCGGTTTTGCATTGTGCGGACCTGTAACAGTCTGGCTCGGACATCCGCATACAAATGTTTTTTCGTGGTTTCCATTTCTAATGTGGAGTGGAGAAAAAGTATTTAAAGGTAATAGGAAAATATTTTGGGCTGGTGTTTTCAGTGTTGGTGTCGGTTTTTCAATACTTGGAGGACATCCGGAAACGGCATTCCACCTTCTACTTATAGTTTCCGTCTATTTTTTACTTAGAATTATTTTTTCAAAAAAGATATCTTCATATCCTTTTAAAACAGCATATTTTCTTATATTAGCCATAGTTTTAGGTATTTTGATAGGTTCAATCCAGTTGATTCCATTTACGGATTTCTTATTTAGAAGTACAACTTTTAACCAGGGAGGACGCGGAGAACACGGAAAACACCTGTTATGGTCTGAAACAGCTCTTGGTAATTTATCGGGGTTTGCAACTATGATTTATCCGAATTTTTTTGGAAATCCCCCTGATAGAACATACAATAATCCTATAAAAAGTTCTTACAACTACAACGAGCAGGCGGTATATTTCGGGTTGATCCCGTTATCTTTTTTGTTTTTTATACTATTTAGACGTAAGAATCCGGATAAGGTCAGAATACTTCTTCTTCTTTCGATATTTTCTCTTGGGATTTCTTGGAGGTTCCCTCTCTTTGAGATTTTTAATCATCTCCCTGTATTTTCTATGGTTTCAAACAGTAGACTTAAAATTTTCTTTGTTTTTACAGCGATAATACTTGCAGGATTCGGATTCGATAAGTTTAAGCAAGGAATTGACTCTGCAATAAACAAAAAAAGTGAAGTTCGAAGAATTGTATTCATACCGGTATTGGCAATTTTAATATTTATAGTTTCCTCAATAATAAAGACTTTTATTCTTCTTTCTGGCAATTCTCCATTTTTAAAAGCATCGGAAAAAATCTCTTTTTTCGATTATCTTTTCTTCAAAATATTTTCAACGGGGGATATCCGGATTATGATTACCGTAATTACTTCAATTGTCCTCATTTTGGCTGTATATATGGTTGTTAAAGTGAAACTGAAAGCTAAAGGATTTGAAATTATTGTTTTGTTAATGTGCATTATTGATCTTGCAATTCCGGCGAGTGGGTATAATCCGACTATAAAAGAATCCGATATATTACCATTCCCGAGCGTATTTTCTGCTTTTGAGAAATCAGATTCTCCATTCAGGGTGGTTTCCGATGACTATGTAAAACTTCAGAATTACAATGCTGTTCATAAAATCCAATTGATGGGAGGATATGATCTACCGGTGTTTAGAAAATACGGTGATTTATTTTACTCTCAGAATAAAGGGAGTGTTCATAATCATAATTGGAGTGCTGATTCCGAATTAGCGGATTTCTTAAATATTAAATATTTTTTAACTAAAGGAGATTCGGGTCCGGTGAGTAGCAAATATAAGCTTATTTTTGACAATCATAACTTTAAAGTTTATGAAAACACAAATGTATTTCCACGAGCTTTTATGGTATACGATTATGAAATTATAGCTGATAAGAAACAGTCTCTTGATTATTTGAAGGAGAATGATTTTAAGTTGAGAGACAAAGTTATAGTTAATAATCCGCTAAAATCAAATATAAATAAGATTGCATATTCATCGGATGTTAATAATAGTGTAAGTTTTATAAAATATGAAAATGATTTTGTAAAACTTAGAATAAAAACAGATAGTGTGGGTATACTTGTTTTCAGTGACATTTTTATGCCGGGATGGAGAGTTTATATTGATGGGGAAATAGATAACATCTTTTTAGCGAATTATGCTTTTAGAGGAGTATTGATCCCCGAGGGAGAGCATATCATTGTTTTTAAATATAAGCCTGTATCATATAGTATAGGAATGGTATTATCCTTTTTAGGTTTTATCTTTGCAATATTATTCATGGTTATCGGAAAGAAAAAAAGTAAATTATGATTACTTAAATTTTACTTGACAACTAATCTGCCTCATAGATATAATGGAGGCTGTTTAATTTTCTGTTTTAATGAATAGTCGGAATAGGAGAAATAATGAATCGGGAAAAAAAAGTCCTTGTAGATATACTCCTTCCTGTATATAACGAAGAGCATGTTTTAGAGAATAGTGTTAATACTCTAAGAAAATTTCTTTCTAAAAATATTAAGAGTTTTGAATGGATAATTACTATAGGTGATAATGCTTCAATTGATAAAACTCTGGAAGTGGCAAAAAAACTTGAGAAAAAATTTAATGATGTTGTTGCGGTTCATCTTCCCCTAAAAGGACGGGGAAGGATGGTAAAATATGCATGGAAAAACAGTAAAGCCGATATACTTTCTTACATGGATATTGATTTATCAACGGATTTAAATGATTTTATCCCTATGATTGAGTCTATTATTAACGGATATGATATTGCAATCGGATCAAGACAGTATAAAGGTTCAAAAGTTGACAGAAGTATAAAACGCGAAATAATATCGCGTGGATATATCAAAGTATTAAAGTTACTTCTCGGTTTCCCGTATACCGATGCACAATGTGGTTTTAAAGCGGTATCAAAGAAAGTTGTTAATGACCTCTTTAATTATATTGAAGATGATGAATGGTTTTTTGATACGGAACTGCTTTACATCGGGTACAAGGAGGGATACAAAGTTAAAGAGGTTCCCGTAAGATGGATTGAAGACCGTGATTCCCGTGTTAAGATATTAAGAACAGCATGGCTTGACATGAAAGGTGTTTTCAGGATGATGAGGTATAAGAAAAAGAAGATATAATGAAATCTTCTATTCTTGTTACGGGCGGTTCCGGTTTTGTAGGAAAAACTTTAATAAATAAACTGGATTTTTCCAAATTCAACAATATATATTTCTTGACACCTGAAGAGGAAATACCTAAAGTATTCGATCGACTTCCTAAAAATGTAAAAATTATTAAAGGAGATATTACCGATCCTTCCGTTCAGGAAGTAATTCCGGAAAAAATAGATACACTTCTTCATTTGGCAGCTATAACCGGAAAAGCCCTTAAATCGGAATATGACAAAGTAAATTATAAAGCTTTTAAAAATTTAGTTGAAAAGGGGATTAATAAAGGGTTGAGAAGAGTTCTTTTTATAAGCTCAATAGCTGTAAAATTCAAAAAGAGAAACAGATATTATTACTCTTTCTCAAAAGAGAGTGCGGAAAAATATTTACAAAGTTCCGGTGTAGATTTTTCTATATTAAGACCAACTATGATTCTTGGAGAAGATTCTCCTGTCTTTAAAGGATTTTCCATGTTTGCCGGATTGCCGATAATTCCGCTTTTCGGAGGTGGTAAAGTTAAGATCGAACCCATTCATAAAGATGATATATGTGATTCCATTTTAAATGTTTTAAATAATGTAGGTTTTAACAATGAAATTTATGATATCGGTGGACCTGATAAATTGTCAATAAAGCAATTTTTAAAAAAAATATCGGAAGTAAAAGGTAATAAACCGAAGTTTATCTACATTCCTATGTGGTTGCCCGTTTCAGTTTTGACACTACTTGAACGTTTTGCATATTCCTTTCTTCCTCTCACACTTGGTCAGTTGGCTACATTTAGAAATGATAGTATTGCAGAAAATAATGCTATTCATAAAACACTCCAAGGAAGTTTAAAAAGTATTGATGAGATGATTAATGATTCTGTAAAAGGTGAAACGGAGCATCAATATCTCAGCAAGCACTTAAAAGAGTGCCGTGTATTCACAAAATATCTTATAGGGAAAAACCCGACAAAATATAACGAAAAAAAATACATTGAATTTATTAAAAAATCCAAATTAACGAAAAAAAACAGATTTGATGGAATATTATTCAATATCGCACTAAAATCTCCGATATTCACAAAAATTTGTGATGCTTATTCACGATTTTTCTTCCCTAACTCCATTTTGAGAAAGAAACTTGGTACACTTTTTGCGATATTGGAAACTTCTCCTGAGACTTACAATTTTATCGATAATATAACAACGGAAAATAAATTTTTATTTTTAATATATTTGGGATTCAGAGGGGGCTGGTTTGTTTTTCATCTCTCTTTATCAATCCTTTTTTTTATGCCACTTCAGATGCTATTCGGAAGAGGAGAGGGTAAAAAAAATAAAGGTGAAAATCTTGGGTAAAATCACAGTTGTAGGATCAGGACCCAGCGGAGTTCACTTTGCTCTGTCTTTACTGAAAAAAGGATATTCCGTAGAGATGTTTGATGTAGGTTACTCAGGACCGCCCCCCGTAAATCCCGATGACAGTTTTAATGAACTTAAAGATAATTTACCCGACCCTGTAAAATATTTTCTCGGAGAAAATTTTGAGGCTGTTGTCGGAACGGATTCTGCAAGTGTTTATGAATTCCCGCCTCACAAGCAGTATATTTTTAAAAAGCCTGAAGGTTATGATGTGGAGTTGAATGGATTTGAACCACATCTCTCTTTTGCAAGCGGAGGTCTTGCCGAAGCTTGGACGGGAGGTTCGTATCCATTTAATGATAGGGATTTGGAAGATTTTCCGTTTGGGTACAGTGAAATGGAGCCGTTTTATAACGAGATTGCGGAAAGGATCGGATTGATAGGAGTTAAAGATGATTTGGCTCAATTTTTCCCGTATCATAAAAATCTTCTTTCACCACTTGATCTGGATGAGCATTCTTTAATGTTATTTGAGAATTATCAGAAAAAAAAAGATAAATTGAATAACAAATTGGGAATGTATCTCGGAAGATCAAGAATTGCTACATTGAGTAAAGGTATCGGATCAAGAAAAAAGTGTGATTATTCCGGAAGATGTCAGTGGGGATGCCCATCCGATTCTCTTTATGTTCCTACCGTCACTTTGAAAGAGTGTCAAAAGTATAAGGAATTTAAGTACATACCTGGAATTCTTGTTAATTATTTTGAATACGATAATAATAATAAAATCACTTGTTTAGTTGGACTTGATATAAACGAAAAAACTGAAAAAAAATTTAAAGTTGAAACTTTGGCACTTGCAGCAGGAACAATATCGTCATCGCGAATATTTATGGAATCTTTTAGAAAGAAAAACGGGAGAATAATTAAGCTAACGGGTCTTATGGATAACAGACAGATACTTGCACCGTTCATAAGTCTGAAAATGATAGGGAAACAATTTAATCCCGATAGTTATCAATATCATCAGCTTGCGATAGGGATCGACACTGAAGATCCGAAAGAGTACATTCACGGTCAGATTACCACACTAAAGACAGGGTTGATGCAGCCTCCGTTTCAATCGATGCCTCTGGATTTCAGGACGGGAATATATCTTGGGCGGCATCTTCATTCTGCTCTTGGAGTTGTAAATATTAATCTTTGTGATACACGAAGAGATGATAATTTTCTTACTTTATCCGAAGAATATTCGGGGAAGAGTAGGCTTGTTATTAATTATAATCCTAAGCGAGATGAGAAAAACGTGATAGATTATTCTCTGAAAAAAATGGGAAAATTCTTTCGAAAACTCGGAGCTGTTGTTCCTAAGTTTCAAGTACAGCTTCGTCCGATGGGTGCAAGCGTTCATTACTCAGGCACTATTCCGATGTCAACGGAAAGGGTACCGTTGACTGTTTCATCGAATTGCAGAAGTAATGATTTCGATAATCTCTTTATTGTTGACGGATCGACGTTCCCTTTCCTTCCGTCAAAAAATCTTACTTTTACATTAATGGCAAATGCAGTTAGAATTGTAGATGCAGAATTTTAATATTTGAGGATAAAAATGAAGAATAATATTTTAGTGACGGTTTTTATGGTTTTTGTCTTGCTTCTTCCATTGAAAGGAGAGGGTGAAAAAAAAATTGAATTCGTTATTTCATCCGGTATTTCGTTATTGAATCCGGAAAGTTTGGTGATTAAAAATAATGGTATTGACTCATCCGTTTCTCAATATGCAGAATCAATCCAATATAATTATAAAACAGTCGGGAAGTTTAAAAATATGATGACGGGTTTACCAATTAGTATTACGGTAAATTACAGATTGTCCAATGATCTTTACCTGAAATTCGGAGGGGAATATGAGACAATCGGTAATTCATATGATAAAACATATTCCATATCATGGCCCTCGTTCACGGAGAAAATGAGTTATACGATTGAGAATTCGATAAAGAATATTATCCCTTTTGTAGGTATTGAAAAAAGGTTTTCCTCATTTGGAATCTATGGAATTATAGGATTAAACATTACGAGTTTTGTTTATAAAAATATATTGGATTTAAGCGGTGGTTCATATAATTTGAAAAAAATTACCGATATTAAAGCGAACGGAAAAGGGATCGCTCTCTACATTGGAGCAAAATATATGATTAAATTAAAAAAGAAATTCGGTTTCTTAATTAAGGCAGAGTATGTATACCGAACAATCGGTTCTTTTTCAGGTAAAAAGTCATACAAAGTTTCCGATTCGGTCGGAGGAGATAAATCGGTTATAGAATCCGGAGATTTATATATGTACGATCTTGATCCCTATGGGAAGGGAAGTTTTAAATGGTGGGATATGCATAAAGGGTTGCCGAATAAATCCAACATTAAAAATGTAGAAAGTTTTTCATTAAATCATTCTTCAATAAGAATTATGCTCGGTTTTACTTTCTAAAAGGTTTAATCCTTGAGTAGAATTGATGCGTAGAAAGAACCGCCCTTTCCCGATTTGTTGAATATATCTATTTTCATTGAGTCGGATATAAGTTTTTGGTCTTTTATCCTAATTTTTACAACTCTTGAAAAATAAGTTATTTTAAATGACCCCCATACAAATACTTCAGGATTGGTTTCTCCTTTTATGATAACAGTTCCTTTCCGATTTGTAGAGGCGTTGTATGTTACTCTGAAAGGATGTTTTTGTTTTATGGGCTTTATCCTTTTAAATATTGCTGCGGCATGAAGCGTCGCTTTTCTAAGTGTTTCGGAAAAGTCTATGTCTTCACTCATCCATGAAGTCTCTGACCCGACAATATCGGAGAGTTTCCGATCGGGAGGGAGGAATGAATGATTATAAGCTTTGATTATTTCACCGAGAATCAGGTAGATGTTAAAAGATGCCTTCAGTTTTTTTTTAGCCGGCGATTTTTTTAACCAGAAATCATATTTTAAATCTTTGGTAATACCTTGATTTGTCCTTACAAAAGTAATTCTCTTATTGATTTTATTAAAATAATAGTTATTCCAATATGTTCTTTTAATGTATTTTGAATATTTCGGGGCAATTGTTTTAAAATTAGCGATAATGTTTTTGTAAAGGTTTTCTCCGTTTTTAACGTTATTATCTGCCGTAAAAACGCCGAGAGATCTTCCGGTAAGTCCGAGTGTTCTTATCAAACGTCCGGTTCTCGGAACATCGAAAAGTTCAAATGTTGTTCCTCTGTCGTTTTTATGGCATTTAAACAGGAGTGATGCGTCTGAAGAGTAAAAAACTCTATAGGGAAAGATTAAGAGTATGTGCCCTTTTGCACTACCTGACATTTTAAATGATAGTTCATAAATATTATTTTTAGTTGAATAAAGACCCGAAAATAATAAAAATATAAATGGAATGGTTAAAATGATTTTTGTTTTAATAATCTTTCCAAAAAAAAATTTCATAATTGTTTAACAAATTTATTTATCTAAATAACTCTAATCTCTCTTTAGAACTCTTTTGTACATAACAGTTCCTTTATCATAACAGTTCTGATATAATTAAGCAATAAATGAGTTATTTGTATAATTTTACAAAAAAGGAGGTTCCGATTGAAAATATTTATGGATACTGCGAATCTTGATGATCTGAAAAAAAGTTTGGAATACGGTGTTGTAGATGGTGTTACTACAAACCCGTCACTTATAGCAAAGGAAAAGATGGGATTTATTCCGTTGATTAAAGAGATCACATCTATAATATCGGGACCGGTGTCCGTTGAATTAACTGCAACGGATTATAACGGAATGATTGAACAAGCTGTTGAATATTCGGGAATCTCTGAGAATATTGTTATTAAGGTTCCGATTAATCTTGAAGGATTAAAAGTTGTAAAAAAGCTCTCGGAGCTGAAAATCAAAACAAATGTGACTCTGATATTTTCAGCATCTCAAGCTCTTCTTGCCGCAAAAGCCGGTGCTTCATTTGTCTCCCCTTTTGTCGGACGTATTGATGATATTTCGGGAGATGGAATGGAGCTTGTTGCAGATATAGCAAATATTTATGAAATTTATGGTTTTTCAACGGAAATAATTGTTGCATCGATAAGACATCCGTTTCATTTTCTTGAAGCTGCAAGGATCGGAGCTGATATAGCTACGATTCCTTTCTCAACTCTATCTAAACTTTTAAATCATCCTCTTACCGATGCGGGAATAGAAAGATTTCTAAGGGATTGGGAAAAAGTAAAAAAATAAGGATCAAGTGAAAAAGAGAAAAAAGGCTATAATCGGTTTTTTTTTGTACTTTTCCTGCTATTATTAGCCTATTTTTTTCTAAAGGGTTATATTGTAGATAAAATAAATAATCAGTTCCCTGATAGTGTCGGGTTTGATAATGTTACTCTGTCTCTTTTTCCACCGTCAATTGGTATTAAAGATATAAAGGGTCTGTCAATAAGTAGTGAAAATTTAGTCTCTTTTAGAAAAGTAAGTGTTGATATACCTTTATCTTCTCTATTTTCCGGTGAACGTAAAATAAATCTTACAATTGAAAATCCACTTGTTGAAATAAGGGGTGAGATTCCATCTTTTTCAAAATCGGAAGTTAAAACGAATTCAAAATTTTCCATTAACAAAGTTAATCTTAAAAATGGGGAATTGAGGTATATTGGTAAGGAGTTATCAATTACTCTGTTGGATTTTAATGTTTTTTCCTACAGTAAGGGGGAAGATATATCTTTTCGAGTTGACTCACCCCATCTGAAAGTTATATTCCCTTTAAGTTCTCAAGAGGTTAAAATCGAGGGAGATCTTAAAAGTGAATTTATAAATAAAAAAAAAGTGTTTAAGATCAACAAATTCAGATGGGCAACAAAGGATATAATATTTACCGGAAACGGAAATATTTATAGAAAGGGAAATTTTGCTCTTCATATTTTCTCAAATGGAGATGTTAAAAATATTTTATATCCGATTATTGGTAGTCTTGCAGTAAAAGGTAATATAAAAGGGAAAACTACAATTGTTAAAGATATATCAGGAAACGTAAAAGTAAACGGAAGTTTTATCGGACAAAGGATTAGAATTGCCGATGAAGAGTTTTCCCGTTTAAGGTCAAGTATAAGATGGAACAATCAGTCAAAAAAAATAAAAATTAATTCTTCAATTGTTTCGGACGGACTTTTAAGTTCATTAAGAATTATTTCACGAAAGGAACAGACAAACATTGAAATAGCCAATATTTATGCTTCCAAAGCTGCAAGAGTAATTGATATCTACAATAATATTCCTCTTGGAGGATTAATAAAAAAATGTAACCTGAAAATTATTGACGAACACATTTCAGGTAATGTAAAAGTTGAAAAGAAGATCGGATCCGATGAAGAGTTCAACGCGGAAGGAATCTTTGACTTTGAATATGATACATCTGATAAGTGGATAAAGTTTAAAACAAATGACGCCGAGTCTGAGTTTGGCAAAGTTGATTCCTTAAAAGGGTTGATTGATCCGAAAAATGAAGTGATTAAAATTGACATGATCGGTAAAATCAGAGAGGTAAGCGGAGCCGATAAATATTTGAAGAAATATGTTGATCTTGATCTGAAAAGATGGAAATTAAGGAATGGAAAGGGTGATGTAACGCTTAGTGTGTTGCAAATGGGGAATAAAACCGAAGTTAAAAGTAATCTTAATATTAAAAATTTTACTTCAAACGGAGTTCATATTGAGAGTTTAATTTCCAAAATTCATAGTATCAATAATAAAACGGATGTTGATTTTACTTTTAATGATCCGAAATTGAGAGGAGATTCGCATTTGGTATATGAGAAGGGTAGACTTGATATTAATTTTAATAATGTAAACGGGGAAACCTCTGAAATATTCAGAATATTAGATTATGATATAGGATTAAAAGGTAGGATAAACGGAAGTTTCTCTTTCCATTCTGAGGATGGGATGAACGATCCTCTTATAAAAGGGAAATATGCATCAAAAAAGCTTAATTTTCATGATTTTATTTTTGAAAATGTTAGCGGAGAGATTGAGGTTCTTGATAGCATAATTCTTAAGAACACTAAATTTCATTATCATAAAGGAGAAGGGAGTGCAAATATTTTACTGAATTTTGAAAAGAAGTATTTTGATATTGAAGGTGATGTTAAATCGGTGGATATAAAAAGTATTAACGAAGGTTTTTCCGGTAAAGCAAACTTTTACTTTTCCGGTAAGGGCAAGTTTAATGTTGATCCTATAAATATTAAATTTGAAATTCCAAATGTTTGTTACTATTCAGAGAGGACATTCGGACTTTTCGGAACAGGGAAAATTTTAACTGATTTTTCTGATTTTATTATTAATGCACAGGGGAAATTGAAAAAGAATGGTATTGAATCTCCTTTAGAATTTGTACTTGGTCTGAAAAAAAACAAGTTTTACGGTTCACTTGATGTTGATTTAAAAGATATAAATATTATTATGCCATGGGAAAACAACAAGGGTTCCATGCAATTAAGAAGTGAGATAGGGAGTGATGATAATAACACTATTCATTTTCAAGGAGTTGCAGAATTGAGTGGAGATTTTATCTCCTTTCCCGGATTTCCACATACCTTGGATGATTTTAAGGGATCGCTTCTATTTAAAGATTTAGACTTTACCATGAGGTCGTTTTCCGGAGAAATGGGAGGTGGAAAAGTAACCGGAAATGGAAGATTAAAGATTGAGGATAATGAACTAAAAGATCTTCTTGTAACATTCAAAGGTAAAAATATGTTTCTTTTTCCAATGGAAAGGGCAAACTTTAGAATGAATGCAAATTTGAATCTTCAGAAAAAAAAAGAGAAATTTGTTCTAGGAGGTACTATAAATTTTCTTTCTTTGCTTTGGGAAAGAGAGGTTGATGAAGGGATATCATTTTACGCAGGGACAGGCGAAGGAGTGACAAAAAAATCGACATTTCTTGAAAATCTGGAATTTGATATATTGATGGCAGGAAGAAATAATATTAAGATACGAAATTCTTTAATAAGAGGAAATGGAGAGGTTGATCTTGCATTAACAGGGAGTACTGATTTTCCTGTACTGTCCGGTTCCGTGAGTAGCAGAAACGGTGAAGTTTTAATCTCCGGAAGGGAGTTTAATATTGTGAAGGCTAAAATTATTTTTAGCAATAAAGTGAGGATAGATCCGTTGATAAGACTTGAAGCTGAAACTTTCATTAAAAATTATCGGATAAAATTTCTTATCTCCGGATTTTCTTCCGGTGTAAGACCTGAATTTATTTCCTCTCCACCACTTCCTCAGCAGGATATAATTGCCCTAATCTCACTCGGTGAATTATTTCGGAGATCTTCTTCAACAAATATCAGTTCGGAAGTGGGAACTACCGGATTAATTACTACAGCTTTAACCGATCAGATACAAAAAAGAGTAAAAAAGTTATTTGGAATTGATATGCTGAAAATAGACCCTGATCCTACCAGATCTTCTCTTTCAGGAGCAGCAAGACTAACAATCGGAAAGTCCATCACAAAAGATTTTTTAATTGTTTATTCGACGGATATATCAAAATCAACAAGAGATGTATACTATTTTCAATATCAAATTACTCCGACAATATCTCTTATTGGAAAGAGGAATGAAGAGGGACGCTTGAGTTTGGATATCAGATTTAGGAAGAGGTATTAGATGGTTGGTTTTACATTTAACAGATCGACCAAAATTACGTGTTTAACTATTATTGTATTCTTAATGTTTTTGTATGGTATTAATCTTTACTCATCCGATTATAGGGATAAGCGAGTTAACAGTGTTAAGTTTAGGTTTGTAGGAGGGGGTAGTAGGATAAATAGTAATAGTTTAAGAATGCTTGTTGAGATAAAGCCGGGTGATAGATACGATCAAAATAAAATAAGAAATTCACTTCAGAATCTGTACAATGTAGGATACTTTTATGATATTAAAGCAAAGGCAGTTATCCTTTCGGAAAAACTCATTGATATAATTTTTGAAATTCAAAATAAATTTAAGATTGGTAAAATTAAAATTAATAAGCTTTATGGTATTAATTCTAATGATTTAAGAAAATCAATCTTTTCAGTAAGGAGGAATATTTTTTTTAAAGAGAGTAAAGTGCTGAAAGCTGTTGATGAAATAAAGAATTTCATGAAAAGTAGAGGATATTTTAATACTATAGTTAAATACAAGATTAAAATGAAAAAACTGAGAGTGATCATATACTTTGAAATAATTAGAGGAGTTAGAACATTATTAAATAATGTATTTGTGACCGGAGATGACAAAGGAATACTAAAGAATAGCGATGAAATTTTTAAATGGAAGAATTATATTCCTGATAAGTTTTCTATGAAAATAAGGAGATTGGAAAAAGATTTAAAAGATGCGGGATATTTTTTCCCTAAAATAAACATTAAAGAAGTTTTTTTGGATAAAACAAGAAGAAATGTAAACGTATATATAAATGTTAATCCCGGATATGAGTATAAAATAAATATTGTTGGGATTAAGAAAAAGTTCGAGTTTGTAACAGATATATGGAAGAAAAAAGTCAGAGAAAAATGGGCTGAGAGAGAAAGTAAGGTAAGGATAATTGCATATTTGAGAAATAAAGGTTTGCTTAATGCAGAAGTGAAATCCACGATAGAAACAAAAGGTGATCAAAAGTTCATAACCTTTACCATTAAAAAGAATACTAGATTTGTTCTCGGTAAAATCAAGTTTGAAGGTAACAGAATAATTCCTACTAAAATACTTAGAGATGTAATAACGGTTGATGATCTTATCTTTGATCGGATATTTCATCTTAGAATGAATTCCATAAGAGTTGATGCGGAAGTGTTAAAATGGTTCTATTACTATAAAGGGTTTCCTTTTGTTAAGATAAGAACTACGCTTAAATTTAAAAAAAAATCTGTAACTTTGAAATATATTATTGATGAGGGAGAACAATTTACGGTAGATTCCATATTATTCGGAGGAAATACCAAAATTAATTCGATTGTTCTGAATTCAATTTTAAAAACAAAGCCATCAAAACCTTTTGTTATGAAAAGACTAAATGAAGATGTTGAAGCTTTGAAAAGTTTCTATTTTAAAAATGGTTTTGATAAGGTTCATATTGAGACGGAGATTTCTTCAGGAAGCAAGAAAGCAATTCTTATCAAAATAACCGAGGGGAGGAGTTACAAATTCGGTGATTTAATAATCGTCGGTGCTTCACGTGATCAAAATTCTCTGATAAAAAGGTTATTCCCGTTAAAAAAGGGAGAGCCTTTTAACAAATTAATGATTGAGAGTTTTAAAAATGAAATTAGTAGGACTTCAATATTTACGGAAGTGAAAATACTGAAAATAGAAAATAACGGAATAGTTAGTGTTCTTCTTGCTGTTGAGCAGAATAAAAGCAAATATCTTGGATTCGGGATCGGTTACCAAGAGAGAACCGGAATCAGATTTACCTTTGAATATCAGAAGCGTAATTTTTTTAAATCTTACTCGACATTCTCTGCACTTGTTCAAATCGGGTTGAAAGAGAAGAGAGGGGAAATTAGTTATGAGACCCCTTACCTTTTCGGAACAAGTATAAGTTCATCACTAAAAATATGGGAAGAAAACGAATTGTATAGGAGCTATAAGTTTAACCGGTATGGAATTTCCGAATCACTTGTTCAGAGGCTTACCAATAATTCATATGTACTTTCTTCCATAAGCTGGTATAGGACAAAACTGCTTGAATTAAATGTTGATACCAGTAGCGGAATAGATATTGTCGGGACTCCATATGATATCACGGCAATAAACTTTTCGTATGTTAAAGATAAGAGGGATAACCCTTTCCTGCCTACCAAAGGGAGTTTTTTTTCAACGGATGTTAAAATAGCCATGCCTCTATTTAATAGTGATTTTTCATTTGTAAGGTTTCGGTGGGGGTATCAAAGAAGCACAAAATTCTTAAAAAATGGGGTATTTACTTTTTCAATAAGGAATGGATTTGCTACAAACAATGTCCCGATAACCGAAAGATTCTTTGGCGGGGGATCGAGTACTTTTCGAGGTACGGGAAATGATAAATTAGGATCTCTTGATAAAAAGTCGGGTGAACCGTATGGAGGGAACTCCCTTATACTCTTCAACTTTGAAGTTACTTTCCCTCTTTATATAATACCTATGGACGATCTTTATTATTCACTGTTTGCCGATTTCGGAAATATTTACCGGTATTCGAATGAGTTTAGTATGGAAAATCTTCAGAAGGCTATTGGATTCGGAATTCGTATCAAATCATCGATAGGGCTTATAAGCTTTGATGTTGCTTACAATATTGAAAGGCGGGAAGGTGTTAGTCCGGTTGCTTTTCATATAGGAATAGGAAATGCTTTTTAAAATCATAGCTTCAATACTTCTTTTGATCCAACCGACAGAGATTGTTATAGATAAGATTGCAGCAGTTGTTAATAATGAAATTATAACAATATCGGATATAGATAAAGCACTATTTTTCTACTCTTCGTATGATGTTGATAATAATTTTGAGGGAGACCTTTATCTTAAAGAATTAAAAAAAATGATAGATTATAAAGTTATTTTCCTGGAATTTAAAGATCAATTCGAACTTAATGACGGAGACTTTGAAAATATGAAAAGATCAATAATTGAAAGATTCGGATCTTTTCAGAATATGGTAGAAATTCTTAATAAGTTTGATATGGATATGAGTGGTTTCAGAAACTTTCTTACCGAAAAAGTTTTTTATGATAAAGTAATTAAGGATAAGTTTAAGTTGGGAATTATAATAGAGTTTAGTGCAATTGAAAACTTTTATAATAAAAAATATCTTTTAACATGTAATAGATTAAAAATCGAACCAAAATCAATTATAGAAATGACACCGGTGATAGAAAGTTTTTTGAGAGAAAAAAAAGTTAAAAAAGAGTTAGTTCAGTGGATGGATAGTATAAGAGCTTCCTATTCGATCACAAATATTCTTTCTGAAGAAAAAGGAAGGCGGCGGGAGAATGAAAGAAAGGACGGTTAAGCCTACTGTTGTCCGTTTGGAAGGATTATTATGCCCGTATTGCGGGTCTGATAATACACTCCCTTTTGAGGAAGATAATGAAACTAATAACGATCTTTCCGTTCCGATGGTAATTTTCACCGGATTGATGGTTATTACTATCTACCTTGTATTTGTTGTAGCATCATATATATTTTTCCCGCTAATTGTATTATTGGCAATTATAGTATCGACACGACTTATCAAGAAATATGATAAAAAACCAAAAAAGAATATATCTCAAATAACAAGGAATTATGTTTGTCTTAGTTGTAATAGCAATTTTAATATATCTGATTAGGGGTTTTTGCTTGTATTATTCTTCAATTATAATAATTTACCGTTCAAAGCTGTTACGGAAAACTCTTCATTACTTTTTTTTTTTCTAAATAATTTAATCTGAATTTTTTCATCTTTTAATTCATTTGAAAGCTTTATTCCTGCGAAAATAATCATTTTTTTATAATCAATTATATTTTTACTGTTATTTTCAGGAGCATAGAATATTTTTACTTGATTTGTTTCATGAAGAAATTCTACGGATGTAATGGTTTTGGTTTTTTTAAGATATCCTAAGGTCTTTTTCATAACCTCCTTTTTATCGGTAATTAAATCATTATTAGTGATAAAAATAATTAATGCTCCGAAAATCAGCAAAAGCCCGAAAGATACAGCCCAAATCATTTTATTTGATTTTTCGGGATTTATTCTTCCTGAAATTCTTTTTTTGTCTTTCCTTATGTTTCTTTTCATTTTATTAAGGCACCTCAATATTATCAAAAATCTTGGTAATTATATCATCACTTGTCATCTCTTCCGCTTCGGCTTCATAACTAAGAATTATCCTGTGCCTCAATACATCTCTCCCGATAGTTTTTATATCCTCCGGAGTAACATATCCTCTCCCTTTTATAAATGCATAAGCCCGAGCAGTGTCCGTCAAATAAATGGAAGCTCTGGGTGATGCTCCAAACTGTATGAGATTTTTGATATCTCCTATTCCGCTCTCTTCAGGATATCTTGTGGAAGAGACTATATTTAGAATGTATTCTTTGATCCTTTCATCAATATAAACCATTTTGTATGCTTTGTTTAGTTTTAAAATGTCTGATTTTGAGCCTACTTTGGATGCTTTCGGAGAGTTTCCCGAACTGAATCTTTCTATTATTGTTCTCTCCTCTTCTTTGGAAGGATATGAAATTTTCACTTTTAAGAGAAATCTGTCAATCTGTGCTTCCGGAAGAGGGTAAGTACCTTCCTGCTCAATAGGATTCTGAGTAGCCATTACCATAAACGGAGAATTGAGTTTGTGGGTGTCATCTCCAATAGTAACCTGAAGTTCCTGCATTGATTCGAGAAGAGCACTCTGCACTTTTGCAGGTGCTCTGTTTATTTCATCGGCTAAGAGAAGGTTAGTAAAAATAGGACCTTTTCTAGTTAGAAATTCTGATGTTTTCGGATTAAATATCATTGTTCCGGTAAGGTCGGCGGGAAGTAGATCCGGTGTGAATTGTATTCGTGAAAACTTCAAGTCTAATACTTCCCCTAATGTTTTTACAGCAAGTGTTTTAGCAAGACCTGGAACTCCTTCCAAAAGAATATGTCCTGAAGTAATCAAAGCAATCATGATTCTTTCGAGAAGAATCTTTTGACCTACAATAACTTTTTCCATTTCAGAAATTATTTTTGTTATTATTTCACCCTCTTTTTTTATTTTCTCACTTATGAATGCCATATCATCATTCATGTTTATCCTCCTGATTAGTCTTTGTATTTTTGTCTATAATCTATTCCTGAAAGATTATAAGATTTTGCCATCTCAAAAATTCTGCTTCTTATTCTATCTCCGACTTTTTCTTTAAGAGTAGGTCGTCCGTCAATGCTCTCATCAAAATAATTTGTTGCAAAAAGTGTTATTTTTTGCCTATTGTATCTATGGTTAATTATGTAATAGATATTATCTCTTACCCATTGACTCGGTGATGATGCTCCCAACTCATCAATTATCAAAAGATCTGCTTTGGACATTCTATCTATAGTATTGTTAATCACTTGAAAATCACGAAAAGTGTGAGATTCACCACTTTTCATCTCTCTTACCATGTCATTCCAATCTATATAGTAGATATCGGAAGCAGGATATCTCTTAAATATTTCTGTTGAAATAGCACTTAAAAGGTGGGTTTTACCTCTACCTGTTTCACCATGAAGAATTATCCCCTTACCTGCCGGATAATTGTTGATAAAATTATTTGCAATATCAACTAATCTTATCAACGATTCATCCCCGTTTTCAGTTCCGAAGTTTTCAAGCATGTAGCCGGCAAACTTTACAGGTATATTTGCAGAGATACATTTGTCTTTTAAAATTTCCAGTTTTCTGCATGTGCATTTTTTTAAGTACTCTTTTTTATCTTTTATCAGCTTTTCCCATCCCGTATCGTTGCATTTTCTACATTTAACCTTGCTCAATTCAATACTCCTAATACTCCCTGCTTAAGAAGCATCTTTTTTAATTTAAGAATTGCTCTTGCCTCAATTCTTCTTATACCTTCAGGACTCATGTCCATTTTTTGGGCAATTTCTCGTAGACGCATCGGATCGTCTTTTTTAAAACCGAATCTGAGCTTTATTACTTTTGCCTCTTTCTCAGTCAGTTTATCTATATTATCAATCACGGATTTACGAATTGATTCTTCTGTTAGGATATCAAGCGGATCCGTTGCATTTTTATCTTTTATTACTGTAGAAAGTGCCGCCGGTTGATCACCTGATATCTGATTATCCAAAGAAATAATCTCATTTGGAATTGCTAACATAACTTTAACTTTTTTTATCGGGATATTCAGCTTTGCAGAGAGTTCCTCCTCCGTAGGTTGTCTTTTCAGATCTTTGGTCATTTTATATAATACTTTTTTAAAACCAAGATAATTATTAAAAAAAATGTCAGGAAAAGATATAATATTTTGGTTTTTTGATAAATATCTTCTAATTTCACTTCTAACCCACCAGACGGCATAAGTGTAGAATCTATTCCCTCTTGATTCGTCAAATCTTTTCAATGCTTCTATTAATCCTTTGTTTCCCTCATTTATAAGGTCGAGAAAACTGTCATCTTTAAAATAGTATTTTAATGATTCTTTAATAACCAACTTTTGATTGGCTACTATGATTTTTTTAAAAGCATCCATGTCACCGTCTTTTGCTTTTTTAACAAGGTCAAACTCTTCTTCTTTTGAGAGAATCTTGATTCCGCTTATTCTTTGAAAATACGACTTCAAGGAGTTTGATGAAGTTGATTTATTTTTTAAGGTCATCGTTAAACAGAGTAATTTTGGGAGAAGAAATTTTTACGAGAGAATTTTTTTTTTGTTCAAAGAGATTTTCCTTACCTGAAAAAAATTCTTTTTTTAACTCATCAAGAAACTTTGAAAATTCTTCTTCCATTTTTTCCATTTTTGTTTTCATATTGTATATGATATCAATTCCAGCCAAATTTACTCCCATTTCACGTGATAGGTTAAGAATAAATTCAAGTTTCCTCAGATCATCTTCCGTATATTGTCTTGTATTGCCTTTTGACCTGTTCGGCACAAGAAGCCCCTCCCGTTCATACAGTCTTAGTGTCTGAGGATGTATATTATATTTTGAAGATACATAAGAGATCATATATACCTTTTCTTTTACCATTCAAACTCCTTTCGAGGATTATAGGGTGCTTTTTCCTCAATCCTTTTTAGCATTTCTCTCACTTCAATATCTTTTGTCGAAGGTGGAACAATCTTAATAACAATAAACATATCACCCTTTGAACCGGTTTTTGGATTAGGGATTCCCCTGTTCTTTAGCCTCAATTTTTGCCCTGAACTTGTAGAAGGAGGTATTTTTAATAATGCTTTACCTTCAATTGTAGGTACCTCTATTTTTGACCCGAGTGCAGCTTCCCTGAATGTAACGGGTAACTCAATTTCGAGATTGTATCCGCGTCTTTTGTAAAATTTGTGAGGTGTAACGGATATTGTTATTATAAGGTCTCCTGCTTTTCCTCCGAAAAAACCGGAATTTCCTTTTCCTGTCAACCTTATTTTTGAATTATTCTCAACTCCGGCAGGAATTTTTACTTTTAGTTTTGAATTTGATCCGATTCTCCCTTCTCCGTTACATGTCTTACACTTATCTCCGGAAGTATGACCGGTACCACCACAACTTGTACAGGGAGAAGCGAATCTCATAAAACCTGTTTGCCGTTCAACTTTTCCGGTTCCATTACAGATCAAACATTTTGAAATTTTGGAATTTTTACTTATTTTTTCCCCTTTACATTCACTACATATAACTTTATTAAAGATTTGAATCGGAGCCTCAATACCTTTTACCGAATCAATGAAACTTATATTCATAGCGTAATGGAGGTCTTCACCTCGTTGAGGTTTTTTTGTTCTGCTTTTTGAACGTTGAGAGTCTCCACCGAAATTTCCAAAAATTGTTTCAAAGATATCTCCGAATGAACTTGATCCGGTTGTATTAAAATCAAAACCGGTAAAATCGGGTCTTTTTCCACTTGAATTGAAATTGGGACCGGCAGAACCGAAAGTATCGTACTGTTTCTTTTTTTTAGGATCTTTCAAAACTTCATATGCTTCGGTGATTTCCTTAAATTTCTTTTCCGCCACTTTATCTCCGGGATTTAAATCCGGATGGTATTTTCTTGCAAGCTTTCTATATGATTTCTTTATTTCGGCAATAGTTGCTTTTTTCGAAACATTCAAAATTTTATAGTAGTCACTCATGTGAAAATTTTACTTTAGAAATTGATAAAAATCAAGAATGTTAGATATGTATCTCTCAATATTAAAACTCTTATTTGTACAATATTAATAGGTTGGTGTTTAATTTAACTCACATTATTTCTTGACAAAAAGGGACATAATATTTATTATTTCAACTTGGAGGAAAAATGGCGAGAAGAATTTTAGTTCCCTTGGATGGATCCGATTATTCAAAGGTAGCTACAAAAGTGGCAATAGATATGGTAAAAAAAAGTGATGGAATTGTTGTCGGACTTGGAGTTGTAGACACTGAGGAGATAAATGAGAGTGCAATAGGTGCGGGAATAGGTGCCAGCTACTATGCCGAACATTTGAAAACATTTAAAAAAAATAAGGCTATAGGGAAAATCAAAACCTTTTTAGATGAGTTCGAAGATGAGTGTAATGATGCTAAAGTAGATTATGAAAGATATTCAAAATCAGGTGATCCTGTAGATGAAATTATTGACATGGGTAAAACTTCCGATCTTATTATCACCGGATTAAGAACTTTTTTTCATTTTGAAACAACGCCGGAACCTGGTGATACATTAAAAGAATTACTTGAATCGGGAGTTTGTCCCGTTCTTGCTGTTCCTTCAAAGTTTACAAAGAATAATAAGAAAGTTCTTATAGCTTATGATGATACGGTAAGTTCCTCCAAAGCTATGAAAATGTATCAGAGATTCCATAAATCAAACCCTTATGCAAAAAAAATATACGTGATTAATGTAAATGATAATCTTGAAGATGCAAATGATGTTTTAGAGAAAGTTGAGAAATATTTTAAATCTCATGAAATAAAAATTGAAAAAGTGAAGCGGGTAGGGAATGCCGGTGAAGAGATTCTGGCATTTGCCAAGAAGGAAAAAGTAAACTCAATAGTAATGGGAGCTTATGGTGAGAAAGGTTTGTCAAAACTATTTTTCGGTCATGCGTCAAGGGGAGTTATAGAAGACGGAACAATTCCGGTTTTTGTATATCACTGAGTAATACTCTCGTTAGAATATGAAGTTGCTTTCATATGATTTATAACTGTCATATATGATTCTTTGACTTTTATCTCTTCTCCGTTTTTTAATATGATTATTGCCGGATCAACGGCTTTAATATGGCTTATTTGATCTGAATTAATTAAAAAATCCGAACCATCAGGAAGAGTTAATTTAATCATTTTTTATAAAGAAAACTTCGGAAACTTTTTCGTAGTTAACAAAATCACTAATCTTTAATAGTGCATCAAAAGCTGCACTTTGTTCGGACTGCCTCTTGCTTTTCCCTTTCCCTTTTCCCATTTTTTTATTGTTGATGTATACGGCGGAAATGAATTGAGTATACGGAGGTTTCCCTGATTCTTCTAACAGAACATATTCCGGCAAGGAATTATCATCTCTTTGAATTATTTCTTGAAGCTCCGATTTATAATCATTTATTTTTATATTTTTCTCTACATGTTTTTCGAGAAAATATTCAAAAAATCTAATTAAGACCGCAGAAGTTGTTTTAAAATTTGAATCAAGATATATTGCTCCTGCAACCGCTTCAAATAGAGAGGCGATTATCCTTACATTATTTCTGCCTCCATTCTTTTCTTCACCTTTTCCCAAGAAAATGTATGAACTCATACCTATGGATTGTGCGAGATTAAATAAAAATCTGCTTGAGATTAAATGTGCTTTTAGTTTTGAAAGATCTCCTTCTTGTAGCTTATCAAACTTTCGATAAAGGTAGTCGGTTATTACCAGATTAATAATTGAATCACCTAAAAATTCAAGTCTTTCATTATCATGGACCCGATTCTTTTTTTTCCCTTCGTTAAAAGAAGTGTGAGTAAGTGCTTCCGTAAGTAAAGTTATATTTCGAAATGAATATTTGAGTTTTTCTTCCAATTCCTTATACACTATTTTACCTTGAGAATAATAAAGGTCAGATCATCTTTATTATTTTTTTTATGGGAGAATTCAATACTAAGATCAAGCAGTTTTTGCTTTATCTCGTTAGGAGATAATTCCGCATTTTCCGAAATAATATTTTTTACCGGATCAAGTCCCAACATTTCTCCTTCATTGTTCATTATTTCCGATAATCCGTCCGAAAAGAGAAAAAGTATGTCACCTTTATTATATCTCTGTTCAACTTCTTCAATCTTTTCCGCCGAAAAATTGATTAGTCCAATAGCCATTCCTTTAGGATTTAACTCAATACATTTGCCGATCTTTTTTTTATAAAAAATCGCTTGTGTATGACCTGCACGTGAAAGGATGAATTTCTTTTTTTTAATTAAAAATTTTGCGATACTAATTGTGATAAATGTGGACTTATCAAAAGATTCATTAAGTGTAAAGTGACATTCCGAAAGAAGGAGAGACGGGGACATATCTTTTTTTTGTAAATAGTTTACAAGTCCTTTTAATTCTGCCATGTAGAAGGCGGCACTGGTTCCTTTTCCCGAGACATCGGCAACGAGGATTGAAAGTGATTCCCCGTCTCTGTAAAAATAGTCAAAATAATCACCTGCAATTTCCAAAGCTGGGATGTTTGTTGCCGCCAACTCGAATTCATTTGTTGTTAGAGAATCTTTCGGGAGAAGTTTTAATTGTATCATTCTTGCTATGTTAAGTTCTTCTTCAAGTCTTTGCTTCTTCTTTTCCTCAACCAATAGTCTTTTAATTCCCGATGTCATCTCATTAAAGGAATCACCGAGATATTGGAGTTGATCACCTGAATTTGTTTTAATCTTTACGTTAAAGTCACCTTTCCTGACCTGTTGTATCCCTTTTGTTATCTGGTTTATTGATTTTGTTACAACTCTTATCATTCTAAAACCGATAATAAATGAAATAATGATAAATGTACCAAACAAGAAGATTAGAAAGTAAATCAGTTTTCTTACAAATGTTTGAGTTTTTGCCGAATTGACAATTTCTATTCTGTTAAAAGTTTTTTCGTAATCTATTAAAAGGAGAAAAAACTTCTTCTTAAGTTCAGGTTTTGAATCTACTATACTATCAAAGTCAAGATAGTCATATTGAAGCATGTGGGGGAGAAAGAAAGTTTCTTCATTTTTGTTGTCGGTTTGATATGAATCCTGAAAATCAAAGATAAGTTTTTCACCTACATCCTGATACTTGATTTTAAAATCACTGATAGTTGAAAATTCATCCATGAATTTTTGATTTATGGTTGTTGCAAAAAGGATTGCAAATCTTTTTTTCTTTTTAAGAACTCCGTGGTATAGCTTCCCGTCTATTACAAAATAACCTTTAAATTCTTCGATAAGTAGTTTCTTATGATTAAAATTTTTAGGATAGCTAAAGAATTTTTTATATCCGTTTCCGGAATTTTCAAAAAATACAACATTTAAAAAATCTATACCTTTATCAAGAATTACCGCCCGCTCTATTAGCTTTTCCATACCTTCTCTTGAATCGGTTTCAAAATAATTTAATGTAGATATTTCAAGTTGTTTGAGCCTTGCATCCATAATGTTATCAACAATTGTAATCCCATACTGTGCAATCACCATATTTAGGAAAATAAAGAAGAATATTACAAGGAATATAAGTGGTGTTATTATAAGGAAAAGACTTGAAATTAATAGACGATTTCTAACATGCCAAAACAGTTTTTTCTTTACAATGGAAAGTAGACGGTAGATAACAGCTAAAATCATTACCCACAGAAATAATTTGAAAGTATCTTTTGAACAGAAAATGTAGCAAAAATTTGTGATTATGAAGAGAATTGAGATAAGGATGTCTATCTTTTTCCATTTTTTGAACATTTGAAAATTATATTACTAATCTTTATAAAACACAACAAGCTTTGTAGTGGTGAAGTCCGGATGATTGCTCATTGATCTCTCATGAAGTATAATGGCTCTTTTCAGGAGGAAAAGTGGCAGAATTAAGTGAATCTATTTTCAGGGAATATGATATAAGAGGTATTGTAGAAACCGAGTTAACCGACGAAGTGGTAAAAAAAATTGCATCGGCTTTTGCAACGGTATATATTCGTGAAGGAAAGAAAAGAATATCAATAGGAATGGATGGAAGACCGAGTTCTGAAAACATAAAACGTATTTTTATAGAAACAATGTGTAGGTATGGAATAGACATCGTTGATATCGGGCTTGTTCCTACTCCGGTTCTTTACTATTCCGTATTTAAACTTGAGCTTGGTGGCGGTATTATTATTACCGCATCGCACAATCCATCCGAGTACAACGGATTCAAGGCTTTGATGGGGAAAAACGCTTTGTCAGGACCCGAAATCAGAGAGATATATGAAATAGTTAGAGATGAAAGATTCCAAAAACAAAAAGGTGGCGGAAAAGTTGAAAAGAAGGATATGGTTTCCGATTATATCAATTATGTTTTAGGAGATATAAAGTTGGATAAAAAAATAACCGTAGTTGTTGACAGCGGAAACGGGACAGGGGGTATTACCGGTGTTCCTCTGTTTAAGAAGCTCGGAGCGGATGTTATTGATATTTTTACGGAAGTTGACGGTTCGTTTCCGAATCATCATCCCGATCCTACAAAGATAGAAAATCTTCAAGATCTTATTAAAAAAGTTAAGGATACCGGAGCGGATCTCGGAATAGGATTTGATGGAGATGCGGATAGAATAGGCGTTGTAGACGGGAATGGGAAAATTATTTGGGGAGATATGCTTATGGTTATATTATCAAGAGTTATTCTTAAGGATAATCCCGGAAGAAAAATTATTTCAGAAGTTAAGGCTTCGGAAGTTCTGTATTCCGAAATAGAAAAGAATGGAGGAATTCCGATTATGTGGAAAGCAGGACATTCACTCATAAAGAAAAAAATCTTTGAGGAGGATGCAATACTTGCCGGAGAAGTGAGCGGACATATATTTTTTAATGACAGATGGTTTGGATTTGATGATGCCGTATATTCGGGAGCTCGTCTATTGGAAATCCTATCTAAATCCGACCAAACACTTGAAGAGATGGTTGCTACCATACCTGAAATGGTTAATACACCTGAAATAAGGGTTGAAACTACGGAGGAAGCTAAATTTAAGATAGTTGAAAAAATAATCTCAAAGTTTAAGGAAAATTATGAGGTTATTAGTATAGATGGTGCGAGGATAAAATTTCCGAAGGGATGGGCATTGGTAAGGGCTTCAAATACTCAACCGTCACTTGTACTCAGATTTGAATCCGATACGGAGGAAAATTTAAGAGAAATAAGAGATATTGTCGAACCGATACTGGAGAAGATTGTCAAAGAAGTTGAATCCGCTTCATAGAGAAGAGCCTTAAGAATAAGTGAGGCCGTGAGGCCGGTTACGGTAAAACTGGAAAATTTTAATATTGGATATGAATAAAAAGAAGGTTGTTGTCGGTTTTAGCGGTGGGAAGGACTCAACCGCATCCATAATTATTCTTAAAGAAAAGGGGTATAATGTCTCTGCTCTTACAATGAAACTTGGTCTGATCGGAGAGGATGAAAAATTAAAAAAAGTAAGAAAACTTTCAGAAATACTTGAAGTTCCACATAAAATAATTGATCTTAGAGATGAATTTGAAAAGAGAGTTGTAAAGTATTTTACGGATTCATATAAAATCGGATTAACTCCGAATCCATGTGTTGTTTGCAACAATAGAATTAAGTTTGAACTCCTTATGGATTTTGGAATTAAAAACATGGAATCCGATTTTTTTGCAACCGGACATTATGCTGATAAAATTGAAATAGATGGGAAATATTTCCTTAAAGAGCCCATTGAAAAGAAGAAATCACAGATATATTTTTTATCAATGATCGGAGGGGAGAGGCTTAAAAACGTTTTATTCCCGATATCTTCGATATCGCTTGATAAAGTAAGGAAAACAGTTGAGGATATGCCTTTGGGAAACTCAAAAGAGAGTCAGGATGTGTGTTTTCTAAACGGTTACAAACTTTTGGATTATTTTAAGAAATATATGCCTGCATTTATTAGAGAAGGTGATATCCTTGATATGTCCGGAGAAAAAATAGGTCATCATAACGGTTCCATAAAGTTTACTGTCGGGCAGAGAAGAGGAACCGGTTTTTCTTCTTCTGGAAAACTATATGTTGTCAAAAAGGATGTTAAGAGCAACACAATTACGCTTGGAAATGAATCGGAATTGTATTCGGATGGTTTTGAAATAAGGGACCCTGTTATGTGGAAGGAGATTAAAAGAGGAGGGTACTACAAAGCAAGGATAAGGTATATGAGCAAGTTTGAAGATATAAAAGTTGTGGATGTTTCATTCAATTCAATAAAAGTTGAGTTTTATTCTCCTGTGAAATCTGTTACTTCCGGACAGGTTGGAGTCCTTTTTCAAGATGATATTATAGTGGCTTCCGGTTTTATAATTTAAGAATATCCGGAAGTTATTTAATTAAAATCAAATAATAATTTTTCTTTAAAGTTTACTGACAAACTCAACCCGCTTCTTCTCTCCAAGTACAAGTATGATGTCTTCCGAGGAGAATGTATAATCTCCCATGGGGATTTTAGTTACCATTTTCTTTGATTTTGAAATGTTTTTTACCAAAACCACTTCAACTTGATACTTATTACGTATATTTAGTTCATTTATCTTCTTTTTGACAAACTTAGTAGGGACTTCGGTTTCAAGGAGATAAAGACCTTCAACAACCTCGACAGGAAGTTTGCAAGACGATGCGGTCATAAGATGTGATATTTCACCGGCAAGATCTCTTTTTAATATCTCTTTGTTATAGGCGGAAATAACATCAATTCTCCAAATTGTACCAACTATTTCCGCAGGATTTTTTTCACTTACAACCGGTATCTCACCTATATTCTCTTTTGCAAATTCTTTCATTACGCTGTCAAGATGGTCATTCTCGGTAACTACAAAGTGATTAGGTGTCGCTATATCCGTAGCAACAACTATATCTTTTAGGTTTTCATAATCCGGAGCAACTGCAGCCAGTTCGGTTTGGGATATTTTATCTGTAATTATGTTCTTTTCATTTACTATATAGAAAAAATTGTGCTCGGATAGTAGAAATTTGTTCGATAGTTCGTTTATGGAAGTTTTGGGGCACACAATCTCAATGCTATTTCTCATAACATCCTTTACTTTCATCGATTTTAATATATTTATTTCTCTTCCATGTCTAATGTCAATTCCCTTCCTCAATAATTTAATTGTATAAATTGATCCCTTTCCGGTCTTTGTAACAACCAGACTTATTATCGTTGCAATCATAAGAGGAAGAATAATTTTATAATCGTTGGTCATTTCAAAAATTATTAGGATTGCTGTAACCGGTGCGTGAGTTGTTGCTGCTACAACTGCACCCATAGCTACAAGAGCATAAGCACCTGGACCTGCAGTCATACCTGGCCAAATTTTATTAAGTAAATTTCCGAATACTCCTCCGGTCATTGCTCCCATAAAAAGAGATGGTGCAAATATGCCACCTGAACTTCCTGATCCAAGAGTAATTGATGATGCCAATATTTTTAGAAAAATAAGAGCGAAAAGGAGCTGTATCTCCATATTTCCGAGAAGAGCAATGTTCATGGCACTATATCCGACTCCAAAGGTTTGCGGAAATAAAAGTCCGATAATCCCGAGGAGAATTCCACCCATTGCCGTTTTATAAAAATCGGGGATTTTAACTCCATCAAATTTATCTTCAAAAAAATATAGAATTTTAACGAATAAAATACCTACAAGACCGGCAATAAGTCCTAAAATTGCATATGGTATCAGTTCAAACCAATGGAGGAGTTCATACTTAGGAACTACAAAAGCGGGATAATTCCCAAATAAAGCTCGTGAAACAACGGTTGCAGTAACAGATGAAATTACTATCGGAGAGAATTGGCTGATGGCAAAATCTCCTAATAGTATTTCGACTGCGAACATTGCACCTGCTATTGGAGCATTAAAAGCCGCAGCAATTCCCGCTGCCGCTCCACATCCGACAAGTGTCTGCATTCTCCTTTTTGATATCTTAAAAAGTTGTCCGAGTGATGATCCGATTGCCGAACCTATCTGTATAATAGGTCCTTCTCTTCCCACCGACCCTCCGGAAGCGATTGTGATGGAAGATGCGATAGCTTTGCTGAAGACAACTCTTGCCCTGATTATTCCATTACGTAGTGATATCGCTTCCATAACTTCAGGGACACCATGACCTTTGGCTTCACTGGAAAAGAAATAAATTATCATACCTACGATGAATGCACCCCCTGCAGGAATTAGGATAGTAAGTAACCAAGTGGAAGAATAATTTTGGTTTTTCCAAAAAATATCTTGAAAGAAATGGATTAAGAATTTTAATCCGGCAGCACCGAGTCCTCCGAGTAGTCCGATTATAACCGGAATGATAATCATAAAAATTTGTTCGGAAGTTTTGAATTTTTCAATTAGATGTATAATTTTTTTTTTCATAGTTGTTCTAAATATGGGAACTAAAACAGAATTATATATTATTATTACCTTTATGAACAGACCGATAAGTGGAAAAAAAAAATAATGATTAGAAAAGAGTCGTGAATTGCCGAATTCATCTTGACAAATTTTCCGATATACACTATTGTTTGTTTATGATTATCGGATTTAATACTGATATTAAGTACCGTGATGAAGTTTTTCATATTCAAACCGAAGATAAAGGTGAAAGAAATCCGACAATGGAGACTCTTGTTTATCATAGTGGTGAAATATTACTTTCCAGGCGTATGTCATACGGTCATTTGAAGCTTGAACGTAACGAACTGAGGAAGAAGGTAAAAGCTATGATGAAAACTCAGCATGATCAAGTTATAGCAGAATTAAAAAAAGGTAATTTTTTACATTTAATTTCTATGGAAACTCAACAGATTGAAGATGAAAGCTTAGATGAGATGGTACTCAATTTCATGTCTGAAGCATCCGATACCTGAATTTTATTTTAATGTACCTTAGAATTCTAATAATTGATGCAATGTATCTCATATTCAGTTCCTATTATATCAATAGGAATATGAGGACGCTGAAAGGAGAACCTTCAGGTGCTCTGTTCGGTTTTGTCTCCAGAGTTGAGAAACTTATTTCCGATCTAAATCCGGATAAGATAGTTGTTGCTTTCGACTCAAAGGGTGAAACTTTTAGAAATAAAATATATCCGGCATATAAAGCAAATAGGGATGCTCCACCCGAAGATCTTGTAATACAAATTCCTTTTGTTAAGGAGTATTTAAAGAATAGAGGAATTAAATATATTGAATTTCCCGGTTTTGAAGCGGATGATATTATAGCCCAGATAACTTTCGGATTGCAAGACAATGAAAAGGCAATTATTTTTTCTGCTGATAAAGATCTTTATCAGCTTGTAAACGGAAATGTAACTATTTGGCATCCTAAGGAGAAACGGGAACTTGATAGAGACGGGATTAAAGATTTTTTCGGATTATATCCGGAGCAGATATCAGATTATCTTACAATAACAGGAGATTCTTCGGATAATATTCCGGGAGTTCACGGGATCGGGGATAAAGGGGCAAAAAAAATTCTGATAAAATTTGATTCTCTTGATAATATACTTAATAATCCCGACAAACTTGAAGAAAGGTATAGGAAAAAGATATTTAGTGATATCCAATCTTTGGAAATGTCGAGGTCTTTAGTTGATTTAAGAATGGTATCGGGTCTTAAAATAGAGGAGAAAAACTGGGAATATCCGTTAACTATAGGAAAGGAACTTATTGATTTCTACAGGAGGTTCTCCTTTAATTCCATTCTAAAAAGACTGGGAATTGATGAAAAGAAAGATAATAATCTTCCGGACATTGATTATGTTATGGTTTTTGATCAAATAGGATTGCAAATCTTAAAGAAAAAGGTTTTAAAAGAAGGATATTTTGCTTTTGATCTTGAAACGACCGGACTTGATTTTTTCAAGTCGGAGATTGTAGGTTTATCAATGGCATTTTTTGATTCAGGGTATTATTTACCGTTTATATTCCCTGAAGATGAGAATGGTAAGGTAAAAATTGTTTTTGAAGATTTCAGAGAGTTGTTTGCAGATATTTTTGCTGATGTAAATATAAAAAAAACAGGACATAATTTAAAGTTTGATACGCTTCATCTTCGACATAAAGGAATTGAAGTAAAAGGAATCTCAGATGATTCTATGATATTGTCATACCTACTTTTCCCAAACAGAAGAACTCACAAGCTTAAAGAACTTACCTATGAATTTCTTGAATATAATCAGAAGACATTTGACGAATTAACGGGAAAAGGGAAGAGCAAAAAGAGCATTTCAGATATAAAGATTGAGGACACCGGAAGATATTGTATTGATGATTCAGTATTATCTTTGCTTCTTGTGGATAAACTGAAAAAAGTGATTAAGCAAAAAGGTATGAATGATCTCTATTCTAATGTTGAGATCCCTTTATCCGAAGTATTGTCAAAGATTGAATTTAAAGGAGTAAAACTTGATGTTAATTACTTTAAAAAATGTTCCGAGTTATTATCAAATAAAATTAAAAGGCTGGAAACGGAATTACATAATGCAGCCGGATATGACATTAACCTCAATTCTTCACAGCAATTAGGGGTTTTTATTTTTGAGAAAATGGGATTGCCTGCTTCTAAAAAAACTAAAAAGACAGGTGTATATTCAACTGACAGTGAAGTTTTGCATGAGTTGAGAGGATTTCCGATCATTCAAAATATTATAGATTTTCGGACATTAAAAAAGTTAAACTCTACGTTTATTGATGGTTTGATTGATACGGTTGACGGTTTTGACAGAGTACATACTTCTTACAACCAAACCGTTGCTGCAACGGGACGACTATCTTCTTCCAATCCGAACCTACAAAATATTCCGGTTGGAGAGATCGGAGGAGTTTCTGTCAGACGGGGATTTATAGCTGAAAAAGGAAATATTCTTCTTTCAGCGGATTACTCACAGGTAGAATTACGTGTAATGGCACATTTTTCCAAAGATGAGAATCTCGTGGAGGCTTTTCAAAATGAATTTGATATCCACCAATACACTGCTGACAAAGTATTTGGAAAAGATCTGTTTTTAACCGATCATGAAAGGAGAAAAAGGGCAAAAATTATCAACTTTTCAGTACTTTACGGTTCCGGTCCTTTTTCACTTTCAAAAGAACTTGAGGTTAGTTACGGAGAAGCGAAAAACTTTATTGATATGTATTTTGACAAATACAAAGGAGTAAGAAAATTCATCGATGATGTTATTGAAGATTGTGAAGAGACAATGAGTGTAAAAACAATACTTGGAAGGATAAGACCCATTCCCGAGATTTCAAGTGCAAATAAGAATATCAGGGATAACGGTCGCAGAATGGCAATTAATACGATTATACAGGGGAGTGCGGCTGATATTATAAAGGTTGCTATGATCAGAATTGACAAAAAAATAGAAAAAATGAGATGTAAAATGGTTATGCAGGTTCATGACGAACTTATATTTGAACTTCCTCCCGAGGAAGAGATGGAGTTAAGAAAATTAGTCAAATATGAAATGGAGAATAGTTTGGAGTTGATGGTTCCGTTAACGGTATCAATTAAAACTGGAAAAAACTGGGATGAAATGGAGTAAACAATCGAGTAATCTGTTTTTTTGAATATGACTCAATGAAATTTAGAGTAGTATTATTAATTATACTCATTTTATTCTATATATTTAAAAAGAGTCTGAAGAAGAAAGAATTTTTACAATCTTTGGAGTCAATATTCAATATCGTTTTTTATTTATATCTTTTTTCATTACTTACAGCATTCATATATCAAGTATTATCAAATTTATAGGAATAAAAAAAAGCACAGGACGTAAATGCCCTGTGCTTACAAGATTTTTAAAGTTGGTACACAACCAACACTTATAAATTAGTATATCTTTTTAGAAATTTCAACACTAAAATGAATCATTTTAAATGATATTGTTGTCACTCAAATATTGTAAAACGGTTTCAACTTCTTCTTCTATTGTTTGATTATCAGCATCAAGTGTTATTTCCGGATTTAGAGGTTCTTCATATGGAGCCGAAATTCCGGTAAATTCTTTTATTTCACCGCTTTTTGCTTTTTTATATAATCCTTTGGGATCTCTCGATTCACAAGTTTCAATGGAGGCTTTTACGAAAATCTCAATAAATCTACCTTTACCGATTATCTCTCTTGCGTTATCTCTGTCTTTTCTGTAAGGAGATATAAATGCCGTAGTGGTTATTATTCCGGAATCCACGAATAGATTTCCAACTTCGGAAATTCTTCTGATATTTTCTTCACGATCTTCAGGTGAAAACCCAAGATTTTTATTGAGACCGTGCCTTACATTATCTCCGTCAAGGACATATGTGAGCTTACCCGAATTAAAAAGTCTGGAAGCAACTTCGTTTGCAACCGTAGATTTGCCACTTGCAGATAGTCCGGTGAACCAAAGTAGAGTACCTTTTTGGTTAAGAAGTTTTTCTCTATCTTCTCTTTTCACTATGTGTTCATGCCATACAACATTTGTAGCTTTTTTTTCTGCCATTTTTCCTCCCGAATTTTTGAATTTTGAAAACGTATGATACCATACATTTTAAATTCCTTGAAGAATTACTTCCGGTGTAATAAAATTTCCATATAAAAGGTCATGAAAACAGATAGAAATAAACCATCGATATCATTAAAAAGTCTTGGTCCCGGTTTGTTGTGGGCCGGAGCGGCAATAGGTGTTTCACACCTTGTACAATCTACAAGAGCGGGAGCCGGTTACGGTTATGCATTGGTTTTTATTGTTGTTCTTGCTAACTTATTCAAATATCCATTTTTTGAATTCGGTGCTCGTTATGCGGCGGCAACCGGTAAAACTTTAATTTTCGGTTACAGAGATATGGGGAAGAGATATTTTATTTTATATTTTATCCTAACGGTAGGTACCATGTTCACGATCCAAGCTGCCGTAACGGTAGTAACTTCGGGATTAGTATCTTGGCTTACCGGAGAGATATTTTCACCGGTGGTTTTTGCGGTTATTATTCTTATGATTTCGGTAACAATTCTTATATTTGGCAAGTATTCGATTCTTGATAAATTTATGAAGATTATAATAGTTGTTTTAGCGGTTACCACTATAGTTGCTTTCTTTGTTGCACTTGCAAAATTCGGTTTTAGAAACAGAACCGGTGCCGTTGTTCCGGTTATTTGGGATAAAACGGGGATACCATTTATGATAGCACTAATGGGATGGATGCCGTCTGCAATAGATATTTCCGTTTGGAGTTCCATTTGGACAATTGAGAAGAACAAGGATTTAGGTTATAAGCAGGATATGAAAACAACTCTCTTTGATTTTAATCTGGGATATGTCGGAACATCAATTATCTCACTACTTTTCCTCTCATTGGGAGCGATGGTTATATTCGGATCGGGGGAAGTGTTGTCAAATAACGGTTCCGTATTTGCCGGACAATTTATTTCATTGTATACCGGAAGTATCGGAGAATGGAGCAGGTATATAATTGCCATAGCCGCAATTGCAACAATGTTTAGTACAACGTTAACTTGTCTTGATGCGTTTTCAAGAGTAATGAAAGAATCTACGGTAATGATTTTTTCGAAGTTTTCTTATGAGAATCATGGAGATATTTTATATTTTTCATGGATGATTATTGTAGCTTTCGGATCAATTTTATTATTAAGTCTACTGAAAGGCAGTATGCTTTTTATGGTAACACTGGCAACAACCTTATCTTTTCTTACCGCACCTATCCTTGCTGTAATGAACTATAAAGTGGTTACCGGAAAGAACATGCCCAAAGGGACAACTCCACCGAAATGGCTTATCGTTCTTAGCATTGCCGGAATTGTATTTTTAACCGCTTTTAGTTCGATATACTTGTTTTTTAAGTTTGTTCTATAAATGTGTCAAACTTTTTTTCCGATAAAAAATATTGTCAAAAAAATCATACCGATAGTTCCGATTACAGTTATTACATAAGGGACGCCGAACGATATGGGTAGTATCCCTCCCATAAGGGCTATTCCGGCGACCGTCAAGGCGTATGGTATTTGTGTTTTGACATGATCTATATGATCACAGGAAGATGCCATTGAACTCATGATTGTGGTATCCGAAATAGGTGAGCAGTGATCTCCGAAAACAGATCCGGCGAGTACCGATGAAATTGTGATTATTAAAAAGTGCTTTAGATCTTGAGAATTTGCGAGGAGTCCGATGGTTATTGGTATTACCAAAGGAAACATAATACTTATAGTTCCCCAGGATGTTCCGGTAGAGAAAGAAATAATGGCTGAGAAGAAGAATACAATAGCAGGGAAAAAATGATAATCAAGGTTCGAGGAAATAAGTGAAACCAAATAATCGGCTGTCTTAAGTTTTACGAGAACTACCCCGAGCGACCACGCCATTACGAGAATAAGTATCGCCATTATCATAGATTTCATCCCTTGAACCATTGATGTTATTGCATCTCTCATTTTCAATATTTTTCTGACTATAGATAAAAAAAGTGCCGAGATAACTCCCATGAGTGATGCCCACAGTAAGACTTTGAAGGAGTCTGCAGAGGATATTATCGAACCAAGGTCTTTTAAAGCTGATCCGGAGAATAAAATTGAAAATAATGATTTTATTCCTACCGGATTATTTGAAGTGGCAAGAGCTGATTTTCCGGAAATATAAAGTCCTAAAAAAGTTGTTAGTATTACCGTTACAATCGGGATAACTCCATCGTACCATTTGGGATTTATATATTTGGATGGGGTTAGTGCGGAAGATTCAAAGTCGGAAAGCGGTATTGCTTTCTCGTTCATTAAAAGTCCTTTTCTTGCTCTTCTCTCTGCTTTTAACATAGGACCGAAATCTTTTTTTAACATAAAAACCAGAAAAACAAAAAATAGAGATAACATTGAATAGTATCTCAAAGGAATTGATGAAAGGAGAAGTGTGTATGCATCATAGTTTATGTTGTAGGCTTTGAGTGATTGGTTTATCAGTGAGATTTCAAAACCTATCCATGTTGAAATCAATGCAAGCGAAGCCATAGGTGCCGCTGTGGAATCAACTATATAGGATAATTTTTCTCTGGAAATTTTCCATTTGTCAGATAACGGTCTCATAGTATTTCCTACGATAAGAGTATTGGTATAGTCATCAAAAAAGATAAAAATTCCCATCAACCAAGTATACATCTGTGTTGAGCGTGCGGAGTTTACTTTTTTAGATAATCCTTCCACTATTCCTTTGAAGCCACCTATTTTAGTAATTATTCCTACCATTCCTCCGAGTAGCAGAGTAAAAATAACTATGGATGCTCTATCATGGTCTACGATGGCATTGATTATGTATTTATCAACTACATTAAAGAATGATTTCACAATATTAAAATTATTAAGAAGTAAAGCACCGGCAAAAACACCGACGAATAATGCCGTTACAACCTCTTTAAATATCATCGCAAGTAAAATAGCTAAAATTGGTGGTATGATTGTCAAAACCCCAGGAATTGAATGTACGTAATAATTAAAATTTCCTTTTGAAGTGGTCACCATTATTTTTACAGTGCCGGTTTTTTCTATCCGAAAAGATTTGGATTTTATTACTATACCGTCAATTCTAATCTGAGAAATATCTTTAATATTGCTAAGGTCAATTTTCTGTCCTTTAAAAACAGTGTTTGGAATCGGTGGTTTGGCTGTATTTGAAGGGAAAATATTAATTGCCGAAACTATTAGGATTAAAACAATAATGACTCTTTTCATTAGTATCTCCAATTGGGTAATACTATAGTGTTCATAATAAAATTTCAAGAGAAAAAGAGGGAGAGGTTTAGGTAAATGAAAAATCGGGTGATATTTTTCTTGAATTACAGCTTCCCCTGAATTAAAATAATATTGGAGGCAAAAATGAAGGCGTTAGTGAAAAAAAGACCGGAAAAAGGGTTGTGGATGGAAGAGATAGATATCCCTGAATATGGCGTGAATGATGTATTAATTAAAGTGAAAAAGACTGCTATTTGTGGTACTGATCTCCATATTTACAAATGGGATGATTGGTCAAAAAAGACAATTAAGACTCCTATGACAATCGGTCATGAATATGTGGGTATTATTGCTGAAATGGGATCAGGAGTAACAAACTTTGAAATTGGAGATCGTGTTACCGGAGAAGGCCATATTGCTTGCGGACATTGCAGAAATTGTAGAAGAGGTAAAAAGCACGTCTGTGAAAATACTGTTGGAATCGGGGTAAATAGAGACGGTTCTTTTGCGGAATATGTTATGGTACCGTCTTCAAATGTTATAAAATTGAATGAAAAAATAAGTGATGAGATCGCTTCAATATTTGATCCGTTCGGAAATGCAACTCATTCGGCTTTATCGTTCTCGGTTGTCGGAGAAGATGTTCTTATAACAGGAGCCGGACTGATTGGAAGTATGGCTGTCGCAATTTGCAGATTTGCCGGTGCAAGATACATTGTAGTCTCTGATATAAGTGACTACAGGCTTGAAATTGCAAAAAAGATGGGAGCTACGAGAGTTGTGAATCCGATAAAAGAAAAGATATCCGATGCCGTTAAGGAGCTTGGAATGGTTGGCTTTGATGTCGGATTGGAGATGTCCGGTGCTCCAAGTGCATTTAATGAAATGATAGAGAATATGTATAACGGATCGAAGATTTCTTTACTTGGAATACTGCCTAATGAAACTACTGTTGAGTGGGATAAGATTATTTTTAAAGCTCTTCAGCTTAAAGGTATTTATGGAAGGGAGATGTTTGAAACATGGTATAAAATGGAGCAGATGATTTTATCCGGACTTGATTTGACTCCAATTATTACACACCGATTCCATGTAAATGATTTTTTGCAAGGTTTCAAGGTTATGGAGGAGGGTAATTGCGGTAAAGTAATACTAAATTGGGAGTAGTATAGGTTTTAGGAATTCTTGACAAAAATTCACCCTGATAATATACTGACACTCAATGAATAAGAAAAAAAGAGATAGTCTAAATTCTTACGAATTATCGATAAAAAGTGAATTATTAGGAATTGTATTTCTTTTTTTCTCAATCATAATGATTTTCAGTTTAATCAGTTATTCTCCTTTCGATCCGAGTTTTTTTCATTCGACAATGAACACCGTTGTAGAAAATTACGGTGGAAAAATAGGTTCGGAAATTTCAGCTTTTTTATACGTAATGTTCGGTTATGCATCATTTGTACTGTTCTTCTATTTCTTATTTGTAACGATATATTTCTTCTTGAACAAAAAGATTGTAAATTTTTATACGAAAAGTTCGGGATTTATTTTATTGTTAATATCATTTTCCGCACTACTGTCAAATGTAAAGCCTTATTCTTTAATTGATAAGGTTAATATAAAAAGCGGAGGAATTGTAGGTTTTTTTATCAATGATTTTTTTGAATCCGAAATCAAAGGATTTTTAACATTTCTTTTATTTTTTATATTGATTTTCGTCTCACTTATGATGATTGCCAAACTGTCACTTCAGAAAATATTAATGACGCTAAAGCGAACTTCATTTATCTTTTTTACCTTATTAAAAAAAATCCATACAAGCCAGTATGATAGATATAAAAAATGGAAGATGAGAAAGAGACTCAGGAAAAAGCATGGCGATGGAGCTATGGATAAAGTTGATAAAAAGAATAAGATTCCTATCAAAAAGACGAAAACATTCAATCAAAAAAGAGATATAATAAAAAAACCGAGTGGATTCCCCGAAGACCCCCCTTTGCTCAGTGGGATGGATACTATTCTAAGCAGATCGGAAAAGTATGTTTCTCCTCCGTTATCCTATCTTGATGCATCAACGGAAAGAAGCAAAATTGATTTTAGAGAATTGGAAGAGAAAAAAAATGAATTATCCGCAAGATTGAATGAGTTCAAGATAAAGGGGGAGATACTTGAATATACTCCCGGTCCTGTTATTACTACATATGAATTTGTTCCCGATATAGGTGTTAAGGTAAAGGATGTTGTAAATCTGGCAGAAGATCTTGCTCTTGTAGCGGAAGCTCAATATGTTAGGATTGAAAGAATCTTAGGGAAAAAAGCGATAGGAATTGAGATTCCAAATAAAAAAAGGGAGATAATTCATTTAAGAGAAATAATTGAGTCGGAGGAATATCTATCCGGTAGTTCTCCTTTAACAATTGCTCTTGGAAAAACAAAGAGCGGTGAAATTTTTACAACCGATCTGCGGGAAATGCCACATGTGATCATAGCCGGTGCAACAGGAAGTGGTAAGAGTGTGGCAATTCACACTATAATTTTGAGTATAATCTTCCGATCTTCTCCTGATGATGTTAAACTAATTCTAATTGACCCAAAACGTGTTGAATTGGCGATCTATAATGCACTTCCTCACCTTCTTACTCCGGTTGTTGTTAATCCTAAATTGGCTAAGAATGCTCTTGATTGGGCGGTATTTGAAATGGAGAAGAGGTATAAGAAGCTTGCACAGTTGCAGGTTAGAAATATTGAACAGTATAATAAAAGACTTAGCTTGTTGATAAATTCGGGTGACGATATCATTGATTCTTTGGAGGATAGTGAAAAAATTCCGTACATAGTGATCATAATAGATGAATTTGCAGATCTAATGATGGAATCTTCAAAGGAGATAGAATATAATGTAGCAAGAATTGCACAAAAGGCCAGGGCAGTGGGAATTCACCTCATTTTGGCAACACAAAGACCATCGGTTGATGTAATAACCGGAACGATTAAGAATAATTTTCCGTCAAGAATAGCCTTTGCCGTACCTTCGAGAAATGATTCGAAAACAATAATTGATTATATGGGTGCCGAAAAGTTGCTCGGACAGGGAGATATGCTCATTTTACCCCCTAAATCAGCTACCCTTGTTAGGGCTCACTGTTCTTTTGTTTCCGAAGAAGAGGCTCTTAGAGTGGTTAAATTTTTGTCAAAGAAAGGAAAACCCGATTTTAATACTGAAGTCTTGAAACCAAAAGTAAAACCGGAAACAACTGCAAATAATGGCGAACTTGATAAAATGTTTTTTGAAGCTGCGGAAACGATTATATCATCAGGACAAGCATCAGCATCATTTCTTCAGAGGAAGATGAGTATAGGGTATGCAAGAGCAGGGAGATTAATTGATCAGTTGGAAAGCATGGGAGTTGTATCATCTTCAAATACAAAGAACCAGAGGAAAATCTTGATGACAACAGCTGACTTGGAAGAAATAAGAAATTCGGAGGAGTAATCTTGAAGGTTGGAAATATAGAATTAAAAAAAGAAAAGTTGTTTATGATTATGGGACCATGCGTGATCGAAACTGAGGATATTACACTAAAAATAGCTGAATTTCTCAAAGAAATCAGTGATGAGATGAGTATTGATTTGATATTTAAAGCATCATTTGATAAAGCGAACAGATCTTCAATCAGTTCACCGAGAGGACCTGGAATAAATGAAGGATTAAGGATTTTGGAAAAGGTGAAGAGTGAGTTTGGGATTCCCGTTACCACTGATATCCATGAAGCATGGCAGGCAAAAATTGTTTCCGAAATTATTGATATAATACAAATTCCGGCATTTTTATGTAGGCAAACGGATCTTCTTATTGCTGCAGGAGAAACCGGCCTCCCTGTTAATGTAAAGAAAAGTCAATATATGGCTCCTGAAGATATGGAACATGTTGCGGAAAAGATAAGGTCTACCGATAATGATAATATCCTTTTTACGGAGCGAGGAACTTTTTTCGGTTATAGAAATCTTGTAGTTGATATTCGAAATATTCCGAAAATGAAGAAGAGCGGGTATATGGTGATAATAGATGCAACCCATTCGGTTCAGAGACCTACTGCAATAGATGGAGTTACAGGTGGTGATCCTGAGTTTATCCCTATCATAGCAGGTTCCGGAGTTTTAGCAGGTGCGAATGGAGTTTTTCTTGAAGTTCATCCTAATCCCCCGAATGCATATTCGGACGGAGCCAATTCACTTGAATTGAAAAAAATAAATTCTCTGTTAATATGGCTAAAAAAGATATATAATATAACTCAATGAGCATTATTGATTCCGGAAAAGAAGTATTGGAAATTGAATCCGAAGCAATATCAAAAAGTATAGACAGGCTTAATGAACATTTCACAAATGCTGTACGGTTAATGCTTAATACAAAAGGTAGAATTGTAATCACCGGAATGGGAAAGTCTGGTTTGATAGGGAAAAAGATATCCGCTACTTTGACCTCAACCGGTTCACCGTCGGTATTTCTTCATCCATCGGATGCACTTCACGGAGATATCGGAATAATCAATGATAATGATGTGGTTATTGCATTATCGACCAGTGGAGAAACACATGAAGTGATTAGACTCATTAATTTTATCAAAAGAATAGGGGTAAGCCTTATATCGTTAGTTGGAAATATGGATTCATCCATAGCGAAGGTGAGTGAAGTTGTTTTGGATTGTAGCATTGAAAAGGAAGCTTGTCCTATAGGTATGGTACCGACGGCTTCGACAACACTTTCACTTGCTATGGGAGATGCTCTTGCAGTAGCACTTATGAGAGAAAAGGGATTTGGTGAAGATGATTTCAGGTACAATCATCCCGGTGGTAATATAGGGAAAAAACTTCTTAAAGTTAAACACTGTATGCACAACCCGCCGGAACTTCCCATTGTTAATCAGAATTGTTTTCTTCCTGAAGTTATAAAAGTAATTGACGATATGAAATTTGGAGTTGCGATAATTGTTGATGATAATTTTGCGTTGACGGGAATAATTACCGATGGAGACCTTAGAAGAGCTTTCTTAAAAGGAATTGATCTTTCAAATTCGGTTGCATCTGAATTTATGACCAAACATCCGGAAAGTATTTCGGAGGAGCGAATGGCTGTCGAAGCTCTTAATGTGATGGAAGAGAAAAAAATAACCTCTCTTGTTGTTACGGAAGGGGAGGAAGTAAAAGGATTTGTTCACTTGCATGACTTGTGGAAAACGGAGATGATTTAATGGATCAGAAAGAATTGGCAAAAAAAGTAAAACTCATTATTATGGATGTAGACGGTACGCTTTCGGACGGGCGTTTTTTTATGTTACCGAATGGAGAGATAATAAAGTCTTTTGACGTTAAAGACGGTACAGGTGTTTTTTTTGCTAATCTTGCCGGAATAAAAACGGCTATTATTACGGGAAAAGCATCTGATGCCGTTAAAAAAAGAGCTGAGGAATTAAATATAGATGACTATTACGAAGGAGTATTTAACAAGACAATTCCATTTAACGAGTTACTCGAAAAGTATGGATTGAAGAAGGATGAAGTTGCATATATCGGAGATGATATCGGTGATGCGGAAGTTATGGGAATGGTTGGATTTTCAGCCGCAGTTGGAGATGCACACTCTTTGATAAAAAGGATATCACATTATATTGCCAAAAGGTATGGCGGACGGGGAGCAGTTAGAGAGGTTATTGATTTTATACTTGACGCTCAGGAAAAGTGGCCTGAAATTTTTACACGGATTAAAGAATCCGAAAGTTTTGAGGATGTTCTAAAGAAAGTGAATTCATAAATATTTATGTGATTTTAATTATTATGAATGTAATGTCATCTGTAAAATGATTTGATTCCGTAAAATCCTTTAGTTCTCCCATTATTTTCTCTTTTATGTTCTCAGTATTTTCAAATGAGTGTTTAATGATCAATCTCTTAAGCTTTTCAAGCGAAAACTGTTCTTCATCACTATTCTCCGCTTCGATAACACCATCGGTATAAAGCACGATAATATCATCTTTCATTATTATCTCTTCTCTTAGATTAAATTCCGCTCCGGAAAACATTCCTAAGACGGTATCTCCGTCGGAAAGTTCCGTTGCGGTACCGTTTCGGATAATAAGAGACGGATTGTGTCCGCAATTAAGATATTTCATTACTTTTGTTTTGGTATTTATTGAACATGTGAATGATGTAACATAAAGATTCGGATCTGTCGTTTCAGAGACAAGATCATTAATATGGAATATTGTTTTTAAAATCTCTTTCTTTTTTCGTATTGAGTAAACGAAGCTTGTCCTTACAATCGACATCAATAGCGATGCAGGTATTCCGTGACCGGAGATATCATTGATTGTGAAAACAGAGTCTTCATCATTGAGTTTTATTATATCGTAGTAATCTCCTCCCACACTGGAAGATGGGATATTAATAAACGAATAATCCAATCCTGAAATAGCAAGCTTTTTATTTACAAGAAACGATTGTTGAATATCACGGGCTATTTGAAGTTCTTTTTCTATTCTTTCCTTTTCCAAAAGCTTTCCGTACATTTCGTACTTATTAATGGATATGGCAATAAACACCGAAAGACCTTTAAAAAGGGAAAGAAAAGATTCATGAATAAATTCCGAAGATTTAATCTCAAGAAATCCGAGATGTTTATCTTTTGTTCTAAGGGGGAATATCGCTTGATTACTCTTAATAATTGTAAAATTTTGTTCCTCTTCAGCATTGTCTTTTTCTTCTTCTAAAAGTTTATAGATTTTTTTTTGCGAATTAACCATCACGTTTATTCCAACCGCAGGAATTCTTCCGGTGATGATATTTTTTATTGTGCTAAACACATCTTCAAAACTAAAGGATGAAGCAATGATCTTTCCTAATTCAATTAATTGTCCTTTCTCTTTTGACTGATTTAATACGTCTTGGAACAATATTGCATTCTGAAGCGGTATGGAAATAAAGGAGGCAAATTCAATTAAAACATCTTTGTCTTCATCGGTGAATTTTTTATCTATTTTATTAATGGACTCTACTACTCCGATAAGATTATTTCCCGAAATTATCGGAACTCCGAGAATTGATTTTGTTACAAATCTTGTCTCTTCGTCAACACTTTTCTTAAATCGGGGATCTTTTAAGCAATTGTTTATTATTAAAGATTCTTTTTTTTCTGCAATCCATCCTGCAATACCTTCACCTTTTTTAATAACTATATTTTTTAATTCATCCTCTTTGTTACCGGTTGCAATTTCAAAGTATAATTCTTCCTTTCGAGGGTTAAATAGAAAAATAGAAGATTCTTCACAGTTTAAATATATTTTTATTTTTTCAGCAATGGAATTAAGAAGGCTATTTAAATCCAACTCTGAATAGAGAGTGGTTAGCTCTGATCTTAAAGTATCCATATTTCTCATATTTAATACTATAAGGAAGAGGGAAATTTAAGTCAATGAAATCCACAAGAGTAAAATTATTTGAGTCCACGGTTTTGCAATATTTTCTTTTACCGGTTTAATTTACTTCTAACTCAAATTGGTATATAAATTCCCAATGGAATCGGTTAAAGATGATAACAAATGTTTTGCATGTGGAAAAAATAATCCGATAGGATTAAAACTGGATTTTGGTGCTGAGGGGAAAATAGTATTTTCCGAGGTTGTTTTTAATGAAAATTATGAGGGTTGGAACGGAATAGTTCACGGAGGGATACTCTCTACCGCACTTGATGAGGTGATGATAAAAGTGGCAAATAATAGCGGGTTAACGTGTGTCACAGCGGAATTAAAAGTAAGATTCAGGAAACCATGCCTGACCGGTAAAAAATATAGACTTGAGGGAAGTGTGTCGGATGTGAAAAAAAATTTAGTACTAACCGAAGGTAGAATAATAGATATGGAGGGTAAAACCGTTGTTTCAAGCATCGGGAAATTGTTTGTAGTGGCTCCGGATAAAAATTCAGTTATATGAAAATTGTTACATTTTATATCGTATCTGCTTTAAAGTTTAAGCTTGACTTAGTGAAATATGAAAAGATATCGTCAAATATAAACTGGATACGAAAAGGGATTAAGGTCGGCGAAAAGTATTTTCCTTCTATTGTTAATTATCTTTCAAAGCAAATTGTCCTTTCAAATTTATACAAGTACAAAGTAGTTATTGAATCCGAAAAAAACAGGAGTCAAAAATTTATAAAAAAACTATTCTCAATTTGGATCAAAAAGGAGAAGATGAAGAGGAGAATATTTGTAGTAATTGAAGCAATATTGATCCCTTTTACACCGATACTTGCACTCCTTCCCGGTCCTAATTTCTTTTTCTATATACCGGCACTTCTTCTATATTATCATTGGAAATCACTGAGTGGTTTAAAGAAAGTTGATCTTGATAGTTTACAGTTGGAAATTCATTATATTAAAGAAGGAAAGATTATCAAATAGAAAATTTAAGGCGGCGACCGGATTTGAACCGATGATAGCGATTTTGCAGACCGCTGCCTTACCACTTGGCTACGCCGCCGTTAAATGGAGCGGGAAACGGGACTCGAACCCGCGACATCGACCTTGGCAAGGTCGCGCTCTACCACTGAGCTATTCCCGCTTTAGATTTGAAAGAATAATGTAAAAGGTAAAATTTGTCAAGTATAATTACACTAAAATCATTGACAAATGGAGAGGATTTTGATATTAATAGTACCTAAGCGTTCCTCGGTGGCTCAATGGTAGAGCGGGTGACTGTTAATCACTAGGTTGCAGGTTCAAATCCTGCCCGAGGAGCCATTTGGAATCCTGAGATAGCAAATAAAAAACCAGCCATATAAGGTGTGTGTGTATTTCTATTTATATTATTGTGAAAGTACTTAGAATACGTATGAAAGTTTTACAAAAAATGAATCCCAATTTTCTCCGATTTTTCCGAATCTATTACATCCTCTCTGGTAAGCAAATTGAATTGTACCGAAAGGAGGTTGGAATCTGTAAACGAAAAGAGCTTGAATATTCTTTTTAGCAATAGCTGTATTTGTTTGATAGAAAAATTTTATAAAAACATTTTTGGTGAAATAATTTGTTATTCGCATTACATGAAGCCAAGTACTTTTATTTTGAGGATCGGGATTGAATGTAAGTCTTTTTAGACTATATTCTATGGATATGGTATCAAACAGTTTGTAATTTATTCCTGCCCCGATCTGATTATATTTAAGCCCGAAATTCCGACCTGTTTTATAGTTTATTCTTGCAGACTGCCATTCCCGCATATTATAGCCTGCTTGAACCATAAAAAAATAATTATCAAAGTCTTTTTCATATCTCTTAAAATCCTTCACGTACATTATATCCAGTGAAGATTTATTTGAAAAATCAAAATTGATTATTTGGAATATTTCCCAACTTCGGAGTAAATTTTTAGTACTCCAGTAAACATTATAGTTGGAGAAATATACTATCCGCTCCATCCATGAATTCTTAATCCACCAAGTCTTTGATATCGCGGAATCAAGCTCTTTTCTATTATCATCTCTAACGAAACCTATACTGTTTGCATTATCACCGAATTTTTCTCCCAATTGAGTGTATCTTAGATGAAAGTGAAAATTTGAAGAATCATAACTGGGTCTGAGAAAAAAAGCTATATTATTATTTTTGAAATTACCATAACTAAATGCAAATTGACCTGTAAAATTAATTTTATCTGAAAAAAAATGTACCAAATCAAATCCGATGCTACCATAATTTTTTTCGTTGACCCTTTTGTTAGCACCGATAAAACCGATAGTTGAAGATTTGAAAATATCTTTTTTTAAACGAAAAACCGAATAATTGGCTGAATCTAAATTCATATCTTCATTTTTTTTACTTTGTACAGTCATAAAAGCATATTCATATCCGTTTTTCTTTCCATAAATTTTTGCACCCCCATAAATATCTTCAATCCTACGAGAGTAGAATAAACGGATTCTTTGTTTATAAATCTCCGAACCTTCCAAGAAAAAATTTCTTTTTTCTCGAAGTCTAAGTTCAAAACGGGTAAGATTAATTTGTTCCTCGTCCGCTTCAATTGTTGCAAAATCCGGATTTATGGTAATGTCGGTTGACATTGATTGAGAAATTGCATATCTGATATCAACTCCAACCGATAAATCGGTCTCCTTATTTTTTGTAAATTTGGTTATTATATGAGGAATGATCTTTAGGCTTTTTTTTGATTTTTTCAGAAAAAGATTTTTTAATGTTCCGAATTGAGATATTGTCGATGGAGTTTCGACGGGTCCCGTCCATGTATCTTTCTCAAGAAAGCGGGGTAAAGATCTGACAATTCCCAATCCCCATTTTATGTTTTTTCCCGGATTGTACTTTAATATACTAAATGGTATGGCTATCTCGGCATTCCATCCCGTGGAGGTAATTCTTGCAGATGATTCCCATTTTTCATCCCAAGTTGTATCTCTGGTTCTTCCGTTATCACTGATACGACCGTCTTGTTGTGTCCCTAACGGGTTGGTAAAAAAGAAGTATGCTGTGCGGCGATCAAAAAATGTATCAATCATAATTCCAACAGAATCATCGGAAGATAAACTTGCATCTCTTTTTGAGAATCTGGCAATGATTTTTTCAGGTTCTTTATCCTCACATATTATTCCAAAGTAAATATGGGTTTCAGAATAGAGTATCTTCACTCTTGTTTTAAAAGTGGATTTTTTATCCTTGTTTGGTTGGAACTGTCTGAAATTTGTTGCAGGTTCCGCCGATTCCCATTCGGGTTCATTAAAGATACCGTCAATGGAAATCTTACCGGATATTTTTGTCGGGCTTATCTCTTTATCTTTATTTTCCGAAATTAATATAAGAGGTGTTAATAAAACACATATAAGAAAGCAGTTTAATATCTTCATTTGCCGAAAAGAAAGTGAACCGCGGATTTTCCGGAAGAACATTTAACGAAATTTTTAATATCTTTCCAACCGTTCTTGCGGATATGATTCAAAGCTTCATGAATACTCCTAAACATAATTTTTCTCCCGTTTTTTTGTGTGAGTTTTCCAATAAATGCAAGATTATCTTGTGTTACTCCATACCTTATTGTTAATCCGGTGAGAATATTACCGGAGGTTTTCTCCCAATTCAATTCAAGAAATCTTATATTATCCATCTTAGATACGTTATTACCGTCAATATATATATTTCCATAAACATGTACCATGGATATTGCAAACAAAATAATTAACAATAGTGTTTTTCTCCCCATAATCCTAAAAATTTAACAATAAAGTTATTTTAAAAGGATAATAATTCAGTATTATCCAAATGTCAAATCGTTGTATCTGTTTTTTCTTATTTATGTTAAGAATTATTCTCTTATTGAGACTGTAACTATGATAAAATGAAAATTTTTCAGGAGGAATTTTGACAAATAAATCTGATATCGGTTTTATAATAGATAGCTGTGGAACTTTTGAAAGAGAGACTGAACAGACAATTAAACTAATTGAGGATGGGTTAAGTATTCCGTTTATTTCCAGATACAGAAAAGAGCAAACCGGAAATATGGACGAAGAAATTGTAAATTTAATATATGAAAAGTTTATTTTTCTTAAAAAATTAAATCAACGAAAAACTGCGATTATTAAAGCGTTGGAGAAACAAGGGAAACTTTCGGATGAGATAAAAAATGAGATCTCAAAATGTTATACTTCCTCAGGTCTTGAAGATATTTATTTACCCTTTAAACCAAAGAAAAGAACTAAAGCTGTTATTGCAAAGGAAATGGGATTGGAGGAGCTTGCATATGATCTTTTAAATTCGAAGATTATCGGTTCAGCTGAAAAACTTGCTGAGAAACACATTACTTTCATTAATGAAAAGATAAGTATTGAGAAAGCTCTCGAATGGGCAGGATATATCATTGCAGAGAAATTTTCAGAAGATACAAAACTCAGATCCGATGCAAGAGATATTATAAGAGAAAGAGGAAATCTTGAATCCGAAGTAAAAAAAACTTTCAAAGGTAAAAGGAGCAAATATGAGCAGTATTATAAATTTTCGGAATCAATAAAAAACATACCTTCTCACCGAGTGCATGCAATTTTCAGGGGTGATAGGGAAGGAGTATTAAAAAAGAAGATAGGAGTTGATGTTGAAAGATATTTGTTACCTCTAAGAAAACTTTTATTTCCAGATCACCATGTACGATTCCCATATTTAAGCAATGTATATTGCGATGCGATAAAACGACTTGTTTTTCCTTCACTTGAAAATGAAACGATGAATGATTTAAAAAAGGGTGCGGATGAAAAATCTGTAGTAGTGTTTGCTAAAAATCTTGAAGATATTTTATTATCTCCACCGGCAGGAAATATAAGTGTTATTGCAATAGATCCGGGATTTAGAACCGGATGTAAAATTGCTGTTCTTGACGAGACGGGAAAATATATTTTTCATACCACCATTTTCCCGACCAAACCCAAAGAGGATATAATCTCTTCTCAAAAAATAATAAAAAACCTGATAGTAAAATACTCAATTGAGGCAATAGTTATCGGAAATGGTACAGCTTCAAGAGAAGTTTACAGCTTTATAAAAAATAATGTCGAAGCACAAGTTGCAGTTTCGGTGATCAGTGAATCGGGGGCATCAATATATTCCGCTTCAAAGATAGGTAGGGAAGAATTTCCCGATCTTGATGTTACGATTAGGGGAGCAATTTCCATCGGGAGAAGATTTCAAGATCCGTTGTCGGAATTGGTGAAATTAGATCCGAAGTCAATAGGAGTTGGTCAATATCAGCACGATGTGGACGGTAGGTTGTTAAATCAAAAACTTGAGTCGGTAGTATCTTCGGTAGTTAACAGAGTAGGGGTTGATTTAAACAATTCTTCAGCTCATATTCTCAGATATGTGTCGGGTATCGGTGATGTTATTTCAAAAAAGATAGTTGAATTCAGGAATAAGAACGGGATGTTTATAAATAGAGAACAACTAAAGAAAGTTGATAAGTTAGGCGATAAAAGCTTTTTACAAAGTGCCGGTTTTCTTAGGATAACAGATGGTGATCAGATTCTGGATTCAACGGGGATTCATCCCGAATCATATTCTTTGGTGAAAACCATAAGTGAAGATTTAGGAATAGATATTCCAACGCTTATCAATAATGCAGATGCTATTAATGGTATTAATGAGAAGATGTACATTTCGAAAAGTGCCGGAGAGTATACTATCAGGGATATTATCAATGAATTGAAAAAGCCGGGTAGAGATCCAAGAAGTGTTTTCGAACCTATTGAATTCGATGATTCGGTAAATTCAATTGATGATCTGAATGAAGGGCTTGTATTGAATGGGGTAGTGACAAATATAACAAATTTCGGGGTATTTATTGATATTGGTGTCCATCAAGATGGTTTGGCACATATATCGGAGTTGTCAGATCAATATGTTAAGGACCCATATGATATAGTATCTGTGGGAGATAAGCTAAAAGTTAAGGTTATTCATATCGACAAAGAACTAAATAGAATCAGTCTGAGTCTGAAGACAATGGGGGCAAATCTTTAGTCTGTATTTCAGGAACAAAACTATAAGAAAATAATAATAAAAATAATTTTTTTTTCTTTTTATTATTTATTATGTTAAACAGCCTTCGGTAGACCGTAGCCCTTTCGTCCACCCTGTCAGACTCCCCGTTGTCGCCCTGAATTTAAATTAAGAATATTTATAAAAGCATTGGAAATAAATTTATAGAGTTATTATAATGTTAATAATATTAGCAGTAATAATTTTAAATACGAGAGATAATGGAGGATTAATAATTATGAATATTAGAGGTTCAAGAGTATGTATGTCAAGTATAATATTAACGGTTGTAATAACGGTGTTATTTTCGATAGGATGCAAGAAAAAGGTTCCCGAACCGCTCCACACATATTATATTACTGCTAATGCAAAAGAAATAAGCGAAAAATTTAATCCTTTAACAAACGCCAGTATAACATTAGGAAATCAAATAATCAGTTCTGGAGAACAAATAGTATATGAAGGAGACAATATCACTATTAACACAACAGGAGGACACAACACAATATTAGCTTTAAGAGGAGGATACATTAACAACAAAACACTATTACAATCACAAAACGGAGAACCAATAAATATCAATCTAGGAAGTTTAGGACCAGAAGCAAGACAAGGAGATAATGTAGTATTAGAATTATACA
>CAYRAO010000007.1:0-82590 GCA_964422395.1 uncultured Clostridia bacterium
ACCTCCTATTATATTTTAATATAATTCGGAGATTTACACAGAATTTCTTACACTATCAAGGGATTCAGTTCTCTTTATCTTTTGGTGGATTTGGATCATTCCCTGGAGGAATCGTATCTTTACTTCTAATTTTACCATCACGCCCCTTAGTAATTAATTCACCGCCTCCTTGATTTTTTAACATTTCTCTTGCTGAGTTTTCTGCATCTTTCTGAGTTTTATGTAAACTCGAAGCTTTGTTAGAATCATTTCTTTTATTTGCCCAAGTTCCATCAGATCTCTTATAAACCATCCTGTCTTTTTTAGCACTCATGTTCCCTCCAATTTATTTCCCTTTAGTACTATAGCCCCAATTCTTCAAAAATGTTCTCGTTCTTAATTCTTTTTTTAATAACATAAAATGAAACACCAAAAGTACTACAAATCTTTTCCGCAACTGTCTCAATTAAAATATCATCATTGTTTGAATATTTACTCTTAAATTTTTCAATCATTAGTCTTAAATTATCAATCTCTACCATTAATCTTTCTTTTGGAACTAATAAACGTCCAGCAAACTCATTTGCTTGATTTTCAAACCATCTTAAATCATCTCTGCTAAAATCATCATAGAAATGAATCCAATCCTCAATGGTTCTAAACTCACACGAATTAATCTGATCCTTATGCATCACAAGATGACCAACTTCATGTGCATAAGTAAATCTCAATCTATTTATATTTCTATCTTCCATTAGAATTCTCTGATCAATACAAATATGTTTAAGATCTTTGGTTAAAAATCCATCAATATTTAGTCTATCAAATAGATTGGCCTCAGGAATTGGCTGAATACAAAGTTTAAACTCAACAATTTCAATTATTGGAACGGGGACTTGAGTTATTGGGTCAACATATTCTGATCTGAATTTTTCTGCAATCTCACGTATTTCAGGCCATCTTAAATGAACTGGTTTTACATTCTTATTTTTCCTTGTATCTTCTTCTAAATTCATTCAGTTTTTTCAGAATTACTTAACAGTTTAATTAATTCTTCAAGCTCCTTTCTATTGGGTTTATCGCCTCGAGCTGTTCTGAAAAACACTGGTAATCTATCTACAATACTCTGATTTGATAAAAGCTCTGTCGGTATATATTCAATTGCAGCAAGTTCAAGAAGTGTTTTATACTCATCTGAACCATCTTTAATATTTAAGCTTTTTGCGATATTTTTTAGAAGCAGTTCAGTTTTTGGAGGTTGAAGTACTCCCCTTTCAATTTTACTCCAATTACTCGGATCTATACTGGCATTCCGACAGAATTCGCGAAGTGTTATTGAATTTTTCATTCTTATATCTCTTACAAAACTCCCAAATGCTCCCATAGTTTTCTCCTTTTTTGTGGTAATTTTATTACCACACCAATAATAACGTAGAATTAATCTCTAGTCAACAAAAAAATTGAATAAATTGATATGGTTTAATTAATAAGAATGGCACCTATTTGGCACCAGAACAACTGATTGTTGGAATATTTTTTTGATAGACTTGCGGAAACAAGCTATATAAGGGGAGAAAAAAACACACCCGGAGCGACTCGAACGCCCAACCTACTGATTAGAAGTCAGTTGCTCTATCCATTGAGCTACGGGTGCATTTATGAAAAAAAATTCGGGGCGGCAGGATTCGAACCTGCGACCCTCGGTTCCCAAAACCGATACTCTACCAGACTGAGCCACGCCCCGAGATTTTTACAAGTCGGAAATTTCTCTCCGCATTCTTTTACGCATCCGCTTCTGAGCTTGAGCGATTTTCAATCTTTTCTTTTCACCCGGTTTCAGATAAACAGTATGCTTCTTAATCTCTTTAATTATAGCTTCAGTCTGAACCTTTCTTTTAAACCGACGAAAAGCACTTTCAAAAGATTCACCGGGTCTCACTTCAACACTTGCCAAATGTATCACCACCTTTTTGTTTGTTAACGGTGTATTTATACTTTATTTCACGATTTCTGTCAAGAATAACACTCTCGGATACCCTTTAAGTTATCTCTTTATTCAACTATAATCACTGAAGGTTAACATTTATGCAAAGCCGTAAAAAAATTCAACGATTATTGATCCTACTTGTCGTTATAATCCCGGGCATTATCATCAGCATACTCGGACTTTATTTTGTATCTCAACAGAAAACCGCCATGGAACTTAACTTGAAGAGAGAGCACAAAAGAAAAATAGAAGAAGTCGGAGAAAATATTGAACAAAATGCGGTTAAATTAATTAATAGTGTTTTCTCAAACTTCAATAATCTGAATATAAATATTAACAATACCGAATCCGTTTTGGATTCGGTTAAAACAATAGTGGTAAATAATCCGGTTGTTCGTCACCCGTTTATTATAAACAGGAAGAATCAATACATATTTCCAATTACAAAAGATATTAAATCATCACTACAAAAAAGTCCCGATCAAGCGGCAATTGATAAAAACATCGGGAAACTTTATTTGACCGGCAGGGAACTGGAATATATCAAGAAAGATATTATCGGTGCATTAAAAATATATTCCGAATGTCTTAAAAAAAATCTCGGGAAGCTACCCGAACCTTACATAATTAATGCCATTGCCGGATGTTATTTCAAACTGAGACGATATCACCAAGCTCTATATTATTATCTTGATCTTTTAGATAATCACAAGTTGACAATCGTAAAAAACACTCCACTCCGGTTTACAATCCTTCGACAAACCGCATTGTCATATAAATATCTTTCACGAATGGAATCATCTTTTACAGTTTATCTGAGACTTTACGAATTAATTGTAAAAAACGAGTTCATTACGAAATCCTTACAATTTGAACTATACAAAAATGAAGCACTTGATTATCTGAGTCACTATAAAGAACTGATAAAAAAATCGTCTCTCAAACAGATTAATCCGGACATTTTGAACGACCTTTACAAAATTTCAACACTAAGCAGAGTTATCAATTGGAAATTTGTCGAAACCACAGAGAAGAATCCGGATGTTCAAGAAGAATATCTTGATAATAACAAATCGCGATTTCTGAAATTAAAAGAACTTTACACTCCAAATGATGAAAAAACATGGTTTTACAAGACTATTAGAAAAATTATAAACTTTGAAAATACAACGGATCGGATGGATATCCGCTCATTTTTGTTACTCCCTACTAAGAAAAAGATTGACGTGGCATTTAGAAAGTTTAACTATAAAATTAAAAACAGTAAATATATTTTCGGTTTTTTAATATCTGAAGATATGATACTGGATAAATTATCAAACAAATATCTTTCGGGAAGTTTTATATCAAAAGATCTTGAATTGGTAATCGAAAATTCGGATTCCTCTAAGCGAATAGATACACTATCGGATAAAAAAATTAAATTATTACAAACACCATTTAAAAATATACTTAACGGTCTCTCTTTGGTTTTATACTCTTCGGAAAAAAATCATTATGGAAAGTTTATCAGAAAAAAAGTGTGGATCAATTACTGTTTGATAGTTTCACTTATTATTGTTCTGATTCTCGGGACTTTCATGTTTAATAAATATTTTGTAAAAGAAACCGAATTGCTCCGATCCAAAGCTGAATTTATAGATCGGGTATCTCATACTTTAAAGACTCCTTTGACACGCATGAGGTTAATGGCTGAGAATATCACTTCCGGTTGGATAAAAGAAGAAGAGAAAAAAAAGAAATTTCTGAAAAGTATAATATTAGAAACCGAAAATATGAATAAAACAATAGAGAATATGCTAAATTTTTCTCAGATAGATGCGGGGCAAAAAAATTATAATTTCAAAGAAATCTCCGTTAAAAATATTATCGAAAACTATCTTGATAATAATACAGATGCAACCATTAAGGTGGAATTCGGTGATAATCTCCCAAACATCCATGCAGACCCTGATGGAGTAAAGCTTATTCTTTCCAATCTTATTCAAAACAGTTTAAAATATTCACCTGATAAAAAGGAGATTATAATCAGATTAAATACTGAGGGTGATCGGCTTAAACTGGAAATTGTTGACAGAGGAATCGGGATACCCGCAAAGGATCAAAAAAAAATCTTTGAAAAATTTTACAGATCACACGACGAACAAATTCCCACTATTGAAGGGAGCGGACTCGGGCTATTTATCGTCGGACATATCGTTGATGCACATAACGGAGAGATCAAGGTAAGCAGTACATCGGGGGAAGGATCCGTATTTACGGTTCTTTTTCCAATTAATAATACAGAGGGTAAAAAATGACAAAAATACTTCTCATCGAAGATGATAAAACAATTGTGGAAGCATTAATCCCTGCTCTTACTTTTCATGATTTCTCCGTTTATTCCGCTGATAACAGTGAAGAAGGGTATAAAAAATTCTTATCAATAACCCCTGATTTACTCATTCTTGATATCACTCTCCCTGGAACAGACGGATTCGAACTTTGCAGAAAGATTAGAAAAACAGACCAGTCAATCCCTATAATTATCCTTACTGCAAGGGTACAAGAGAGCGACAAACTCCTCGGTTTTGAACTCGGAGCTGATGACTATGTAACAAAACCTTTTAGTGCAAAAGAACTCATTGCAAGGATAAGGGCTCTACTCAAAAGAACGGAGAGATCACAAAAAACACCCTCATTGGTCAAACTTGGGTCATCTGAAATTTTCCTTGAGGAATTCCTTATCAAAAAAAACGGGGAAAAATTTACACTTTCCCCTAAAGAACAGCAAATTTTGAAACTGTTTCTTGATAATTCCGAAAAAGTAATTTCAAGAGAAACCATCATTGACAAAGTCTGGGGAGATGAATATTTCCCATCACCTAAAACAATAGATAATTTCATCGTAAAACTAAGGAATAAAATTGAAGATAATCCCAAAAACCCCGTTTTCATAATCACAATCCACGGAGCCGGTTACAAACTTGTTACCAATTGATTACAAATTATAGACTTCTTTTTGTCCGTTTTGCATTATTATTGTAGTGTGAAAGGAGAAAAAAAATGAAAAAACTTTTATTAAAGATTGTATTAATCTTGATTGCGATTTTATTTTTATGGGCTGGATTTAACATCGTCAGTGATATTAACGAACCGGAATTTGTAGCGGGAAAAGGATATGATACAAGCTCGGTTGTGAATTTTCTAAATGATCTTTTTCCACCTATACCGGTCACGAAGGAAAACGGTTTTTTCAAATTGTGGACATTGACCGAACCACCGAACGTCAATATTGAATCCGATGAGATTTTAAAAATCCAGAAAGATCTAAACGATCCGGAAAAAACAACCGTTAAACGGAGAAAAGAGTGGATATCTCATTCAAAAAATTCTCAAAGAGACAAATATTTTAAAAAAATTTTAGCAAAAAGGAAAAAATTGATAAAAGAACCTTGGGATCAAATCACCATGCCTGCAAACAAAGACTGGGGAGCACTGATATTAAAAGAAAGAGAAAGTGTACAAGAAGTCCAGTACCTGATGAAAACGTTAATGGAAAGATACGATGATATTATCAGTACGAATTATTTCAAAGACTATACTCTCTTGGTAATTGAAAAAAACAAAGTGGATTTTAGAAATACACCGATTCCAAATCTTCTTGCCTGGGTTCACGTGACAAAACAGCATACGGCAATTAATACTCTTAAAGCTCTGGAGGGTGACTGGATTAACTCCGTAGAAAATATCCTTGATAATATAGAGTTCGGCAAAAAAGCAGTCGGATGGAGTAGAACCCTTATCACAAATCTTATCGGGAAAGCGGTGATAAAACTTTCACTTCGTGGACTTACCACAATCATGAACCAACCCTATTGCCCCGATGATGTTTACAGACTCATTTTGGAAAAGCTTGATGACATTGAATATAAAGAGTATGGAACCGAAAAACAATTACTTGTCGAAGGATTTTGTGTAGCTCGGATTAAAAATATCAACCCTTTATTTCAAAAAAACCGAACAAAAAAATATTTCTTTGATGAACTTTCAAAAATGGTTGAAAGTGAAAAAAAACCACCCTACAAATGGAAAAATAACTTAAGTAAAAGAGAAACAGCCAAGAAAGGATTTTTCTGGTGGTTACAAAATCCGGCGGGTAAGCTCCGTTTTGAATATGGTATGGTAAATATTCACACAATAATATCAAGATCATTTCAGACGAAAACCATTTACGATATGGTTAGGATATCAGCTGAACTTCATTTAAAATACGATCCTTCAAAAACAATTCGGGAAAATCTGAATTCTTTGGATCTCTACAAGTCTCATATTGATCCGTGTTCAGGGAAACCGTACAAATGGAATGACGCAAAACAAGTACTCTACAGTTTCGGGATAGACAAGGATGATGACGGAGGTAAAGATATTTCATTTAAATCCATAGATACCGATTATATGATACCGATACTATTGTATGTAAAATAATGGAAATGAGTTAAAATTATTTAACCTTCCACCCTTTTTTGTTGAAAATGTCTTCTATCTTTCGGTTTTTATATCTTTTTATAAAATTGAGCCATTTATCTTCGATGGAATTAAAATGTTTTTCAGCCGTCTCTTTCTCAAAAAAATGTTTGAGAAAAACTTTATCTCCATCAATTTCAGGAACAGAATAGAATAAAAATTTCTCCTTTCCCTTACCCTTTCCTCCGACAAATTCTACAGGGAAAGGGATATCAACCAAAGTATCCATATGAGCCTCTTTTCTCTCCTTCTCCCATTTCTCTTTAAAAACTTTGATTTTTTTCCATCGGTTAAAACCGTAAACAGCATAGTCCCAGTCTTGAAACATCCGTTTATCCAGTAACAATCCGCAAACTTCACCTGTCGGAAGGAGAATATCGCTTTTCTCAATGACTTCAAAATCGGTGAACTCCATTTGAATAAAAGGCTTTCCCTTAATATATCTGATATCATTTTTATTTCCTGATACGGTAACCGCTTTCGGCCATTTTTTCTTTTTAAGTTCATCAATAATCTGTAGAGGGAGAATATCCGCTAAAGTAACACAATGGAAATCCTTATGAAAACTGAAGAATATATTTAGATCCGGTGTGTTCAAATCCTCTTCGGTTTTTTTTAAAATATAATCAGTCCAGCATTTATCAAAAGAATGAAATTTATATTTCACCCTCTTCTTCACTTCTTCAAGCAGCTTCCCAAGTTCCGATCTTTTCTCAGACAAAGAATAATTGTCCCCATTTTCATTCCACCATTTTAAAACCATTGGTGCTATCCGTTTCCTGACATCGGGATCACTCATATCGGGATTTGAACTGAATCGGGACAAACACTTTCCACCGAAATATATCGTATTGAAGAACGAAACGGTATCTTTCTCTATTATCACCTCTTCCTTCTTCTCATAACTAAAAGGTTTAAGCTCATCAAGGAGAGAAAACGATACTTCGGATGAAAACGTCAGAAGAGACAGAGTCAACTTTTCCTTCTCTCCGGTAAATCTGTTATCCTTCTCAATTACAAGATCAAATGGAAATCCCACAACCATATCCGGAAGAGATTCAAATAGGATCGACTTCCTGTCAAGTTGCCTTTCCTCTTCGTCACGAAAATAACTTTTGCCGGTCTTTGTATAAACATGATCAAGGAAAGAAGATAGAATCCCCTTGTAAAGTTCCTTGTAGTTCACTTCCCCCTTTTTTTGACTTTTCCCCTTGTCTACCGAAAGCCTGTTTTTCAATTCTTTATAAATATCCTTTGCCTGTGACAAATTTTTAAAATTAACAAGTTTCCTGAATTTTGAAGCCGAATCCCATAAGTATAGTTGATTTATCAGATCGGAAAACCACAGACCGGAATAAAGTTTCTCACCTGCAAAATCCTTTCCGGTAATCCCTTTCGATTCAAGAATTGCAATTATTTTTAATCCCATATCAAGAGTAGCGGGAGAACTCTTCTCAACTTCCATCAGAAGTCTCGCACTTCTTATCGAAACTGGGAAATCAGCCATCCTCTTTCCGTCTTTTGTTATTTTGTTATCTTCGGAAACAGCTCCGAACACTTTTAACTTTTCTATAGCTTTGTATATAAGATTTTTTTTAGGGGAGTGAAAATACGGGAAATCTACAGGCGATATTCCCCACTTCAAAAGACGTAACACCACGGATTCAAGATTTAACCTCCTTATTTCCGGTTCGGGAAATTCATCTCTCTCTTCCATAGGAATATCCGAACATAAGACATAAGTTCCGTCTTTAACCCTCCCTGCTCTTCCCGCTCTCTGCAAACAGTCCGATTTTGAAGTTTCCACCGGATATAACCCTTCTATCCCCTTAATATTGTGGATCTCTTTTTTGACTCCGTTATCAATGACCGCATCTATATCATCAATCGTTAAACTTGTCTGTGCAATATCAGTTGCAACGACAACCTTCGGGTGGCTGTAATGAGAGAAAACCTTTGACTGCTCCTTAATTGTCAAACCGGAATGGAGGGGTAAAACCACTGCTTTGAATTTGTCTTCATCCAGAGTCCTTTTCAATAATTCGATAAACTCACGGATTTCACTTTTTCCAGGGAGGAATACAAGAACATTTTTCCCCGATTCAACCATCTGGACAGTATCGGAAAGTAGAAAATAGGAGCCGTTATTATGAATGGTAACGGGGAATCCTCGTCCCCGAACCGAAATAACCGGAGCATCCTCAAAAAATCGAGAAAGTTTATCCGCCTGTAGTGTTGCACTCATTACAACTACCCTTTTATTGTTTTTCCTATAAAACCCGTTAGCCAACCTTTTCCTTACAATACCGACAAGTACTTCCTGATTTAGATTCCATTCATGAATTTCATCAAGTATCAATACATCATAATCAAGTTTCCCTCTGATTTCATTGATCATCTGAACACCGTCAGTCAGATAGAGCAGTGAAGTATCCTTTGATCTTTTCTTTTCAAAACCGGTTTGATATCCGATCTTTCCGCCCCACACAGATCCCATAACCCGTGAAAGAAAATGTGAGAGTGATCTTGCTGCAATTCTTCTAGGTTGAGTTATATTTACTTTTTTCCCTTTTTCAAACGCCCATAAAGGAACTCTTGTCGATTTCCCCGCTCCGGTTTCTGCTGTAAGAATAGTTACGATATTATTCTCTATGCTCTCCTCTATTATCTCTCTAAACGCATCAATCGGAAGTTTGATATGTTGCTCATCCATCCCCTTTTTCCCTCTTTTTCATCTCTTCTTTTTTCTTTCGCCAGTATTCCATTCTCTCTTTGATCTTTTTTTCGAAACCGAGAATGTTTGGTTCGTAAAACCCACACTCTTTGACTCCTTCCGGCATAGTATTCATTACCGTTGTTTTCTCAGTATTATCATGAGCATATACATAATATTTCCCCGCACCCTTTCTCCTGTTCAGAAAATTTGATGGATTAATAATATGGATAGGTATTTTTGCATTTCCATATTTCTCTACAATTTCTTTCATTTTTTTTTCGGTCAGGTACAATGAATTACTTTTCGGAGCTGACGCAAGATAGATTATCCCCTGAGTAAGAAAAAGATCACCCTCCGGAGAACCGAGATATTCATATGCATCTTTAATATTCATGCAAAGAGCCAACGCTTCAGGATCTGCAAAACCGATATCTTCAACGGAAATTCTTATCATTCTCCTGATAATAAAAAGAGGATCTTCACCGCCTTCCATCATTTTGTGCAACCAGAAAAGAGAAGCATCCACATCGGAGTTTCTCACCGATTTATGCAAAGCGGATATCAGTGCATACCTGTCATCTCCGGTTCTGTCATAGGAAGAAATTTTTTTTTGAGCCACATCTTCGATAAGTTTTCTGTCCGGTTTTTCCCCTTTCTCCACGGCATTAACCACCGATTCTATTAAATTAAGCAACCTCCTTCCGTCACCGTTGCTTAAATCAATAATAAATTCCCTTACCTCTTCATCGGGATCAATATCAACACCCAATTCCTCTTTAATAAATCCGACTCCCCTTGCAAATATTTTGTTAAGATCATTTGAGGAGAGTGGATAAAATTCCAATATTTTCAAACGGGATAGGAGTGCTCTATTAATTTTATAAGCGGGATTTTCGGTTGTTGTCCCCATAAGTATTATATCCCCGCTTTCTACATACGGTAAAAAGGCATCCTGAATATGACGATTGAAATGGTGTATCTCATCAACAAACAGGACAAGCGGTTTACCGTCAATTTTTTTCATTTCGGTTGCTTTCTTCATCAACTCCCTGATCTCTCCGATTTTTGAGACTGTAGCGGAAAATTCATATGACGTGAAATCAAGCTGATTCACAAGTATTCTGGATAACGTTGTTTTCCCTGTTCCGGGAGGACCCCAAAATATCAGAGAACTTAAATATTTTTTTTCTATGAATGATCGGATAACTTTCCCACGTCCGGTCAAATGTTCCTGTCCTGAAAACTCTGAAATTTTTTTTGGTCTTAACTTATCCGCAAGTGGAAATATTTCAATTTCAATATTATTTTTCTTCATCTAACTACTTAAAGTATTCAATTCCCGATTCAAAGATCTTCTGATTCATATTTCCATGAATATTTTTGAAAGTACCTTCCGTTACCCGTTCCGAATGTCCCATCTTTCCTAATATTCTTCCGTCAGGACTTGTAATTCCTTCAATTGCAAAATCCGATCCGTTTGGGTTGTATTTTATATCATATGTGGGGTTCCCTTCGGAATCCGCATACTGTGTTGCTATTTGCCCGTTCATCTCCAAACTCTTTATGACTCCTTCCGATGCCGAAAAACGTCCCTCTCCATGCGAAACAGGGATGGTGTGTATGTCTCCGACCTCAGTTTTAAGAAACCACGGAGAAAGTGTTGATACTATTTTTGTGTTCACTATTGTCGAAACATGTCTTCCCAAAGAATTAAAAGTAAGAGTCGGGGAATCTTCTGTCAGATCTCTTATTTCTCCGTAAGGAAGCAATCCTAGTTTAATCAATGCCTGAAAACCGTTACATATTCCCAACATCAAACCGTCCCGCTTTTCTAAAAATTCATTCACCGATTCGCCGATCTTAGCATTCCTGAAAACCGCTGCAATAAACTTTCCCGAGCCGTCGGGTTCATCACCGGAAGAAAATCCTCCCGGAATTGATATGATCTGAGATAAACTGACAGCTTTTGAAAGCCTATCCAAAGAATCCCGAATATTAAGCGGACTCATATTGTTAAAAACAAGTGTTTCAACAATCCCCCCCGCACTTTCAAATGCACGTGCAGTATCGTACTCACAATTTGTTCCGGGAAATATTGGGATAACGATCCTCGGTTTCCCGAATTTGTATTTAGGTTTCAATGAACATCTTCGGTTGTAAGTTTTAATATCCGGCGAATCTTCTCTTTTTGGCAATCTGGTCCGAAATACCGTTTCCAAAACATCTTCGGATACCTTAATCAATTCCGAGACGGGAATTTTTTCCTCATTATACTTAATTATTCCCGAATCATTTATACTTCCGATCAAAACACAATCAATCATATCGTTAGTAAAACCTTTGTTAGCTTCAAAAATTATTGATCCGTAATCAGGTGAGAACAGACTATCTTTATCAATGTTTTTTTCAAAGCCAAAACCTTTTCCGTTACCCGAACACATTCTAAACAACGAATAAGCAACACCACCTTCCTTAACGCTACAAGCGGAGATTATCAATCCTTCTTTTATCTTCTCATTAATTTTCTTATAGCCGTCCTTTAAAACTCCGATATCAACCATCTCCTTTTCATCTCTTTCGCTTTTATAAAGAAATACATTATTTCCCGATTGTTTAAACTCAGGAGATATTATATCTTTGATATCAGCAGTTTGAACCGCAAACGTAATAAGGGTCGGAGGCACATTCAAATCCTTAAATGATCCGGACATACTGTCTTTACCACCTATAGCGGCAATACTAAACATTTGGTGAGCATAAAACGCCCCTGTCAAAGCCGAAAAGGGTTTCCCCCATTTTACAGGATCATCTCCAAGTTTTTCAAAATACTCCTGCAACGATGTTCGGATGCAAGATAAAGCTCCACCGGTTGCTACAATTTTGGAAACCGCCTCCACTACAGAATAATAAGCACCATGGAACGGACTCCATTTGGAAATTTTGGGATTAAACCCGAAACTCATTAATGTAACGGTTTCGGTTCTCCCTTCCAATACGGGGATTTTCGCTACCATCGCTTCAATATCGGTAAATTCGTTTTTACCTCCAAGAGGCATAAGAACCGTTCCCGCTCCGATAGAACTGTCAAATCTTTCACTCAATCCTCTCTGGGTTCCCCTATTAATATCTTTAATAATTTTGATCAGGTTTTCTTTCAACGACTCATTTATTCGTCTCAAATTATATTTTTTAAAATAGTTTTCTTTTTCATCCGGTGAATCAACAATAACCGATGCAGATTGCCTGACACCGTTTGAATCAAGAAAATCTCTTGAAATATTAACTATATTTTCCCCACGCCAATACATTCTCAATCTGTTTTTATCCGTTACATTTGCAACCTGAACCGCTTTAAGATTTTCCTCTTCCGCATATGATATAACCTTATCTTTATCAGCTTGATCAATAACTATCGCCATCCTTTCCTGTGATTCCGATAATGCCAACTCCGTTCCGTCAAGACCTTCATATTTTTTTGGAATTTTATCAAGATCAATATCAAGTCCCGGAGCCAACTCTCCTATGGCAACAGAGATACCCCCCGCTCCAAAATCGTTCGATCTCTTTATCAGTTTTGAAAATTCGGGATTCCGGAATAACCTTTGTAATTTTCTCTCTTCGGGAGGATTGCCTTTCTGTACTTCCGCACCGGCAGTTTCTATGGAAGTTTCATCATGTTCCTTTGACGAACCGGTTGCCCCCCCGATTCCATCACGACCGGTCATCCCTCCTATAAGCAATATAACATCTCCGATCTCAGGTTCTTCCCTTAAAACATTTCTTTTGGGAACCGCTCCGATAACGGCTCCCACTTCCATCCTTTTTGCTACATATCCTTCATCATAAATTTCAAAAACTTTTCCAGTAGCAAGTCCTATCTGATTACCGTAGGAACTGTATCCTCTTGCTGCTTCCGTAGTAATCTTTCTCTGAGGTAATTTACCCGGTATTGTTTCAGAAATACTTCTTCTCGGATCTCCCGACCCGGTGACCCTCATTGCCTGATAGACATAAGCTCTTCCCGATAAAGGGTCCCTTATCGCACCACCAAGGCAGGTAGCGGCACCACCGAAAGGTTCGATTTCCGTCGGATGGTTGTGAGTTTCATTCTTAAACATTATCAGCCATTTTTCCTTCTTTCCGTCTATTACAACATCCCTTTCCATACTACATGCATTGATCTCACCAGATATTTCGAGGTCATTTAAAAGACCCTTTTTCCTCAACTCTTTCATACTTAAAGTTGCAATTGACATCAATGTCAAATCCTTATTCTTACCTTTGTAAACTTCATTAAACGATTCGATTGTTTTTCCGTATCCTTCAATAATCGGTTTATTGAAATGACCGGATCTAATATCCACTTTTTCAATTTTTGTTTCAAAAGTAGTATGCCTGCAATGATCCGACCAGTAAGTATCAAGAATTTTTATTTCCGTAATAGTTGGATTTCTCTTCTCCTCATCCCTAAAATAATTTCTTATAAAAACAATATCTTCCGGTGACATTGCCAACCTGTTATCTTTAATAAAACTCTGCAATTTCATTTCATCCATTTCACAAAATGAATCCACAATCTTTACATTTTCCGGATTGGCAAATCCTTTATCAAGACTTTCTCGTTTCTCAAGAGATGCTTCTCTTGAATCCACGGGATTAATTAAATATTTTTTTATACTTTGCAATTCTTCATTAGTTATTGAACCCTTGAAAATATAAATTTTCGCAGTAAGTACGGTCGGTCTCTCTTTTAACGTAATAATTTGGATAGCTTGAGATGCGGAATCACCTCTCTGATCATATTGACCCGGAAGATATTCAACACCGATAATATGCTCGTCCTCAATCAGATCTATATCCTCAAAATAAACAGTATCGACCGGTGGTTCTGAAAATACCTGTGCAACAACATCGGTAAAATCATCATCACTAAGCCCCGACACATCATATCTTGCAATAATCCTTAGTGACTCAATATCCTCTATTCCAAAATTATCCTTTAAATCATTCAGTAAATTTACAGACTCGGTGTCATAACCCTTTTTTTTTTCTACAAAAATCCTCTTCACTTCCGGCATAAATCTCCTCTGACCAAATTATAACACAAAACAGTTAGGGACGGTGCTTTATTTACCGTCCCATCCGGATAGTCTTGCCATTAACCACCAGAAAGCTTTCCCTTTATTTTCACAACTCTCGAATGTGGTATGCCCTGCCTGATTTCCACTATAGTGAGGATGCTCCATGGGAATACCACCCTCTTTATGCTGTACACCGTTGTACCAACAATCAAGATCGGCAAAATCAAAAAGAACCTTTTTATTCTCTCTGCAATATCTCCTGATCTGCTCATTCCTGTCATATCTGCCCCTTTCAGCAGACTGAGCATTTCCGGTCATATATACAAATGTTACATGAGGAAACTCTTTTTCAAGTTTTGATATTTCTTTAAAATACTCTTCAAGTTCAGATGACGAATAGTAATCCATTTGGGAACACCATGCAAAAATTGAGACATTCACATTGTGACTTTTCAGCATGGACCTCGTTAAATTACGCCCGTTTTCCGATTTCCAATACAGATCAGGCGAGACATATGTTTCGCAATTTGTTCCGGTTTTTTGACCATCCATCAACGAAAGGTGATCGGAAGTATCGGGCACGGTACAATTGTCCGGATAATAATTATACTTTACTCCTTGCCGTGCAGAATAAGAAAAATTGCCATTCATTAATCGCTCAAGACCTGTCATAATTTGACTTCCATGTGACGTATGGCAATAGTGGACATTAATTATTTCCTTCACTTTCTTAATCCACTTATCAGGAATTGATCCGATATTGGTAGAATTATGATCCGCTACTATGAATTTCTTTCCACTCGGAAGTTCATCACCGTTGTTATTTGAATCTTCACTTGAACTGCAATAAGTTATTGGAAGAAACAACATAGATATCAAAATAAAATAATAGAAAAATTTCATAAGACCTCCCTCATTTTATAATATATATTAAAAGTAAAAATCTCTCAAAAATTTTTAGTATTCTTTTTCAAATCTTTTGAAAATCTTTTCAATACCCGATAAGAGAGACTTCTCGGAAAAGGCATCTTCAAGTTCTTCGCTTGAGCACAATTCACCTATTTTTTCATCTTCGAAGATAAGTTTTCTGAAACTTATCTTCTCCGTCCACGATCTCATTGCATTCTTTTGAACCATTTCGTAAACCTTTTGTCTTGGTATTCCTTTATCCAAAAGGAGAGTAAGAATCCTTTGCGAGTAATAAACTTCATTGGTTATATCGAGATTCCTTTTCACATTTTCAGGATAAACCACCAGCCCTTCGAGGACAAACTTAATATCATCAATCATTAAGGAAACAAGATGAAAAGAATCGGGAAATATCACCCTCTCTGCAGAAGAATGTGAAATATCCCTCTCATGCCATAATACGTTATTCTCCATTGCAACAGTAAGATTCCCACGCAATATTCTGGCAAATCCCGATATCCTTTCACACTTAACCGGATTACGTTTATGAGGCATTGAGGAGGAGCCTTTTTGTCCCTTTGCAAACGGTTCTTCCGCTTCAAGAACATCCGTCCGCTGAAGGTGTCTGATTTCCACAGCTATCTTTTCAAAAGCACTCCCAAGTGATGCAAGAACAAACATAACCTCCATATGTCTGTCTCTCTGAACAATTTGAGTAGAAACTTTACACGGTTTAAGATCAAGATTTTCAAGTGCTTCTTTTTCTCCTTCGGGGGGAAAATGGATATATGTTCCTACCGACCCTGAAATCTTTCCCACTGAGATAGTCTCAATAGCATTTTCCAACCTTTTAATATTCCTGATCAATTCTTCATACCAAATCAAATACTTTATTCCAAAAACAACAGGCTCGGCATGAATTCCGTGCGTTCTTCCGATGGAAACCAAGTCTTTGTATTTAAAAGCTCCCTTAAGTATAGTCTTTTTTAAATCCATACACTTTTTCGCTATATAAGAAAGAGATTCTTTCAGTAAAAGGGAGAGAGCCGTATCCACTATATCATACGATGTAATCCCCTTGTGAATGTAAGCGGAATCCGCTCCGACAAATTCTTCGACCGAAGTAAGAAATGCAATTACATCATGCTTAACCTTTTTCTCTATTTCATCAATTCTTTTTATATCAAAACCGGCATTTTTCCTGATATTTTCCATACTATCATCCGGTACCTCTCCCCGATTATGCCAAACTTCGGTTATCGCAATCTCAACATCAAGCCATTTTCTGAATTTATTTTCAGGACTCCATATTTTTTTTATTGTTTCCGATTCGTATCTCTCTATCATTTTTCCCCCGATAGTCGTTTAATAAATCATCTGTTATGAACCTTTGAAAGAGCTTTTGCAACAAGTTCATCATATCGCTCGACGGAATAGTTCTTTGCACAGAATTCAATAGCACTCTTTGAAACCTTCTTCCCCTTAACAGAAACAGCTTCCATTATCCCACGAGCAAAATCTTCCGCATCGGCTTTTTTTAATATAGCTATATCATCCGTTATCGTCTGAGTATGAGTATAAAGATCCGTTGCAACAAGAGGAACACCGCTTTTTAAATAAGAATATATTTTTAAAGGAATATTCGTCCCCAAAATTCTCGGAGAGACAAGAACATCCGAAATATTAAGATAGTAGGGAATGTCACTCGGATCTCGGCTTCCCAAAAGTATCACTTTCTTGAAAAGTCCCCTTTTATCAATTTCTTCTTTTAACCTCTCCACTTGAATAGGCTTTCCCCCAATTAGTATTAATTTAAAACTATCATCAAGAATTTCCATACACTCAAGTAGAAGCGGAATACCCTGATACGCTTCTAAGGTACCCGCATAGGTAATAACTCTTTTCCCTTCCGAATTTAACTCGGTTTTATATCTCTTTAACTTTTTTTTATCAAGATTTTTTGGAGTTTCATCAATAAAATTTTCTATGATAGTCAGTTTGCCACTGTCCGTAATTTTTGAAGCGTAGTTAAAAAGAGACTTACAGATAACAATAACCGAACGGGCATTTCCAAGAGAAATCTTCTCAATCTTCCTGAATACCGATGTTACAAAATTAGATTTTGTAAATTGAAAATTATCCATCTGTTGGACAAGAGAAGAGTGCATATCGTACAGATGAGGAGTTCCCGTCAGTTTACTAAAAAATGCCCCCATAATATTAGCTTCCTCATGAGTATGAATAATGTCGTATCTTTTTCTCAACAATCTCCATGCGGCTTTAAAAAACAAAAAAAAATCCAAAAAAATTTTAGATCCCGATGGTCCCGTTTTAACCGATTTTACAAAAGGAGGTTTCAAACATCTGAAAATTTTCAAACCTTTAACGCTCTTGTCTTCCCCTATCGGATATGTAACAAGATCAATCTCGTGACCGAGCCTGGAGAGAGATTTAATTCTGAAATATTCCGAGAATGGAGTACCCCTCGGTTCAAAGAACGGTTCAGGAGCAATCATTAATATTTTCATCTTCAAATCCGAAAGTTTCCCTTATTGTGTACACATTTTTATTCAATCCTTCATGATAAATTCTAGTTAACATTTCGGCAATCAAACCGAGTGTAATAATCTGGAATCCCAAAAACAATATCAAAACCGTAAATGTCAGAAGGGGTCTTGCAGCAGATTTTCCAAGAAAATATTTTTCATACGTAATATACAGTCCGGTCAAAAACCCGCTACCCATCATAACCATTCCGAGAGGTCCGAAAACTTGGAGCGGTCGATGTGAAAAAGAGAGGAGATATTTAATAGAGATAAGATCCAGAATCACCCTGAAAGTCCTTCCGATACCGTATTTTGACTTTCCGAACCGTCTCTCCCTATGGTTTACACACAACTCTATAGACTCAATACCTATTCGTGATGCAAGTGCAGGAATATAGCGGTGCATTTCCCCGTATAATTTTAAATTTTTCACGACATCTCTTTTAAATCCCCTCAATGTACAACCATAATCATGAAGTTTCACCTTTGTTATAAAAGATATAAGTTTATTTCCGAAAAAAGACGGAATCTTTTTTGAAAGACTGTCTTTTCTCTTCTTCCTCCAACCGTTTACTATATCATACCCCTCATCAAGCTTCTCTACCAACTTCGGTATGTCCGCAGGATCATTTTGAAGATCCGCATCGAGATTAACTATATAGTCACCGTTGCAGAGATCGAATCCGGCTGAAATTGCAGAACTTTGTCCGAAATTCTTCCTGAAATTTATGATTTTGACTCTCTTGTCATTCACCCTCAGCTCTTTCAATTTTTGCAAAGATTTATCAGTGCTTCCGTCATTTATAAATATGATTTCATGATCAGGGATGAATCCTTCAAGAACTTTTTTTATTTCACCGTGGAGAATAACAACGTTATCCTCCTCATTATAAACTGGAATAACTATTGACAGGGAGTTTTTATTTTTCATTGATATACCCCAACTCACTAAGTTTTCTCAAAACATCGTTTTTATCCACATCACGTTTCAACTCGACATCGGCAAGAGGATGTAAAATTTTCCCCAGTTTTATCCTGCCCCATATTCTTTCATGAAAAAAATATGCAGTTAACTTTATGACCATATCAAGACCCCCGATTTCAATGGCAAGTTTCATTTCACCCGTAAACAAGTAGGCAATACTTGCAGTAATAAAAGTGGCAATCACCCTCCAGCTTATAGCTTTTAAAATACTTCTCGTGTTGGTTTCTTTCATTGGATTTTCTCAGCTTCTTTTGGAAAGGATTATACATTCTTTGAACTATTATTTCAACAATCCCATTTTGTTGTATTAGTGGATTTGCTACTTCTTTTCAATTTGATCGTTAGAAAACTTTATCCCCAATTCATTCAGTTGTTTTTCCGATACGGTGGAAGGTGATCCGGTTAAAAGACACAGAGATGAAGTGGTTTTTGGAAATGAAATTACTTCCCTTATCGATTCTTCTCCGGTTAGAAGCATAACAATTCTATCCATACCGAGTGCAATTCCAAGATGCGGTGGAGCTCCGTATTGCAAAGCATCAATAAAGAATCCGAATTTATACTCAATTTCTCTATCAGATAACTTTAACAACTTAAATATTTTTTTTTGAAGATTGACATCGTTTATCCTTCTGCTTCCGCCTCCGATCTCAACTCCATTTAGTACAAGGTCATATGCTATTGAATTGACCTTGAGAGGATCGGAATCAAGGAATTCAATATCCTCTAACTTTGGAGATGTGAAAGGGTGGTGGTTGGAATCATATCTCTCTTCCTCTTCGTTGTAGAAGAAAAGCGGAAAATCGACGACCCAGAGAAACTCCAAACGATCTTCATCTATCATACTTTTTCCAAGGTATTCTCTAAGTTTCCCTGTCAGCAAAAGGGCTTCATCTTTTTTACCACCAATAAGAAATACTATATTATTTCGATTAACGGATTCGGTATTAAAAAAATTTTCAATTGCAGAACTTTCCAGTTTTAGGGAGGACTTGTAACCGTTTTCTCCAAACTTCATCCATATGGCTCCCGCACCTCCCGACTCCCTTACATACTCATTTATTTCATCCAGCCTTTTTCTTGAATAATCCGCTCCATTCTCCAACACAAGACCTTCAACCGAATTTCCCTTATTAATAATGGAATCAAGTATATTTGAGCCAAGCTTGCCGGCACTCTTCGTAAAATTCTTTATCTCAAGAGGAATTCTCAGGTCCGGTTTATCCGTACCATATTTTTCCATTGCTTCTTTATAAGAAATCGTCCTGAATTTATTTTCTGTCTTTTTACCCGCCACAGAGAAAATATTCTTAATCAAACCTTCGGTAATTTCAAAAAGTTCTTCGGGCTCTCCGAAACTCATTTCAATATCAATCTGAGTAAATTCAGGCTGCCTGTCAGCTCTAAGATCTTCATCTCTGAAACATTTGACAATTTGATAATACCTCTCGAAACCGGATATCATAAGTAGTTGTTTGAATAGTTGAGGTGATTGAGGAAGAGCGAACACTTTTCCTTTATAAACTCTGGAAGGCACCAAATAATCACGAGCTCCCTCCGGTGTTGCTTTTGTAAGCATGGGAGTCCCAATATCCATAAAACCAGCCGAGCTAAGATAGTTCCGCACTTTGAGATTCACTTCACTTCTAATCTTGAAATTTTTCTGTAACCTTTTGCTTCTCAAATCAAGATAACGGTATTTGAAACGTAACTCTTCGGAAACTCCGTCGTTATTCTCAGGAAAAAACGGAGGCAAAAGAGAAGAGTTAAGAACCGTTATTTCTTTAGCAAGAAGTTCTATATTGCCGGTAAACATTTCGGGATTTGGATTGGATCTTTTTACGATTTCTCCACTTACGGAAATAACATATTCATTTGAAATATCTTTAACAATATTTTTTTCTTTAAAATTTTCATCAATAACAATTTGAAGAATACCCTCTCTGTCACGTAAATCCAAAAAAGTCAATCCGCCTAATTCCCTTTTTTTATTTATCCACCCGTAAACCGTTACATTTTTTCCAAGATGGGATTCGTTTATCTCCCCGCAATACAATTCTCTCCTCAACAATTTTTTTCCAGCCATTCGTCAAGATCTCCCTTTTTTATTTTTATCTGATCCCTTGTTGCAAAATTTTTGATTGATATTTCACCATTTTTCAATTCATCTTCCGCCAAAATAAGTGCAAAATCAGCTCCGAATTTCATACCTTTCTGTAGTTGCTTCCCCATTTTTTTAGTTGAATAATCTTGGTAAACCACAAGCCCTCTCTTTCTCAATCGGTTTGAAAGCTTAAACGCTTCCGTCATAGCTTCCATTCCGTGATATGCAATAATGAGTTTTTTTGCATTTTCTGAAGGATGTCCTTTCATACTGAGTAAAATCCTTTCAATTCCTCCGGAAAATCCGATTCCCGGGATATCCTGCCCTCCCAACTCTTTGACAAGGTTATTGTATCTTCCACCACCCAATACGGCATTTTGAGCACCCAATTCCGAAGATGTGATTTCAAATGCGGTTTTTGTGTAGTAATCAAGACCTCTTACCAACTCTTTATTTTCAATAAAATCCAGTTTAAGTAATAAAAGATTCTTTTTCACGGTATCATAGTGAGAGTCGCAATCATCACAAAGATGGTCGGTGATCTTCGGAAGACCTTTTGCAATATCCGTGCATGACTGAACCTTACAGTCAAATATCCTTAAAGGATTTGCATTAATCTTCCTCTGGCAATCCTTACAAAAATTATCACGATTTTTCTCTGCATCGGACTTCAATTTATTAATGAATTCTGGTCTGCAATTCGGACAACCTACGGAATTAATATAGAGATTTATTTTCTTTAAATTCAGAGTATTAAGAAAATCTACAGCAGAAAAAATTACTTCCGCATCAAGATAGGGAGAGTTATCTCCGAATACCTCAACTCCGAATTGATGAAATTGTCTAAAACGTCCCTTCTGCGGTTTATCATATCTGAACATCGGACCGATATAAAAAAATCTTTGAGGGAACACTTTATCCATTAAATTATTCTCTACCAATGCTCTTACTACTGATGCAGTATTTTCGGGACGAAGCGTCATATCTCTACCCGCCAAATCTTTGAAGTTATACATCTCTTTTTGAACAACCTCAGTTTCACTCCCGATTCCTCTGTGGAAAAGTTCACTCCTTTCAAATATAGGAGTCCTTATCTCTTTATAGCCGAATAACTTGAAGTATTCTCTTATGCTATTTTCCAAATATTGCCATCTCTCAACTTCCGGCGTGAAAATATCTTTTGTACCTTTAGGTGCATTTAACTTATTCATAAGCATTCCGATTTATTATTCGTATCCATTTATTCTATTTGTTAAATTCATTTTTTATTATTTCATGAATTTTGATTATGTCGTAAGAGACAACTTTTGTTCCTGCAAGAACTCCCATAAAGTTTGAATCTCCGTTCCATCTCGGCACAATATGAAGATGAATATGACCCCTTACTCCGGCTCCGGCAGAACCGCCGATATTCATCCCCACATTAAAACCGTCAGGATTAAAATTTCTTTTTAGAATTCCCACCGCTTTATTCATTAATCCCCACATCTCTTTAGATATCTCGATTGAAAGCTTCTCGGGTGAATCCATATGAGCATACGGTACGACCATAAGGTGTCCAGAATTATAGGGATATTTATTTAGTATTACAAATACTTCTTTCCCAAGATAGCAAATCAGTGATTCGGGAGTAACCTTTTTTGAAACCTTACAGAATACACATCCCCGTTTTTTGTCGGCACTTGAAATAAAATCCCATCTCCAAGGTGCTAACAGGAATTTCATTTTTTGTTGTCTAAAGCACTTTCAAAAAGATCTCCGACCGTCGTTACCGATTCTTTATCAGATGTTCCGTATTTTTCAATATCTTCTTTCTCTTTCTTCTTCTTTAGCTCTTTAAAACTCAAATATATCCTCTTTCTCTTTCTATCTGTAGATTGAACGGCAACTTCATACTCTTCCCCTGATTTGAATTTCTCCTGAACTTCTTCAAAAGTCACCTTCTTATCATCTATCTCGCTCAGACGGATAAACCCTTCGACAAACTCACTTATTTCACATCTGATTCCACTTTCCAAGACGGATTTTATCTTAATTTTTACCTTATCTCCTATCTTATGAGTAGCGAAAAATTCGTCCCAATCATTTTCGTGAATCTGCTTATAACCAAGCTGAACTTTGTAATTCCGATCAAGATCATTGCTGATGATCATTACCTTTATCGTCTCTTTCTCTTTTAAAAATTCTTCAGCCGATTCAATCCTGAAATAACAGATATCCGATATTTTAATAACTCCCTCAATACCTTTCTCAAGCTCCACAAAAACTCTTGATTTTATTATCTTTTTTATCTTTCCTTCTACTATTTCACCTTTGCCGTGATCTTCAATATATTTCAATTCGGGTCTCATTCCCAACTGTTTGAGACCAAGTTTGATCCTCCTTTCTTCAGGATGAAGTTCAATTACCTGTACCCACATTACTTCACCTACGCCCACATATTCTTCAACCGATTTCGGTTTCCCCTCCCATGTCAGGTCAGAAATATGTAATAGCCCTTCAACACCTTCTTCCAATTCAATAAACGCACCGAAATCCACGGTTTTCAGTACTTTTGCTTCCAACCGGTGTCCTACCGGATATTTTTCATGAATGTTTATCCACGGGTCCTGATGTTTTTGTTTGAGACCGAGAGAAATTCTATTTCTCTCTTTGTCTATACCAAGTACCTTTACCTCAAGCTCATCACCTTTTCTCAATTTTTCTTTCGGATGGTTAATTCGGCTGTATGAAATATTATTTTTGTGGAGAAGCCCATCCATAGGTCCAATATTGACAAAGGCACCATAATCTTCAATTCTGGAGACCGTACCCTTAACCAAATCACCCTCCTTAAGGGTAGAAAAGAGTTTCTCTATCTCCTCTGATTTTTCTTCTTCAAGAAGAATCCTTCTTGACAATACACCTGATTTCTCTTTGGAATTGAGCTTAACAACCTTGAATTCCAGTTCTTTTCCCACCAAACTGTTCGGGTTCTTTATTTTTTTCACATCCGCCTGACTCATAGGAAGAAACATTTCCAAACCGGCATGAACTCTAAATCCTTTACCATCGGCGGAAAGGCTTAAAACACGCCCGGATATAGTTGAATTATTATCAAAAGCTTCGGATATCTTTTTCCACCCTTCGGCTTTATCAACATTCTTTTTTGAAACTATAAGATACCCTTGTTTCATATTCACATTTTGGCACACTACAGTTACGGAATCACCTATTTTATAATTAAAATTTCCTTCCCAGTCAAGTAACTCTTCTCTGTTTAAAATACCTTCTGTCTTTTGCCCGATATCAACAATTATATTATTATCAAGAATGTCAATTATTATTCCTTCAACATGACTGCTTTGTTTGATTGATTTTAGACTGTATTCCTCCATCAGTTGAGAAAAATCTTCGTTATTCCTGTTGTCGCTTTTGTCTTTAATCTCTTCCATTTTAACTCTCCTTTTCTATTTTAAAATTTCTGAAGAAAACTTTCACATTCTCGATCTCTTCCGGAGGTGTGGATGCACCCGCAGTAATACCGACAGAATTAAAGTGTTTGAATTTCTTTTGGAAATCAACATTTTTCAATTCATGACTTTTTTCTATATGAAATGTGTTTTCATTTATTTTTTTCGATATATCGTATAACTTTTTCGTGTTTGAGGAATTCATCCCCCCGATAACAATAATAAAATCTGCTTTTGGAGCAAGTTTTCTCACCGCATTTTGCCTTTCTATCGTTGCACTACAGATTGTATTAAAAATCTCCAAATGCTCTACCCTGTCAATTATTTCAGATATCATCTCTTTAAAAAAAACCGAATCAAGAGTTGTCTGTGCGACAACGGATACAGATTCATCACGCTTTAAGATATCTAATTCTTTTATGGAATTAACAACCACTCCGTTTTTTGCATAACTCATTATCGCTCTGATTTCAGGATGATCCCTATTCCCGATAATAAGAATCCTATTCCCCGAATTGTTTATTTTTTCTATAATGAAATGAATTTTTTTTACAAGTGTGCATGTTGCATCAATATAATGGACATTTCTTCCCTTCAGCAAATCTTCATCACTTTTAAGAATTCCATGAGTGCGGATAATCAACTTCTTCTTTTTATCAAGTTCTTTCAGATTATTTATATAATTTACACCTTTTCTTTTCAGATCATTTAAAACGGTATCATTATGAATCAACTGTCCATAAATCTCGATGTTTTCACCATCTTCATGAAGTCGGTCAATTATTTTCAAGGCCCTTTTTACTCCAAAACAAAATCCAGCTTCTTCAGCCGTATAGATTTTCATAGATTATTAAGCGATATAATAAACTATGTTGTTGTTTTTGTCAATTTTATGTGGTACCAAACCAATAATTCAGTAACCCCTTTAAGGAATGAATTACAAGTGTTTCTTTTCTCTATTAATTACCAATCTTTCTTATGTGATTTACAAAAGGTTACCTTTTCTACACAAACTAATCCCCATATACCTCTGTCAATAAAGAAATCTCCGAGAGGTCCCAAAGTTAACCCCCTTTTTTCGGAAATATTATTTTTAGCAGTTATTAGAATTATTTTCTCTCCGTTTGAGGTTTGAAAAATCTCAATCCAACTGAATAACGCCCTGTATCCGTCACAACCGACAAACATGAAGAAATCATCCGGTTTTCCATTACCAAAATTTTCCAGAAGCCAAGAGCGGAGATCATAACCTGTTACTTTATCCAATTTTTCCGATTTAATACCTCTTCCGTGTCCGATCCTGAACCAATTTGAAACAGTCTTCATACGTACATTATTTTCTGAACTTTTTGTTTTTTTTCCGTTTTTAATGCAAAAAAGATTCTCACTCACACATTTTCTCCCGACGGATAATTTAGGGAGAAGATGATCACTTGTTTTAATTACGGAAAATTTTATTGCAACCACATTGTTAAGATAACGATTATCGTATAAATCCCCCGGACAGATCAATCGGAATTTTTTTAGATATCCCGCAAGACTGTTTTTTTGATACAACTCGGATCCTTTAGAGGGGAGCAATTGAGAACGGTAAAATGCAAGAGTTACGGGATTATTATCATTACACATGGTGAGCTCACCATAACTAAAATTTGAAGTTTTTCCAGATTCGGAAATAAATGTCACTATAATATCCAGGGGACGATCAAAGATATCGTTTTTATTTTTCAGGGGAGCAATTCCGTCCAAAAGGAAGTAAAGCGGGATCCCATAATAAATATACACGCCGGATATCTTCCCGTCGGAACCGACTTCTCTTGCCCTTATCCTTACGGTAGACATATTTGATAAATATTCGGCATTCAGATTATACTTTTTTTCAACCTTTCCAAATATTTTTATTGATAATTCGGAAGGAATGGATTTTTTCTTTGCGACACAAGTCGCTGAAGAGAGAGCATCAGTCCGATCATTTTTTGAAACAGAATGGAGAGGTGTTAAAAAATTAATATATGGTATTAAAATGGAAAAAATGGCAATAGACGATAATCGCTTCATACAGCCTCCTTTGCAAACAAACTTTGTTTTAACGGCAGGCAAAGGAGTTTCCCCCCAAACCCTATCGGTCAGCATCCGTAACATTTACGCCTTAGGACCACTAACTCGGAGGTTAAAAACTCTTTATACTACACTTCTCATTACAAATCAAAACTTTTTTTATTGTAAATATACATTATTTTTTCTGTTATAATCTGCATAAAGAATCGGAGAAGAATTCCTGATGAATTTTAATAGGTTCCAATTGAAAAAATTTATAAAAAAATATAAAAATATTATTGTTGTAATCATTTCTTTGGTTATCTTTTATCTTATTATACCTCTTCCCGACAACATCTTTAATTCCGATTACAGTACGATTATCACTGACAAAAACGGAGAAATACTAAGAGCATTTGTAAATACCGAGGAGCAGTGGCGTTTCCCTCCGAATTACGGTAAATATTTTTCCAATAAACTACATATTGCTGTGATTAATTTTGAGGATAGATATTTCCATTATCATCCGGGGGTCAATCCGATTTCCATCGGAAGAGCATTACTCGGCAATATTATTTCAGGAAAAATAAAAAGTGGAGCAAGTACTATTTCCATGCAAATTATCAGACTTGCTTTTAAGAAAAAAAGGACTCTCTTAAATAAACTGATCGAGATGTTTCAGGCTTTAAAACTTGAAATAAAATATTCAAAAAAGGAAATATTGAGGATGTATCTAAAGAACGCTCCCTACGGAGGAAATATTATTGGAGTCGATGCAGCTTCATTAAGATATTTTGGGAAACTTCCCAAGATCCTGACATGGAACGAAGCTGCTATTCTCGCTGTCCTTCCAAACTCTCCCGGACTAATTTCTCCATTGCAGAACAGAGAGAAACTTATTAAGAAAAAGAACCGTTTACTTAAGAAACTTTTTGAAAGAAGAATTATTGATCATGATATTTATAATCATAGCATTTCAGAAAGTGTGCCTTCGGAAATCATCCCTTTTCCGGTAATTGCTCCCCATTTCTCCGAATACTTAAAAAAATTATACAGAGGAAGGAGAAATCTCATAAAATCATCAATTAACAAGGAGTTACAGATAAGGAGTGAAAATCTTATTAAAGAACATCTTAAGATTTTAGAAACATCCGGTATAAATAACGGAGCGGTAATTGTAGCTGAAACAAAGAGTGGAAAAGTGCGGTCTTATTGCGGTTCTCAGGATTTTTTTAATTATGAGAATAGTGGTCAGGTTGACGGAGTTATAGCACCGAGATCATCCGGGTCGATTTTAAAACCTTTTCTTTATGCTCTTGCGATTGATGAAGGCTATATCCTTGAGAAAACGGTTATAAAAGATATTCCGTCCTATTTCGGATCATTCTCCCCATCCAATGCTTCAAAAACATTCTGTGGTGTCGTAACGGCAAAAGAAGCACTGATAAAATCATTAAATGTTCCTGCAGTAAGATTATTGAACTATTACGGACTTCACAAATTCTATATTTTTCTAAAAAAATGTGGATTGACCACACTGATAAGACCTCCTGATGAATACGGACTCACTATTATTTTAGGAGGAGCGGAAACAAAATTGATCGAACTTGTGCAATTGTACAGAGGATTGGGAAATTACGGGAAATTTTCCTCCTTAGTATTTAATGAAGAGACCGTTAAAGCCGGAAAAAAGAAAGAATTAATAAGTCCCGAAGCTTCTTATTTAACTTTGGATATGCTAAAAGAATTAAAAAGACCCGGAGCGGAATACTACTGGGAACAGTATAGGAGCAAAACACCGATCGGATGGAAGACGGGAACAAGCTACGGAAAAAGGGACGCATGGGCAGTAGGAGTCAGCCCTGAGTGGACAATAGGTGTTTGGATCGGTAACTTTAGCGGGGAGGGGAATCGGGAATTAGCCGGATATTCGTGTGCCGCTCCTCTTATGTTTGATGTTTTTAACTATCTTCCCAAAAATTCTTCATACAGGTGGTTTAAAAAACAGAATTTAAAATTCAAAAAAGTGGAATTGTGCGTCAAAACAGGTTTTCTTGCAAACGAGAACTGTAATGAAACGGTAAAAGTAAACGCACCCTCCGGACAAGGAACCGTTAAGCTCTGCCCCTATCACTCATCTGTATATGTATCGTTGGACGAAAAGGAAAGTGTATGTTCGTTGTGCTGGGAAGAAGGGAGATACAAAAGGATAAAAAAACTGATTTTCCCTCCCGATGTTGCTCAATTTCTCAGGGAAAAAGGGGATATTGTAGATTCTATCCCTCCTCATAATAAAAAATGTACGTCGGTAACCGAATCCAACCCGCTTCAGATTCTCTATCCGGTTCAAAATGCCAAAATTCTAATTCCGGTCGATTTTAATGGAAAAATCCAGAATCTTACGATCAAGATAGCTCATAGATTTAAAAATAGGAAAGTTTTCTGGTATATTGACGGAATTTACAAAGGAGTAACAAAAAACAGACATAAAATGGTAATCAATATGTTGTCCGGGTGGCATGAACTTGAAGTAATTGATCAAAATGCAAACTCTGCCAAAAGAAATTTTTTTGTATCGTTTACCAAAAGTTCCCGTTAGATTTTTTTGTTGAGAGTTCATTATATGTAATAGCGGAGATAAGAATTAAACACCCTATAAGTATTCTGATAAGGTTACCGTCCTCTCCAAAAATCGTCATTGAAATAATAATTGCAAATGGGATTTTCAGATTATTGAAAACCGATATTGTACCTATTTTAGATTTCCTAACACCGTAATTCCAAAGAAAAAAAGCTATCCCCGAAGGAATTGTTCCAAGGTAGAGTAAAGTATATATCTCTTTTGAAGTAAATAATACTGTTTTTATATCAACGGTAAAAAGAACCGCAACAAAAGTTACAATAAATGCACCGAAATATAGATAAGCAAATATATTTCTATCCTTTAAGTCTTCTCTTTCCCTCATCAAATCCCTATATTTTACCTGTCCCCATGCAAAAAAAATATTTGAAAGTTGAATCAGTATGAAGCCAACAAGAAAAGATGAAGAAGTTATATCTCCGTAAGTAATAATCGCAGCTCCTATAATTGCAAGAAGTGCTATAAACAGATGTTTTTTTATAAGTCTTTTTCTAATGGTATCGTGTATAAACAAAACATAGAATGGGGTAAAAATAGTAAAAAGTGCTACCTCATAACTTTTTAAAAAACCGTATGAATAAATATAGGCAATATACATGAATCCGTACTGAACAACTCCTATTAGAATAAACCTGAGCTTAATCTTTAAGTCAATATTTTTGATCCCGATAAACGGTATAAAAATAAAAAATGAGAGACCCATTCTGATAAATGATATTAAATTGGGATGTAGAGCGGAAAGATTTCCTTTTATCAGTCCAAATGAAAAAGACCAAATAATAGATGCAAAAATAAGATATGGCATTATCGCTCAAATAAGAATTTTGTTTTTAGGGCATCCACAAACAAATTATAAAAGTTAAGATTATTTGTGTCAATCAGACAATTTATTGTCACTATTTAACTTTTCTGCCAATTCCGAAGGGAGTTTTATTAGAGAATTTAGATAAGATGAACTCTTTTTTCTCCAATATGACGTTTCATTGATAATTTTTTTTATCTTAATTAAAAAAACCTCTTTTTGTCCAAAGTAATGGAAATGTTTTTGGAGAAAGTACAATGCATTAATATACTTCGGTTCCAGTTTAATTGCTTCCAACGCTTTCTCTTTTGCTTGGGAATCCTTTTGAAATCTTATCAGCAATTCAGCCTTTTCCATCTTGATGAACGGATTGAACGGGTCAATATTCTCCAATTTATCCAACGGAGAGATAACCTCCTCAAGAAGTTTCGGATATTGAATACCTTTTTCCAAAAGGGATCGGAAAATATCGGATTCGAGAAAATAGGCTTCTTTATAATAAGGATTGATTTTTTCTGTTTTTTTTACGTTGTCTAAGGCAAAATAGAAAAATTTCAGATCGGATGTTTTCTTAAATTGCCCAAGCAATATTGTTGCTTTCAAATAATACGGAGCGATATTCATATTATCAAATTTTTCCGCTCTGTTTAGAGAATTGAAAACTTTCACAACATCTTTCTCTTTTAAAGCTTTATTTACCAACAGATCTGAATAAAAAGGGAAGAAATATCCGACAGAAATTGTTACGATCAGCATTGCTATCATTATGAATCGTATAAAACCGGAGTTACCGTAGAAATGTATTTTACCCTTAAAAAGGGTTTTTAGAACAAATATGAATAAAAAGAAAAAAAACGTTTGGAAAACAATAGTAAAAAAGAGAGATTGGAAAAGGAGATACAAAATAAGTATTTTGGAAAGATTAAAAATTGAGCCTTTAAATACCCTTTTAAAAATAAAGAATAGAGAGAACAGGATAATAATAACCCCTAACATACCGAATTCCGAAATCAGTTGAACATAATCACTGTGAGGACTTTTAGGAATCTTAAAATAATTTGCAGGTCCTTTTTTTTGTTTAAAATTATATTTCCTTGATAATTCTCTGAAATTATCCGCACCTACACCGGTCAACACATTATCCGAAAACATCTCATATCCGATTTTCCATATTTTAATCCTATCGGCGGAATACGGATCTTTATGTATTGAAAAATCAAACATATTTTTTATCGGATTCGGAATAATAAATGTTAGTACAATTAGGAAAAGAACTATTGGGATTGCTCTTTTTTTTTTGCTAAGGACAAGTATTAATGAAAATATTGCGACACCGAGAAATGCAGCCTTTGACTCGGCCGAATATAGCAAAGCGGAATTAATAACGACAAGCGATAAATAATAATAATTTGTTTTTTTCAAAAAATTATAAAGAGAGATCAACACTCCGACACCGGCAATAATTCCTACCCAGATAGTAGTGGAAAAGAAAAAGTCTTTAATCCCCGTAAGAAAGAGTATAATAAGAGAAACTATGGAAAATATAGAAATTACTAATCCTATTATCCTAAAATACCTCTCCTCCTCACACTCTTCCGTAAGATAAAAGATAAAATAGAAAGAGATAAGAAATATGTCAAAAAAAAACAAAAATGATCTTACAAAATAAACTGAAAAAAAAATTGATATCAGAAGTATGGAATTTATTAACAATAATCCCTTTGAAAAATTTGAGACTCCTATGTTTTTTGTAATAATTATTCTACGAATTAGAAAAACGGTGATTAAAACGGCAAAAATTAAAAAATAGTAAAATGAAGATTTTTCCGGAAAAAAAACAAGAAATATCAATATGGAAATAATTTCAACATCTTCATTCATGGATCTTAATTTAAAAAGAATATTCGAAAACATACTATTTTTTCTCCGGTGACATATTCCCAAGATTTTTATCAAGGTTTAATTTAAGAAAATCAAACCATTTTTTATATTCCCTATTTCTTATATTTAACGATTTTGCTCTTCCGGCATAATAAAAAGATGTCAGATATTTACCCTCCGAATACGATATTTTCGATTTCAAGAAATTTGCGTAAGGATTAAAATTGTTTAAAAGTAAAACTTTCCCTAAATATCTATCGGAATTTTTTTTATCTCCCTTGGCATAATTTGTTGTTGCCAACCCCATAAGCGATTTATGGTTATACTTATTAAAATTCAGGCTTTTTTTAAAATATAACTCCGCTTTATCAAATCTTTTAAAATTCATATGAAATGATCCGGATTTTCTATTGCTTGAAGAAGTAAAAACAAGCAGTTGTATCAAAATGAATGAAACGGCTAATATGATATTAATTTTTGGTAGCGGATCGTTCTTCCTATAAATTTGAGATATTATCAAAGTAAAGATTAGGGACGCAGGAAAAAAATAGAAACCTATGTCAATTAAATTGTACAATACCACTATCAGTAGAGCGGTAATATACAATGCATTTTCGTCATTAATTTGAAAATACAACTTTTTTCTGAATAAAAAAAGGAGTAGAATACCAATTATCAAGAAAAATATTCCGATTTCAGAAGTGATCTGGAGAATAAAATTGTGGGAATATATTGAGCGTGCCTCTCCGGGATAAGTAAAACCTGATATTTTTGATTCATAATTTCCCAAGCCGATTCCGAGAAGAGGACTCGTTTTTATTATCCTAACGGCTTGATTCCAATTGGATATCCTCAACCTGATCGGTTCTAAATTTTTAGCTTCGGAAAACCTTAATCCGATTATTATGAATAAGAATACCGATAGGATCATCATAAGCGGAACAAAAAATTTACTGTTGAATCTGCCGGAAAGAAAAAAGTACAATGGAAATCCTGTAAGTAAGTAGAGTATTCCGGAAAAAGACTGCGTTAAAATTATATTAAACATTCCTGTTGTAAACAGTATTAACCAGAAGATTTTTATACTGTTTTTTTTTGAATTAATCAGGTAATGAAAAATTGCCAACAGTAAAATTGCACAAACAAATGTATACAAAGTAGGCAATGAAAACACCGAGAAGATCCTCCCGCTTTTTACCCTCTCCACCATCGCCTCGGATACGGTGGAAATACCGGCATCCAAGTTATTTAGGTAAATAGGAAACAGTAAATATTTTTGAATAATTCCGTACGTGAATATCAAAGATGAAGATAATACCGTAAGGATACGAATAATCCTTTTTAAATTAAAATATCTGAATACAAAAAAGAGAGATATAAATAAAGCAAAAAATATTGTTCTTTTGAAAAAATCTGTTTTTATATCACTTACGGAATAGTTAAATAGAATAAAAAACAGTGCTACAAAAAAATAAAATGTTCTTTTTATCAATGTAAATATATTAATCTGTCAGTGCAAAAAAAAACGGCTGATAAAATATCAGCCGTTTTCATATTTAAATCAAATACTCTACTTAACTCTCGGACCCCAAACAAAAGAACCATTTTGAAAGACAATATCATTATTAAATCCAGCTAAACTAGTAACAACGTAGCTACCAACACTTACAGGATCCGGTGTTCTATTTTTTCCGAAAGAATGAATGGTATATAACTCATCAGGACGTGATCTCAGGTAATTCCAAGTTCCGCCCCATCCGTCTTGTATTGGAAAATGCGGCATATAAAAATCTCTATGCCTACCGAATCCATCATCTTCAAGGGTAGTAGGTGCAATATAAAAATCTGTCATATATGCTGAACATGCTGTTCCAATTGTTTTCATATCCGCCATAGTCGCTTTTTGCTTACCTTTTTGTATAGCCACAAGCAAATTGGGAATTGCTATAGCAGCTATAATACCGATGATTGCAACAACAATCAAAAGTTCGATTAACGTAAAACCTTTTTTGTTCATAAGAACCTCCTTAAATTTTTTAGGTTACTTGATACATGCAATAATCTTGCCACATTTGGTCTTTAATGATAGCGTTGAGTTTTGCAAGATACCGGATAAAATGCAACAAAGTGTCGTAATGAGTGACATAATTTGTCATTTTATGCTTGGACCATACGCAAGCAGTCCTCTGGAAAAAATAATATCCTTATTAAAATCTTGCAAAGAATTTACTATATATATACCCGATTGATCATATCCCCCAAACACATTGTCTTTTCCAGGAGAAACTATCGAATATAGTTGAGTCATTGAATTGTCTCTTGCATAAAGCCATGAATTTCCCCAGGCATCAACTTCAGGGAAATTTTTAATGTAAAAATCTCCGTTATTTCCAAATGTCATATCCGACGGAGCCTGACAATTGTCCGTAACGTATATTTCAATGGATGTTGCAAGAGTTCTCATATCGGCTATAGTTGCTTTCTGCTTACTCTTTTGAATAGCCACAAGCAAATTGGGAATTGCTATAGCTGCAATTATACCGATTATGGCAACGACAATAAGTAATTCTATTAAAGTAAAACCCCTTTTGGTCATTGTAATCCTCCTTACACTCCTTCTTAAACATGTAAAGCAATTTAGATTCCAATTGATAAACCGATATTGAGAATATCAATATTTACTTTAATAAATGGAAATTTTGGATTTGATGATTCCGGTAATTAGAAAAAATCTTCCGAAGAATCATAATTATGAAATTTTGTAAACTTATCTATAAATGCCAATTCAATCTTTCCCGTAGGACCGTTTCTTTGTTTGGCAATAATCAGATCGGCAATTCCTTTTCTCTCCGTATCTTTTTCATTTTGCTCATCTCTATGGAGAAACATTATCACGTCTGCATCTTGTTCGATTGCACCGCTCTCTTTAAGGTCTGACAACTGATATTTGCGACTGCCTCTCTGTTCGGGAGACCTATTAAGCTGTGCCATGGCAACAACGGGAATTTGAAGTTCTTTTGCAAGTTCCTTAAGAGAAGCGGAAATTATTGAAACTTCCTGAGCTCTTGAATCACTTCTTCTAAGATTTTCACCTGTCACTTTCATTAGTTGGAGATAATCCACAAAAACGATATCCAATCCGCTCTCCCTCTGAAGACGTCTTGCTCTCGTTTTCATCTCAAGGACGGACAGAGTAGCAGAATCATCAATATAAATATTACTTTTTGAAATAGCTTCTGCTGCCAATTCCAATTTTTTCCACTCTTGCTTTGTAAGACTATATTTACCTCTTATAAGAGCACTCATGTTAACTTCAGCTTCGGTGGCAAGCAGTCTCAGCATGATCTGAAGTCTCGACATTTCAATAGAAAAAAAACCTACCGATCTATTCTCTTTTATCGCAATATTTGAGGCAATATTCAACCCTAAAGCGGTTTTACCCATTGAAGGTCTTGCCGCAACAATAATCAGATCACTTTGCTGAAATCCTCCGGTCATGTCATCAAGTTCATAAAAACCTGATTTTAGTCCCCCCGAATCTCCATGCTTTTGAATTTCTCTGATCTTATTAATGGTTTGTGGAATAATTATTTTTGAAGATTTGAAGCCGTCATCAATCTCAGATCCGGCTATCTTGATTATATCATCTTGAAGCTTTGCAAGAATTGATCTGACATCAGCTTTAGGTTCAATCCCTCTTGAAATCACATCGGAGGAGGTGGTAATTATCTTTCTAAGTACCGATTTCTCTTTTACAATGTTAACATAATCTGAAATATCAAAATTTTCAGGAATACCGTCAGTGAGTGAATTAAGATATGTATAACCTCCGACAAACTTTAACTCGTCTTTTCCGAGATGCTCACCGATTGTTAATGTATCCGCTTTTTTACCGGATTCATATACGTTGTATATACCGGCAGCTATGGTTTTATTTGAAGTACGGAAAAAATCGTCCGAATTTATCTCGTTAAATACCAAATCAATATTTCTGTTATCAATCAACATTGCCCCCAAAACAGCTTTTTCCGCTAAATCGCTGTTAGGGAGCTTGGTCGATTCAGAAAAATTATTCACTTTCTTCTGGTACAGATTCTTCTTTTTCCTTTATTTCCGATTTCGGTTCCGGTTCTTCTTTTCCCTCTTTAGTAACGATTATTGGCAATTTGGCTTCAACATCTTCAAAAAGTTTGATCTTGCAAATAAACTCACCCAGCTTTTTTATCGGTTCATCAAGATGAATTCTCTTCCTCTCAATTTCTACACCTAACTCGTGAAGTTTTTTCTCTATTTCAATAGTTGTAACCGATCCGAACAATATATCGTTTTCGCCGGCTTTCTTTTCTATCTTGATCTTGAGGTTTTCGATTCTTTCCTTCTGCTCTTCTGCTGAAAGTTTTTCTATTTCCCGTTTTTTGTCTGCTTTCTTTTTCCTGAATACCATTATTTCGAGATTATGTTTAGATACTTCAAGAGCAAAATTATTTGGGAAAAGGTAATTACGGGCAAATCCGGGCTTGACATCAACCTGATCCCCTACTTTACCCAATTTTTCAATGTCTGCATTCAATAGAACTTTCATTTTATCCTCTCCTGGACTCAATAAATTTCAGAAGAGCCATATGCCTTGCCCGCTTTATAGCTTTACTGAGTTGCTTTTGATGATATGCACATGTTCCCGTAACTCTTGCAGGAAGAATTTTCCCCGTTTCAAGAATATAATTCCCAAGTTCGGTTGATTTCTTATAATCAATAAATCTTATCCTGTCTTTACAAAAAGAACAATATTTTTTTCTTGAAAAATACTGTTTTTTGGGAAATCTGGAAGGTCTTGACGGTCTACTTGGACTCTGCATTTTCTACCTCCTCGTCTGCTTTCTTATCTTTTTTTGCTGTTGATTTTTTTGTTTTCGTCTCTTTTTTAGGTAACACCTCTACCTCTTTTTCCTCTTTAACCGTTTCGGTTTTTACTTTAGGCTCTTCAGCTTTTTCAGCTTTCTTCTCTTCCTTTATTTCATCAGTCACCTTGGTTTCCCGCTCAATTTGCTCACTCTTTTTCGTATCTTTCACTTCTGCTTTTTTTGATTCGGAATTAGATTTTGTTGACTGTTCGGAAACTCTCTCTCTTCCTGATTCTACTGTAGATTTTTTTGAGAATTTTTCCATTCTCTTCCATTTCTTTTCCAACTTGTTGGTTTTTTTAAGTTTGTCATCAAGACGGATAACGATAAATCTCATAACCTTTTCATTCAGTTTTAATCTCCTTTCAACAGTAGCTATTACATCTCCCGGTGCTTGTGTTTTTATAAAAACGTAAACACCCTCTTTGTGCTTTTCAATCGGATAGGCAAGAGCTTTACGCCCCCAATCGTCAACACTTTCAATTGTACCTTTTCCCTTTGTTAGGATTTCGGTTATGGAATTCTTAATTTTTTCCGCCTCCTCTTCAGCGGTGTCAGGATTGATTATCAATCCTATTTCATAATCTCTTTTCATTTTACCTCCTTTTGGATTTCAGCCTCCCTCGTAAAAGGGAAGCAAAGAGTTATATGTTTATTTTTCTTTATCTTCCGTACTTTTTTCCTCTTTGTTTTCTTTATCGGACTTCCCTTCTTCAACCTCTTCTTCCACACCTTCTTCACCTTCTTCCAACTCATCCTCTTCAGCAACCTCTTCCTCTGCCGAACCCTTCAGAGATACGGCACAAATTACACGACCTGAGCTTGAAAGCAGTTCCGTATCTTCATCAAGCTCAATTATTTCGAACTTAAGAGAATGACCTACATGAAGATCGGTAATATCAATCTCAAATTTACTGGGAATTTTGGCAGGAAGACATCTAATATCGACCTCTCTGTTTACAAAATCGAGTATTCCATCCTCAAGTCTTACTCCGACAGGTTCGCCCGTCAATACAATCGGAACACTTACGTCAATCTTTTTCTTTAAATCAATTCTAATAAAATCAGCATGAATAATGTTGCTTGAAAGGTAATCGTACTGAATGTCTTTTAACATTGCATCAACTTCTATTTTATCTCTTTTGATTTTCAAGATAGTATTTTCACCCATTTCGGCTTTCAGTATTTTCTTAATATAGTCCAAATCTATCGAAATGGGAATTGAATCTTTATCTTCACCGTATATTATTGCAGGAATTTTCCCCTCTCTCCTAATCCTCTTTGCAACCTGCTTCCCTACATTATCTCTTGACTGTGCTTTAACTTCCATTATATTTTCCATATTTCACCTCTTTATTTGAATAAACTTGAAACCGAAGTTTCCTTGTTAATGCTACTTATTGCTCTTGCAAAAAGACTTGAAACGGTTAGGACTTCGATCTTATTACTTTTTAAAAGTCTCTCCTCCAAAGGGATTGTATCTGTGATAAACAATTTTTCTATTGGAGAATTTGTAAGACGTTCCAATGCTTTACCTGAAAGAACTCCATGAGTACATGCGGCAAATATCCTTTTTGCCCCATTTTTTCTTAAAGCTTTTACTGTTTCCGTCATAGTTCCGGCAGTATCAATTATATCATCCACAATTATTGCATTTTTATCATTTACGTCACCAATTATATGCATAATTTCAGCAACATTTGCTTCTTCTCTCCGTTTATCTGCAATTGCAAGTCCTGACTTCAGCTTTTGTGAAAATATTCTCGCTCTTTCAACACCGCCTGCATCAGGCGAAACAATAACAAGATTTTTAAGCCTCATTTTCTTAAAATGGGAAATAAAAATAGGGAGTGCCATAAGATTGTCGACCGGAATATTAAAAAAACCTTGAATCTGGTTTGCGTGAAGATCTATTGCAAGTATCCTTGAGAACCCCGATGTTTCCAAAAGATCCGCAATAAGCTTTGCGGAAATAGGTACTCTCGGTCTGTCTTTTCGGTCTTGTCTTGCATATGCATAATAGGGGATAACAGCAGTTATCCTTTTTGCAGAAGCTCTTTTAAAAGCATCACACATAAGCAGTAATTCCATGATATGAAAATTAATATCTTTCGTAAAAGATTGGATTATAAATACATCTGCACCCCTAACATTTTCCCAACTTTGAAATCTTATCTCTCCATCCGAAAAAACACCAAGATTCGCTTTACCCATCCTTTTTTTAAGATTGCTTACAATTTTTTTTGCAAGAGACACATTTGATGAACCTGAGAAAATCAGATATTTATTCTTAATCATTTTTTTATCCTGGGGCGGGAGGATTCGAACCTCCGAGTGTCGGCTCCAAAAACCGATGCCTTTCCGCTTGGCCACGCCCCAATACTATTTTGGTATCTTTTTCTACTCAACAACTCTTCAAAAAACATTTTGGGGAAGATAGATTTCAGAGTAACTTTTTGCTCTTTAGAGTGGAAACAAAAAAGTGACGATCCTGTCCCGCTCATTGAAATATAATCTAACCCAATACTTTCCATTTTCATTTTCATCTTTTTTAATTCAGGGAGTACTTTAAACGTAGTAAATTCCAACTCGTTCTCCAGTGCAGAAATATCACCAGAACTTAAAAAGGAATTAATTTTACTTTTTAAGGTGGTTTTTGTCAAGTTAAACCTTGAGAAAATTTCTTTGGTAGATATGTTAATATTCGGAATAACCAATCCTACCGGTATTTCACCGAGATCTTCAAGGGGAGTTATTTTTTCCCCGATCCCTTCTCCCAAAACCGTACCTCCTGTAAAGAAAAAAGGTATGTCCGCTCCAATTGTACTTCCAAGTCTTTCCAGTCTCCTTTTTGAGATTTTAAGCTTAAAATAATCCGTTATAAACATCATTATCACCGCTGCATTCGAACTCCCGCCTCCGAGACCGGAACCAGGAGGAATACTTTTCTTTACATTAACATTAAACCCCTGATCAAGGTTAAATAAATCGTACATAAGACTAAAAGCCTTGCTGATGGTATTTGACTTATCCCAAAAGATGCTTTTATCATCCCCTGATAAATGTATAAGTCCATCACTATTTTCAGTTATTTCAATTGTGTCATAAAGTGATATCGTTTGGAAAATTGTCTTCAACTTATGAAAACCATCATCCCTTTTCCCGATTATCTCCAATCCGATATTAACTTTTGCAAAAGATTTAAACTCCATATCACTCGGAATTTCTCTTGAGTAATCGCTCAAGTGAAACCTCTTTATATCCTTTAATCCTTTTTGAAAATACAATCTTTCCCGATCTCTTCTTGACTTCATATACTTTAAATTCCAACCTAATATCGTGACTTTTCAAGTTTATCTTTATAGGATACTTTTTTATTTCCGATTCAAAAATCCGTATTGTAAATCCGCAATCACGTAATTTGTTTGAATTAAATCTTTGTTCAAGCAACAAAGCCTTTATTTCATTGTAAGAAAGATTTATCCCCCAAAAATTATATAAAAACTCCCGAAATTCCCCCACCCAGTATTGCTTTTTCTTCGGAACTATTATTTTTGACCGGTTTCCTTTGACAAGTATTTCAAAAAAGACTTGATTCATCGGTCCCAAAAATATCAATCTATCTCCTCTGCTATTGAATCCAATAAGAATCTTCGTTTTCTCCGTACCCAAGTTACTTATTACTTTAACTTTAAGCTTCACCGATTTATACTTTTCATTACTTAACACGGAGTCAATTCCTATCTTTGGTGTTCGGCAATTGGAGAACACAAATAAGACCGTTAGAATTATGAGGTAAATAGATTTTTTTCCCATTTATGATCCGATTTTATCCAATTTTTAGGATAATAAAATAATTCAGTTTACTTCAAGCAAGTCATTTTTAGTGAATATCGAACTGAAAGGATAACCTGCCGTTTCTATTATCTCTCTACCCCCCTCTCCCCTATCTATCAATGCCATAACGGAAATTACCGATCCACCCGCCTTTTCAACTTCCGCAGCACCTTTAAGAATTGACCCGCCCGTTGTGATTACATCGTCAAAAATCACAACTCGATCTCCATTTTTAAAATTTCCCTCAATTATTTTTCCCGTCCCGTATGCTTTCTCTTGCTTTCTGATTATAAATGCAGGAATCGGTTTCCCTTCGATAAAACTATTAACGGATATTGAAGAAACGATCGGGTCGGCTCCAATTGAATAACCTCCGATAGAATCTACATCTATCCCTTCAAGCATGTTGAAAAATATTTTTCCTATCAAGTATGCCCCTTCGGGATGTAGAGTTGTAATTCTTGCATCAACATAAAAATTACTTTTTTTTCCTGAGGCAAGAGTGAATTCTCTACCATTTATAACAGATAGATCCAAAAGTATTTTTTTAAGTTTTGTTCTCATTTGAACTTGCCTTTAAAATCATCAGGCATGAACTCTTTGATGATCGGAGCAATCTTTACTAAGGACTCTTCTAAAAAATGGAGGTCGGAAATTGAAAAATCCAATCCTGCTTCGTCAAGGTTCACAGATCTTTTCGATATTTCAACAATTCCGATATGATCATCCGATTGTGATATCCTTGCTGCAATCATCTTCCATATCGGAAGAATCCGGTTTTCCGGAGTTCGAATACTCTCAAAAATAGACAAATGTCTCTGGTGATGAAAATTATTATCTATTAACCCTTTTCCGCTTTTGAAAATTCTCGAAGCAATAGCCTCATTGAGACTAATCGGAATCATCCCCGCATCAACAAGATAGTGAGGATGGGCAAACGAGAGAACGGTTTTTTGTTTGTTAGTAAGCAATATTGCCACTTCGTTACTGGAAACATTAAAATTTGACATATAAAACTCAGCGATTGAGTTTATTGCAACCTGGAACTTATCGTTAGGTTCCGTTTTCCCAAGCTCAACCCTTAAACTTAAAACAAGTTCATCAACTTCTCTCATGATAACTCCTTTTTTTTTTACTCGTTTAATACTATTATTAATTGAGAAAAAAAACAACCCGTTTTTTAAATCTCTATAAAAGTTTCTTCATTAATTTAGTAAAAATTTAACAATGTGCTTCCTTAATATCACAATTTTTATCATTTCCCATTTATTTTTTACATATGACATGAAAAATCAGGATTATTTTTAACGATTTTTGATTTAATAATTTCTATATGTTAAACTTTATAGCATGTGTTGTAGTTTTTACTGAAATGGTATCATTTCTTTAGAAAAGGAGAGCGAATGGCAAAAAATGATGAATTAAATGAGATTCTATCAAAACTTCAGTCGGTTACTTCCGATTTTGAAGCAAGTGCAATTATTTCCGAAGACGGATTGATTATTGCTCAAAAACTGCCCCAAGAACTCCCTGAAACACAGATAGCTCCAATGAGTGCCGCAATGATGAATATAGGTGTTAAGACAGCAAAAGAATTAAAAAAAGGGGAACTCCGGCAATTGTTTTTAAAAGGGGAGAATGGCAATATCCTTATTGTACGGTCTGGCCCTCATTCTCTACTTTTGGCTTTAACAAAGGAAGAAGCAAAACTTGGTCTTATTTTTCTTAGTTTATCAAAAGCAGCAGAAGAGATAGACGAGGTACTATCAACATTTTGACAAAAATATTTGAGATTCGTTTTAAAATATATTGCAAGGAGAATCGTACATGATAGAGCTTTTTAATAATAATAGCCATAGAAGTATTATGTTTAACGATCTTTCCGTAGGAAGTATGATACAATCTTCTCAACACCTGATAATAGATGGAGATGAAGCTATACTGCTTGATCCTGGCGGTCATAAAATCTATGCTAAATTGATTTCAGAAATCAGTAACTCTATCGGATCGATTTCAAAAATTAAGCAGATTTTTTTCTCTCATCAGGACCCTGACATCGTTGCCTCGGCTAATGCATGGCTCATGATGACAGACGCCAAAGCATATTTGCCTGAATTGTGGATAAGATTCATTACCCATTTTGGAATTGATGATCTGGTACTAAAACAAATCACTCCCATTCCCGACCAAGGGATGGAGATAAATTTAAATAAAAAAACACTAAATCTTATTCCTGCTCATTTTCTTCACTCAACAGGCAATTTTCAATTATATGACCCCGAATCCAAAATACTCTATTCCGGTGATATGGGAGCATCGTTTGGACAAGACTACGATTTTGTTAAATCATTTGATGACCATATTAAGTATATTGAAGGCTTCCACAAAAGATACATACCATCCGGAGAACTGCTTAAAAAATGGGTAAAGATGATAAAAAGATACGATATTGAGATAATCGCTCCTCAACACGGTGCGGTTATGAAGGGGAAGGATATAATTGAAAAATATTTGTTGTGGCTTGAAAACTTAAAATGCGGAATTGATCTTATAGATGAAAATTTTATATTTCAAAGTTAAGAATTTAATAAACCATGAAGAAAAACACTATACTAATAATAGATGATGATCCGGTAACAGCCGCTGTAATAGAAGAATATCTTATCAATTCGGGATTCAATGTTTTAAAATCACATGACGGTAAATCGGGGATTAAGGTAATGATGAACTACCGTCCCGACTTAATTCTCCTTGACATTGTTATTCCCGGAAAAGACGGGATTCAGATATTAAAAGAGATAAAACTGACTCCCGGATTTTCAAATACACCCGTTTTGCTACTATCTTCCGTAAAAAGAACTAATGTTAAAGTCAAAGGGCTTGAACTTGGTGCGGATGATTATATAACAAAACCGGTTGACAAAGCCGAACTACTTGCTAGGATAAAATTATCTATCAAAAGATCGGCAAGGAGAAGAGCTAATCCCGGAATTCTTGAAGGAGAATTAGTGAATTTTTCTCTTGCAGACCTACTCCAAAGTTTTGAATTAGGGAAAAAAACCGCAACAATCTTATTTCCAGATATGGATGGTGAAATTATTATTGAGAATGGAATAATCACTTATTGTAGACAAGGAACATTTACAAAAATGAAAGCTATTAACAGATTGTTCTTTTTAGAGACAGGAAATTTTATAGTGGATTTCAATAAAATTAATGAAAGATCTGAAAGTTATAAAATTACAATAATGAATTTGTTGGTGACTAACGTTACTTATATTGATGAGGTAAGATTGCTAATTAAATCTCTTCCAAAAAATATCAACGGCGTAAAAATAACAAAAGAATTAAAAGATCTAACAAAATTGAATATACCGGAATCAGACAATTTCATGGACATAAACACAATTATTGCAGAGATGGATGGAGATCTTAAAGGAAATGTTAGATCTTTAATTCAAATTAACAAAAGTCATTCGCATATTTTTGGGAACATACATTTATTACAGGAGAAATACTGATGGGGAAAATAATAATGATAGCCAGCCAGAAAGGCGGTGTCGGAAAAACAACCGTCGCATTCAACTTGTCTTACAGCTTAGGGAAAATGGGAAATTCGATACTTTTAATTGATGGAGATCCGCAAGGAGGTATTGCAATTGCAAGTAATCTTAAGGAGAGAACAAAATTAGGGATATTGGATATAATCAATGGGAAATGTAATCCGGAGGAGGCTGTACAAAAAACAAAAGATGATTCTATGAGCATTCTCGGTATAGGGGAACTGTCATCAACAGATATATCACTCCTTGAAGACAAAGCAAGATCAGGTGAACTCGGTTCCATAATAAAAGAACTTTCTACTTTATATCAATATGTAGTCATTGATACTCCCGCTGGAGTTGGGGTGATTGTATCTTCACTAATGCGTGTAACCGATGAAATCATAACCGTTATCAACAGCAGATCATTTTCTCTTAAATCACTTCCGATTTTTCTCCGAATGATAAAGGAAATAAAAGAAAATCACAATAAAGATCTTGATCTGAACGGAGTTATAATAAATATGTTCAGGAGCGATAGTGAATTTGAAAAAAACATTCTTGAGCAAATAAAAAAAATTTTTCCAAAAGAAATTTTTTATAATACAATCATCCCTTTCAGCAACCATTTTGAAAAGGCAAGTATTTACTCCGTACCGATATCAATGATATCTCGAGGAAATGTAGCATCAAGACCATTCATAGAATTGGCAATTGAACTGAAAGAGAGAGAAATAAATAATATTACAGGAGATAATAATGAAGATCCAAGTATGGGACTCTTTTAATTTTTCAGAAACCAACAATCTGTTTAAAGAACTAAAAAAAGAAAATCTCGATACAGGGGATGTAATAGGTAAAAAAGAAAATTTCTTTTCTGAAAAAGTTTTTAACGATGTTAATGGGCAAGATACCGATACAACTCCGATCACCGAAACATATGAGGAACTATCTCTTTCTTCGGAAATAAATGATGCTACCTTCCTTAAAAAATCTTTATCGGGAATGTGCAAAAGAGGAGGATTCCACGGAGCTGTTTTAGCAGACTTTGACGGTCTGCCTATCTCTGCTTTTAACAGCCCCGTAAGTGACGAAATACTTGCCGTCTATTCTTCAATTCTCGGAGAATCTATTGAAAAAGCCGCCTCCATGTTGGATCAACCATATGCTAATAATATCTCCCTTGATATTAATACTATGGACAAAATTATTCTAAGAAAATTTACCCCTAAAAAAACGTCGTACTTTTTGCTTATTGTTTCTCCGCAAAATATTGATGAAAGAGCGGAAATTGAGATTACCATAAATCAGGTTTCACAAATATTACAATAAAATACTGTAACGATAGCAGTATTGTTTTAATGATGGACTTTTTTTGGAAATAGTGTATTTATATGACAAACAGAGTTAAAAATATTGGTAATTCGGAATTCGGTCCAATGATGGACAATATTCCAGTAGGGCTTTACGAATCTACTCCGGATGGGAAATTTCTAAAAATTAATACATTTATAATGGAAATGTTCGGTTTTTCCTCTAAGGAAGAAATGTTAAATTATGATATTTCCACCCTGTACCCGTCAAAAGAAGATAGAGACGAACTACTTCTAAAATACAAAAATGTCGATAAAATAAAGAACCATGAACTTAAACTAAAAAGAAAGGACGGGACACATTTCTGGGGATCACTTACCGAAACTACAATAAAAAATAAAAATGGAAATATAATCTATTTTTTTGGAATTCTTGAAAATATAACGGAAAAGAAAGCAAAAGAAGAAGAACTCATTAAATTGGTAACCCTTGTGGAGCAAGCAGCAATATCAATCATACTAACCGATACAAAAGGGTCTATTCAGTATGTAAATCCATGGTTCGAAAAAACTTCCGGATATAAAGCTGATAAAATAAAAGGGGAAAATCCAAGAATTTTGAAATCTAAAAATGCCTTATATCCTCCCAGTTATTTTAAATCTTTATGGGAATCAATAAATAATAGAGAGATTTGGCGTGGACAATTTACAAACAGGAAAAAATCTGGAGAAGATTTTATTGAAGATGCCACGATTTTCCCAATTATTTCCAAAAACAATAAAGAATTATTGGGCTTTGGAGCAGTACAAAAAGATATTACAAGACAGATCGAACTCGAAAGAGAATTGGAACACTCACTTAGAGAGATGGAAACACTGAAAGTAAAAGCTGAATCATCATCAAAACTAAAATCAATTTTTTTGGCAAATATGTCTCACGATATAAGGACACCCTTGAATGCTATCATAGGTTTTGCAAATCTTCTTAGGGAAAACAGACTCAATACCAAACTCAACAAATATGTAGAAAATATTATTAAATCCGGAAATGTACTTTTAAATTTGATTAATGATATCCTTGATCTCTCAAAAATAGAAGCAGGTCAGATGAGTATTGCTCAAAATACTTTTTTTCTAAATGAGTTAATCGATAACCTCAAATCTATTTTCAACTCTCAATTCAATAAAAAAAATATTATTTTTAGAATTAAAAAAGGATCAAATCTTCCCGAAAAAATTTTTAGCGATCAATCCCGTGTCCAACAAATTTTGATAAATCTGTTGTCTAATGCTCTGAAATTCACACGGGAGGGGGAAGTTACTTTAAAAATAAGTCATGACAAACAGAATGATCTTTTAAAATTTTTCGTAACAGATACAGGAATAGGCATTCCTGAAGAGTCTCAGGATAAATTATTTTTCCCTTTTTATTCAAACAAATCTCTTGATAATATTGATGAATCGGGCACGGGATTGGGTCTTACCATTTGTAAAAACTTGTCCGAACTTTTAAACGGCAATATTAAAATGAGATCAAAGTTAGGAGAAGGATCCGAATTTATCTTTGAACTACCCGCAAATTCGTCTGAGGTAGAGGATATTTTACAACTTAAAGAGAGCAATTTCATAATTAATAATGAAGAAATCATTGAACATGCTAACAAAAAAATTCTAATTGCCGAAGACAATCCGGCAAATGCAGAACTACTATATGAATTTCTTGAACTTAAAGGATTTAAAAATATACACATTGTAAATGATGGTGAAAAAGCGATAAAAATGGCTTTAAAGCAGTTACCGCAATTGATAATTATGGATAATAAGATGCCAAAAAAATCAGGATTTAAAGCATTAAAGATTTTAAGGGAGAAAGGATTTGAAAACCCGATAATAATTCTCACTGCTGATGCTATTGAAGAAATACAAAAAGATGAAATTAATATTATGCCTGAAAGTTACCTCACAAAACCGATTAATTTTGAATTTTTATTTGAGGAAATCTGCCGTCTTTTAAAATGTGATGATACGACGCGGACAAAAAATATAATCGGAAATAATGGAGCGAAATTTATAATTAACAAAAATATTTCAACAAAAGTCAAAAATATTTTTTTAAAAGACCTAAAAGAGAAACAAATATTTATCAATAAAGTGATTAAAAAGAAAAACATTAAAAATAAGTTGGATGAAATCTCAATTATTGCACATACTTATAAAGGAAATGCCGGATATTTCGGTCTTAAACCTTTTGAATTACTGGCAAAAGAACTTGATCGAAAATTAAAGGACAATGCTTCCGAAAAATCCATATTAAATACGACGATTGCTTTAAATGATATGATAAGCAGTATTATTGCATCAAACAAATAAAATATACCCCATAAGATAATGATTTTGTGATCTGAGCAAATATGGTTTATAATGCATCCATAATGAAAAAATGTAACACAAATCCTTTCGTAAAATATATAAGAATAGGGCTTTCACTTCTCGTTATCGGACTTGGAATATTCTATAAAAATTGGGTAGGAATACTTGGCATATTAACACTCGTATCCGCATTTACAGGCGAATGTGCATTCAATGTCAAAATCAACAGAAGTTCTCACGAAGAGTCTGCTTCCGGAAAAAACTGAATACCGAGATCTCTTGACTCTTCTCCAAGTCCCAATTTCTTTAAGTTAAAAACAGGTTCTACTTTGATTTTTATAAAATAATCTCTATCAGGTATCCCGTTCAGATTAAGGATATACCTCTCGTTTGATTTAAATGTTTTTGTCCCGACAAGTTCACCATCCATAAAAACATTTAACTTTTGAATACTCTGAGGCAGATTATCAAGCGGTGCTCCACAAAAAAATTTTAACTGCTTTAAATTCCCGTCTTTATCGGATTTCACTAAGAATCCCGCACTCCCCTTTGTCCATACAAATTTTGAATTTTCCGATTTAGTCCAAAATCCGAAATCGTATGGAAGTTTGTGAATTGACATGATTTTCGAGGGGTGAAGCGAATTAACGGACAGTACATTTGAAATAATAAATATCGCAACTATCACATAGATATACGGCTTAATATTTTTCACAAATCTTAAGGAATTTTTTCCATTTGTTTTCAACGAGCCTACAATTATCCAAAAAAGGATAAAAATTTCCGGTAACCAAAGAGAATTCCCTACAAGCATAACAAGGAATATCACAACCAGTATTTTAGCGTAGGAATCGTTCTTTGCCCTCACTAAGATATTGGTAAGAAAGAATAAAAATGCAAATACTCCAATCACTCCCATTTCATCAACAATCAACAAATATTGGTTAAGGGGAAGATCTTCTATAAATTTTTCTTTATATTTAATATGTTTAAGATAAAACAGAAAATTTCCGGTTCCGACACCCGAGAGCGGATATTTTTTTATCATAGGTAGCGAATTCTTAATCATCTGTACCCTTCCGTTTGAAAACTTGTCAAGAGTTTGGAGAAAATTGTTTTCACCCTTTTTTATTCGAGATGAATCAAGTGATGAATCAAGTCTCTCTTTAAGTTTCCCTCCTGAAAACACAAGAACAATTATTACTACTACCGGTAATACTATCTTGAACAAAATTCTAACTTTGCTAAATAGCATAAAAATAAATGCAAAAATCACAAAAATAAATGCGGTTCTGCTTCCTGATAAAATTATTCCAATAAATGATATGGAAAAAGAAAACAATAAAAATATCATATCTTTTCTTTCAAAGAATTTCTCATCTCCATAATTATTTTCCATCAACCTTAGAGATGAATAAAGAAAAATCACTCCGCCAAAAAATCCGAATCCGTTAAAATCCGAGAATCCCCCATTATATTGATTCAGTTTGCTTCCCCACCACTCCAAAGACATAAACCCGTTGTCGAAAAATTTTTGATAAATTGCAATAGAAACAGATATGGAATAACCTGAGGCTAACAGTTTAAATAATTGTTCTCTCTTAATTTCATACCTCTTAATTATAGAGACAACAAAAGGACTTATGGAAAACAAAAACAGTGTGATAACCGGAAATATAACTGCAAATGAATTCCTGGGACTCATCGGAAGTCCGGGGGATACAGGTGTATCTTTAAGAAAAGCTCCTAACGAGAACGTGACATTCGACCATCTTATAAATACAAAAATTGCAGATATCCACAATAAAAGGAGAAAAAACAAGTAAGAATTTTTCCAGTTAAGATCACCTAACTCAATCGGCTCCTTCTTTAATACCAGTCCTGTTAATATGCCGGACAATAGAAACGGAAGTACCGCCATCATATTGAAAGGATATCCGTTATGAAATAACGCCGGAAGAGAGTTTATAATAGGAGTTAAAAAAAAAAATAACTTGATCCCGTTCCCTCTTGGAATAAATGAGATAACAATACCGATGATTAGAAAAAAAACAGGTAAAAAGTGAAATCCGATATGAATTACTATAGTATAAAAAGATATAAGGAGAGATAAAAATGCAAAGGTATAATATACAATATCACTTTTTCTAATATGCATTTGGATCACCTCTAACACCTCTCCATACGGTAAGAAAAATGACCCTTAAATCAAGCCACATTGACCAATTCTCAATATAAAACATATCATACTCAATTCTTTTTTCCAGTAGTTTTTTATCCTTTGTCGCACCCCTGAGACCATTCACCTGTGCCCATCCGGTAATCCCCGGTTTTACAAGATGTCTTAACATATAATTCTCTATACTATCTTTCGATTCAATATTCATCGGGACTGCATGAGGTCTCGGTCCGATTACCGACATATCACCCTTAAGTACATTAAAGAACTGAGGAATTTCGTCAAGGCTTGTCCTTCTAAGAAATTTTCCGACAGCCGTCACTCTCGAATCACTCTTTGTCGCTTGAATAAATTTCCCGTCAACGTCAACATCCTTACTCTCTTTTATCATTGATCTGAATTTATATAAAATAAATTTTTTGTTTTTTCTCCCCCACCTCTCCTGCTTAAAAAAAACGGAACCCGATGAACTTACTTTAATTGCAATTGCTATTAACAATCCGAGCCATGAAAATATGAGCAACAAAAAGAGGAGAGAAAACACCAAATCAAATCCTCTCTTAATTATTCTCCAGTGTAACTCATCAAGGGGATCATTTCTTATATCGATAACCGGAATATCATTAAAAAAAGATATCTGATATTTGTTGGAAATAAACTTAAAATACTCCGGAATTATTCTTGCTCTTACCGGAAATCCCGAAAGAATTTTTGTAACGGTATTCAGCATTTTCGATTCTTCACCTTTCAGAGCAATTAAAACTTCATTGATATTATGCTTGACAATAATCTCACCGAGATCATCAAATGTACCCATACATTTAAGTTTACCGTTCGGAACCGGATGATCCGCAATAAATCCCTGTATTCTGTAACCCATTGCTTCCGACTGCTCTTTTGTTCCGAATAATTTTAGTCCGATCTCATTACTACCGACAACAAGAACATTTTTTGTGATCTTCCCTTTTGCAATAATTATTCTACGAACAACCCTATAAACAGCTCTTAAAAAAAACATAGAGAAAAAGAGTATTACCAAATATATCAATAAGAAATATCTTGATAAAAGAATACTTTTTAATGAAAAGAGTATTATTACTCCGGCAACAAATTGAACCGAAACGGTTTTTAGCAATGAAAAAACCTCGGAAATAAAGCCAAAGTTTTTTAATTCATCATAAAGAGAAATTATTTTTGCAGAAAAAAACCAGACAAGAATAAACATAAAAATTGTAAAAATCTCCGGTAATCCGACACCCTCCATATCTCCTTGAATTTCAAGAGGCAATCTTCCTCGTGATATAAAATCAGCAAGAATAAAAGAAAAGGAGAGAATGATAAGATCAAAAAACAGGGAAATATAATAAAAAGATCGTCTTATTCCATCCATTGTACTTGATACGCTCCTTTACAAATCAATCCTCTTTAGCGGATTTATAAAAATCACGATACCAATCTATAAACTTTTCAATTCCTACTTCGATAGGAGTCGAAGGTTTATATCCTATATCAGCCTCAAGTTCAGTTGTATCCGCCCACGTTTTTATAACATCACCGGGTTGTATCGGCATAAACTTCCTCTCTCCCTTTTTACCTAATTTGTTTTCCATAATTTCAATAAATTCCAAAAGATTTTCAGAACTGCCTTTCCCAATATTATATATCTTATAAGGAGAGATACTTGAGGAGGGATCAGGGCTTTTACCACTCCAAGCGGGATTACCATTCGGGGGTTTAGGTATAACTTTTTTAATCCCTTTAACAATATCTCCTATGTAAGTAAAATCCCGAGACATTTTTCCGAAATTATATATTTCAATAGGTTCACCTTTTAAAATATTCCTTACAAATTTAAAAAGTGCCATATCCGGTCTTCCCCAAGGTCCGTAAACCGTGAAAAATCTTAGTCCTGTTATCGGAAGTCCATATAAATAACTATAACTATGTGCAATTAATTCATTACTTTTTTTTGTTGCGGCATACAAACTTACCGGATGATCTACATTATGACGAGTGGAAAAAGGCATAACTTCATTTAAGCCATACACCGAAGAACTGCTCGCATAAACAAAATGAGATGACTTTGAACGCCTCACTCCTTCTAAAATATTTGCAAATCCTACAAGGTTACTATCAATATATGCTTTCGGATTCTCAATTGAGTATCTGACTCCTGCTTGTGCAGCAAGGTGACACACAAGATCAAATCCGTATTTTTCAAATATCCTATTGATTCCATCCGTATCCTTTAAGTCAAGTTTAATAAATGAATAGTTCGATTGCTTATCACTCTTTACCGATTTTCCTTCTTCAATTCTATCTTTTGCAATACCGCTGTCTTCAAGTCGGGCATATTTTAAATTAACATCATAATAATCATTAATATTATCTATGCCAATTATTTCCAAATCATTTCCGGAAAGTTCTTTGACGAGATGATATCCTATAAATCCTGCTGTTCCTGTAATTAAAATTCTCATTTTCCAGTATTTTACACCGAATCGGTCTTTTTTAGAATCCTTCTTCTGTAAAACTCACGAATCGAAAGAAATATAAATTTGGAATTTGTATATAGATACCTTTTCCAAAGCCTCCCAGGCTCCTGAAATAATCGGAACATCCACTCAAGTGATAACCTCTGCATCCACTTGGGAGCTCGATTTATCTCTCCTGCAAAAACAGGGACAGCTCCTCCAATACCGATCATTAAGCTATTAATTCTATCCGATATCTTCCCCATAAATTTTTCCTGCTTCGGACATCCGAGAATAATAAAAATTATGTTGGGATCGGCTTTGTTTATCTTGGCAATATACTCTTCCGATAATCTATCCGAAATTTCCCCAAATGGAGGAACAATTGAACCTTTAACCTTAAGATTCGGATATTCGATTTCAATTTTCTTAATTACTTTTCTTTTAAGATCATCCGTTCCGCCGTAAAAGAATACGGAAAGTTTCTCTTCTTCGGAAATTCTTAAAAGGTCAGGAAACAGATCCATTCCTGCCACCCGTGGCTGATTTATCCCATACAGAAATCTCATCATTAAGGAAAGAGGCATACCGTCAGGTGTAACTATATCGGCATTATTGACAACGGTGGCAAACGCCTGATCATCATAAGCTTCGACGAGCATGTGAACGTTTGCTATGCAGACATACCCGCCTTTTTTTTTTTTAGAAATCTTTGTGATATATTCCGTAAAATCGTCATATTTCCCGACAGATACCCCGATATCAATTATTGTTTTTTTTTCCATTAGAAGCACATTATAACCTTTTATGCCCTTTCTTTCTAAAGATACAAGTCATCCGAAGTCAAAAATAATTTTTGATCGTTCAATCATATACAAGCTACAGCAATTCTCTATAAATTTTGATCAGTAATTTATAATTTTCCGTATCGGAATAGTATTTCTTGTAAGTCTGAAAAGCATTCCCATACATAAATTCATTATTGTTATTATACAATTTTTTAACTTTTCTTCTAAGATCATCAGGATCATCCGCAGTGAAGTGATAACCGTTTTCCCCATCGGTTATAATTTCAGATTGACTCCCTATATCAGAAGCAATGACCGGAGTACCACTTAATAAAGCTTCAACAATAACCATCGGAAATCCTTCATAAATATTCGATGGGAAGATCAATCCTTTTGCAAGCTTCATTTGCTTCATAACCGAATCATGATCCATAACTCCGAGAAAATCCATATTATCTTGCAAATCACAAGTTTTTTTAATCTCTTCTTGAATACAACCTTCTCCTATTATTTTTAATTTATAATCTGTATTTTTGAATGCTTCAACCACAGTTCCGATACCCTTCTCAACACTTATTCTACCCACATACAAAAAAAAATCCTCCCGTTTTAAAAACTCTTCGCCTCCTTCAAAAGCAAAATTAGGTTTCACTTTGATTTGATCCGATTTTAAATTCAAAGAAGATTCAAGAATCTTTTTTTTTTGGAATTCCGATAAACAGATGTACCTGTCAACCCTTTTTTTCCATGTACCTATAATTTTATGAAAACCCGTAACAAGAACAAGAATAAGGGTTTGTATTGATGAGTTTCTATAACATTTGGATATTACTCCTACCAAAGGTACTTTTTTCTTTATGCACCTTTCACATATTTTTCCATTTCTGAATAATATTGCATTTTGACATATAAGACGATAATTATGAAGAGTCATTACTACCGGTATCTTTTTTCTTGCCCTTTTAAAAAATATAGAAGGTGAGATAAGAGGGAAAAAATTATGTATATGAATAATATCCGGCAAAAATTTATCCACTTTTTTTCTGATAATCTTTGAAGAAAACGGATTATAAAAACCGAATAATCCTATTTTAATCTTTGAAAATACAGATCCGATCTCATCGTTATCCATTAAAAACGTTTCAACTTCATGCCCGTTCTTTTTAAGTAAATCAACTTCATTCCTAAAAACACTCTCCTCGCCTCCGTAAATTTTATATTTATTATGAACTATCAAAATTTTCATGTATCACCGATTAAATTAACATTTGAAATAATCTTCCTAACAAAATATCCGAAAGCGAAAAATAGGTACAACTCCATGACCATTCTTGCAATCAAAATTCCCGAAACTTTTAATTGGGGTCCGAGCATTATTTCAAGTACAATCATAATAAATGCGGCAATAAGCATTATATTGAATCTGATTTTCTGTGCATCCGAAGAAGCAAGAATTGCTCCCGTAAAAAACGATAAGAATCTAAAAAATAATATGAAAGAAAAAAAGAGAAGATATGTCCCTGCGTCAGCAAGAAACTCGGAAGAAAAAACGGAAACTATTAGTTTTCTGCTTAAAAATAGAGAAATTGAAAATATAAATGCAAAGAAGAGAAAAACCATAAATAAATATTCAATAAATCTCCTAAACTTTCCATTCCCCCTGTTGCTATAAAATTTAGATATATAGGGAGTCAGTCCTGTTGATACAACTTCGGCAAGAATTGCAAAAGAATAAAAGATACGGAGAGCAAGAAAATATCCTCCGAGGAGCGATTTATCTATAAAGAATGAGAGTATTAGAATATCTATTTCACGAAGAGCTACATTTGTCAGGCTTGCAAACCAGTAATACTTCGCTTCATTAAATAATCTTAATTTCAAACTCAATTTTATTTTTTTAAAATACTCTTTAAGAAAACGAACCTTTATGATAATTGCAATAAAGAAAACAAATATTCTTAGAGAAAAAATCATCTCAATTGAATTAAAACTATTTTTGAGTAACAGCATCGGAACCGCAACCAAAAAAAACATGATAAAATTCACTAACGATTCGAGAGGCATTTTCTCTTTTCCTAATAACAACCCTCCGAGATTTCTCTCTACTCCCTGAAAATATCCTGCAATTGAAGACAAAATCAGCAAAGATAAGGTTATTTTTTTATAAAACAATGAAAAAACAATAGGGAGCAAAAAGGTAAGAATGATACCGAATATGGAAACAACAATCAACTCGTTTATTAAAACCAGCTCTTCACTACTCCTCTTCTTATATCTTGCAATCTCTTTGCTAAAGAATAAGTAAAGATTCATGGATGAAATATTTACAAATAAGATAAAGAAAAAGAAAACAATTCCATAGCTTCCCAATTCAGCTCTGGTAAAGTTTTTAGAAACAAAAAAAACAATAAAAAGATTTGTTACGGTAATAAAAAATCTTGAAATAACAGAGTGAAAAGAAGTAGAGAGGATTCGCTTAATCATTAATCCGGTTCACTATGTAATACTATTATCATTCCACATCCTTTACCCACTCTTTATCCTTTTCATACCCAAGTTCCATTAACATTTCTCCGGCATAATAGTTAAAGATTTCTGCAGACTCTTTTGAGAAATTATTTTTCCAATCTCCGGCAATCCCTTTTCTTAAGAAACTATTTTTCTTTTCTACTCCCTGAACTCTGTTCGCTTGATTTTTGAAACTGTACCGCTGAACAATTTGTTCAACCCGTAATAGGTCAGCCTCTTCTCCGTTTATCTCAGATATCAGTCGAACAAGTTCCTTTTTTGTATCATTTAACAATTTTTCATAACTTGTGTTGATAAGATTGTGTCTGTCCCCTTTTTCATAATACCGATTCCAACGATTGTTAAAACTTGCCCAATTTCCTTCAAATCCGAATCTCACTATAGGTGAAGGAGTATGAGTAAAAATAAATTCTATATATTTCGGAAGATTTACTTTAATATCCATAATGTCCGTAAAACATAGTTTTTTCCTATAATACAAAACATCCTTTGGTGTCTTAATGTTTTTTTCATTCCAAATCAGATTATGATAATAAGAAGAAACCATTACATCTCTGCCATCTCTATATATACGGAATATTTTTTTTATCTTTTTAGAAGAATTTGACGGGAGATAATGTCCGTGAATCACAGACATTTTTAAACTTGGAAATTTATTTCTGGGAAACGGTACATTAAAATACCCTGACAATAATTGCCCCAACCACGTTCCCCCCGACTTGGGATATTCCGTAACAAGAAAGGAATCAAATAATCCGGGCATATATTTTACATATAAATATCTTGATCCGTTAATAACCTTGTTTCTTAAAAGAGTTGATATCTTATTCTTCATAGATTAATTCTTCTATATTCATCTATAGCCCTTTTCAGACCCTCCCTTAAAGAGATCTCACTCTTCCATCCCAGTTTGTTTATTTTCTCAACATTCAGTAATTTTCTAAAAGTTCCGTCCGGTTTTGAGCGATCCCATTTTAGAATACCTTTAAAACCTATTAAATCCTTTAGTAATTCCGCAAGCTCTCTTATTGAGATATCCTCCCCCGATCCGATGTTGACAACTTCACCGATATCCGAGTAGCTATAATTTTTCATTAAATAGATAACCGCTTTTGAAAGATCATCAACATGGAGAAATTCCCGTTTAGGTTCTCCAGATCCCCACAATTTTATTTCGACCGTTCCGTTTTTGTCTGTGCTGATCCCGTTTTCACCAAGTTTTTTCAGTATTAGACTATCATCCAAACTCTGTCCGATATCTCTTCTTAAACTATGCCAATCATTATTTTCAAGGTTTACTCCAAGAGAAAACTTTCTTATCAGTGCAGGTAAAACATGTGATTCATTAAAATCATAATTATCATTCGGACCGTACAAATTAGTAGGCATTACCGATATAAAATCGGTTCCATACTGTTCATTGTAGTAACGACACATTTTCAGTCCGGCAATTTTAGCTATTGCATATGCCTCATTAGTCGGTTCAAGGGGAGAAGTTAATAAAGAATCTTCACTAATAGGCTGTTTGGCATATTTAGGATATATACAGGAACTCCCGAGAAATAAAAGTTTCTTAACTCCGTATTTGTAGGATGCATTAATAACATTAACTTGTATCAAAAGATTATTGTAAATAAATTCCGCCGGAAAAGTTTTGTTAGCCATAATTCCGCCAACTTTTGCGGCAGCAAGAAAAACATATTCAGGCCTCTCGGACTCAAAAAGATTTTCCACATCCAACTGCCGTTCGAGATCCAACTCCTCCGAGTTTCGACAGATGAAGTTTTCAAATCCTTGTCTATTTAACTCTCGCAATATTGATGAACCTACCAAACCTTTATGCCCCGCAATATATATTTTTGATCTCTTTTTCATTCCTTTTTGTATTTTACACCATTTCTTTACTATTTTTTAGATTTCGATAAAATTCTTTTTGGTGATAAAACCGTTGCAACAAATTTCCCTTTGTAAAACAGATCTTTTTTCACTCTGAAAAAGTATCCGATTCTCCTTTCTCTCCTCAACATCTCTTTAATATCCCGTATGTCCTTCTGACTCTGAATAGGTAAGTTTCCATCAAACAGGATATATTTAACTCCCAGTTTCTTTACTTTATTGTAAAATATCTCCATATAACTTCTCCGAGATTCTTCTTTAAGCCACATAGGATAATTTTCACTGATAATATTACTTGACCTCCTATTGTAATATTCGATAGCATACTTACTTGAAAACACCCATACCTTATTATCTTCATTATTGTTTGACTTTAACCATTGGGCAATTGCAAATGCTCCCTCGGAAGATGATGCTTTAAGGAACAATCGGGCACTTTTAAAAGCATGAGAATGCATCCCCGTAAAAATTATTGAAACCAGGATAACAACAATCACTTTTTCAATCAAATGCCAATTTTTTAATAGACTTATTACGGCAAAAGAAATAATTGCCATTAGAAAAACAATAACCGAAATTTGACTTGCAGACGGTCTTGAAAATATAGACAAAGCGAAAAAAAAGATAAAAAATATGTATTTGGAATATTTTATTCCTATATTCTCTTTAAGTAAAAGATATGTGTTGTAAAATCCGAGCAAAGCAAATATGTTTATCAAATAAATAAATGGCAAAAGTCTTCTGGTATGAGGAAGAGCAATTCCGGTATCAACAACATACCCTTTAATAAAAATATAAACAAATAAATATACTACCAAAGATACAGCAAATTTTTTCTCTCTTTTATAAAGGAACAAAATCCCGAGAAAAACAAAAATTGTGAATAACCAAAATATGGAAGAAACAATAATAGGATCGGTTTTTAACGGGAGAAAAAACAAAGCATTTTTAATTATAATATTTTTAAGAACTTCCGGATGATAAAAAAAATAGAAAATTTTGTCTCCCAAAAACAGATATTGAATCTTCTTAAGTATTCTTCCGAAATATTTAGATGACAAATAAATGAGGTCGGAAAAAACAAATATTGGGACAAACACAGCAACCGGCAGATATTTTAATCTGATACGGACATTTTTCACCAGATATGAGAAGACCAACAACATTCCCTCAAATCTTGTCACTATTGAAAAACCTATAAATACCCATGATTTCAATTTATCTGAATTCAACAAGAAATAGAAAGATGCAACAAGCAAAAACATATAGAACATCTCCGTTATCTGCCAGTTTAGAAACTTGAAAATAGTCGGAGAAAGAAATAAATATAAAACTCCGAAAATTGCCATTTTATAATTGAACTTTTCAAGTAGTTTAAAACTAAAGTACAACAACAGAATTGTAGAAATAAGAGATATCACCTGTCCCGAGGTTACAAAGGGGTCACCATTGACGGAAAAGAACTTTAAAATTGATCCCAATCCGTAAACGAGAAGGGGATGGAGAGGAGGACTTAGCAATCCCTCCGGAAGCTGACCGTTAATTATGCCCTCCGCAAATAATGAATATCTAAAAAAATCGTAACTCGGAATTTCTCCTACTTTAAATAACATAACCCAGTTTACTCCAAGAAAAATTGCAAACAATGTTAGCAAGAAAATTCTTCTTTCTAAAAGATTATTCAAATTTTTTAAAAAATTCATTCCAGATTATTTAATATCCTTATTTTTGTTTTCATTTACTTTTTTTGAATACATATTTTCAATAAACTCTTTTAAATCGTTGTTCCCTTTGGATATTAAAAATTCACATATCCCCAGAAAATACTCTTCATATGAATGTTTGTTCACCTCAAGAATAATTGATTCAGTAATATAATTATACTTTTTATTCAACAAGAGATATCGGGACACACTATTACCTTCTCCGAAAACAAGTCCGTCTCTTAATTTTCCCATCAACTTACAATAGTACAGATCATTGGAATGTTTATTTTGGACATACTTGGACTCTTTATCATTTAAAACGGATATCATAGTCGGATCTTCATAAATAATTGCGGATAAAAGAAGCAGATCAACCCTCTCTTTATCAATCAGAGTTCGGTACGCCTGAGGACTATTGTGTAAGGCCCTGATTATATATCTTTTTGAACTGCCGGAACCTGCATCTCCTTCACTTGTCATATATAAAAAAAAATTAATTGTGAACAAAAAAGGTTTTATTGAAATAATCACAAAGATAAAAAGTAGCAGATACAAAGAAAATTTTTTATACATATTCATTAGCCAGAAGATAAATAAATCAGAATATTATTTTATTTTATCACTAAAAAACTTTTTTAACCATTCGATTTTAATAAAATTCAGATAGATGATTATTGCAAAAATAATTAAGAAGAATGTTCCTAACAAAAAAACTCTAAGATGCTTTGAAATTAATACCGATGCGAGTGCTATAACGGAAAAGAAGAATGTTACTATACAAAGTGTTATTGTTGTTCTCTTTTCGGATAATCCTTTCCTTATTAGGCGATGATGGATATGGTCTCCATCAGCTTTAAAAGGGGACTTCCCCGTCAATAATCTTCTGCTAAAAGCAAGAATAGTATCCAGAATAGGAATTCCAAGCAATGCAAACGGAACTATAATCATAAAACCAAATGTGGATTTATTTGATGTCTTTAGTGCAAAAATACTCAAAATAAACCCTGACATCAAACTTCCGCTATCACCCATAAGTATTTTTGACGGAAATTTATTAAACGGTAGAAATCCGGAAACAGCACCGAAAAGCGGTGCTAAGAGTAAAGCAAAAATCACATCCCCCGATATGAGAAAAATAATGATCATAAAAAACGAAACAATAGATATAATTCCACCTGCAAGTCCGTCTACACCGTCAATCAAATTAACCGAATTTGTAGCTCCGATAATCCACACAACGGTTATAAAAAAAGATAAAAATCCGATAGGGGAAAACTCACTCCCAAATGGGACGGAAATATAAGAAATTTTAAGACAACAAAAATAAATCCCCGAAGCAACAATGAACTGAACTACAATTTTAATCTTATATGACAATTCAAAAAGGTCATCAAGAAGTCCGAGCAGAAAAATTATGAACGTTGAGAGAATTATTACAAATGAAGTTAAGGCAAAATCCTCATACCGGTTCAACATAAATTTTAATTGAGACGGATATAAAATACTTGAAAGAATTATTAAAAACAAGTTGGTAAAGAGCACGGACAAAAATATCCCTACCCCTCCCAGCATAGGTTTCGGTTCTTTTTTTAGTTTTCTTTCACTAACGGAATCAAATATTCCATTCTTTTTTGATACTCTTATAATAATCTTTTGAAGAAAATAGGAGATCGCAAAACTGAGGATAAATGAAAAAACAAGTAATACAATAATTAATTTTCCCTTGATCATCTCTCAAATAAAAAAAATTCCTCTATTTTATTAGGGTATTATAACATATAAATTTAGTGTTTTTTCGCACTATCCATTAATTTTATAAAATAAATCAAGATACTTCTCTGAGATTGAATCCCAATTATAAATTCCAGATATCCTTTCCATATTTCTTTTTATGACATCAGTATCTTTTTTCGGTAAATCACAAAGAATATTTTTCACATCATCGGGAGAGATAAAGAATAAAGACCCGTTACCAAGGACACTTCTATTAAAAATATTATCATGAGCAACAACCTGAGCACCTGCTGCCATAGCTTCAAGTAATGAAGGATTTGTTCCTCCGACGGAATGACCGTGAAAATATAGTCTGCAATGATACCTTAAATTATCAAGAATACTTTTATCATAGATTCCGCCTAAGAATCTTATCCCCAGATTGCTCGAATACTTTTTTCCCAAATAATTCCCATGCGAAGTATTTCTAGGACCGACAATAACAATCGGGATTTTTACATCCGCAGCCACATATCCATTAAGAATAATTTCAATATTATTTTCCGGTTCTATTCTCGCAATTACAAGATAATATCTATGTTCGGTAAGATCATAATCTTTTATAACGGAAAAATCCGGCTTATCAAATAATTCTGCTCCGTATGGAATAAAATAGCAATCGGTATCGTATATTTCTTTTAAATATTCGGCGATACCCGAATTGTCTGCAACGAGAGCGTCACTGCTTTTTACAGCAAGTTTTTCCGAATATCTCAATAGATTTCTTGCTACAAAACTCCACTTTTCTCTCTTCCAATCCAAACCGTCCATGTTGGTTACGATCTTTGCATCTCCCCTTTTCACAATATTATAGAAAAGTGCAGACGGTGAATATCCGAGTTCCAAAATTATATCATTTTTCTCTTTGACAGCATCTCTTAATGAAAGATAATCAAAAATAAAATTCCCGATGATTTTCAGTTTATTCTCTTTGGAGAATATCTTTTTTATATTTACCCCATTCCATTTACTTCCCTTGTAAGGATGAATGTCGGGATTATAAACAGTGACATTATGCCCGAGTTTAGCCATAATGTATGACAACTTTTCGGCACATTCTTCAAATCCTCCGTAATTATTAGGAATTCCGCGAGTACCGAGAATAGCAATTTTTAACTTTTTCATTTAAATCTTCTTCCTTATCTTTCGTCTAAAACAATCTCATATATTTTCCCCAGTTTTTCCCCGATAACATCAAAGGAATAATGATCTTTTACATATTTCATGGAATCGATCTCTATACGTTCTCTCATCATATCATTACTCAATACTTTTGATAAAACCGAGCTAAGATCATCATAGCAACCTTTTTTAAAAATAAAACCGTTAAACCCGTCGGTAATGATTTCTTTAAAAACATTTAGATCTGATACCACAGGTATTGACCCGTAATCCATTGCACGTAAGAGGACACTGCTGTTGTAAACTTTCAAATAAGGCAAAACAACTACATCGGAAGCTTTAAAGTAAAGCATAACTTCCTTATTACCGATGTACTTTAAATTTAAGATAGTCCTATCCGAGATATTCAACTCTTCAATCAAATCATGATAATAATTTAAATCGGTCTTCCATGCTCTTCCGACAATAAGAAGATACGTGTCTCTTTTTTTCAACTTGGCAAATGCTTTGACAAGTATATCCAGACCCTTCGTTTTTTTTATCTGTCCGAAAAAAAGCACTACATTTGAATTTTCAGGAATATTGAGGTTAAGAATTTCACGAGCTTTAAGTCTCGATACTTCCTTATTATAAATGAAATCCAGATCCGTTGGGGGTACAATATGAATTTTACTTTCATTGAATAGGGGAACTTTTTCCAATAATTCCGATCTTGTAAATGAATTATGTACAATTATTTGATCAATTATCTTTGCAAATTTTTTATACTTTTTTCCGGTTATTTTTTTATGGAATTTATCAAGAGATTCTACATCATGAATAGTTGCTACTATTCCGAATTTAAACATCCGAAATACAAACAAATTGAAATACTCTAACAAAGAAAAGTGAAACAAATGGAAATGTGCAATGGAAGAATTACATTTCCTCGAATCAATAAGAGAAATCAGAGTTCCTTTTAAATATCTTAGCCCCCTTATTATCTTATTTTCACGTCCAAATACCCCCTTGAAAGTATGGAGCACCCTGTATTTATGATCATATTTTTCTTGAAGTTTTGTTTTTTCACAAGTATAAAATGTGACTTCAATCCCCTGCGAAACTATGGATTCGCAAAGTCCGAGATCATAAAATTCAAGTCCTCCGTGACCACCAACCGGTTCAATAATCGATACTTTTATTTTTTTCAATCTCATCTCTTTTTAATCCGTCAAACATACCTTTAAAATGTATGTAAACTTTAGATACCTTTAGATTCCTAAGAAGCCTAAGATTATATCTTAAGCTGAAACCGGCAATGCTCAGCACTCTTTTTAAAAAGTCAGGATAGTGTTTACGCAAAAGCAACACATAATTTTTACTTCTCCAATAAACGGAAAACTTGGAAAATTCTCCGGAAGTACTCCCCGCTTTGTGAAGAATTTTGCTCTCGTCAACCACGAAAAGTTTAAAGTTCGCATTCGTAACCCGAATACAGAAATCCACATCTTCCATATACATAAAAAACCTTTCATCAATAAAACCTACTTTTTCAAAAACCTCTTTAGGGATAAACCACATACAACCACTTAGAAAAGTGATCTCTTTTGTGGGTTTTTGTCCTTTATCTCTTTCGCCGATATTTAGATGTACTATTTTTCCTGAATCCGGATCAAAAGTTCCTCCGTTAGACCAAATAATTTCCGGATTATTATAATAATTGATTTTTCCGGACACAATCCCAACAGAATTATCTCCGTTGCATTTGTTTACCAAAGGTTGAAGAAAATTCCGATCTACTACAGTATCATTATTAAGTACTAAAACATAATCCGCTCCGTTCTTTAACGCATATTTTATTCCGATATTGTTCCCGTATCCATATCCGCCATTCCTTCCGCTTTTGATTACGGTTATCTTTTTAGATTCGGAATTCAATCCATCGGAATCTCCATCATGTACCAAATTGAAATCATAGCTATTCAACTTTATCCATTCAGTAATTCGTGAAACAGACTTGTCAGTTGAATTATTATCAACAATTATCAAATCATAGTTAGAATAGTTATTTCTTAAGATACTATCAATACACTCTACCGTGTCACTGCTATTATTATAATTTAACACTACAATGCCGACATGTTTTCCCGAATCTGAATTATCTTTCATTGCTGGTATTATAACCTATAAAGGGGAAAAATGGGTGATGTCGGTACCTTATATCTTTATAAAAAATCAATATTATGCTATAAATATTGCTGAAATGGATAACTTCAACAACCTACATTTCCTTTATAACAAACCGATAGTTTTTAATTGTAGTCCCAACAACTCTATAAAAAGCTTAGAATCTTTCTTAAAAGAAAATGGTAAATCAATTAATCAAGATGCGAATTTGATAGTTGGTGTTAAAGTTAATATTTTTTCGGAGGTGTTACATAATTATAAGATTTTCAATAAATTTTTAAGTAGTAAGAAAAAAAAAATAATTGAATATTTAGAAAGGTTGGATTTTGAAGTTAAAGATATTACTGCCGTTTATCCGAATATAAATATGCCAAGATTTTGTTTTAGTTTGACGGATAATAATTCACACAGAATATTAATTAATGAAATATTACTTCCACGTAAATATTCTCTTACATTTATTAACAGAGTATTACTCCATCTTTTTTCAAATATTATTAACATATATCATAGACCTGATCTTCTTGTCGGGAATATCTTAATAATAGCAAAAAAAATAGCATGATCGACATAATTCAAAAAGTTGAAAATCGTCTGAGTATTTCAATCAACTACAAAAAATATTTATTAATCGGGAATGCATTTGATAAAAAAACACTGTTTTTATATAAGAATGGTGTAAAACGACCATATCTCGTTGTAAGGATACCAAATAGTCTGGAAGCGGAACAACGTTGCAAAAATGAGTATAATAACTTGCTATATATAAACAATACTAACATTTCCAATGTTATCGCTTCAAAACCTTTAGGGGTAATATCATATGGTGGGTATAAATGTTATTTACAACAAACACTATTTAGTAAGCAAATGCAAAAAAGTTTGAGAACTATTTTAAAAATCCCTCGAAAATCGGATTTTAATGTTGTTGTTAGACATCTTTCTACAATATATAAAGAAACAAAAGACAAGAATACTTTAAAGGACAAAACTTATTCCTACTGTTTTCAACATGGTGATTTCTGGATCGGTAACTTAGGATTTATTAATAAATCCCTTGTTTTGTACGATTTAGAGTTTGCTAACAAAGAAGGGTATCCACTGTATGATTTACTTCACTTTGCATTACATTATCATGTAGTATTAAACAATATAGGTAAATTGGGAAAAAATATTAGGGATGGCAGTCATACAAAAAAGGTTGATAATCGAGTTTTCGAATCAATAGAAAAATCTTTCATCACACACTTAAATGAGGGAGGCCGTTTTACAAGATTATTAAAGAATGCAATCAATTCATATACTACCCTGTGTAAAATTGAGGAAAAAGACACAAAACTATTAATTAAGAATTATTTTGAAAAATACAGAAAAATTAAAGATTTTAATAACAACTGGGAGAATGAGGTTTTCAAAAAAATACTATGAAAAATCGATATCAGACTAAAAAAGAAATATTTAACATGTGGCAGGGATACTATAAAGGGATAAAAGAAGATCCTGAGTTGTATGATATAGAGTTTAAGAAATATACATATATACATAGTTGGCATAACTCCGTTAGATCAATTGAGCGGTTAAAACCAATAAGAAAAGGTATGGATATTCTTGATGCCGGATGTGGTTGGGGAAGAATATTGTTGGGTGTATCAGAAAAATATACCGGTATTAATTTTGTTGCAATGGATTATCAACAAGAATCAATTGATACCGGTATGAAAATTATTGGGACGGAATCGAATGGGAATAAGATAAAATGGGTAAAGGATGATATTACATCAATGCCCTTTAAAAATGACAGCTTCGACATTGTATACTCTATGCGTGTATTTCAACACTTAGAAAATCCGGAACAAGCGGCTTATGAAGTATTGAGAGTTCTAAAACCGGGTGGAAAATTCTTAATATCGGTACAAAATAAACTATGTCCATTAAATTTAAATTATTATTCAAAAACATATTCCCCAAAGGCTGTAACTAAGTTTTTTTCTAAATTGAAAAATATTGAAATTTACTCATCCAGTATTGATTTTTTCAGACCCTTTAACATAAGAAAAAATACAGCTCAATCTAATAAAATTTATATGTCAATTGAAAAATTTTTTGAAAATTTTCCATTGATAAATAAATTTGGAGGGAAAGTTGTTGTGTGGGGGAAAAAGCTCAAATAGTTGTAATTTAACACTACAATACCGACATTTTTCTTAGAATCCGAATTATTTTTCATCATCGATATTATAACTCCAATTTTTTATACTGAAATAGACAGCTCCGGGAATAATAAAAACCGCCGGATTAAAAAAAATCATTCCGGTAAGTGTCGAACGAATCATAAGAAAAACAAGAAAATATTCCAATGAATTATAAAAAACACTCTCTCTCCTTTTAACAGAAGATTTGCCACCATACATGAAAAACAGATGTATCAGCATTACGAATAATCCTAAAAAACCATAGATAAAAATAACCCCCAAAACTCCTACATCCGACGGATGAAAATATCCGAATTCTCCGTTAAAACCATTATTCCATTTTGCACTTAAACCACCCACGCCAAAGAGTATAGTTCCTGGATTTTTCCTAAATAAAAATAAAATATTATCAATTTCATCAAATCTGGCATTAATTGAATGGGATTTTACCGTTTGATTGACACTACTTATTCCGAATATCGGTTTAAATGAATTAATAAGAACATTTTCACCTTCAGGAGAAACGACTTTCCAAACCACAAATAGCAGAAGAGAAATTAGGAAAAGTGAAATAACACCTTTTATCCTATTTCTTGACTTGAAAACAGTTATCAAAAAAATCATTAATCCCATTACCATAAATAATCCTCTACCTTTATCAAAAAAGACAACATAAATAATAAACAGAGTTGATATCACCAAATATTTTATCTGTTTTTTATTGAAAAATAATAAATAGTAGTAAATAAATCCGAAAACAATAAAATATGGATTAACTTTATAATGTGCCCCCTTGAATCCTGAGAATACTACAAATGATCTGTCTAATAGAGTGGGATCTAACAACAAGTATATCCCATAAAACAATAATAATGAAAACCAAGATAGAAACACAAACGAGTTTTCAAACATTTTTTCGGTCCACTTTTTTGTTTTAAATTTGTTGAGAATCACTAATCCCATTAAAACCGTCAACCAATCTCTCTCGCCCAATATTCCGAAAAGAGGTGGCTGACCAAACATCAAATTTGCACAAAAAGCACTGTACAAAGGGAAAAAAAGTGCAATAAATATTATTGAGAACTCATATTTACTAAATCCGCTATTTGAAATTATTTTAGTATAAATATAAAAACCAAGATAACCGGAAAATATTATCAGCATTACTCCCTGTAACAAAAAGAACTCTCTTGAAAATGGGAAAGATTGAAAAAATTTAATACAAACAAGAAAAAGTAAAGAAAACGTGAAAACCTTTCCCGATTCCATATTCTTATCCCCACATAGAAATATCATTTGTCGATATCAATGTAAATTCATTTTTTTTTAGCCTTAATAATATATTGATATGTTAAAAATCCTTCAAACAAACCAAAAGTGAAAGTATTTATTAAATTATATTTACTCATTCTTGATTTTATTCTGCAATTTGATGTTACTTCCATTTCAGGGAATCCACTATTTTCAAACAATTCAATAATGCTTTTTTTAGTAAAGAATCTTAAGTGAGTTCTATCTAATATCCCTGCATTTGAATACTTCCATTCCCCTCTTACGATAAGATTCTTAATTATAGTCCAATTTCTTATATTTGGGATACTGGATATAATATACCCTTCATTTTCAAGAAAATAGTTTAGATTTCTTAATGTTTCCCATGGATTATTAAGGTGCTCCAAAACATCTCCTACTAAAATATAGTCGAAATAATTTTTCCCAAATGGTAAATTTAAGTTTTCTATATTTCCTGTTATTACTTTATCTAATTTTGTTTTGGCTATCTCCGCAATTTCGGGTGACATTTCAATTCCGACGACCTCACTAGCCATGCCTTTTTCTTTTAGCATACTACCTGTATTCCCCGTGCTACAACCAATTTCCAAAACTTTATTGTCGCTACCCTCAATTAATTCAACCAAATCCCAACGGATGAGATTATAATACAATCCTTTCTTTGATAAAAAAGATTCTGTTTCCGATATATTTTTTTTTTTCATTTTATTAAATCCACACTTTTGATGAGAGAAAATAAATTTTTTTTAAAAACTTTTAAAACAACTATAAATACAATGTATACCAACAGTCCAATAGTCATGGCAATTATCAGATTGATTTTAAGTTGAAGAAGACCAAAAATCATTACAAACATACCAAGAGAAGCAAATGTTACTTTCATAATAAAACCAATTGGCAATTTAATTTTATTGGAATCTAAAAATTTATAAACCATATAACTACAAACAACTATTTCAGTTAAAACCGTAGTAACAGCAGCTCCATAACAACTATATTTAGGAATAACTATAAGATTTGTTAAAACATTAAAAATAGCTCCCAACATTACTCCCTTTAAATAGAACTTTTGTTTATCTGAAGCAGAAAGTCCAATAGCAAATACTGCATAATTATACAATACGAAAACAGACCAAACAAGAATCTTAAAAATTAAAGGAGAATACTCTACAAATTCTTTCCCATAAAGCATACTAATGATTGGTTTAGAAAAGAAGAAAAAGAAGATTATTACAGGAAAAGAAAGAAAAAAAATTAGTTTAAAAAATATATTAATACTACTCTCAAATTTATTAATACAATTCTTATAAAGATTTGAAAGGAGAGGAAAAATAGCTGACACAAAAAGACTAATACCAGCAATCATTATAAAAACAACATTATACGCTGCATTATAATATCCGACTATTTCATTTTCCTTTAAAAATCCCAACATGACAGTATCAATACGAAAATAGGTGAAAGTCGCCACTGAACTTAAAGCAAATGGCCAAGACTTCTTTAAAATTTGTTTGCATTTTTTTAAATCTATTTTTAGGAAAAATTTTGAAAAATTCCTCCAAATGATTGCTAAAGAAAATACGATCCCAATTAAAACCGCAACAATGTAAGCATAACTTACCATTAAAGCTGAACCTTTATTTAGAATTAAAAATAATACTAATCCTAACAAACATAAACTTTGTAACATTTGCGATGCAGCTTCATATTGCATTTTCTCATTCGCTCTAAAAACTGACTTAAAAAACCTAACAAAGGTATTCAAAACGGAATAAATCCCTAAGAATAAAACTAACTTAATTAATTCATGATCTTTCTCCAATAACCAAATAGTAACAATCATCAAAGCTAAAGCAACGAACCCTAAGATAAGCTTCATCATAATAATATTATCAATATAATAAGATGTTTTCGATTTATCTCGAGCAATCTCTCTAACAGATAAATATGAAAACCCGAAATCCGCAAGCACAGAAAAGAGAATGGTGAAATTTAAAGCAAAAGCCCATTTCCCATAAACGGGAGGTCCAAAATATCGAGCTAACCAAACAATCACTAAAAAAGCTACTCCCTTTTGTATTAACTCTGTGAATCCTAACCAAAAAACATTCTTAACAATTGTTTGTTTAGTATTTTTATTCTCAAAAAGCAAATTTTTCATATTAACATGTTTTTTAAAATTCATTTATTTTTCAACAATTATTTCATTAGATTTAATTACACTTTTCCCATCCTCATTATAGCAATATCCGATAACTCTTTAATAGAACTGCCGAAATCAGTCACATCATAACTCCATTACTCAGCTCGTACCACGAAACCACCTTCATCTTATTGTAGCATATTTGCTCGTATCTATTTACAAAGTTTATAAAGCAAATTAAATATTTCTTAGAAACAGAACTCCAATTAAAGGATAAAAAATCTTATCTATGGATTTGAATACTCTTCCCCTAAATTCTCTACCTAAATAAAAGGAGCCTTGGATCTAAGAGTATATTTAAGATCCCTACTCCTTTCTCCTATCTTCTTTGCAGGAATTCCACCAGCAACTATAAACGGCAAGACATCTTTTGTGACAACCGAATTTGCAGCAAGAACTGCACCCTTCCCGATAATAACATTTGGAAGAATTGTTACTCTGCAACTCGCCCATACATAATCTTCAATTTTTACCGGACCTCCGGAAGCAGAAAAGTCCGGACTATTCATATCGTGCTGCATCGTCCAAACCCATACTCCGGTGCTAAAATTGACATTATTTCCTATAAAAAGCCCATTCCGCCCGTCAAGAATTGCACAATCTCCTATTATTGTGTTTCGACCGATCTCAATTTTCCATGGAGCCCTGATTTTAGCACCATGATGTATAGTTGAATAACGTCCTATCTTCATACCAAACAAAAATTTATAAATAATCTTTCGCAAAAATGAAGAAGGGATATATCCAACTATAATTAGGGTGTATTGGACAAATCCACTAAAGAATTGAGGTATCCCAAGTTTTCGTAGTATTTTTTTTAATGCTGATTTCATTTAATATTATTATAACCCAATATTTTCAAAAAATATAATGGTCTTGACAAACCAGACCACTATAGATTTAATGATTTTTTATCATAATTTTTGTTGGCATTTCCTGATAATACCATTTATTTTCCCCGCTCGAATAAAAAACAATAAGTTTATATGAACCTACCGGAACACTTGATGTTGAAGAAAAAACCTCATACTCAAAAAAATCTTTCGCTTTTACATAATTCCTACTTCTTAGGTTAGTAAAATATAATTTTCTACCTTTTCTTAGCCCCAAAAAATATTTTCTTTTTTTGCAATTTTCATTTTGAATATTAATGTTACAAAATAAGATTCCGTTTTTTATTGTAGTTATTCGTTTTGTAAGTTCTGTAGGAATTGTATTGGTTTTATATAAATTCACTAAAATATTTTTACTTTTAAATATAGTATTTTCAAATAGCATTTTATTAAAAGAGTGTGATCCGTTTATCAAGAATTTATCAAAACGTCCATCCCTACAAAGCAATATCCTATCCCCTAATTTTTTTATTATTTTATAATTTGAATATATAAGTTTCATTAGATGCGGATAATAATATCTTGTACTTCTCTTGATATTTTTATCATACTTAAAATCAGGGAAATCAATTATAACATTTGTTTTGGAATTAATTAGTTCACGAAAAAATTTTTTTTGTTTCTCTCTCGTAGTTAATCTACCAGGTCCTAAAACCCCCAATGATGTTTTAAAAACTCTTTGGGAAAAATAGTAATATTGCGGTGAAAGAGGCATAAAAAAAACAGATTCATTTTTTTTTGTGTTTTTATTTACAAGATCAATTATCCCTATATGTTTATTGTTCTTAAATTTTTTCCTCATAAATTCATTTGTATAAAAGAAAGTCTTGTAATTTGCAAATTCATTTTTAAAACTTCTTCTCATATTTCTTATTATATTGTAGCTTACAATAAAAGATGCCCAAGTAAATAATAATAAGGAGGCTATGAGTATGATTGGAATTTTAATACTTAGATTACCTTTAACAATTTCATTTCTAAACAATCCAAAAATCCAAGCAAGTAAAACAAACTGAAGTACAATAACTTCAAGTATATGATCCTTATCAGTTCTATGTAAAGCCTGAATAAAAATCAGAATAGAAAAAATAGAACCGACCAATACAAACAATCTCTCTTTATCCTCTATTTTTTTCCATAATACATACAAAACTATTAACACTAAAAAGGGGAAAATTCTAAAAAACCAGAATATAAAAGATATATTATTGTATATTGAAAAAAAAGACTGATGCAAATCAAATACAGGATCAGGTAAAGACAGACTATGTGCCATTCCTATAATAATCTCAATAGTTTCAATCAAAGATATTGGAAATTTGTTATTTACAATTAAAAAAAATAAAAAAGGTGATATTGATAGAAACAATGTTGACAAAAAAAACAGAACATTTCTTTTCAATACTTTTATACCGTTTTCTTTAAAAAAGATAGTGATAGTTACAAAACTAATTACAAATGCATATACGCCGACATCAAATCTGAATAAAGCTGTAATGCCACAAAAAAGACCTAATAAGAAAATTCCTTTGAAATCACTTCTTTTGAAAATTAAATAGTAAATAAAAAACAGAACTAAAATTGGTGTCAATACAATATAGTACACGTAAAACCTTGTAAAAAAAGATAGAGAAATTATCAATAAAGTAAAAGAAATAATAAAACTTTTTGAAACCTTTTCCATTAAATAATACAAAAGCAAATAAGATAAGAAATATGCAAAAACAATAATAATAACTTCACCTATTAATCTATTATTAGAAAGGAGTTGTCCCAAAGCACTCATATAAAAGACTAAAGGACCGTAAATATTACCTTTAATATTAATAAACGGATGTATCCCGTTTAAAATTCCCATACCCTTTGCCAATTGAGCTCCTTGATCCGGATTTCTAAAGAAAAAGGTTATGAATGGGGTATTTAATATGATAAACATAAGAATAGATATACTTATTACTAAATACTTGAATATGTTTAAAAACCTTTTAAAAAACATTCATTTCCTATTAATAGTATATTCTTTTAAAATAAATTTTACTTATAATGCAGATTCTTAATTGTAATTTTTGTCGGCATTTCCTGATAATACCATTTATTCTCCCCTCTCGAATAAAATACAATAAGTTTGTATAAACCTACCGGAACACCTGATGTTGAAGAAAAAACCTCATACTCTAAAGAATTATTGGTTTCCCTATAAGTCAATCTTTTCAGATTAGTAAAATATAACTCGCTTCCTTTTTTTAGTCCTAAATAATACTTTTTAATTTTGTTGCTTTTATTTTTAATATTTATGTCACAAAATAAAACTCCGTTTTTTATAATAGTTATTCGTTTTGCAAGTTCTGTAGGAATTGTATTAGTTTTATACACATTCACCAAAAAATTTTCCCTTTTAAATACAGTATCCTCAAATAACATTTTATCAAAAGAAGGTGATTTATTTATCAAGAATTTATTAAAACGCTCATCTCTGCAAAGTAACGTCCTATTTCCAAATCTTCTTATTATTTTATAATTCGAATAAATAAGCTTCATTAAATATGGATAATAATACCTGGGGTTTCTTGTAACAATTCTATCATAATTAAACTCATAAAAATCAATTATCACATTAGTTTTTGTATCTATTAATTCTTGGAAATATGATAATTGTTTCTTTTTTGTTGTCAATCTACCCGGTCCCAATACACCCAAAGATGTTTTAAAAACCCTTTCTGAATAATAATAAAGTTGAGGACCTACCGGCATAAATAGGACTGACTCATCTTTTTTAGTGTTTTTATTAACAAATTCTGCTATTTCGATAAGTCCGTTTTTTTTTCTATATTTTTTTCTCAAATCCTCTTTTGTCAAAAACAAATCTTTGTAGTTTAGAAACCCTCCTTTTAAACTAAAAACATACTCATTATCCCTTTTTATTAAATGATTATTTTTAGCAAACGGAATAATAAGAGAGATCAATATTAACATAGTGGATATAATTGCCAGCTTAATACTAAAGCTTCTTTTTGTGATCTCCTTTTTAGAGTAACTAAATATCCATGATATTAATACAAATTGTAATGGTATTGCTTGAAGCGTATGAAAAATATGAGGACGATTTAAAGCTTGAACATAAAGTAAAATGGTGAAAATAGAAGTAAAAAAAACGAATAATCTTTCCTTTTGTTCCACTTTTTTCCATAGTACCAGTATAACTATTAAAGCAAAAAAGGGTAAAATTCTAAAAAACCAAAAGAATAAAGAAATATTATTATACATAGAGAAAATAGATTGATGCAAATCAAATACCGGAGTAGGTAAATCTAATCCATGTGCCATCCCTTTAACAATCATAAAAGTGTCAATCAATGCTTTTGGAAACTTATTATTGATAATTAGAAACAATATGAATGGCAACTCTACAAAAAAAACAGTTGAGATAAAGTATAAAAAGCACTTTCTTATTTTTCTCCACCCCGCATTTCTAAAAACAAAATAAATAACAACAATACTAATAATTAAAGAATAAACACCAAAATCGAATCTGAATAAAATAGAAACACCACAAGATATTCCTAATAAAATAACTCCCTTATGTTCTTCTCGTTTGAAAATAACATAATAAATAGAGAAAAGTACTAAAACAGGGCTAAGCACAATATAATACTTATAAAACCTTGGTAAAAATAATAATGAAGTCAATAATAATAAATAAGATATTTTAAAGCTTTTTGTCAATTTTTCCATTAAATAATAAAGTAAAAAATATGAAGATAAATATCCAATACAAATAACAATTACCTCTCCTATTAATCTATTATTAGAAAGGAGTTGTCCGAGTGCACTCATATAAAAAACAAGAGGTCCATATACATTTCCTGCAATATCAACAAATGGATGAAAACCTTGCAATATTTCATGAGCTTTTGAAAGCTGACCACCTTGATTAGAGTCCCCGAAAAAAAATAAAACCGATGGAGTATATATAAAAAGAAATAACAGGATGGAAAAAATAACTAAGCTATATTTAATAAACAATTTGTTTTCTTTTAATATTTGCATATTTCTTATTCCTCATTATTGTGAGTTAGATTTTTTTGTCAAACAAGACAATTACTTTATAAAAACTACTTTGCAATGAACTTAATCATTTTTTGATCTCTGGGGTGATTCCAGTCTCCGATATACTCCGATTCCCATCCGGTCTTTTCTCCTAATTCAATCATCTCTTCTTTTGTATAATCGAAATGATCAAGACTATGGGACTTTGAAGGATTCTCTACAGATTTGCCTTCAAAAAAAGTTGCAAAAAAAATATGATTTTTTTTAACAAATTTCTTCAAATTTTTTAAACATAATACTATATCTTCTGTATTAAGATGAGTAAAAAGAGATAAAGCAAGTGCAAAATCAGGTTTTTTTGAAAATTTGTTAAATTGAAATTTGTTCGATATTACAAATTCAGGTATTTTGCTATCTGATAGCTCTTTTGATAAAACCTTATTTAAACCAATATCCACAAGCTTTTGTTCTTTATCAAAACCGAGATAATTTCCTCTATCCAAATATTCTATAAACCTTACTCCGCCCCTCAGTGCACCGCATCCGATATCAAGAAAACAATGTTCAGGCTTCATACCTTGACTGACAATATATTTAAATTGTAAGTCTCCGATCTCGTCCCACATTCCACCAACATAATTTCTAAAACCAATAATTTTCAATCCCAATTTCCCCTCGGGAATCAACCCTCCCAAAATTTTCGGCCTGATCTTATTAAACACCCTTTGTAGTTTAAACATTCAAATTACTCCATGATTTAATTTTATCCGGTTATAACACATTTGAAATAAAAATAACATTGTTTAAGAATAAATAAATGCCTGTTTTAAACTGTTTGAATTTTTAAAAGTGTTTTTCATTTTTATCTCCACTAAGATTGATTCTTACGTTTAGAGGACAAATATATAATCCCGCCGACAATTGTAAAAAGTATAAAAACTCCCCGATACAAAAAAGCAACGGCAATTCCGACATTAATTTTTACCCCTAGTAAATGTAAACCGAAAACAATTCCCGATTCCTGTATACCGAGAGCACCGATACTCAACGGAATCATTGATAGAATAGCTACAAAAGCAATTATAAAAAAAAAATCTAACATATTTACCTTGCAATCCATTCCCAGTAGAAGGATGTATAATCCTGTCATTCTTGTAAACTGAAAAATTACAGACAAAAACAATAGATGGAAATATTTAGTAATAGAAAGATCTTTTAGAGATTTATAAAAATTTATAAGAAAAGATTTAATTTTATTAAAATACTTCAACAATTGCTTTCTAAATATGTATAATATCGTTAATAATACTACTAATAAAAGTATAGAAATCATTAGTATGTCAAAGAATCCTATTTTAATTTTGGACAAAGAAATCTTATTCCATAACTCCGGACGTAAAATCGTATAGAAAAATCCATAAATTAAAAGTACAAATACCGGAATAATTCTTTGTATGGAAATCAAAGCTACCGATGATGATAAAGACTTTACCCTTTTATTTATATAAGAAACTTGATACACATCACCCCCGAATGTAGTCGGAAGAAGATTAGAGAAAAACCAACCAATAAAAAATATTTTTATTACTTCCAAAATGCCACTTACATAATCGGAAACAACAACATATAGCCTTATAATTGCAAAAGAAAATGAAAAAAGAATTAATAAAATACCAAAAATCAGATAATAATTGTTTATTTCCGAATATGAAAATGGGTGATACCCCTTTAGATATTTGTAAATTAAAAAAGAAATTAATAAAATACCAAAAACCGCACGGAATAAGATTTTAATAAATTTGATTTTTGCCATATCCTTTAAGTATAATTTATTATTACAATTAGAGTTGTTTTCTTTGGCATCTTTTTATCAAAAAAAGTCAATAACATCTACTATTTTATTTATTTCTCTGTCATCAAGAGCTTCGTGAACAGGAATTGAGATGATCTCTCCGGATGCTTCTTCAGTTATTTTCAAGCCGAACTCGGATTTAAGCCTATCCGAATAATAAGGCATTTTATGAACAGGTACAGGATAGTGTATCCCGAACTCAATCCCGTTTTCATCAAACCTGTTACATAAATCATCCCTTTTTCCCGTTCTGATTACAAATTGATGGAAAGAGTGTTTAACATTACCATTAACGTAAGGCAATTTCACCTTTTTATTTTTTACATTATTTATATAAAAACCGGCAATCTCCCGCCTCCGCTCTATCCAACGAGAGAGATGTTTCAGCTTTACTCTTAATATGGCAGACTGTATCTCTGAGATTCTAAAATTCGCTCCTTTGATTACCGTCACACCCTTTTTGTCATACCCATAGTTTCTAATCATTTTAACTTTTCTCGCTAATTCACCGTCATCTGTTACTACAGCACCGGCATCACCATATGCTCCCAGATTTTTTGTCGGATAAAAGGAGAAACAACCGATGTTACCGAAATTTCCGACATGCTCTCCTTTATAAAGAGTTCCGGCTGCTTGAGCACAATCCTCTATTACTTTGAGATTATACTTCTTTGCAACATATGTCAGCTTATCCATCTCAACCGCATTTCCCCACAAATGGACGGGGACTATTGCCTTTGTTCTTTTGGAAACCGCCCCTGCAATTTTATCGATATCAATTAACAAATCCGATCCTTTTACATCTACAAAAACCGGTTTTGCTCCGGTCATCTCTATTGCAGAAATTGTCGGAACGCATGTATTGGAAACCGTAATAACTTCATCACCTTCTCCAATTCCTAATGCCATAAAAGCTATAATTAATGCCGAAGTACCGGAATTAACTCCAATACAAAATCTTGATCCGGTAAAATCTGCAAATTCTTCCTCAAACGCTTCCGACTCGGGACCGAGAATTAACTTTCCGGAATTCAAAACTCTGTCAATTGCAATCGTTACTTCACTATTTATCGGTTTTAGAGATTTGAGATAATCAAATTTTTTTATCATGAAATTTAATAATAGAATTGCTTGATAGGTTTAAAATACTCTATTGTTCTTACCAAACCTTCTTTAAGGGATACCTCCGGTTTCCACCCCGTGTAAGAAGAAAAACTACTAAAGTCACCATAATAATCTCCGATATCTATCTTTTTATGCTCTTTTGGAAAAGGTATTATTTCATATTCAAAATTCAAAATCGAATTTAATTTCTCCGTAAACTCAAGGAGAGAATATATCTCATTGGAACCGAGATTAAAGCTTTTTCCGGAAAGAGAATAATTACGAGTGGCAAGTAGAAATGCATCCGTTACATCGTCAATGAAATTAAAATCTCTCTTTTGTAAACCGTCACCAAATATTTTTATCTTTTCCTTATTTAAAGCTTTTCTAATAAATATTCCGGTAAATCCCTGAGTATCTCCGGATAGGTGCTGACGAGGTCCATAGGTATTTGTCAATCTTAACGAGACGGTATGCATCCCATATATTTCCGAATAAAGGGTATAATATCTCTCTGCCGCCAACTTATTGATCCCGTTCACGTCAACCGGATTTGTTGGATGTTTTTCATCAACCGGAAGATATTCCGGTTTACCGTATAACTGCCTTGTACTGGCATAAATTATTTTTACTTTGGGATTGTTTTTTCTGCAACTTTCAAGGAGGGATATTTGACTCCTGCAATTTATATCAAGATCCGTGTAAGGATCATTCATACTTTCGATATGACTTGTTTGTCCTGCAACACTGTAAATAATATCTTTTCCCCTTACAAGATAGTCAAGACTATGTTGATCTCGTATATCCGAATAATTAATAGTTACTTTGTCTTCAACCGGAGATATATTTTTTAAATTTCCTCCATACCGAGGAAGCATTGAATCAACTATCGTTACATCAGCTCCTTCTCCTACAAGACGTATTGCAAGATTACTCCCTATAAACCCCATACCTCCGAGAATCAAAATTTTTTTTCTATTCATGTTCATAATTTTCCTTTTTCCCCAATGAAATTTCTTCTTCTATGACAAACTGAGGTATTTTGTTAACCGTAAGAAACAACCTTCCGAGATACTCACCGATAATCCCAAGCAGAATCAATTGAATTCCTCCGAAAAATGTTACGACAACTATAAGAGATGCCCATCCGGGCGGTATCAACTGTTTAAAGAATATACCTCCGGATAAATAAGAGAGGATAAAAAACAACATTAGCAAAACCGCTAACCCCGACACGGTAAACCCGATTATTGATGCTATTCTAAGGGGGGTTATGGAAAATCCGGTGAAAACATTAAGCCACAATTTTACCAGTTTTATTAAAGAATAATTCGATCTCCCTCTTGCACTCTTTTCATGCTTACAGAGTTGCGTTCCAATATTTCCGGTAGATTGAAGAATTAGTCCGTCAACATACGGAAAGGGACCTTTATACTGTATTATCATTTTAACCAAATTCTTCGAAAGTATTTTAAAACTTGACAAATATAGATCTTTCGGTTTATTTAACAATTTGGTAGCAATCCAATTATTAAAACGACTCCCTAAATTCCTAAACGGAGAGTGTTTTTTCTTTTTGTAGTAACTGTAAACGACATCATAACCTTCTACTATTTTATTTAAAAGTTTTAAGATCTCTTCCGGAGGATTTTGAAAATCATCATCAATTATAACAACGTAGTCACCCGTAACACCATTAAGCCCACACATTACCGCATTATGTTCACTAAAATTTTTTGCTAATTTTATATAAACTATTTTTTTCGGATACTTTTTAATTAACTTTCTTACAATATCATCGGTATTATCACTGCTACCGTCATTTACGAGGATAAGCTCTATACTTCCGACATATTTGCAAAGATCATCGGAAATCTTATCAACGAGAGATTCAATAGTCTTTTCACTATTGAAAAGCGGAACCACAATCGAAAGTTTTCTGTTTATTTTTCCCATAGCTTTTAATTCCTTCATTTATTTTACACTACTAAAACAAACATTTGAATAGTTAATCAAACATTTGAATAGCTAATCAAACAATTTACAATAATTGATATAATCACTCACCGAATAACCCGATTAATTTAACTCATTATTGAAGCTAAATACTTACGTTTTAACTCCTCCCACAGATTTCCAATTTTCAAATCGTAGTCAAATTTTTTAACTCTATTGTGGTTGAAAGCAGGATTAATAAACTTACCCGTCATCCGTTTGATTTTGTCATCATCCGAATCTACATCCAAGAATTCAAGAACCCTCTTTAATTCGTAAAAAGAATAACTCTCATCCAACAATCTATGATAGTTCAAAAATAATTTAGGAATATCTTCCGTATATTTTAACAATCTTTTGTTATGCTCATACCACAAATTTAATCCTACAAATATAGGAATACGGTTCCTTTTTTTTAAAGAATTTGCAACCTCTATCGGTTCCCTGATATTTATCAATACTCTGTCTATTTTAGCACCATACAATTTCCATGCCGGAAATGTAAGGCAAAATCTGGTTTCTTTGACTATTTTATTTTTATACTTATCCGATATTTCTTGAATTCTATCTCTGAATTTTTCCGATCTTTTTAAAATTAACTTTTCCGAAGGGAGATGAAAATATGAAAGTTTTCCCCAATTCCCGTTTATCAACGGCATATTGATAGAGTGGAAATCCGGTTGCTCAAAATAGCCATCGGGATTCCATTTATCACCCGGATAAAATTTTTCAGGGTTACCGAGATCACCCCCGGATTCAAAAACCAATCGGGCAACAATGGATGTTCCCGATCTGTGCATTCCCGTTATAAGTTTCATTTTGATATATTCTTTTTGTTTTTAATCCACCACTCTTTTACAAAAACCAATGTCAATAAGAATATCACAAAAAAAATAACCGAACAAATCATCAAATATGTCCCTGAAAGGGAACTATCTGTAAATATAGTTGCATTGGAATAACCACTCTTCATATTTTCATACACTCCGAAAATTGTTTTTACTCTGTTAAACATTTTATCAAGACTCTTAATCTTGTTTTCTTTTAATAAAGTTCTAAAATTAATAACACTTTTCTTCTCAATAAGATACAATACATCTTTTAATCCCTTTATTTCATCATTCAACACTTCGAGACGATTAAGTTTCTCATCCCGTGCTATAATCAAACCTGATAACTGTTGCTTAGGTGGAAGATAGAAAGTCTTTATCCCAGATATATCTTTGAAATTTTCAGATGAAATATTTAAATATTTTTTTATAGTTTCAATACTAATATTATTAATATCTATTGCTTTCTCCAATATGAACTTCTCTCTATCTTTATTAATCCTCTTGAGTCTTAAATCATAATAGAACCATGAAAACAGTTGTTTTTCGAGTTTTACGAAAAAATCGTTCAAATCTATTTTAAATTTTCGATAAAGATCTTTTTCTTTTTTTCTAAATTTTCTTGATAATATCAGATCAAGAATTATTTTTGCATTATTGTTGGCTCTCTTTTTTATTAACGTATCTTCAGGCTCTATTCTGTATTGTCTTCTCTCTTTTCCATTTATATCAACTATCGGTCTGATAAATCTGTTAAATTCCGAGAAAGATAAAACATTTGCACTTTTATCTATCATTTTAAATACATATCCAAGATCTTTGGAGTTTATCCTTATTGAAACTGAGATCGGAGGATATCTGAATACAAAAAAAAGTGCTATAATTATAAATCCCGTCACAAAAGTTAAAGATAGTAATAACAAATTCTTTTTCAAAGCTTTTATCATATCAACGACCGTTAGTTCATTTTGTACTTTGGATTTCATGTTTCACCCGTTATTAAATTATTTCCTTCTGTTTCCTGCAATATTTTATCAAATAAACTCTTCTTTATTCAGATTTTTCATCATAAAAAAAAATAAAAAAGGCTCCCTCGACGAGGGAGCCTTTTAATAGTCGGAAGTCAGATTTATCTTCTTCCTCTTTTCCCTTTCAGTTCATTTAATTTAACATTGTCTACAACTACCGATTCTCCGTTTGCAAAATTAAATACGAGTCTGTAACCTCCTCCGGTTCCGAGAAGTCTGCTTTTTTCAGGTGCAAGCCTTAAAAGTTTCATCCTGCTTTGCATCACATTTCCTCTCAAACTTCTTAATCTTGATACTTTTTCGAGTGCAGGTTGACCGACTACTCCGAGATCAGCTACTTCTTTCTGACCTTTAAAAAGTCTAACTCCAACTTTTCCTTTTATCCCATGTTCTTTCAAAATATTTATATATTTTTCCAGAAAAAATTCAGGTGGACAGGAAAGACACGGTCCGGGTCCCGGAGGTCTCGGTCCTACCCTTCTCCAATCCAATCTAGCCATATTTCTAAGCTTATCTTTTATCCAATCGGGAATTCTTCCCGGAGTCCCTCCACTACCACAAGATTTAATTATAAATCCGGGACTATCCCAATGAAGTCCACCTGTTTTATCCTCTTTAATCCTGATAAAATATGTTCCTGGTTCAGCATTTGATGGGATTACCCAACTCTTTGACCCGCTTGCCGTTGGAGCAATAAGTTGCTTAACAAAATTTGCAGGGGTAATCGAACCCTTAAAAATATTGATCTTAACATTCGCAGACAACGATCCCGAAGATGTCCATGTAATATTCTTAGTTGTTCCTTTGCACCACTGTGTTCCTGCATGTGGATTTGTGATTGTTAATGACCCGCCTGTTGCCGGAGCATCGGTTATCGTAAAAACACCACTATCACCATAACAAGCACTATCAGCCGATTTCACTCTGATAA
>CAYRAO010000008.1:0-78561 GCA_964422395.1 uncultured Clostridia bacterium
TTATTTATAGATAGTACGCCCATATATATTTCTGACAGGCATATATATACCAAGAAAGAAGATTCGGAAGGTGATTATTCTTTGATTAGAAATAATTACAGTTTTAAATTTAAGGACTAAGTATAAGCAAGTAAGCATTGTAAACATTTCGCTTTCAATTATAATTCCAATTTTAGGATTTAAGATTTATCTCGAAATTGATAATGTATTTTATAAAAAAAGGATTGAACAAATGATAGAAAATAGAGAATTAACCGTTAAGGTTGAAAGTTTAATAGAACATAAGACTTTGAAAATGGATGATTATGAAATTCATTATTTCGTATCAGGAAAAGAAAATAATGATTTAATTGTATTTCTACACCCTGCATTTTCTGATCATAGAGCATTTGACCAACAAATTGATTTTTTCTCAGAAAAATATAGAGTTATGACTATTGATTTAATTGGACACGGATTATCAAAAGCCAATAAATCAAAGGATAAAATAGATGTTTCGTCAAAACACATAGAAGAAATTCTTGAAATAGAAGGATTTGACAATGTCCATCTTGTTGGTGTTTCAATGGGTTCTTTGATTGCACAATATTTTGCTCTTAACTATCCTGGGAAAATAAAATCCCTGACAGCATTAGGAGGGTATGACATCAATAAAGAAAACAAAGAAGTTGAAAAAGCCCAACGATCTTCAAATTTGAGTTTGATATTCAGAGCCATTTTCTCAATGAAATCATTTAGAAAGAAGACTGCAAAAATAACGTGTAAGACAGAAAAAGGGCGAGCCCTATTTTATGAAACAAGCAGTCATTATAAAAGAAAGTCATTTATGGTAATGCAAGGACTTCAAAATATGATTAAAAATAGAGAAACCGTTAAACCACAATATCAAACTTTGATATTAACAGGTGAATTTGATATTGAATTATCAAAGAAAATGGCAAAAGAGTGGCATTCTGAGATTGATAAGAGTAAATACCTAACAATTAAAAATGCAGGACACTGTGCAAATATTGATAAACCGTTAGAATTTAATAAAATCGTGATGGAGTTTATAGAAAGGAACCATTAATCCTGAAATTTTCATCAAAATTTTAGCTTGTAACAAAGTCTTACTGTTTATTTGCGTTTTTTTATCATTATTGATCGCAAATAGCGTCGTAAGAGTGTCACTCTTTATTGCATTTAAAATTTTGTCCAAAACAAATGTAAAATTCCCGTAAACCCGTTTTATTATTGTTAAAGCTTGTAGAATTGAAATAGCTCTTTGCAGTTTTATATTAATTTTAAACTAAACACAATGATTCGAATAAAACATGAGAATACATAATAATAAAACATATTGAATTGATTAACGTAAAATAAAGGTAAAGATAAATCAACTAAGACCTTAAGGAAGGAAGAAACAAAAAGGAGAAATAAATTATGAAAAAACTTACATTGATATTGATGTTAATTATAGGATTCTTCAATTTAAATGCTCAGGAAAGTGGTGGTAAGTTAGTCAATGTAATTATACCCGCACCTTCCCTCACGGGAAATTTGTTGCAGACACCCGATAAACAGCCGATAAGTATTTATCTGCCCGAGTCGTATGATAAATCCGATAAAAAATACCCGGTAGTTTATTATCTGCCCGGTTATGGTTCCTATACCTATTATTATACTCAATTCGGTGTTTTTAAAGGTTTTCTTTTGAAGCGTTCCATGGATAAGCTTATTAGTGAAGGAAAACTCAAAGATATGATTGTCGTTATTCCGAATGCCGTCAATATTTTTGCCGGACATTTTTATGTGAATTCTCCGGTAAGTGGAAATTGGGAAGATTTTATAGTTAAGGATCTTGTCTCTTATATTGATAAGACATACAGGACATTACGCAAATCGACATCAAGAGGTATTTCCGGTCATTCCATGGGAGGATTCGGTGCATTAAATATAGCAATGCTTCATCCTGATGTTTTCGGTTTAACTTATGCGATTGCTCCCGGACTGTTTGATAAAGGAGGATTGAGTAAGCATGCACCCTTAGCGGGAAAGAAATTTGCTGAAGTTTTCTTCAAGAAACAAAAAGAATTAAATAAAATGAAAGATTCTAAAGCATTGGCAAGTCTGTTATCATTCGGGTTTTATGAGCATATGATCCTTGCCGATTATGAAACAGCTTTCTGTTTTGCATATGGACTCGCATTTTCGCCTAACCCGAATATAAAACCTCCTTATATCAATTATTTATACGATAAAAAAAATGGAAAATTAGTGAGGAATAAAGAGAATTGGAAAGCTTATGAATCCGGATTTGGAAATCTTGAAGAAAAAGTCAACAAATATAAGGAAAATTTACTTAAATTAAAGGCTATTGGTATTGATTACGGAAATAAAGATTATTACAAATGGATTCCGGAAGGTTGCAAATATTTCTCACAATTATTGAAAAAGAATAATATCAAACATAAGCTTTCGGAATATAAAGGTGGACACGAGGATAAATTGAGGGAAAGGATGGAAGGGCATATGTTCCCGTTTTTTTCAGAGAATCTTGATTGTTCTCAATCGAATTAAATAGCACGGAGTTTTAATTGGTAGTGTTAAGAATATATCTGCATTTTCCGTAAAAATTAGTCCTCCATTTCAAATTTTGGTAACTTGACAAGGGATGAATCTCGTAACCGGATACCTATTGACAGCCTATTTTTCGGTTGACTTTATACTTATCATAAAATAGAATTCCTTCATGTTCGGTTCGGAAAAATATTGGTATGTACTGAGTGTTAAACCTAATCAGGAATATTCGGTAATTAAAAATTTGGAGGCACTTGGCGTTCAGACCTATCTTCCCCTTTACAAAAAAAAAAAGAAAGTTAATAAAAAAAAAACCGATGTGATAGTACCCCTTTTTCAAGGATATATTTTTTGTAAATTTATATTTGAAAAGCATTATCAGAAGATTCGATATACGCGAGGTGTTAAAAAAATCTTAGGGAACAAACGGTCTCTTTGGATAATTAATGAAGAAAAGATCGAAGATATTAGAAAACGGGAGAAAGGGGGAGTGGTTATTCTGAAAAAGAAACAAGAGCATTTTAATCCGGGTACTCACATTATTGTAGATGAAGGAGATTTTGATGGGTGGGAAGGGATATTCTTTGAAGATCTTCCCGATGAAGAGAGAGCGGTTATACTTCTGACAAGCGTAAACTACACGAATAAAATGATTCTTCCAAAGAAATATTTAAAATCGGTCTAAACTCTATTCCTAAGTTTGTGTTGGGATTGATATTGCTATATAATACACGATTGAATTTTGGAGGGATAATGGAATTTTTAACAAATCTCAACAATATACTTAATAAATCAACAATTCTTGAAGATTCTCTTCGATGCGATCTTATTGCGGATTCGGTAAAAAACGGCGAAGCGTTTGTTAGTAAGAATGGTGCTCTTGCCGTTGTAACGGAACCGGAATCAACGGGTAGAAGTCCTAAAGATACTTACATTGTTAAAAGACCGGAAATAGTTGATGAGATAGATTGGGATTCTCCTAACAACAGAGCTCTTTCTCCCGATGTGTTTGAAAGCATTCTAAATGATGCATTGGATGTTATAGCAAATAAAGATAAGATGTATATTTCGAACAGGGTTGTGGGGGCGGACAGTACTTATGCTCTCCCCGTAAAAACAATTACCGATAAAGCGGTTGCTTCACTATTTGCAGATAATATGTTCCGTCCCGTTCCGGAAGATATTGGTAAAAGTGTTTTTTGTGATAGCGGGTTCACTCTCGTTGCTCTCCCTTCCGATAAAGTGGATTATGAAAAAATTCTGAAAAATTTTCCTGAGAAAGAGAACATAAGAAAATCGGGTCTCATTGTTGCTATGGACTTCGTAAATAGAATAGGACTTGTTTACGGCTCTTCCTATCTCGGTAGTATGAAAAAGCTTATTTTTACGGTAATGAATTATATGTTACCCGGTGAAGGAATACTTCCCATTCACTCCTCTGCAAATGAGGGCAAGGACGGTTCATCGGCTCTTCTTCTCGGTTTATCGGGGACAGGAAAAACTACTTTGTCGGCAGATCCTGACAGAGCTCTTCTCGGTGATGATGAGCATGGATGGAGTAATTCCGGAATAGCAAATTTTGAAAACGGATGTTATGCCAAACTGATTGATCTTGATCCGGAAAAGGAACCTGAAATATATGATGCAATAATGCACGAAGATGATTATTTGAAACACGGGGCGATAGTAGAGAATGCTCTTATGTTTCCTGACGGGAGGTTTGATTTTTATGATGTGAGGCTTACTCAAAATTCAAGAGGATCATATCCTTTGAGTTTTTTAAAAAACATAAAAGAATCTTCCGTATCCAGACATCCTGCTTCTATACTTTTTCTTACGGCAGATGCAAACGGTGTCCTTCCCCCTGTTGCAAAACTTGATGAAAATCAAGCTATGCTATGGTTTTTAATGGGATATACAAGTAAGCTTGCCGGAACCGAGACGGGAATTGTTGATCCGGTATCGACTTTTTCCAGATTTTTCGGTGAACCGTTTATGCCGAGGAATCCCGAAGTGTATGCTTCAATGCTTGGTGAAAAGATGAAACGGTACGGTACTAAAGTTTTTTTGATAAACACAGGATGGAGCGGCGGTCCTTATGGGGTAGGTAAGAGGATGGATATAGATATAACAAGGACAATTGTTAACGGAGTCCTATCCACAAATCTTGAAGGAGTGGATTTCTTTGAGGATAAACTTTTTCACTTTTTTGTTCCCGAGAGATGTGAAAATTTCGGACCTGAAATCCTTCATCCTGAAAAGACATGGAAAGATAAAGAGAAATTTAAAGAGAGATCGGAAAAACTTGCTTCTGAATTTAGCAATCATTTTGATAAAGTTTACGGGAATAAAAATATTGATCCTGATATTGTAAAAAATTGTCCCGGAAAATAATTATTTCAGGACTAAATAATGAGCCTGCTTCTTGAATAAGAGTTTATTGATCTGTCAAAATAGTTTGCATCGGGATATGACCTGAATTTTTCATAACCGTACCAAGCTACCATAGTTGCATTGTCCGTACAGTATTCTTTTTCAGGGAGGAAGACTTTTCTGCCGTCCTTTCCCAATTCCGATACGGCTCTCTTCCTAAGGAGAGTGTTTCTACTTACTCCTCCGGCAATTATGACGTTTTTCGGGTCAAATTTTTCAATGCTTTGTTTTAGCTTTAATATCAGATAATCTATAATTCCGTCCATAAAAGATGAGATCAGATCTTTAAAATCATTTGAATAAGGCTTTATTTTGTATTTCTCAAAAATCCTCAATGCGGCGGTTTTGTATCCGGAAAAAGAGAAGTCCATGGACCCGTCCGACATCTTAGGAATAGTAAATTGAAATTTTTTATGATCTCCTTCGGGATAAATTTTGTCAAGAATGGGACCTCCTGGATAACCAAGCTTAAGAAACTTTGCTACTTTGTCCATTACTTCTCCCGCTGCATCATCACGTGTTGCGGCAAAAATTTCGGATTCGAATCTTGAACTTTGATGAAATATTGTAGTATGACCTCCGGACACTACCAATGCTATGAGAGGGTATTCAATGTTTTGAGTTATGAAAGGAGACTCAATATGTGCTTGAATATGGTCAACTCCAATCAGAGGAATTCCCGAAGAGTATGAGAGACCTTTTGCAAATGATAATCCGATCAGAAGAGAGCCGATCAATCCCGGTCCCTGAGTAACGGCAATAAGATCTACTTCGGATAGTTTCGTTCCCGATTCCGATAAAACATTTTTAGTTAGTTTATCAATCACTTCATAGTGACTTCTCGAAGCAATCTCCGGTACAACTCCTCCGAATTTTTTATGTAAAGGAATTTGGGATTTGATTTTTTCACGGATCACTTCATTTTTTCCCCCTCTCCTGATAAGAGCGACGGCTGTCTCATCACAAGAAGATTCAATTCCCATAATTAACATTTTCAAATGTTATCAAATTAATCTTATGGATACAAATAGTTTGATTTTAATTTTTTGAGAGGTTACTATTAAAAAAATGGAAACAGGGAAAAATTTTTTCGCAAGAAAAACTTTTCTTATCTTGATTATAGCTTTTATTATACCCATTTTTGTTAATGCTACTGAAAATAGAAATATCAAAATCCAATTGAGGATAAAAAATCGTAATATTTCAGACAAGGTATTGGATAATTTGAAACTCATTATAAATAAAAAAGAAGTCAAAATAACAGGAATAAAAAAGAGGGAAAGATATATTGATAAAGAGGAATTTCTCGGTAGAAATTTTATTATATCTTTTATGAATTTTAATAAATTTAATGATGCCTTAAAAAAATCCATATCTTATTTTGTAACTGAAATTCTTGAAAAATCCGATTCTCTCATAATCCATACAAATGCCAATGTTTACAAGATGAAAGTTTCCGGGAACAAAGAAAGAATAATTCATAATATTTCAAAGGTTCTTAAAAGGGATATGGAAATCCTCTCGAAAAAGTCTTCAAGAGTCTTGAGGAGTATAAATGGCAAGTTATCCAAGATTGAAAAGTATTTCAGTATATATGCTTCATTAAGTGAAGCTTCTTCATCCGGAAGCACCTATTTTCAATTTTTTTCGGAGATTATTTCTGATATTCAATTTTATAGAGATGAGTTTGTAATTCCTGGTAAAAGGAAATTTGGAGAAATTAATAATTTTTTGGGTTTTATGGAAGGCCACAGATATTGGATATTTATTCAAAATGGCACTACCTATCCTTTTATGAAGAGGATCAGGAAAATAATAAGATCTGTCAAATCGAGTCTTGCAAATATCACGTTGTTAGGAGATAAAAGTTGGAAAAAAGTGGTGGATAATAAAATAAGGGAGATGTTGGATATTTTATACTTAGGTGCTTCGTATCCCCAAAAGGCAATGAGAACAGGGTTTATAAATACCAACACATCTTTTTTCAGTTTTATGTATAACGTAACCGAGGTGATTTCAACTAAATCGGTTAATCATCAGCTTTCGGAAATCCTTAAGGCCATTTCAGAGGATACCGGAGGGGCTCATGTGGAAACATCCGACTTGGAGAAGGGGATAGAAAGTATTCGTAGTCACCGTGACATATTTTGGGATATATTTTTTAAAATAGATAAAATGAAGGAAAAAAATAAATTGAGGTTGGTAGCGGAGAATAGTGCAAAACTTATCTATAGAAAAAGATTTAAACGGGAAGAGTTGAACAAATTATTGCAATATTTGTCGGAACCGAAAATATCCGTATCCAATTTAAAGTTTGGGAAAGATATTATCTCGTTTTCAATTGAATCTTTTTCTTTAAGCAAAAAAGGGAAATTCGGGTTGTTAAAAGTTATAATCCATTTTTATGATAAAGCGGGGAAAGAGATTTTCCGTAAATCCAATACTTTAAGGGCGAGTAAAAAGATAATAAATATTTCAACGGAATTTCCGACAGAACTTTCTTCCGTTAATAAAATCAAAGTGTCTGTAATTGATTTAATCTCGAATAGATTTAATGCCAAGGAAATAGTTTTAAAAACTATTTCTACTCAAGAAGATCATTAACAATAACTATTTTTATTCCGTTGGATTTAATATAATTCAAAGAATCTTGAATAGCTGCAATTGTCGATTCGAACGGATGTCCGATCGCAATCCCTTTGCCTGTTCTTTTTGCAATTTCTACAAGCCTTTTAATCTGAAATATTGAATGATCGTAAGTTCTTATGTGGTCAAGAAAAACATCTCTTACGGCGGTTTTTACTCTCATTTTTTTTGCGGTTTTAAATGCGATGGAATCGAAATCCGTTTTTGAATCTACAAAGTACATACCTTCGGATTTAATGATTCTTAGAACATTCATCATCAAATCTTTGTTTGAAGTAACAAGTGATCCTTGATGATTGTTTATTCCGTATGCATTGGGTACGATTTTTCTAACCCTGCGTATAAGAGTTTTTATTTCCGACAATGAAGATGATATTGTAACAATCTCTCTCGGATCGGGATAATTATCAGCATCTTTTTTCGGCTGCATCGGTAGATGGATCAACGTGTTCAGTTTGTATTCCGAAAGCCATTTTGCTTCCTCCGCCGCATGGATGGAATCGGGGAGGACAGATGCCGTAATCGGAATCCCAAGCTTTTTAAGTTCGTACGCACCGATGCTGTAAGCACCTATATCATCTATAATAAATGCTATTTTCGGATTTTTCCTGTCATATTTTGTCAAATGCTGAGCCTCTTTTATGTTTGCGGGCAGATTTTGTTCAATGCTGTTTACCAACAATAAGTGTGTAGTGGTGTCGGAAAAAACTATCTTGTAAAGGTAGGTAGTCTTCTTTTTTGTTCTTCTAACTTCTATTGTTATAAGATCGAAATTATATTTTTTCGCAAGTTTTTTTGTTTTACGTAAAACCGATCTGAATTTGGATTTTTCCACATCAATTTTGAAATGGAATCTGTTTGAAGTATCCTTGAAATAATCGAAGCTTATTTCTTCCGAATTAAGAAAATCGAGTAAATTAAAATTAAATTTGTTAAGATTACTGACTTTTTTCTCTTTTTTAAATAATTTTGTAAAAACAAATGATTCTTTTCCACTCTTGTAATTAATAAATTCAAGAAGTAAAACAATAATAAATGAAATTAATATTAGTGAAAAGAATACTGTTGCCGAAGTGTTCCTTTTTTTTAGGTGTTTTCCTCTTTTTCTGTTCATCTCATTTTCTGATTGAATCCGATCTAATCTATATACATCAGAAACCTGTAAAATTCAATGCCGGATAAGGTTGCTTTTAAGAAAAATTGTTGTTTATATTCATTTTTTTCTTAACCAATTCAAAGGGTTAACGGCAGTGGTTTTTTTTCTGATCTCAAAATAAAGAGATTTACCGAAAGTTGATCCCGAATCTCCTGCAATACCGATTTCGTCTCCTGCAATTATATAGTCTCCTTTTTTTTTTAGGTACTTGCTACAGTGTCCGTAAATTGATAACAGGTCCTTTGAGTGTTGTACGATAATAATATTTCCGTAACCTTTAAAATAATTCATGAAAATAATAACACCGTCAAATACCGCTTTTATCTTCATTGATCCCGAAGGTTTTATCTCTATTCCGTTATTGAATATAAATGTATTAAAGCGAGTACTTCTCTTTTTGCCGAATCCGGATATTACTTTTCCCTTTAAGGGCCATATCAATTTTCCCTTTATTGTTTTTAAATTTAGTTCCGAAAGTTTAAAAACATCCACCTTCTCTTTTAAAAGATTTGTAAGTTTTTTTGCTTCCGATTTAAGTTCCTTGAGCATTGAGAGGTGTTTTTTCCTATCCGAATTTATTTGATTGATAAAAACGGATTTTGCGTTTTTTGCTTTCAAGATCTCTTTCATCTTTTTTTTCTGCTTGTTTTTTAATTTGTGTAATCTTTTTTTCTCCGATTCGAGTTCCGTCTGGAGTTTCTTTAGCTTCTCAATGGATATCTTTATTGCCCCTATCTCTTCGATTTTTTTATTTATCAGAGATACGAATAAATGGTAATTTCTAAATAATTGATTTATATCTTTAATATTGCTGAAAATTTTAAACCTACCGGCTTTTCCTATTTTATTCAGAATTCTTATTGTTTTTTTTATTCCGGTCTTTGATTTTTTTATCTTTTTCTTAAGTGCCTCTTTCTCTCTCTCCTTTTTATTTATGGTGCTGTTTGTGATAGACAACAGATGGTTCAATCTGTTATTTTCATTTACTACTTTTTCATACTTTAATTCTATCTTGTACAACTCGTTAAGGACGGAACTGCTCTCTTTATTCAAAAGACTTATTTTTGACGTAATATTCTTTATTTCGGCATTTAGCTTTTTCAGTTTTGTCTCTTTTGAAGGGAACAGCACTATAGGTATTGAGATAATCAATATAATGAGTTTTTTCATCTTTTTCCCCATTATATGTAATAACCAAGTTACAGTAAAGGTGATATTTGTCCGGTAATATTTATTTTTTACATATAATGCCCGATTTTTTGCAGGAACGACATTATTTGGCGTACCTATGCAAATATAATAGTGGCGAGAGGTAAAAATGAATAATAATAGAGAATTAAGTAAAGTGTCGGTTGATTATTTAAGAGAGAGGGGTAATCTTGTTATCGGAGATCTTGATACTCCCAGTTTTATAAGGAGAGAATTCAATCTTGTTTACAGAGAAAAATTAACGGATAAAATATCCGGTAAGGTACCGGGAGCCGTAACAAAGCTTTTTAACATACTTTTTGGAGATGAAGAGATAAGTTTTGCCTAAAAACTATTCGGAAGTTTATTTTTCTCTTGTCTGTATGGTACTATTGCTTCCTATGAACTATAATAAGATTGACTTAAGTCTTGCTGATCTCCATATCCATACAATTGCATCTGACGGAGAGATGTTGGCGAAGGATGTGATTGACATCTCTTTTCGGAGAGGTTTAAAAATCATATCCATTACGGATCATGACGGGGTCGGTTCGTATATCGGAAGAGTTGAGAAACTGAAAGAGGCAGCTTCCCTGAAAGGGATGGAGCTTATAGCGGGTATAGAACTTGACAGCGAATACAGAGGTGTTGAGATTCACATCCTCGGATATGGTATTGATGTCGAGAGTTCTAACTTAAATGATCATCTGCATAAAATTCAATTACTTAGACGAAAACGTATCCTTGAGATAGTGGATAAAGTAAACGAAAATTACGGGAGAGAAGTAATTAATCATAATGATATATTTCCGGATGGAAGAGAAACCATGATGAAACCTCATGTGGTAAGGGAACTGTTAAGAAAAAGATTGTTTAATACTTATCAGGATGCCTCCGGATGGATATCCGAAAAATGTAAACCTAAAACGGTTGTAGCGAAACTTCCTCCGGAAGATATTATTAAGATAATCTTAGAATCCGGAGGTGTACCGGTTCTTGCTCATCCTGCTTATTATCTTGGAATTAACGGGATAGGACTTAGAAGAATGCTTTCAGAACTATCAATGGCAGGTCTTGCCGGAGTGGAAGTTTATTACGATTATCATGGTTTCATGCCTTCATCGTTTGGCAGGATAAATATCCCCGATCTTATTTCGTTAATAAAAAACGAATCTAAAAAGTGTGAATTGTTTTTCACAAGGGGAAGCGATTCACATACAAGTGAAGAACTTTGGGAAAGGAATCCTCCGGTATTAACTTTATGAAAAAATTATTACTGCATATATGTTGTGCACCATGTTCGGTCTATGTTGTCAGAAAATTGATGGAAGAGTACGATGTTACGGGATTTTTTTATAATCCGAATATTCATCCTGAGGAGGAGTATAAATTTCGAGTGGATGAACTTAAGAAAATATCCGAAAAACTCAATTGGAAAATTATCATATCCGATTATGACGATAAAAGATGGTTCAAGTTGGTAAAAGGGCATGAGAAGGATCCGGAAAGGGGTGAGCGGTGTACTATATGTTTTGATATGAGATTCAATAAGTTATTCGAATATGGGGAATCTAAAGGTTTTGATATTGTTGCATCTACTCTGTCTATTAGCCCCTATAAAAATATCAGTCAAATAAATGAGGTCGGTTTTTCTAAAAGCAGGAAATTCAATGTGGAGTTTTTACCGGAGAATTTCAAAAAAAAGGATGGTTTTAATATAGGTAAAAAGATGAGTGTTGATCTTGGTATTATTCATCAGAACTATTGCGGATGCATCTATTCCAAGTTGGAAAGGGAATCGAAACTAAAAAAATAGGATTATTTTTCTGATATTCTTTTTCTGATTACCTGAAATACCCCTTTTGTCTTTGTGAATTCTTTATAGATTTTCTCCAGTTGGTCAATATGATTTACCTCAAAAGTAATCATTATTTTACTTGAATTTTGTGTGATTGATTTGTTCCCGATATTTTGGATATTTGAATTGTGCTTAGCGGTTATATTGGAAATTGTGCTTAGTATTCCGGGTTTATCGGAAACTATGATATCGTATTTAACGTTGAGGGAGAATTCCGCATCATTGTTCCACTCAACTTTTTTTATTCTCTCTTCCATTACGTTCTTCAAATTAGAGCAGTTGCTCTTATGAATGACAAGACCTCTTTTCAAGGTGATGAATCCCTTTATTTTTTCACCTTTTATAGGGTTGCAGCATTTTGCAAAACTGACATCTATATCCTGATATCCTTCAACAATGATCATTCTGTGAAAAAGATCTCTTTTCCTTGATCTAGTTTTCTTAGTTTTTATTTCAAAGGCATCAACTTCGTAAAATATCTTGGATAGAGTTTTTTTATCCAAAGTTTTTTTATTTGAACCTATATCTCTGTAAAAAGTATCTAAATCGGTATAGTGAATCTTATTAAGTCTCTCAATGAATTCGGTATCATCAAGTTTTATTTTATATTTTTTTTTATATTCCCTTAATGCTTTACCCCACAACCTTTTTCCTTTTTCTACGTTCTTTTTATTCTCCTTTTGTTGAATAAAATTGAGAATGTTTTTTCTCGCCTTGCTTGTCACGACATATTTTAACCAGTCAAGAGAAGGGGATGCTGTTTTTCTCGTTACAATCTCAATCATATCTCCGGAGTCCAAGGGTTTTTTTATTGAAACCATATGTTCATTGACAATGGCACCATAACATTTATCTCCAATCTCGGTATGGATTGCATAAGCGAAATCTATTGGTGTTGATCCTCTTTTAAGTGTTACAACTTTTCCTTTAGGTGTGAAAACATATATCTCTTTTTCTATGAGGTCGCCTTTAAGGAGGTTGAGAAACTCTTCAGGATTCGGATTTTCTTTATGGGCATCAATCATCTCTCTAAACCAATCGAGTCTCTGGTCATTTTCAATAAACGATATACCCTCTTTATATTTCCAATGAGCGGCAATTCCCTCTTCGGCAATCTTATGCATTTTTTCCGTCCTAATCTGTATTTCATACTTAATTCCGTCATCGGAAATAATAGTTGTGTGGATTGATTGATATCCGTTATTTCTCGGATGGGCTATAAAGTCACGCCACCTTCCGGGAAGCGGGGTATACCTTTGATGAATTTCACCAATGATCATGTAACAGTCAGCCACCGATTTTGTAATTATTCTGAGTGCCAGAAGGTCGTAAACTTTCTCAATTTCTATACTCTTCTTTTTTATTTTTTTATAAATCGAAAACTTTCTCTTGATCCTGTATTGTATTTTTCCTGAAACACCAAGTTTTTTAAGAATCAGATTTAATTCTTTTTTGATCTTTTTTAATTTGTTGTTTGCCCACTCTTCCCGTTCTCCTATCTCTTTTGTTATTCTCTCAAAGTCATCGGGATAGTAGTATTTGAAGGAGATATCCTCAAGTATTACTTTGATCTTTCCCATTCCGAGACGTGCTGCGATCGGAGCATATATATCAAGAGTCTCTTTTGCAATCCTCTTTTGCTTTTTTTCGTTTAATGCTCCCAAGGTAAGTATATTGTGGAGGCGATCTGCAAGTTTTATAAGAATAACCCTAACATCGCTTGTCATTGCGATAATGATTTTTTTAAGAGTTTCCGCTTTGGCATTTTCGGCATCCAAATCGGAAATCTTGGAAATTTTTGTCACTCCCCATACAATTTCACCAACTTCCTTTCCAAACAACTTATTGATATCTTCGATGGTGTAGTCGGTATCTTCAACAACATCGTGAAGAAGTGCGGCGGCAATTGAAATTTCATCAAGTTTCATGTCCGCAAGGATTCCCGCTACGGAAAGAGGGTGGGAGATGTAAGCTTCTTTATCCGCTCTGGTCTGGTTCATATGGGCATCGGCAGCCACGGAATATGCTTTTTTCAAAAGTTCGGTATTTGCCTTAGGGTGATAGCTGAGGACTTTCTCTTGGAGCTCGAAAAATCGTTTGATCATTTGATAATGAATATAGTACAAATAGCCCTGTATATCAACATTATTCAGGAATGAATAGTTTATCTTTGTGGTTTTTTGAATATCTGCTACAATTGGATCGTGAAAAAATTAATTCCTATTATGATTATTGTTTTTATGTTTGAAGCGGGAAATATTTTTTGTGAAGATTACTTGAATATGAGAAAAACCATGGTGGAAGAGCAGATTATCAGGAGAGGAATTACCAACAAGAGAGTTATTGCTGCATTTCTTAAAGTTAAAAGGCACCTGTTTGTTGATAAAAGATTTCGTAAAAAATCATATGAAGATTCTGCTCTTGCAATCGGGGAAGGACAAGTGATAGATCGTCCATATATAGTTGCAATGATGACGTATGTGATTGCTCCCGACTACAATAAGAAGGTGCTTGAAATAGGGACTGGATCCGGTTTTCACGCTGCAATTCTTGCAGAACTTGTAAAAAATGTCTTTACAATAGAAAACAAACCCTCTTTGTCGAAGAAAGCGGAAAAATTACTGAATAAGCTCGGATATAAAAATATTAAATTTAAAATAGGAGATGGTGCTTTTGGGTGGAAAGAAAATGCACCGTTTGATGGAATTATCTGCACATATTCTCCTGATCATATTCCTCCGAATCTGTTGAAACAACTTGTTACCGGAGGTAAGATGATCATCCCTGTAAGTTATTCGTCTAAAGTTCAGGAATTTATCCTAATTGAAAAAACCGGTGACGGAACTTTTAAAAGGACAATTCTTATTCCGGTTCAGTTTACTCCTTTTATCAGAGGGAAAGGATGAGTAAGAAATCCTTTTCGGATCTTAATGAGAAACAGATAGAAGCCGTTAAATTTACGGATAACCCTCTTCTGATTATCGCCGGAGCCGGTTCGGGAAAAACTCGTGTTATTACAAACAAAATAGCTTATTTAATCGAAGAGCAAGGATTTTCTCCGTTGAATATTCTCGGAGTAACTTTTACGAATAAAGCTGCAAATGAGATGAAGGAGAGGGTTACGGCGATGACCGGTATTGACCCTTTTTTGTTTAACATTTCAACTTTTCACTCGTTAGGATTAAAAATTTTGAGAGAATCCGGACAAGAAGCGGGTTACGGACTTGATTGGATTATCAGTGATGATAAAGATCAAAAAAGGGTTATCGGAAATATTATCAAAGAAAGATTCTCCTATTTCACAAGCGATATGATTGATGATTCCGTAAAAAAAATAAATAGAGCAAAAATGAATCTTTTATATCCCAACAACAGAGAGATGTTGCTCAAAAAAGGTTTTTCCGAAGACGAGACGGAAATATTTTCACAATATTGGGATTACCAAAAAAAGAATAAGAGATGGGATTTTGAAGATCTTATTTCTCTTCCCGTGCTTATCATTAGTGGGAATGGGAAAATAAGAGAAAAGTATGAATCAAACTATAAGTATGTTCTTGTTGATGAGTTTCAGGATACAAATCCCAATCAGTATGAACTTATACGTCTGATTGCGGTAAAACATAGGGGTATTACGGTTGTCGGAGATGATGATCAGGCAATTTATTCTTGGCGGGGTGCAAATGTCAGGTTTATGTCCGATTTTCGTGAAGACTTCAGAGGAGCCGTAACGATGAAGATGGAACGAAATTACAGATCAACAAAGGAGATTCTCGATTTTGCAAATATTTTAATCAGGAGGAACAGTTTTAGACAGGTTAAAGAGATGTGGACTGAAAGGGTGAGCGGCAATCCGGTAACTCTTATGTTCTCTTCCACAAAAGAATCTGAATCCGAACGGATAGCCGATATGATTGAATATTTCCTGAAATCGGATGAATCGATGTTTCCGATAGCAATACTATACAGGATCAATTCTCAATCTTTCCCTTTTGAGTCGGTATTACATAAGAGGGGGATAAGTTACCGAATTGTGAAAGGTTTAAGATTTTTTGACAGGAAGGAGATAAAAGATGCGGTGTCACTTTTAAGGCTGGCTTTTAATCCTGATGATGATATCTCTTTCCTGAGAGTTATAGATTTTCTTCCGCTTGGAATAGGGGCTAAAACTCTTGATATTATCAGGAGAAAAAGTGTTGAGACAGGAAAATCTCTGATGAGATCATTAAAGGAATATTTTCCTGACAAATATGTTTCAAAACCTATATTCGGAAAGATATTTGAGATAAGTTCAATGTCCAATGTAGAGGATATTGCGGAATTATTCCGAAAATTGTTAAATAGCTCCGGATATATCGGGTATCTTAAAGATAGGAGAGAAGAGGATCGACTGTTGAACATAGAAGAACTTATAGATTTTATCTCAAAATGGGGAAAAGAGAACGGCATGAAAAGAACGGTTAGTGACTTGTTTGATAAACTGTCTCTTGAATCAGGAAGAGAATCCAATAAAAAGGATGAGAAAGTTTTACTACTTACCATGCACAATTCAAAGGGGCTTGAGTTCCCGACCGTGATAGTTGTAGGAGTTAACGGAACATATATGCCTTTTTTCATGAGAAAAGGGAAAATGGAGATTGAGGAAGAGAGACGACTTATGTATGTTGCATCGACAAGAGCTATTGACAGACTTGTAATTTCAACCGGTGGTCAAAGAGAGTCTGAATTTATCATGGAAACCGGATTTAATAATGTCAATGTTGTCTATTCGTTTCGAGAGCTACTTGAGAGTTTATCAGGTGAAATGATTGAAAAAACTATTGAGAAATCGGAACCGGAGGTTAGTGTAAAGCATCCCGTATTCGGTACGGGAATTTTATTGAGAAAAACCGACGATACCAAATATCTTGTTGATTTCGGAGATAAAGGTGAAAAATTGATTGATACTTCGATAATTGATTTGAAATTTTCCGAATAATGGGATTAATGCGGTTAGTTGTTTGATTTGGTTGTTAAATCTGTATTATAATTCTTTTATGGATGCAAAAAAGAAAATTGAGGCAGAGAAACTATCAAATATCCTTAACCCGAAAAAAAGTAACAAGGAATTTAAGATCACAATCAGATTTCAGAAGCATCTTTCGACAAAATATGAGAAAGCACTTGAACTTGCTCGGAAAAATCCTTATTTCATGGAAGAAGGGGAAGGGGATTTTAAAAAAGTTTACGTCAGTTTTTTCCCTAAGGATGTCGATGATCTTTACAAGTTATTTGAACTGGTAAAGGGACAGGAGACAACACGGATTTATCTCAACAATAAGTTGATACCCTATATTCAGGACTTGTGGCTATTTCTTATATGGTACTATCGTGTAAAGTGAGGAGTGATACGGACATTTTTACTGTAAACTACTTGACTTTTACCGTTTATTGCAATATATTTCGTTATCTGAGGAGGATACAATGAAAAAGTTATTATACTCTGTTTTGATACTTGTAATCGCAGTGTTTTTTCTTTTCGGTTTTTCAGGATGTAAAAAATTGTCAGTTTCAAATTTAAGTGCAAACAAACACCTAAACGATGCTAACAAATTGTATACTCAGGAAAAATTTAGAAAAGCATCCGAAGAGTATGAGACGGCTCTAAAGAAAAATCCCGAACTTAAAGTTGCCTATCTCTATCTCGGAACTTGCTATAGCATGTTGTATTCTCCCGGGAAAGAGACAAAAAGGAATGTTGAGTATGGTGAGAAAGCTGTAAAATATCTTCAAATGGCGGAAAAAGCTTTCCCTGAAGATCATAATGTTGTTATTGCTCTCGGAAGTATTTTTGATAAACTTGGAAATTTTGAGGAAGCTGAAAAGTTTTTCCTGAAGATACTTGAAAAGTCGTCCGATTCTCCCAAATCGTATTATACACTTGCAAATTTTTATTCACAGAACGGTAAGTTTGAAAAAGCGGATGAGATGTATCGGAAAAGGATAGAACTTGATCCGACTGATCCGACCGGTTACCATTATTATGCTGTATATCTTCAGAATTACAGAGCATGGGATAAAGCAATCATTGCTCACAAGAAAAGAATTTATACAATGATAGATCCGTCAATTCTAGATCATTACAAAGAAATAGACAAAATAAGGGAAGATATAACGCGGGTCAATGTTATCAATAAATACATAAGGAATGTTGAAGGAAATAAGGCTATTCCGGCTGATCAGAGAAAGGAACTTGTAGCCGGGAAGAAAGAGGAGTTAAAGAAATATCCTACATTAGAGGAAGCCATAGAGCTTATTGCAACTAAAGAGAAGGAACTTGAGTCGGTGGTGGCAGAGGCGGAGAAGAAACTTGAAAGTCTTAGTGAAGAGAAAAAACTTGAGTTTGCTCAAGCGTACTACTCGCTTGGAGTTGTTGCTTGGAATAAAAGTTATCAGACTCCGGTTGATGACGATATTTTTCCGAAAGAGGAAAGAAAAAAAGCGATTGATGAAGGTTTTTCAGCATTGAAGAAAGCGATAGCTCTTTCTCCCGAGTATCCTAATCCTTATTCGTATATGGGACTTTTATGGAGAGAGATGATAAAGATTGATCCTAAAAGAAGTGAAGAGTTTATTGCAAAGAATAAAGAATACAACGAAAAATTCAAAGATATTTATGTAAAGAAGAGAAAAAGAGAACAATATCTTAAAGAACTTGAAGAACTTGAAAAATAGTTTGTGAATATTTATTCCGTATTGTTATGGGATTAGCAGGGTGTGGTAATGGGGAAGTCAATTGATATAAAAAAAAAGAGTATTGATGATTTCTATACAAAATCAAGAAGGAAAGTTATTGACTGGTTTGAAAGTGGGAAGCTAAAAAAAAAGAGTGGAAAATGGACGGATGAGTTTGTACGGTATTTACTTATTTTTCCGGATATCGTATATCTATTGATAAAGTTATCGATTGACAAAGAGGTATCTCCGAAAGTAAAAGGGACGATAATTATAGGATTTGCTTACCTTATCTCTCCTATTGATCTAATTCCTGATTTTATCCCTGTTTTAGGATTTGTTGATGATCTTCTTATCTCTGTAGTGTTACTGAATAAAATTATTAATAGTGGAGACGAGAAACTTAAAGAGAAGATTACATATTATTGGATGGGAGAAGAAGATATCTTTTTAAAAGTAAAAGAGATAATTTTGATAATGAACGGATTATCTTCAAGGATACCGAAATCCATTTCGGGATTTTTCAAAAAAAATTAATAATAATTATCAGGAAAAATTATTATTTATTATTCTATCCAATGATATATTGAAAAATTTGTTTGATACAATGTTTTCAAAATGTTCCCACAAATTGGAAGTTATACATTCATCGGAAAGTGGGCATCCCGATTCTTTTGAGCATCCTGAAATGTGGAGACTTTCATTGTAAGCATTAAAAATATCAGAGATCAAAATTTCACTCGGTTTTTTTTTAAGTTTATAACCTCCGAACTTACCCTGAATACTGACAATAAGTTCTGCTTTCTCCATGGGTCCGGCAAGTTTCCGAAGATACTTAGGAGATACCGCCATTTTTTTTCCGAGAATCTCAGTATTTACCACATCATTGTTTTGAGCTAAAAAAACAAGCATCCTTAAACCGTATCTGATCTTTGTATTAATTTTCATCTGATGAAAGTATAGCTAATACACGATTATTGTCAACAGTTTGTATAAAATTCAACTCGTATGGTTATAGATAAAATTATTGACTTCTATAGGAAAAAGTTCTATATTTTCTCAATGAAATATTTTAAATATGTCATTATCCTTATACTTGTTTTTGTTTTACTCTACTTCTTTTTTCAGAATGTGGATTTTGACATGGTTTTCAAAATAATAAAAAATGTGAATCCGATATACATAGTTATTTTCTTGTTTGGTTTGTATACTCAATTTTATGTAAGAGCTTTCAGGTGGGGCATATTATTTCGTCCTTACAAGAAGAATATTTCAATTCTTAACCTGTATCATTACACTTTGATAGGTATGCTTATTAATATTGTGATCCCGGGAAGAGTGGGAGAACCGACTCGTGGAATACTGATTGCAAAGGAAGAAGGGGTTAAATCAGGAACCGGATTAGCAACAATTGTTGTGGAACGGATGATCGATTTTCTTATGATCATAGTGTTGTTTTTTGTCTCTTTACTGTTTATTGATAGCGGGAGATCAAAGTTTCTTGGAGAATTAAAGTCTGTGGCAGTACTTCTTGTTCCGGTTGTAATAGCTGTGTTTCTTATGTTTTATCTAATAAATATACCTGCTGTTTATAGGTTGACGGAAAGAGTGCTTCGGTTCATTTTTCGGTTGGTTCCCGAAAGGTCAAGGGGAAAAGTCACCGATTTTTTCCTGAATTTTATTGAAGGACTTAAAATGAAACTTGGTTTTTGGGATTCCGTAAAACTTTTATTTTATTCCGTTCTCGTGTGGGTTTACCTCGTTCCTTTTTATTGGTTTTTAATGCAAGGTTTCAGGTTCGGTTCATCAGTATCACTTCTTGATTCCGTTCCATACTTCAGCCTTATTGTTATGTCGGCTGCAATTCCGACTCCAGGGATGGCAGGGAGCCTTGATGCCGCCTCAAAGCACGGACTTCTGGAACTATATAAAAATCAAGCAGGTCAGAGTGTTGTAAGTGTAAATGAAGCAGCGGCTTTTACTATTTTGGTTCATGCATTAATAATAATGGTAATTATGATACCCGGTTTTATTTCGTTTTATTCAAAGGGGTTAAAATTGAGTTCCGTTAAAAACAAGGGGAAAAAAGATGATTTGTCCTGAATGTAAAAATATTGAGGACAAAGTAGTGGAGACAAGAGAGAGTAAGGATGGAAAATATATACGTAGAAGGCGTGAATGCCTTAACTGTGGCAGACGATTTACGACATATGAAAAAATTGAGGGTATCCCTCTTATGGTTGAAAAAAAGGATGGTCGAAGGGAAGAGTTCGACCTTGATAAAGTGAGGAAAGGGCTATATCGTGCAGTTGAAAAAAGACCGATATCTAAAAAGCAGGTTGAGCAGGTTGCACTTCAGGTTGAAGAACTTGTTTCGGACATGGAAAAGGAGATTCCCACCAAAGCAATCGGTGAATTTATTATGATCAAACTTAAAGCTCTTGACAAAGTGGCTTATGTAAGATTTGCTTCAGTGTATTTTGATTTCAGAAGTCTGGAAGAATTTATGACAGAGCTTCATAGTCTTCTTAAAAAGGAGGATTAGATGGGAAAGAAAAATTATCCTTTTTTCGATCTCAATGAGAAAATCGGTTTTCCTCTCGGGATCAGTACAAATAAAGAATGGGAACCGAGTACTAATATCTTTGAAACTGACAAATCGATTATTGTAGAGATGGAACTTGCGGGAGTGTTCATTGATGATGTATCTATCACTCTTGAAAATGGAAAAGATTTGATTGTAAAGGGTACAAAGAAGCAGACATGGTTGCATGAAACAGGGATTAGATTTTATATGTTTGAAAGGAAGTTTGGATATTTTAGTAAAGAAATTCATATTGAAGTTCCGATAAATACGGATAAAATAAAATCTGTTATGGAAAACGGTGTACTGATAATCGAAGTACTAAAGAAAACAGGTCAAAAAATTTCCGTAAAGATCAAATGAGGTGATAATTTGGAAAAAGAAAAAAAGAATAAAACCCTAAACTTGGGAAAAGAAGATGGGGAAAAACTTGATATTCCTGAAAATATCCCTGTTCTGGTATTAAGAGATATTGTTGTTTTCCCTTATATGATCGTCCCTCTTTACGTAGGGAGGCTAAAATCCAAAAGGGCTGTTGACAAAGTACTTAACAAGGACAGGATGATATTGTTGTTAACTCAAAAAGACGGTTCCATAGAAGATCCTCAAATGAATGAAATGTATAAAATGGGGACTGTAGCAATGATTGTGAGGATGCTAAAATTACCCGATGGGAGGATGAGGGTTTTGGCTCAAGGGATATCGCGTGCCAAGGTTAAAATGATAAATGACAACGGGAGGATCAGGGTTGCGAAAATAAATGTTGTTGAAGATAAAGACCCTAAACGCCTCTTGATCAAAGATAAAGCCATAATAAAGAACGTAAGGGAAAAATTTGAGCAAACCGCAAAACTTGGGAAACAGATCCCTAATGAAATTTTTGTTATTGCGGAGAACATTAAAGAACCCGGGAAACTTGCTGATATCATTGCTTCTAATCTTGATCTTAAACTTGAGCACTCTCAAGAAATATTGAACGAGGAAAGGTCTATTTATAGATTAAGTAAGGTATATGATTATCTTAATTATGAACTGGAAGTCTTAACTATTCAAAATCAGATCAATCTTAAAGCACAAGGTGAGATGGACAAGAATCAGAGGGAATATTTTTTAAGACAACAGCTTGCCGCAATTAAAAAAGAGCTGGGTGAAACCGATGACGGTGAAGGTGAGATAAGTAATTATAAAAAAAGATTAAATGAATTGGATGTTCCTAAAGAGGCAAAAAAAGAGATCAATAAAAATATTGAAAAACTAAAAAAAATGCATCCCGAATCAGCGGAAAGTACCGTAGTACGAAATTACCTTGATTGGATGTTGGATGTCCCGTGGAAAATATCAACAAAAGATAATTTGGATTTATCAAGGGCAAAAGAGATTTTAGACGACGATCATTACGGACTTGATAAAGTAAAGGAGAGAATTCTCGAATACTTGAGTGTACGAAAACTCACAACTAAAGCAGTTGGACCTATTTTATGTTTTGTAGGACCTCCGGGAGTAGGAAAAACATCACTTGGGAAATCTATAGCAAGAGCATTAAATAAAAATTTTGTTAGAGTATCACTCGGTGGTGTCCATGATGAAGCTGAGATAAGAGGTCACAGAAGAACCTATATCGGAGCACTTCCCGGAAAAATAATTCAGGAGATAAAAAAAACGGGATCAAACAACCCTGTATTCATGCTGGATGAAGTTGATAAGATCGGGTCTGATTTTAGAGGAGATCCTTCTTCCGCACTTCTTGAGGTTCTTGATCCCGAACAGAATAATACATTTACCGATCATTATCTCGGTGTACCGTTCGATTTGTCTAATGTCCTTTTTATTACAACTGCAAATTTGCTCGGACCAATTCAGCCTGCTTTTAGAGATAGAATGGAAGTGATAAATATTCATGGTTATACGGAGGAAGAAAAAATTGAAATAGCAAGGAGACACTTGGTACCGAGACAAATAAAATCCAACGGACTTTCTAAAAAGCTTATTTCATTTTCAACTGGAGCAATAAGGAATATCATCGGTCTATATACCAGAGAAGCCGGAGTAAGAAATCTTGAGAGAGAAATCGGATCGGTTTGCAGAAAAGTAGCTCATAAAGTTGCCACCGGAGAAAACAAACTTTTTAAGATCACCAATAAAAATATAGAGGAATATGCGGGAAATCCAAAACTGTTCAGAGATCAACTTCTTGAGAATGATATGATTGGTGTAGCTACAGGAATGGCGTGGACACCTTATGGTGGAGATATCCTCTTTGTGGAAGCAAAATTATTTCCGGGGAAAGGAAAACTTATATTAACCGGTTCACTTGGGAAAGTTATGCAGGAATCGGCAACAGCCGCATTAAGTTTTCTTAAATCTCACAGCAATAAACTCGGTATAGACAATAAAATTTTTGAGGAGTTTGATGTTCATATTCACTTTCCCGAAGGGGGAATACCAAAAGACGGTCCTTCGGCAGGAGTAGCATTGACCACTGCCCTTACTTCACTTTTCTGTAAAAAGAAAGTGGACAGAAAAGTATCAATGACAGGAGAGATCACTCTTCGCGGGAAAGTTCTCCCTGTAGGAGGAATTAAAGAAAAGGTACTGGCGGCAAAAAGGGCAGGTATAAAAAAAATAATTCTTCCGGAAAAAAACAGTAAAGATCTATCCGACATTAATGAGGAATATCTGAAGGGAATTGAGTTTGTACTTGTAAAAGATATTGGTGTTGCCGTCGATGAAGCACTTAAGTCAAAGGTTTTTAATGAATGAAAACAGTTTTGTTAATTCACTTAAAAAGAAATTTCCGTTTCCGGATGGAGTTGGCATAGGTGATGATACCTCCATTGTAAAGAAGGGTAAAGAATATCAGCTTATTACAAAAGATATCCTCATTGAAGGAGTTCATTTTGATACTTCATATTTTTCTCCTAAAGAAATTGCCATAAAGGCTCTTGGAGTTAATTTAAGTGACATTGCGGCAATGGGGGGGGAAGCGGAATATTTTTTTCTCGGATTAGGATTTCCAGGAAGCTTTCAAAGGAGAATGGACAATTTTTTTCAGGGAATTAAGGAGGGATGTGACAGGTGGGGTGTTTCACTTGCCGGTGGAGACATTTCCAAGTCTTCCGACAAGATATTTATTTCTATAACGATGGTAGGTAATTCGATAAAACCTATTAGACGAAACGGTGCGTGCATTGGTGATCTTATCGGTATTACGCGAGTAACCGGAGAATCCTCCATAGGACTTACTCTTTTGCAGAGTGGAATAGATATTCCCTACTTTACCGAAAAACATAAAGACCCCGAGCCCGAATTGGAAAAAGGGAAAATAATTTCCCGTTTTGCAAGTTCAATGATAGATGTGTCCGACGGATTACTTATTGATCTCGGCAGGATTATTTCCGCTTCGGGGAAAGGTGGAAGGGTTAGGTATGATGCTATTCCCGTTACCGATAGAATGAAAAATGTATGTCAAAAATATTCTTTTTCGGAAAAAGATCATGTCCTTTCGGGGGGAGAAGATTTTGCACTGCTGTTTACTGTTCCTCCTGAAGATGAGAAAAAATTAAAGGCTACTGATTTAAGTTATTTTATTATCGGTGATATCACAAAAGGAGATAAAATAAGATTAACTGATTTTGGAAAACCAATCAGTATCAATAGAGAAGGATTTGACCATTTTTCCTAAATCAATAGGTATAATCAGTAAGAAAAATCCTTTCGTTTGTTTTCCATGCACCACGGGTAAAATCAGGGAAATTCACCGGTTTTCCCTTTGAGGCAACTGAAATTTCCGACAAATGGGAAACACTGCTCCACAGTGCTGCATCGTAAACGTCCATATCTGGGAGTCTTCCTTTTCTTAATGCATCGATCAGTCTGAAATCCTCCAGATAATCCATTCCGCCATGTCCTGCACCTGTAGAGTTTTTCCCCTTCTCTTTCCAGAGAGGGTGTTTATAATCGTGCAAATATTTTCCGAATCTTTCCCATTCATCATTTGTCCAGCTTACACCCTCAATATATATCCTATCCGGGTACCCTTCAAAGATACCTTTGGTACCCTGAATCATATTTATTCTGCTGTATGGTCTCGGAAGGTTACAATCATGGTATACTGTGATTGTCTCACCTTTATATGTTTTAATTAGGCTTACATTAACATCTCCGAGTTTAAATTTCATTTTAGATTGGGGGCTCTCTTTTCCGAACTTGTCTTCCGCATATTCGTGAAGTCCTCTGGATTTACTGCTCATGGATATGATGTATTCAAAATAGTTACCCCGATTAATATCCATATATTCGGCAATAGGTCCGAGTCCGTGAGTAGGGTAAAGATTTCCGTCTCTATTAACCGAATGATCAATCCTCCATAATCCTTCCCCTTTGTCGCTAAATTTTATTTCTCTAAGGTCATGAAGATAACCTCCTGCTCCGTGGATCAGTTCTCCAAACATCCCCTTCCTTACCATATTAAGAACAGCAAGTTCACTCCTGTTATAGCAACAATTTTCAAGCATTACACAATATTTCGATTCTTTCTCAGCAGTCTCAACAAGTTCCCAACAACCGTCAATAGTTAAAGCTGCAGGAACTTCGATAGCCATATGTTTCCCTGTTTTCATAGCGGCAACTGCAACCGGAACGTGCCATTTCCAAGGAGTTGCCGTTATCACAAGATCCAAATCATCCCTTTCACACATCCGTTTGAAATCGTATTCTCCTCTGGAATACCCTTCAGGTTTATTAAAACCCGCTTCCATACACCATTTCTGTATTCTTTCAACTTTCTCGGGAACAATATCGCAGACAGCTCTGATTTCCGCCCCTTTGATATTCAGGAGATTTCTGCAATGAGCGGATCCCATCCCACCAACACCGACAAATCCTATCCTGACGGTTCCAATGGGAGCAACCTTTTTTACTCCGGGCTTTGTAGTCGGTTTTTTTCTCTTTTTTGCAAACAGACCGGATGCTGCAACTCCAGCTCCGAAAAATGTACTTTTTCTGATAAAATCCCGCCTATTCATTTTTCTACCGACATATTTTTCGGTTTTACTCATTTTGACCTCCTGAATCCATGATCCATAAATATAGGAGATTCTATTTTTTTTATCAATACTTGTTTGATAACATTTTTTATTTTTCTCCAAATTGTGGAGATAATAATCGAATTGTTGAAATGGTGATTTTTTTTAACTATAATAAATATGATCTGATGGAGTGAGAAATGAACTATTTAAAGACGGTTATATTGCTTGGGGCTATGACGGGGATTTTCCTGTTTGTCGGTGGCATGGTCGGAGGAGAGAGTGGAATGCTCATTGCATTCATATTTGCTGCAATTATGAATGTCGGAGCGTACTGGTTTTCCGATAAAATTGTATTAAAAACCTATAAAGCCGTTCTGCTTCCCGAATCTGATTTTCCGGATATATACAGAATGGTAAATAATCTTTCGGATAAAGCGAATATCCCTATGCCTAAGCTTTACTATCTTAATCAGGATTCACCTAATGCTTTTGCAACGGGAAGGAACCCTGCCAATTCCGCCGTGGCTTTGTCAAAGGGTATAATCGAACTTATGAAACCGGATGAATTGGAGGGGGTTATTGCTCATGAACTTACCCATATCATAAACAGAGATACGCTGATTTCTACCATAGCGGCAACGATTTCGGGGGCGATAATGTTTCTTGCATATCAGATGAGATGGTTTGCAATATTCGGCGGAGGAAGTGATGACGACGATAGAGGTGGAATCTTTGGTTTGATTCTTATGGCTGTTCTTGCACCTCTTGCGGCAACCGTAATTCAGATGGCTATCTCCCGTTCTCGTGAATATAAAGCCGACAGTGGGGGAGCACACTTAACCAAGAACCCTGAAGGTCTTGCTTCCGGCTTGCTTAAACTGGGGCAACTTTCAAAGAGGATTCCGATGAAAGCAACAAAGCAGACTGCTCACATGTTTATTGTGAATCCTTTTTCAGGAAAAAGTTTATTCAAATTGTTTTCGACTCATCCCCCGATTGAGGAACGGGTTGCAAGGCTCAGAGAGATGAATATATAGATTTCTTAATCAATAACAACATGACATTATAGTTTCTGTCACGATTACTTTTTCCTATTAGTTTTTACTTATCTCGTGTAAGATAATTTTTTCTTCTTACTAATTCATTTATGTTTTTCTCAACAAAAATCGGATTTCCATCAGGTGTAATTTCCGAATAATATAATGCGGTTGAATATGTCCCCGGAGTTGGAGTAAATATTTGGATGTCCTCTAACGGAAGATTAAGTGATCTGATTTTTTTTTTCATTTCTCTGATATCTTCAAAGGTTTCTCCCGGATGTCCGATTATCAGATATGGGGATACATCGATTTTCCTTTTCAAGCTTTTATTAATGTATGAATGGAGTTTCATGAATTCGGATAATTTGAAAAACGAGGGTTTCCTCATTAATGTAAGGATGTGATCTTGGGTGTGTTCGGGAGCAATTCTTAAGAATTTTCCGGAATGATGAGTTAATATATCCTGCAGTAATTCTTCATTGTCCATGAGATTATCAAATCTAACTCCCGATCCGATAAAGATCTTTTTTATGCCTTTAACGTTTCTCATGTTTTTTAATAGTTCACGGTACCTGTCCCCTTTTGTTAAAGAAGAACAACTTTTTGGAAAAAGGCAGGAATTTTTTCCACAGCTTTTATTATTGCACCCGAAACCGTACATTTCTGCTGACGGACCTCCCACATCTGAGATTATCCCTTTCCATTCAGGATGGTCCATTAATGAACGAACTTCCTTTATTATGGAATCCGTTGATCTTGAGATTATTTTTTTCCCTTCGTTCAAGGTAATTGAGCAGAAAGAGCATCCTCCTCCGCATCCTCTGTGTGATGTTATTGAGAAAAGATTCATCCTGAGTGCAGGTGACAATTTTTTGCTTCCCGAATGAATCCTTAAGAATGGCATAGAATAGAAGCTATCCAATTCATTTTCGGAATATCTTTCGCTCGGGTAATTTACGATGTACCTGTCCCCATTTCTTTGGCAAATTATTTTTCCGGAGCGGATTCCTCTCTCTTTTTTGAGGAAAGCTTCGGATAGTTTATTTTTATTATTTAAAATATCGTCAAAGGACGGAAGTTCTATTTTTTCATGCAGGCTGGAAATATTTTTAACTATTTTTGAAGTCCCGTTCAAATTAAGATCATTTATATTCTTTCCTTCTCTTAATTGTTCTGCAATTTTAATTATCTGTTTTTCACCTGGTCCTGAAACAAGGATATTTGCTCTCGAATCAAAAAGTATTGAACGGCGTATCTTATCTTTTTGAAAATCATAATGAGCAAATTGTCTTAACGATGCTTCAACTCCACCGATAATAATTGGAGTTTCTTTATAAATCTGCCTTATCTTATTTGCGAACACGATAATTGTGTTGTCGGGTCGGATCTTATATTTGATTGAAGGAGGGTAGTTTTCAAAAAATCCCTTACCGTCAATCTGATATTGATCCTCAATACGTCTTTTTCTTGAAGAGGTATAGTTTAGAACAATCGAATCTACCGGACCTGATATAATTGAAAAAAAAAGCTTGGGGTTCCCAAGCACTCCGAATGATTCCGGTTTTTGCCAGAACGGTCGATCAATTATTCCTACGGAAAATCCCTTATATTCAAGAGACCTTTTTAGGATACCTTCGGGAAATGAGGGATGGTCTGCAAAAGTATAGGGAAGTATGAAGATCACATCAAATCGACTCATGGAAGGATTCTAACAAATTAAAAAGTAATATAGAAATCGGTTTACACAAAGTACCTGTCCCCTTTTGAAAAAAAAATCAAAGAAATAAAGCACCGTCACCCTATTCTACGTTTGACTCTTGTTCTCCGATTCGTTAAGTCGTTTTTCCAGTTCTTTTACCTTTTTCTTGAGATCGGGAAGGTTACGAATATGTATCTCCTCCTTTATTGCTCTCATATGTTCTTTTGCAGGATAACCTGAAACTATAATTCCTGAAGGGACATCCTTTGTGACTCCAGCCTGGCCGGCAATTCCCGCTCCGTCTCCAATTTTGATATGTTCTCCGAATCCGGCCTGACCTCCGGCTTTAACACCTGATCCGATTGTGACCGATCCGGCGATTCCCACCTGAGCGGCGAGAACAGTGTCGGAACCGATTCTGACATTGTGTCCAACATGAACAAGATTATCTAATTTTACACCGGCTTCAATTTTTGTTACTCCCATTACAGCTCTGTCAATACAGGTATTTGCCTGAATTTCAACATTATCACAAATTTTCACACCCCCGATCTGAGGAACTTTTTCCAAAGAACCTTTGTGGGGATAGAATCCGAATCCGTCAGCTCCGATTACTACTCCGGAATGGATTATCACATTGTTCCCAACGGTACATCTATCTTTAACGGTTACATTGGGATATATAAGACACTCCGCTCCGATAACGGAATCTTTTAATATAACCGTTCCCGCTCCTATTGTTGTCTTGTTCCCAATTGAGACTCCGTTTCCGATAAATACAAATGGGGCGACCGATACACCCGTTCCCAGTTTTGCACTATCATCGATAAAAGCGAGGGGACTGATTCCTGATGCAATATCTCCGGCGGATCTATGATTAAAAAAGTTCAGCACTTTAATAAAATAATGGTAGGGATCATCGACATAAATAGGAGTAATGCTCTTTGGGGGTGAAAATTTATTTGACATGATCACTGCACCTGCATTACACTCGTTCAGTTTATTTAAAAATCTTTCGCTTGTAATGAATGTAATATCGGTTTTATTTGCTTTTTCCAACGGTGCTACACCGCTTATAATTTTATCTTTTCCCCCAGCCGGAATACTTGTTCCGATATGTTTGGCAATTTCAGAAAGTTTTATTTCCATATTCCCTCCGTTAATTAAAAATTCTATTAGAAATTCCATGAGCTTTCAAGGAAGATTCCAAAAATAGTTCAGAGAAGATTTTAGATCCCAATCTTTTTTAAATGGTCAAGGAGGATCTTTCCCGTACGGTTTGTGAAATATTTTTTCAAAGATTCTTTTTGTGTATCCAAAATTTTTTTTCTTAATTCATCGTTGGAAACGATCCTGTCGATGAGAGTTGCGGTTTCCAGAAAATTTTTCTTGTTGAGCAATATACCGCCGTTGTTCATCGTCTCTTTAACAGCTCCTTTATTAAAAGCAATCACCGGAATGTTGAGGAAGAAGCTTTCGGGAACGGGGGCACAGAATCCTTCGTGTTCACTCATATGAAGATAGATGTCCGAGAGTTTAAAATAAGAGATCAGTTCATCTTCGGGAATATGACCGGTGAAATGTATGTTCTTTACAGTCAGTTTGTCAACCATATTCAGGAGTGCGGAAAAATACCTTTCAAATCCTCTATTTTCACCAACTATAAAAAGTCGGGAATCTTTATTGAAATATTTATTGTAAATATGGAATGTTCTTATAACATCTTCAACTTTTTTATTAGGGATTATTCTTCCTACATAGAGAATATTTGTTTTATTGTCATGAAACATCTCTTTTAAAACCGGAATAGGGGGTGACTCGAATTTTTTAAAATTCATTACAAGAGGAAGTACTCCGGTTCTTTTGAATCCCGCTTCTTTCAATTCTTTTTCGTTATACTCGGAATCTCCAAGAGCGAGATCTACTTCATCGCTGAGACTTTTAAGTTCTATTCTCCCTTTATAACAATCTTTTGAAAGTATTCTATGATAGTCGAGAAAAAAATGATGAGGTGTTATGTTGTGGTAAATGATTACTTTTTTATCAGGTATTCGGAGGAATTTTTTTGTGATTTTAGAACCGATCGAAAAATGGTAAATAACAATATTCTTATCAGACGAATATTTATCATATTCGAGGTAGTTTATTACTTGATCGGAGTATTTCGGATGGTAAAAAAGCACAAAAATATTAGACTTGATCCCTATATCTCTTAAATAATTTCTTATTTCGAGGGCTTCATTACCTATTGCATCTCCATACGAATAAGAGGTAAGAAATTGGTGGATTTCCATTATTGATAAAGTTTCTTCTCTATTGCTCTTTCCCTGTTTTCAAGAAATTCCATTTTATCTTCAAGGACTTTGATTTTTGTTTTTAACAATTCCTCTTCGATCTTTAGTTTTGACAATTCAACAATTAAATTGTTTGAAGTGTTATGCAGGAGTTTTATATATTCAATTCCGGGTGTGAATTTACGGATATGCTCCCTGTCGATATTGATTTGAGCCTTTAATTCATTATTTATCGGTCTAACCATGCTTCTGATAAAAGGCATTAGAAATTTTCTAATAATACGGAATACTTTTTCCTTTATTAATCCCTTTACTCCGCTTCCACTGTCTGATTCCAACTCAATTGAAGGCGGATATAAACTATTTATCATCTTGTCGTTAAAAAGGTGTTGCTCATAAACATTTGGGATCTCTAAAAAGTCCGGAAGTGGCTGAAGTTCCATATTCTCAATTTCGTCAATCTCTTTCTGTTTCAGTACTCCTGAATTTTTTTTCTCTCTGATTCTATTTTCAATATATTCCATAATTTCGTTTACATCTATATCTTTTCCTGCCGAAATAAATGGAATATTTTCTTTATTCTCTGAATCTGTCATAGGAACTCCTTAAAAAAACACGCCTGGAGGGAGTCGAACCCCCAACCTATCGATTCGTAGTCGAGTACTCTATCCATTGAGCTACAGGCGCATATTTATTCCAATTATATATTGAAAAAGGAGACATTTCAAGAAGGAGTATTAGGCTCATTTTTCCCTGACCGGTTATCATAATAAATGGAATAAGGTTTTTCCTCCTAAAAAAGATCTGTTTTTTATTTATTCGGATGAAGAAAATCTTGATACTTTGAAGAAAATTTTTTTTGTTCCGAGTTTTGCTTTGATTCCTCCTTGCTCGGAGGTGTAGAGGGAATAGATATTATTCTCTTTATATCTTTTTTTTATCTTTTTATCCGGAAATCCGAAACGGTTTTTGTAACCCAACGAAAAAACCGCATATTCAGGATCGGTTAATTCTAAAAATTTTCGGGAAGAAGATGTAGAAGAACCGTGATGAGGAACTTTCAGAAGTGTGCATTTAAGTTTCTCTCCGTATTTCTTTATGAGTGCTTTTTCCCCGTACAGTTCCGTGTCTCCCGTAAAAAGAACCGTTACATCCTTGTGAGTCAATTTGATTACCTGAGAATGGTCATTTGTTGCTCTGAGAGGATAAAGGATTTTGAAGGGGAATAAAAATTCTATTTCGGATTCTCCGATTTTTAATCTAAAATCAGAACTCACTTTTTTAATCTTGGAAATTTTCTCCGATTTTTTTAAAAGTGAATTGTACAGGTAATTATCATCCGGACACGAGGATATCCATATCTCATCCGGTTTAATGATCTCTACCAACTCATTAATTCCTTTGCAATGATCTGCATGATAGTGAGAAACGGCTATCCATTTTATCATTATATTTTTTCTCAAAAGGAACGGGAGAACAATTTGTTTCCCAACGTCGAAATTACCGTATCCGGTACCTCCGCCGTCAATCATTAGAGATTTACCCCCAGGAAATACAACAATACATGAATCACCTTGACCTACATCCAGGAAAAAGATTTCCGGAGTTGAAGGGCTGTAGGGGGGTGGTCTGACCGATGTAAAAATCGAGATAGCAATTATTAATCCGGTTGGCAATATCTTTACGATTTTCATTTTCGCCGTAATTATCATCAGAATGAATATAACGGTGAATCCCAGTAATACATGGAACGGAGGCGGGGCCCTGAATATAGTCAGATTAATGTTCTTTGAAAACGATTCCGTAAGGAAGAAAAATATTTTCAGAATAGGATCAACGATTAACAATGTCGGGCTAGCCAATGCAACCGGTAGAAGCGAGAGGGGGATTATCGGAATAGACAAGCACATTACCAAAGCTGTTATCGGGATGAGAATTGGTCCTGTCAAAAATCCGGTAAAAGAGTATCTCATAAAAAAGAATAGTGAAAGCGGGAGCGATATTACGGAGGCATTTATATTGGCTGTTACAAGTTCTTTAAGGTGACTTTGAATCTTTGAGTTATCCTTAAAAAAAAATTTTCTTCCCGATACGATAGCAATGGTGATCGTAAAGGTAAGGATGAATCCGGGATCCAAGGAGTAAAAAGGATTGTTCATAAGAAGCATCAGACCTGTAGCACAGAGGATATTGATCGTGTCAACTTTGAGGTAAAGTATTTTGGAAATTGAAATAAACAGTGCCATAATTACAGCTCTTTGAGCAGATATTTTAAAGCCGGTCAGCATAAGAAAGAAGAGTAATATTGCAATCAAAATTGTATATTTCTTCCTAAGCGACAGTCCGAATTTATTCAATAAGAAGAGCAAAAAGAATGCAATAATACCTATATGAGCACCGGAAATTGCAAAAAGGTGAAAAACTCCGGAATTAAGTAAAGCTTCTTTCTCATTATGACCAAGTCTTCCACGATCACCGAGAAGGAGTGCTTCCAACATTTGCCCTTCTTTTTTGAGAAGTCCCTTATTATTTAAATATCTCTTTTCGATCAGCAATCTGATTCTTTCTCGTATCCATCCGGTTATACTCCAGAGGATGTTACCTCTCTTTATCCTTTTAATAAGCAGAGCGGATTTGGAGTAGCCTGAGAAGTGGATGTTGTTTATTAATGAATATTTTTCCGAACTTGACGGAAAAAAGTTAATTGAAGGCCTTATTTCTTTTGTGGTTGTACATATTTCTATCAAATCTCCCGGACAAAGATAATTCAGGTTCCCATGTACAATTATTTTAAATACCAGATCATCATCGATTATATGTTTTTTCTCTTCTATTTTTGATACTTTTAAAGTGATAGTGGATTCCGTTGTTCCGATTACGGGAAATTTTAATATTTCACCCCTAAGTGTTAAATATTCTTTGCTAAATATCCGAATATTTTTTTTTCTCATGTATATTTCTTTTTTATCAAAAAATTTTTGGCCGGTTAAAAGTGCTATTGAGATAGATATAAATAATATTGAAACAGTGAAATGTTTAGATAAGAAACATATAATGGATAATCCTATTGTTATTAAGATCAGAGGAGGAATCAGATCGTAGAAGTTATTAAAAAAATTAAAAATAAGAAGGGTGAGAAAGGTTGTAAAGAATGGTATTGCAAAGAGTTTTTCCATACTGAAAAGTATGGGGTTTTATATCTTGTTTTTCAACAAAATATTGAAAATATAAAAATTATTTGGCTTTCTTTAGTGAAACTTTTATGAATTCGAAAATATCTCCGTCAAGAATTCTCTGTGTATTTCCTATTTCAACATCGGTTCTATGGTCTTTAATACTTTGATACGGGTGAAGGACATAGGATCTTATTTGGTTGCCCCATGCGATATCTCCCTTTGAGTTTTCAAGTTTATCTTTTTCAGATAGTTTTTTCTTCATTTCGTTATCATAAAGTTTTGCTTTTAAAAGTTTCATTGCCCTATCTCTGTTTTGGTGTTGTGATCGTTCGCTTTGGCATTGGGCGACGATATTTGTCGGGAGATGTGTAATCCTGATTGCCGAATCGGTTTTGTTAACATGCTGACCCCCCGCACCTGAAGCTCTGTATGTATCAACCCGAAGATCTTTCGGTTCAATTTCTATTTCGATGGAATCATCAACTTCGGGATATACAAAAATAGCCGCAAAAGATGTATGCCGTCTTTTGTTTGAGTCAAACGGGGATATTCTTACGAGTCTGTGTACTCCGATTTCTTGTTTGAGGTAACCGAAGGCATAATCTCCCTCAATTCTTAAGGTAGCACTTTTTATCCCTGCTTCTTCGCCGGCTAGAATTTCAATTATTTTAGAACTGAACTTCATCCTTTCGGCAAATCTCAAATACATTCTAAGAAGCATTTCCGCCCAGTCTTGACTTTCCGTACCACCGGCACCGGGATGTATGGTCATGAATGCATTGTTTATATCGTTTTCGCCCCCGAGATAATTTTTTGTTTCAGTCTCATCGACAAATTTCTCAAAGTTTCCCATTTCCGATTCAATATCTGAAATCACATCGGAATCTTCTTCGGCAAGTTCAAAGTAGGTTTCAATATCATCTATTGAAGAGTTAAAAATTTCTTCAATCTTGAGTTGATTTTCGAGACGTTTTTTCTCTTTTAACAATGGAGCTGTTTTTTTCGGATTATCCCATATTGAAGAATCCAAGAATTGTTCTTCTATATTTTTCAGTTTTTTACGTTTTTCACCAAAGTCAAAGAAACCCCCTGAGATCATCTGTTTTTTGTTTTAATTCATTGAATTGATTTTTTAATTCGGAGAGTTCCATAATTTAATTTTATATACTTTTTAAACAATGTAAAGGGGTCAAATCTGTATTTGACTATTCAATCATGAAAATATACGAACATTTCATCTTTTTGCTACCGTTCGCATATGTTTTTATGTAAGCAATATTTGCATACGGATTCATTTTCCGTCTGTTTAAAATCCAATTCTGGATCAAACATCTCTTCAAGAATGTGTTCGAGAACTATTTGGAAATCCGTTAAAACATCACGATCAATCGTTTCGTCTCCATTAATTTTAACAAATTTAAGTTTATCGGAAAGCTTTTTAAATGGATAAATACCGAGTTTGAACTTTTTTTGAAGAAGAGCGTTTTCCTCCAGAAGATAGGCATAGAACAATAGTTGAAATGTTTCTTTGTACTTAATCCAATCCACCTTAATTAAATCACCGTTAATTTCAGACAAATTTGTTGTTCCGGTTTTATAATCAATTATTCTGAGGACATTTTTATGATAATCTATTCTGTCTATTTTTCCGGTGAACTCCACCGATTCCTTGTTATCTTCAACGATAAATGTAAATTTCTTTTTTGAGACCTCTTTTTCAAGTGAGTGGATTTTAAATGGTGTTTGGGATTTTTCGTTAACAAAGAATTTTTTTATAAATTTGCTAATAACCTCAAATGTTATTTTATTAATTCCGGTGTCAATTTCAGAAAGTTTGTTATCAAAAAATGATTTTTTTACTATAGATTCCAAGAGTTCATCTGAAAATTTTTCAAAAAATTCACCGTGTATTATTTTCCCTTCCTGTTTTTCATAAATAAATTCTAAAACCTTGTGAAAAATACTCCCGAATTTGGCATAATCGTGAGCATCATCGGTATCCGTTGTGTCTTTTAATCCTATGATGTAACGGAACCAAAATTTTAGACTACACTCCATCCATGTTCTAAGCGAAGTAGCTGAAAAGTTTCTTTTCCGAAGAAGAGCAAGAGCCGTTTCCGTTTTAGCTAAACGGATATTTCCGAATCTGCGGGTATCTGCCTTGAATTCAGCAGTTAGATGATTAATCATGACATTATTGTTGTTTTTCTTATATTCAATAAGAATTTGGTCGATAAATCTGCTTTTCTCGTTTCTTCCTGACCCTGGGGATACGCCGGAATACAAGAGTGTAATGTTTTTACTATTCCCAACCATTCTGTAAAAATGGTAAGCAAAAACCGCCTCTCTCTCTCCGAAAACAGGGAGACCCGATATTCTCCTTATGTCTTGAGGAATAAAAGTTTCGGTATATTTTTCGGAAGGGAATTTATTTTCATTCATAGACAAGATAAATAGATTTTTAAAACTTAAATTTTGCATCTCAAGAACACCGAGAATTTGTAATCCGTGCAAAGGCTCTCCTGTAAACGGGATATGTACGGAAGCAATCAAGTCGTTAAACATCCTTTGAAATCCTTTCAAGCTTACGGGTTCTCCTGTCCTGTCGATAATTCCCCTTATTTTTACGAGAAGTGATTGGAAGTGAAAAACGAATTCTTTCTCTATTCCGGAGAGTATTATTTCTTCTGAAATTATTTCTTTTCTGAACATTTCAAAAATGTCCAAAGTGATTTCCAAAAGATCAATTGAAGATCTTATTTCCGATAAAATCATATGAAGAAGAGTTCCGACAGGAGCTATCATTTCAACAAAAGTATTTGTATCTCTTTTCATTTCCTCGCAAAAGCGGATAGTTTCGGAAGCCGCTATCATTTTTATGTAAGGATGATCAAGTACTTTGATTAAGTCGTTTCTAAAAAAGTATTTTCCTTTTTTGTTGTGAAGTTCCATTAGCAAAAAGTAAAGGGAGTAAGCGGATGTCTGTTTCAGTGGGTATCCTATGGAAATATTTCCTTTTCTTATCTCTTTTGGAAGAGAATTCAGAATTGGAAATAATAGGCTCTCATCCGGAAGAACAACAGCGGTATCTGCTAAATTCTCTCCTTGTGCAATCAACTCTTTAAGTTTTATTCCAGCTATTTTTGCTTGTCCGATATCCGATGTGGTTTCAATTATACTGATATTTTTTCTACCCATAAGACCGTTATCGGTGATGGGTAATGTTTTTGCCGATTTTAATGTAACTTTGTTTTTTCTAAGGAAATGACCTGCTTCCTGATCTTTATCATCAATAAAATAGGGATCGGATTCAAAAAAAATATCGGCTGTACCTATTTTTTCCAGTTGAGACATGATCGATAATTCCGCACTTGAGAGAGCGTTAAAACCTGAAAAAACAATTTTAATCCAATTTTTTTCCGATATCAAAGAGATGTTTTCTGCAACTTTCCTGAAAACCATCCCCTCATAACCTAACCGATTCGATTCCAATGACTTCTTAAACGGGTAGTAAATTTTTTCCAACTCATCCCAAAATTCAAGATAATCTTTTTTAGAATCAGGATCTTCCGTAGAAGCGGATTTTTCAAGCCCTCGAAGATCTTTTAATGATTTAAATAACATTCCTGCATCTGTAAGGTTTTTATCAATCTCATTAAAGTCGGAAATAATTGTTTTTCCGGTCTGAAAAAATCTTTCAATAGAGAGTTGTTTTTCGGGAAGAGTTTTCTTGAATGTTTCATAAAGTTCAAAAACAAGTTCGAATGTTTCCGGAATCTCAAGTCCCGAACATGATACAATCAGGTCGTTTATTGAATATATCGGCGGTGACCATAACGGAACAGGAGATATTGTCGCGAGGATATTCCTAAAATATACGGCAGATCTTTTGTTGGGAAAAACAAATGCAATATTACGAATATTCTCTTTGTGTTCATCAAAATATTTTTTGGCAATGCTATTGAGAAATCGTCTCTCTTTTACCATTGTTTAAACCTCAATAATTTCCAATGATCCTATATATAAAATCATACCTTTCACCGATTTATATCCCATCTCTTTTATGAGTGATTTGTATTTCTCCACTTGTGATTTGTCAGATTGAGATTTTATCCCTGTTTTGAAATCTATTATTGTCGCAACACCCTCAGAAATAATTACTTTATCAGGTCGAAATATCCCGTCTTTTGTTATAATAGGTTGTTCGGTCAAATGTTCTCCGTTCCCGAAAAACCACCTGTTTACCTCTTTTATTTCAAAGATTTTTTTCAATTGATCTTCAATCACTTTTCTTTCTTCTTTTGGAACCTTACCGGAATATTCCATCCTTTTTAAAATATCCTGAAATGAAGTGGTGTTATCAATTTTGGAAAGAATTTCGTGAATTATTATTCCCCTGTTTATTTTTCTTTGCCGATCTTTGGGTGTAATATTCCAGAACTTTTCAGATCTTTCCCTTATCGTAATAACTTTACTCCATCTGTTTGAGATCAATTGTTTATCTTCAACAGATAAAATCGAGTTGTTTTCTCGGGGAGGATCTGTTTTTTTAAGAACTCCCTTAGTGAAAAAGTTTGTCTTTTTATCAGTGAAAAATTCTGAAATAGATATATCAAAAAGTAAGTTGTAAATTTCACATTTTTCCTCTTTTTTTTTTCTCTCTTTTGCAAGTATGAACAGAGCATCTTTAGCTCTTGTACATGCTACATAGAAAAGGTTTATATTGTCAACCTCACTTCTCTTTCTCTCTTCTTCCCATGCTTTGGCAAAATAAGAATTTGTCAGTTGAGATGTCCCTTTTACATAATATGGAGGAGTAAATTCGCTTGTGATAGGGCAAAATTCGGATGTATAAATCCATAAGTTATTACCCTGTTTGTCTGATAGATCATACAGCGGAAGAATTACTACAGGGAATTCAAGACCCTTTGCTTTATGGATTGTCATAATTTTTACACCATTGGAGTTTTCCGGAGTAGGGACAGTGTAATCCGACCCGTTTATTTTCCACCATTCAAGAAATTCGGAAATTCCGCCACTCTCTTTTGTAGAATAATCCGATACCATATCAAGAAAAGCCGTAATATATCCGGATGAAGGTAATGCCAAAGAGTTGTTAAGATTAAATATCCTGATCAATTCTTCGACGGCTTCGTAAACCGGTAATCTGTTCAGGAGGTTTTTTGAATTAAAAAACTTCTTAATACATTCGGGCGGGAGTTGATTTTTATTTTTGCAAAAAAAGTTTTCCGTCCAATTTTCATTCCATATTTTTTCCTTAAAATATTTTGAGATAAAGAAAAATATTTCCGACAGAACCGTTTTATCACTATTATCTTCAATATATTTTAAAAGGTTTATAAGAAATATTGCTACAGGATTCTTATGCAACAAAAGTAATTCAGGGGTTACTATATCTATTTTCAAAGACATGAGATGATTCGCAATCTCCGTTCCGGTCTTCTTTTTTCTGGTTAGGACTGCTATATCGGATAGTGAAAATCCGGCAGCAAGCGATTGATTTACCATTTGCTCGATTCTTTTTAGAATATCTTTTTTTTCTTCTCCTTTTTGGAAAAATCTAAGAGATATAAATCCTCCCTTCCCACCCTTCGCATTTTGAATAGGATTTTTGTAAATTGAAGAGAGCATATAATTAAATTTTTCCCACTCTCCGATTTTATTAAAAACAGTATTGTTAAATTTGACAATATTACTTTTACTTCTGAAATTATCAGGGAGGTTTTTTATTTTGAGTCCCCATTTGTGAAAATCATCATGGATGTCTTTACCCATTATTTCGGTCTCTCCGCCTCTCCATCTGTATATCGATTGCTTCAGATCACCTACTCCAAGATTCAGTTTCCCTTCGGAAACGCTGTTCTCAATAAGCGGAAAAAGGCTATCCCATTGCATTCTGGATGTATCTTGAAATTCATCAATCATAATATTTTCGAAACTATCGCCGAGAATGTAGTAAACAAAAGGGATATCCCCTTCCTTTATTATACGGTGAACATTTCGGGTGAGATCGTATATAGGGACAACGTTATATTCTGTTTTGTACTCATTAAAAGATCTTTTTATCCTACTTATAAGTCCTAAGAGGAATATATTTTCGTAGATCAAATAACATGTCATGGCATTTTTAAATTTTTGATCTTTTAGTTTTACCATCGAAATTTGGATTTTATCAAGTTCCATGGAGATTGAACTAATTGAATTAAGTATTTTGCCATCCATCTTTTTTGTTATCCACGAACCTTTGCGGAAATTTTTATCCGCCATTTTTGAGAATTTCTTTATTTGGAAATCGTTCAAGTTTGATACTTTTTTGATATATGCAGCCGCTCCTGATTTTCCTCCTGAAAACTCCAAATGAGATAATCCTGCCGAATTTATTATTTCCATTCCATTTCTTGCAAGTGAAATCATATCTTTCATGAATTCGGTAAATATTTTTTCTAAGTTTTCGGTAATTCGATTAATCCCTTTTGGAGACAATATATCGATTCTTTCTATTCCCGTGTCTTTTTTTTCGCTCTTCATCTCTTTCAAAAGTTCGATTATGTTGTTTTCAACACTCCATGATTCGTCTCTGCTAATTTTTGAAAAAACAAATTTAAGTATGATATCGGTCATTTCATGATCATTCCCGATACTTGAAAATATACTCTTTGTAACAAAATTATTCATTCGGTTTAAGTTAATCTCAACATCAAAACCGGGTGGAATATCTGTTTCGTACGAAAAAGAACGGACGAGGCGGTTGATAAAACTGTCGATTGTTGTTATTGCAAAATGTGAATAGTTATGAAGAATCTTTTTAAGAACATATGCGGCTCGGTTTTCAATATTTGTCAGTTCTATGTTTTTGTTCATGAGTTTTTTTTTCAATTCTGAATCTTTTCCCATAGAAAGATTTATCAAGGATTTTATTATTCTCTCTTTCATCTCCGCAGATGCTTTGTTTGTGAATGTGATAGCCAAAATATGTTTGAACTTATCTTTCCTGTATCCTTTAAGTGCAAGGTTAAGATATTCAAGGACAAGTTGATATGTTTTTCCCGAACCTGCCGATGCTCTGTAATTGATGAAAGTCAAATTATCCTCTCCATACGAATTATATCATCTATATTTTTTTTTGAAACTAACCTTTAGAAATCTTTAGTTTTTTTGACTTTGTATTGACCATGAGGTGAATAAATAGTATTCTAAGTTTATGCTCAGGATATTTTCCGGAATTTATAAAGGAAGAAAATTGAAGTCCGCTGAGACACCGAATGTTCGTCCTACTACGGCAAAAGTCAAACTATCTTTTTTCGATATTATTCAAGATAAAGTGAGGGAGCAAATATTCCTTGACGGATTCGGAGGGAGTGGAAATATTGGAATAGAAGCTTTATCTCGTGGAGCGGAATATGTCGTTTTTATTGATATTCTTCCCGAATCAATCAAACTTTTGAAGCATAATCTTGAAAAAATCGAGGTTCCATCAGATCATTACAGAATAATCAAGGGTGATTATAACAGAAGCATTATCCAATTGAGCAAAGAGGGTTTTAAATTTGATATTATCTTTCTTGATCCCCCTTACAAACTTCTTGAGTATGCAAATCCGGTTAAGGTTCTATTTAAACGCAATGTCCTTGCGGATAATGGAATTATTGTTCTTGAGAGACCGTCGAATCTAAATTTTGATGCAAAATATTTTGATTTGTACAGAGAACATAAAATTGGACAGAAAACCCTTAATTTTTATAGACACGATGTAGAAGAGAGTGAGATTTAAATAAAAGGAGGCATTATGCGGAACAAACATGGATTTATTGTAGTATTAATTATTTTATTATCGTTTTTATTTACTTATTCATCGGATTCAAAAATAAAAGAACCTGTCTTAAGCGGAAAATTGAGGACAAAAATGTTCAAGAAGCACTCCGCTATGAAAGAGTTAAGTCAATATAAAAAAATTAAATGGCAGTATGTAGGACCGACGAATATAAGCGGTAGGTGTACGGATGTTGAAGCTGTTTCACCGAGAGGAGATCAATATACGATCTGGGTAGGTGCCGCCACCGGAGGTGTATGGAAATCGACAAACGAGGGTACAACGTTTGAGTCTGTTTTTGATGATATGCCGACCGCTTCAATCGGAGATATCGCTATTGATCCGAAGAATCCCGATGTCGTTTGGGTAGGAACGGGTGAAGCAAATATATTTCGGAGTTCTAATGCCGGTTGCGGAGTTTTTAAAACAACGGATGGTGGAAAGACATGGATGAATATGGGATTGGAAAACACACATACAATTCCGCGTATTCGTGTCCATCCTAAAAATAGCGATATAGTTTATGTAGCGGCAACCGGACATGAATGGACATCGAATCCCGAAAGAGGGCTTTTTAAAACAATGGACGGAGGAAAGAGTTGGGAAAAAGTTTTTTTCGTTGATAATGATACAGGCGTTAATGATTTTGTTCTTGATCCGAAGAATCCCGATGTTATTTATTGTACAACTTGGCAGAGAATCAGACTTAAATGGAATGATCCCAGAACATTTTCGAACCATAAAAATAACGGTGTGTGGAAATCTACGGACGGTGGAAAGACATGGAAGAGAAAAAGCAAAGGACTTCCGGTAACTCATGAGATCGGAAGAACAGGAATAGATATTGCCGCATCAAATCCGAATGTACTTTATGCTTATGTTGACAATTATGGAATTGCAAAAAAATCTTCATCCGGTGGTACCGATTCTTATGGACGTAAAAAAATAGACGTGATACACGGAGCCACGGTTTATAAAACGAATGATGGTGGAGAAAATTGGAGTAAGGTAAGTGGAAAGACCAAAAAAATGAAGTTATATATGGAAAAACTTTCTGCAACTTATGGCTGGGTATTTGGTCAGATAAGGGTTGATCCTAATAACGAAAACAGAGTGTATGTGATGGGTCTTGCTCTGAATGTTTCTAATGATGGCGGGAAAACGTTTAAAGCTCTATGGGGGATGCACGGTGATCATCACGGACTTTGGATAGATCCGAATAATTCCGATTATCTCCTTGATGTTCAGGATGGCGGTTTATCAATATCGTATGATTGTGGGAAAAACTGGAAGAATCCGATAAAAGAATTACCTCTTGCACAGTTCTATAATGTGGCATATGATATGAAGAAACCTTTCAATATTTACGGTTCGATCCAGGATCATCACAGTTTTTTCGGTAAAGTTGATATTTCCCGAAGCAGAAAGCATATCCGACCGGTAAAATTTGATCGTACTCTCGGTGCAGAGGGCAGTACTCATGTGATTGATTGGAGAGATAATACGGTTTATGCAAGTGTGTTTTACGGTTCGTTAGCGAGACAAACAAAAGGGGTGGAAGATCGGAAGATGCTGCTTCCCGAAAATTTACCGGGTGAACCGATACTGAGAGGGCAATGGGTTGCACCTACTATCCTTTCTCCTCACAATCCCGATATTGTCTATCATGGAATGCAGTATGTGATGATGTCAAAGGATAGAGGAAACACATGGAAAAAGATCAGTAATGATCTCTCTTATAACAATCCCAAAAAGGTCGGGGATATCAATTATCAGACTATAACCGCTCTTGATGAATCTCCTAAAAGATTTGGTCTCATTTATGCGGGAACAGATGACGGCAGGATATGGAGGACTATGAATGGCGGAAAAACTTGGACAATGATTCGGAGTGGGATAGTTCCGAAAAAATGGGTTTCAAGAATTGTTGCATCAAAGTATGATATCGGGACTGTCTACATGACTCAAACCGGAAGAAGGGACGATGATTTTCAGGTGTATGTCTGGAAGTCTGAAAATTTCGGGAAAACTTGGATAGATATTTCAGGTAATATTCCGGTCGGACCTGTTAATGTTATAAGGGAAGATCCAAAAAATAGAAACAGACTTTACCTTGGAACGGATGCATCGGTTTATATTAGTAATGACGGCGGAGTGAAGTGGGAAGTCCTCGGTGATATGCCTTTTGTTTACGTGCATGATCTTGTTTATCATCACAGAGACAACATAATAATTATTGCGACTCATGGCAGAGGAATGTGGGTGTTGGATGCGAATCTTATAGATAAAAAAGAAGAGTCTGTTGGAAAAGTTGGAATTACAGCGACTCAAAAACAGGTTGATGATCTTATTGGAAACTGGATAATTGAGTCTGATAGGGGTTTGGCTTTTGAGCTGATTTTTAAAAAAATAAAGAATGCGGTTAACGGAAAAATTAAAATGCAGTTTGGAGATGCGGATCTTACCGATATATTCTATGATGGTAAAAAACTTTTATTTAATGCTGAACTCGACATGACAAAAATGGGTGGTCAGGTGATAGAAATGAAATGTGAAGCAGGCATAAAGGGAGATACGATAAAGGGCGTTGTTAACAGTAAGATGGGCAATTTGAAAATTAAAGGGAAAAAAGAAAAAGTTCAATAAATTTTAATTGTAGTATTAAATATAAAGAATACCGGTGCTTGTCCTTTTTTAAACTTTGAATATCTTTGCAGATTGGAGTATAGGTTGGGTTTGTGTTATACTTTTCTTTAATAGTGATATTTTTTGAAATAAAAAAACACCCATATCTGTTTAGAGTTGGAGCAGGGATATTCATTTCAGTTTCATATAATTCCGGGATTTTTTCTATTTTTTCTGAATTTTCAGACGATAAAATAAGCTATGATTAAAGGAGAAATGATGGGATTAAATGGATTTGAAAATATGGGACTGGATCCGCTTCTGGTCAAGGGAATCAAGGATCTTGGATTTGAGGACCCTATGCCGATTCAGGAAAAAGTGATTCCGATCTTACTTAAAGAGGATCGTGATTTAGTCGGGCTTGCACAGACAGGAACGGGTAAAACAGCGGCATTCGGTCTCCCTTTGATTGAAAAAACCGATATCAGCAGTGAGAATATTCAAACTTTAGTATTGTGTCCGACCCGTGAGCTCTGTATGCAGATAACAAATGATATCGGGAATTATTCCAAATATATAAAGAATTTTAGAGTTACGGCAATTTATGGAGGAGCGAGTATAGAGGGGCAGATAAAAGAACTAAGAAAGAGACCACAGATGATAGTTGCTACTCCCGGAAGACTTCTTGATATGATTGAGAGAAAAAGAGTAAATATAACAAAAGTAACTTCCGTTGTTCTTGACGAAGCTGACGAAATGCTCAATATGGGGTTTAAGGAGGAGTTAAATGCCATCCTTGAAAGGACTCCGGAAACAAAAAATACATATCTCTTTTCTGCAACAATGCCTAAAGGGGTTTCAAAGATAGCATCAAGTTATATGAGCAATGCAATAGAAATTACGGTAGGTGAAAAGAATTCCGGTGCGAAAAATGTTTCACACATCTATTATATGGTTCAAGCTCGTGATAAATATTTAGCTTTAAAAAGAATTGTTGACGTTAATCCCGATATCTACGGAATCGTATTTTGCAGAACCAGATCCGACACAAAGGATATTGCTGAAAAACTTATTGTAGACGGCTATAATGCAGATTCTCTTCATGGTGACCTTTCCCAAGCTCAAAGAGATTATGTGATGCACAAGTTTCGTATGAAGAATCTCCAAATTTTGGTTGCTACCGACGTTGCGGCGAGGGGATTGGATGTTGATGATCTCACTCATGTTATTAATTATAATTTTCCCGATGAACTTCAAGCTTATACACATAGAAGCGGAAGGACAGGTAGGGCAGGGAAAAGAGGTGTGTCTATTGTTATAATTCATAAGAGGGAGAAGAATCGGATTCGGATGGCGGAAAATCTTATTGGAAAGAAATTTGAATATAAAAAAGTTCCCGATGGAAAAGAGATTTGCGAAAAACAACTTTTCAGCTTAATAGATAGGATGGAGAGAGTTGATGTGGATGATTCGGAGATTGATCCTTATCTTGATATAATCAATAAGAAACTTGATTGGCTCACAAAAGAGCAAGTAATAAAGCAATTTGTTGCATTGGAGTTTAATCGATTTCTTGAATATTACAAAGATTCGACCGATTTGAATGTTGATATGGGCAGAGAAGGAAAGAGGGATAGGGGGGTAAAACTTAGCCGCAAAGATGTAGTGAGATTCTTCATGAAATCGGGTAAGAAGGATAAGACCGAACCGAGGCACGTTATCGGAATGATCAATGATATGACCGGAAAAAAGGGTATAAAAATTGGGAAAATTGAAATAATGAGTACTTTTTCCTTTTTTGAAGTAGATATTAATTCACATGATCTTATGATGAAAAGTTTGCATAAGGCTCAAATAAACGGAAAAAAAATCTATGTCGAAAAAGCGGAAAATTCGAATGGAAATAGAAAGAGGGAGAAGAAAAACAAAAGACCTTTTCCAAAAAAGAGAAGAAAAAAGAGTTAAGTCCAAACGAGGAGTGAACGGATAAAATCTATGAAATTCCGTCACCCCTCGTGGTTTGCACTGCGGGAGTTATTTATAAAAGGGAATTCTATTTACAACTACCATTTTTTGCTTGTTACCGCTCTCTTCTTTTCTTTAAACCTAGCATGCACAGTTCCTGAAACTTTCGCCATACTTCCATCAAGATACTCCACTACAAGTAGGTAGCTAACAGGGAATTCATAGTCGGATTTTAATATTATCTTTTTAAAGCTATAACTGTCCGTATCCGATTCATTATATGTAATTTCAAAGATTTTCGTTATTGATCCTTGGCTGTTCATTTCCGATAAAGTAGCTTTTTTGTATCCGGAAACTTTTCCTGTTATTTCCAACTTATCACTATCCTTGTATAATCTTTTTGCGAAAACAACCGCATGTTTAACAAAAGATTTGAGAACTCCTATAATTGTAGTTTTAGAACTTTTTTCCAAAGTAACTTTCAAAGGATAAATACCGGATTTGTCTGTCAGTATATTTTTAATCGAAAGATTTGAAAACACATATTCCCATGATTCTCCGGGTCTCCTATTCGATGTGGCATTTCTTATTGAGTTTCTAACCAACAACTTTCCTTTAACATATAATCTGATATTCCAATTATTCTTATCAATGGAATTGCTATTGTTGCGAAGACGGACCTTAACATCAAAGTTATCTCCCCAGTATATTTGCCCCCTAAGTTTCGGATTATTTGACCATATTGTGACTTTTTCAATAACGGGGGGATAAGCAACTTGAAGTACCATTGGATCAATTGTTTTTACAACGCCATTCTTGATTCTGTTGTCGGGCTTAAATGCTACAATATCGCCTCCTGATGAAGCTTTTTTACCCGATACATTAAATACACCGCTGTCCCCGATAACGGAGCCGGCTTTAATCCTTAAAACATATTTTCCGGAAGCAAAGTTTGCCGGCACAACCCATCTCATTCTTCCGTTGTTTGCCCCTCTTAATTGTACTTTGGTATAATTTGCTTGTGATATTGGGTTTTTAAAGATATTGATTTTAACACTCTTATCTTTACACCCGTTACAGTTCCATGTAATGTCGTAGCTTGACCCTTTGATCCATTTTTCTCCACCCCTTGGTGAAGTTACGGAAAGGGTTGCTTTTGCAGGCTGTCCACCTTTGTCGGAAATGCTAAATACACCGCTGTCCCCGATAACGGAACCGGCTTTAATCCTTAAAACATATTTTCCGGAAGCAAAGTTTGCCGGCACAACCCATCTCATTTTTCCGTTGTTTGCCCCTTTTAATTGTACACCGGTATAATTCTCTCGTAATATTTTGTTTTTAAAGATGTTAATTTTAACACTCTTATCTTTACACCCGTTACAGTTCCAAGTAATGTCGTAACTTGACCCTTTGATCCATTTTTCCCCACCTCTCGGTGAAGTTACCCTTAAATTTTGTGAAAATATAAAACTCATACATACCGTTAAAATGATTGTGAATAGAAAAATTTTTTTCATTTCTCCTCCTCCTTTAATTTAAAGTTATTGTTAAAAAAATTTTTTTCAAAGCTTTCATATATTTACCAAGCATATTTTATGCCAAAGTTATGTAACAGATAAATAACATATATGTAAATGTGTTTTGCCGTATAACAATAAAATGGTCTCCCTATCGGGAGATGGAGGTATCCTCTTTGGGAGATAAACATCCTATTTAGATAATGATTTTTAAAGAAAAAGACACGGATCAGCTAAATGTATATTCATAGTCGGGTATTCACGAATTCTCATTTGTTTAAACTAAAGACCCGAATTAAAAGGAAAAGTGGAGGAGATTGTTACGGGTAATTTCCCCTGTGGTTTTGATTTGCCCGATAGAACCCTGAAAAGAGCTTCGATCTGTACTTTTCGAAAACCGTAAGTGAGAATAATCGTTTCAAAATATTTAAAAATGTCTGCAACATACGGAGAGTTGGCACATATCAAAATTGCATTTCTCCTGATGTTGAAAATATTTTTAAAAAACAGTTTTTTTAAATTTTCCGTTTTACTGCTCCATGAGTGATCAATAATCAGCAAGTGATCACATTTAAGAATTTGTTTTTTCATTTTTTCCGTAATCGGAGATTTGTATTGCCATGAGATATAATTTGAATTTTTAAAATAATCGATTGCGATTCCGTTTGTTAAATTGATTTTCGAATTCTGTCCGATATTTGCAGTATGTCCGATTTTTTTTATGTCAAGGATAAGAATGTTACTTGAATTAGGAATAGGTAAAGTATCTATATTATCTTTTAATAATGTTATTGATCCGTTTGCAATCTTTCTTTCCGATTTGATCTTTTTTCGAAGTGGGCGACTGTTAATATTTTTATTATAAAATTTCTTCCCGATATTTTTTTTAAGATTATTTATTCTACATAAAGATTTCTCTATTCGGTTATAAGATATTTCTCCGGAATCAATTTTTATCTTTGTTAGATTCAATAGCTCTTTTTGAAAAGATAGAGAGTGACTGATGGAGATAACATCAAGAGAAGAATTAAAGGAACATTCTATTATTTCTTCCGAAGAATAGTTATCTTTTACGGAACTCATCTCCATGCAGTCGGAAAAAAGTACTCCGTCAAAATTTAATTCATCTCTGAGAAGATCGTAGGTGATTTCAGGTGAAAAAGTAGAAATTTCTTCTGACAATACGGGAAATTTTACATGAGCGGTCATCAGTGAATCAATCCCGAGATTAATGAGTTTTTTGAACGGAGGGAGGTTTGTTGCCAATAGAAATTTCCTATCGATATCGGATTCCGGAATTTCCAAATGAGAATCGGTAGCAGTGTGTCCATGTCCCGGAAAATGTTTCCCGCACCCTAAAATATTCGATTGTTGGAGTCCTTTATAGAACTCGGAAGCGTAACGGGATACTACGGATGGATTATCCGAAAAAGATCTAATCCCTATGACAGGATTATCCGCTTTGGAATTAACGTCAAGAACGGGAGCAAATACTCCGTCAATTCCCAAATACTTCATCTCTTCTCCGATTATTTTTCCTGCAAGTCTTGCATTATTTTTTTTTCCGGTTGCCGCTATTCCCATGTGAGAAATAACCGTACTCCCCTTTTCACCCAATCTTAAAATGGGACCGCCTTCCTGATCAATAAATATCAACGGCGGGATAGTTCCCAATCCATGAATTTTATATGTGAGTTTTCTTAAATTTTCAGGAGAACTGAAATTTCTTGAAAAAAGTATGACAAAACCTATATCATTTGAACCAAGGAATTCTTCTTCATTTACGGATAGAGAATCACCTTTAATACCGACCATGAATAGCTGACCGATCTGTTTTATAATGTCCGGCTCTGCCATATCCAATGATGATTATTCGGTTTAATCTACTTTATATTCTTTTTGAACAACCGCCTCCTTTTTACCAGTGAATGTTCAAAATATTTCCACTGCCCGTGAACCGGAGAGTTAGTTTCCAATTCAGGATTTGATTCAATTATTTTAAAGCCCATTTTGTTAGCAGATTCCGCCATACCCAATAGCATCATAAGATCGACTCCTTTTCCTCTGTGAGTCTTTCTTATTCCTATAAGATAAAGATCCATCCGTTCTCTCTGCTTCAAAGCTTGCATAAGGTAGAACCATCCGAAGGGGAATAACCGTCCTTTTGCTTTTTGCATAGCCTTGGATAAACTTGGAAGAGCTATAATAAAACCGGCAACTTCATCATCATCCGTTACCGCAACCTGAACAAGATCTTTCTCTACAAAAGAAAAATATTTTTTTATGTAATATTCGACCTGTCTTCTGCTAAGGGGAACGGTACCGTACAGTTCCTCAAACGCTTCATCGACAACCTCAAATATTTGTTCAGCCCAATTATCTTTAAGTTCTTTTCTGTTTTTAAATTTTAAGATCCTGATGTTGCTTCTCTCTTTAAGTCTTTCGGCAATCCTAAGCAACTTGGGAGGCATATCTTCCATACGTGGTATTTTTGCATTAAATTCAATCCAGTCAATTTCCTTCTTCATCCCATTTTTTTCCATCAATTTAATATAGTAAGGATAGTTGTAATAAACAGCTATCGTCGGAAGTTTGTTGAACCCTTCATATAACATCCCTTCCGGATCAAGATCGCTGAATCCGTGAGGTCCGGTCATGGTGCTATATCCCAATTCTTTGCCCCACGCGGCAACAGCGGAAACTAAAGCATCCGCTACTTCCTGATCATCAATGGAATCAAACCATCCGAATCTTATATTTTTGGTATTATACTTTTCATTTGCAATAATACTGTTAATAGCAGCTATTCTTCCAACCAACTCTTCATCTTTGTAGGCAAGGAATAAGCGTGAATCAGCTGTTTCGTAGGCCGGATTTTTTTTTTTGTTAAATAGTTCCATTTCATCAAGAATCAGAGGTGGAACCCAATACTTGTTATCTTTAAATATCTTGAATGGAAATTTTATAAAATTCTTCAAATCTTTTTTTGACTCGACTGTTTTAATGGTTATGCTCATAATTCTCCTATTGAATTGATTATATAACAAAAAAAAACTAAAATTCAATATATTAAAAAAGTAAACATGGGAATTATATACTTAACAGATGAAAAATTATTTCCGAATCCTCTAAAAGCGGACAAAAGCGGATTACTTGCAATCGGAGGTACTTTATCAAAAAGTAGGTTAATAGAAGCATATTCAATGGGAATTTTTCCATGGTTTTCACTTGGTGAACCTCCTATGTGGTGGTCTCCCGACCCGAGATTTTTATTATTTCCTTCAAATCTTCATATTTCAAAACGGATGAAGAGAATTTTAAACAAGGAAGAATTTAGAGTTACTGTAAATAGGGATTTCAAAAGTGTCATAGAAAAATGTAGTTTAAGGGGAAGGAGAGGAGAAGAAACATGGATAACGGAGGAAATGAAAAATGCATACACCGAATTGCATAAGGAAGGATTTGCTCATTCAGTCGAAGTATGGTTAAAGGGTAGTTTGGTTGGAGGGCTATACGGAGTCTCTTTTGGGAAAATGTTTTTTGGAGAATCGATGTTTTCCGAAGTTTCAAATTCCTCCAAATACGGATTTATTAAATTAACTCAACATCTCGGTTCCAGAAATTTTCTGTTTATTGACTGTCAAGTCGAAACAAAACATCTGGGTTCATTGGGAGCAAAAGGTGTTAAAAGGGAGTATTTTATTGATATGTTGGGCAATGGTTTGGCAGAAAACGGATTAACAAAAACAGAATTTCCAAAGGTATTATGAAAAAGGTAATTATTGTTTTTTTCAAATAATACGCTTACACCCTTCATTATTGCTTTATTTCTCTTATTCTGATACTATCGGAGTATGGGAAAGGTCAAATTCGTTTTCTCCGTGATGACATTGGTTATATCTGTTTTACTGATAATCAATACCGTAAAATTCGAGGGAAAATCTGATCCGCTTAAATATACTCCTCCGCCGTTTCAAATTACCGGAATTTCGGAGAATGGCAAATTATTTCAGGATCTATCTCTTTCAATACCGTTAACGGTTGAAAGTGGAAGGTTTAAAAATAATCTCCGAATAAAAACCGACCCTCGTACTTCATTTGAAGTTATTTTCAAAGGGACGCTTCTAATCATACTTCCCAACTCCTACATATTCTACAATGTTAATAAGCAAACCTTAAGTCTAATATCAGGTGAAATTATTTGGACGAGACTCACAAAATATCCAACCTCAATTTATACAAAAGAGGAGAGTTCTCCGATCACAATATCAAGATCGGGAAGAGTACTGATAACCGGAGACAATCGGTTGTATATTTGGAGTTATAGAGGCGGGACAACTCTAAAAAGCGGTGAAGTACTCATTGAAATACCGGAGCGGAAATCTCTGTTTATTGATGAAGAAAAGATACAAAAAATGATTAATATTCCACCTGCAATTACATTTATAGCTCCGAAAGAGCAAGATGTTTATATAAAAAAACTTACCGATTTTTTAGTTAAGATAGACTGGAAGGCAATTCCCGGAATAACAAATTATAAAGTTAAAGTATACCCATCAAAGTTAAAGGAAAACACATTTATTGAAAAAATAGTTTCGTTTAATAGGACGGGACTTGATCTTGCCGAGTTTGAGCGTAACAGAGAATTTTTCTGGGAGATCATTCCTCTTACGGAAGAGATGTATGAGGGAGAACCGTCACGAATGGGCAAGATAAGATTATTCGGGGTTATGCTTAAAGAAGAGAGAGATAATCACCCGTCCAAACTAACAATCAGTTCAATGGATGTAACAGGTGATACGGTTACTATCAAAGGAAATACCAATGCTGATGCAAAATTATATATTAATGAAATTTCTGTAGCGGTTGGTATTACAGGAAATTTTACTTTCACGAAAACGTATACGACTCTTGGACTGAAAAAGATAACTTTCAGGGTTATATCTCCTTTGGGGGTAGAATCAACTCTGATCAAACAGGTAACGATTAATGAAGAATAGAAATATGATAGAACATCCGGTTCAAGATATTTTTCGGATCGTTTTCAACTATTTAATATCCGAAAAATTTACATATTCTACGGGAGATCAAATATGAGCATGTTTTCAAGTTTTAGAAATTATCTCGGAACAGATCTTGCGATTGATCTGGGAACAGCAAATACTCTTGTATACCAAAAGGGTTCGGGGATTGTTATAAGGGAACCGTCAATGGTTGCCATAATAAAAAATACGGGAAAAATTCAAGCAATCGGAAAAGAGGCAAAGGAGATGCTTGGCAAAACTCCGGGTAATATTGTTGCTATAAGACCGCTAAAAGATGGAGTAATTGCGGATTTCGAGATAACAGAAAAAATGCTTGAATATTTTATTAAAAAAACCAGAGGAAATAGAAGTTTCTTTAAACCCAGAATAGTAATAGGAGTCCCTTCCGAAATTACTCAAGTCGAGCGACGTGCAGTTAAAGATGCGGCTTTGAGAGCCAGAGCAAGTGAAGTTATATTGATAGAGCAGGCGATGGCGGCGGCGATCGGTGCCGACCTCCCTATTACGGAAGCAGGTGGGAATATTATTGTGGATATCGGAGGGGGAACTACCGATGTTGCGGTGATATCACTTTCAGGAATTGTTATTTCAAAATCCATAAGAACGGCAAGTAACGAGATGGATGAATCTATAATCAGTTACATAAAGAAAAAATATAACCTCTTGATCGGTGAAAGGACAGCGGAAACGATTAAGATTGAAATTGGATCAGCTTATCCGTTGGATGAAAATTTGGAGATGGAGATTAAGGGTAGAGATCTTTCTCATGGAATCCCAAAAGTTATTACAATAACCGATAATGAGGTCAGGGAGGCACTTGAACCTGTTGTTTACCAAATAATAGAAGCAGTTCGTGTTACACTTGAGAAAACCCCGCCTGAGTTGGCTGCAGATATTGTTGATCGGGGGATAATTCTTGCAGGAGGGGGGTCACTTTTAAAGAATCTTGACAAAAGGATAAGAGAAGAGACATCTCTTGCCGTTTTTACGGCTGAAGATCCTTTAACAAGTGTAGTTATCGGTACGGGAAAAATATTGGAAAATTTGGACCTTCTAAGGCGGGTTGGGCACAATTATTAAACGGGATCGATCAAATAAATAACGTGGAAAGAGAGGATAGTCATACTAAGAGAAGAATTTCAATATTTTTATTGATACTTTTTTTTAACCTTATTTTGATTTCAAATAGTGTTGTTCTAAAAAATAATAAGTCGATACTTCAGAATACGCTCCATCTTATTGCATATCCTTTTCAAATGGCGTTTGTAAAGGGGACGGATTATATCGGCAGTAAAATAAAGTCATTTTTTTTTATGAGAAATATTTATAAAAAATTTACCGAACTGAAAAAAAAACAGTCGGCACTCAAATATGAAAATTACCTATTAAAAAAAGCTGTTAACGATTTGAATTTTTCACAGAAAGTTCTTGAAAGGTACGGTTTGCCGTTAACGGTTAATATTATTTCGATTGATTCCGGATTCCCGTTTAGCGGAGCAATAATTGATAAAGGATATTTCTCAGGTATAAAAAAGGATATGGTGGTAGTAAATTTTGATATGGAACTTGTAGGTAAGATTGTTGAACCTATTTCAATGTTCTCATCAAAAGTAAGGTTTATAACGAATACCATCGGAGGTGTTGGCACATACATAGAGAAGAATAAACTGGAAGGATTACTTAAAGGGAACAATTCAGCTTTATGTAATTTTAAATATATTATTGAAAGCAAACCGGTTAAGATTGGAGATGTTGTTGTTACATCCGGTACCGATATGATATATCCTCCTTATCTCAGAATAGGAAAAGTATTTGGAGTAGAAAAAAAAGTGTTGGTTCAAAATATTATTGTAAAACCGTTTTTTACTGCAAAATCGATCAAAAAATTAATAGTGATTACCAATGAGTAAAAAGCGATTTAGATTAATATTGGCTTTTTATCTAATTATAATGCAAATTGCTGTTAACGTCTATTTGAATAAGTACAACATAAATATTGATTTTATTTTCTTAATTCTCATATTTATCGCATCAAAGGGGAATTTTCTTAAATTGATGACATTTGCAACTTTAATAGGGTGGGCTACCGACCTTTTGAATAGTCATGTGATAGGCGTTTTCGGTTTTTCAAGAGTACTTATCGCATATGTTATATTTGAAATTATTGCCGTTATCGATTTTAAGCGACTGAGCTTCACTTTTATTTTCGTTTTTTTATCCCTTGCAATATCAAATTTTGTCGCCAATCTTTTCTTATTGTTTATTAATGATTACGGACTTAGTGTTACAATGATTATTTACCAGCCGTTATTGACAGGAATGTTTGCAGTATTACTTTTAAGTTCAGATAGGATTAAGAAGACAATTAATGTATATTGAGAAAAGACAATTAGATGTCAATGAGGAAAAAAGGATTACATTAACTTCAAATATAATCCTTGTTGTTATGTTTCTATTCCTTTTTTTTTATTTTTGGAATTTGCAGATACTCAAAAACGACCATTATAGTCTTTTGTCTACTCAAAATATCCTTAAAGAAGTTGAAATTAAAGCACCGAGAGGAATTATTACCGACTGTAAAGGGAAGGTACTTGCTGAGAACAGACTGAGTTTTAACCTTTTTATTGTTAGAAAAAATATCACGAATATGGAAGATTCCGTAAAAAAAGCATCAGAGTTTACAGGACTTTCTATTGATGCCATTAAATCAAAGATAGCAAGATTTCACCTTTATCCCGACTTTTATAAAATACTTCTAAAAAAGGATCTTGATTTTAAAAATGCAATATTTCTTGAAAGTCAATCCGATAATTTTCCGGAATTTTCTATTAGTCAAGAACCCGATCGAAAATATCCATATGGAAAATCAGCATCTCATATACTTGGATATATGGCGGAATTATCACAAAAAGAGCTTAAAGTACTAAAAGGGAGAGGATATTCGCTCGGAGATATGTCAGGAGTGAGTGGAGTTGAGAATTCCTATGAAAATGAATTACGGGGAGTGAACGGCACTAAAACCGTAATTCGAGATAATCTTGGTCAGATCCATAAAACTCTTGAAGTGGAAGAGCCTGAAATAGGGGAAAGTTTGACTCTTACAATTGATATAGATATTCAGGAATTTGTAGAGGGGTTGTATGGTGATTATAACGGTGCAGCCGGTGTTGTGGATCTGAAAACCGGAGGACTTCTTGCTTTAGTGAGTAAACCGAATTTTAACCCGGGTTTTTTTTCCACATCTTTTTCAAAGGAGGAGTGGGAAAATTTAATTAATGATCCGAATAAGCCTCTTCACAACAAATTCATACAGGGGCTTTATTCTCCGGGATCGACATTTAAAATTGTAATGGCGTTGGCAGGACTAAATGAAAAAGTGATAAATACACGTTCTATCTCAATTTGTTACGGTAAGCAAATGATCTATGACCGTTTCTTCCATTGTGCCAATAGATTAGGTCACGGTGCCGTTAACATTTATGAAGCAATTCAACATTCCTGCAATATTTACTTTTATCAATTGGGGAAAAAAATAGATATTGATATCATTGCGAGATACGGAGAGATGCTTGGTATGAACAAACCCACTTTGATTGATATTCCGAATGAGAAAAAAGGTATTATTCCTTCCAGAAAATGGAAGTTGGATAACTTTAATGAACGGTGGTATCCCGGTGAGACAATTTCTATTGCGATAGGTGGAGGGATGATAACATCAACTCCAGCTCAACTATTAACAATGATAAGTACTGTGGCTTTAAGAGGGAAAAAGCCGAAAATTCATCTTATGAAAGATATAAGTAGGAACGGGATAAAGTTAAGGGAGTTTATCCCTGAATTTAATCGAATAAATATTCCGGAATCTGTGTTTGAAATAGTTATCGAAGGACTTTATCGTGCTGTTAACAAGGATGGAACGGGAAGAGGAGCAATGGTTGAAGGAGTAGATGTTTGCGGGAAAACCGGAACTCAATTGATCCTTTCTTTGGAAAATCCGAACTATAAAAGACTTGTAAAAAAAAGAAAGTTTACTCCCCATTCATGGTTTGTTTCGTTTGCTCCCAAAGAGAATCCGAGGTATGCTTCGGTATTTTTTGTTGAAAACGGTGGTAGTGCAGGGAGGATAGCTGCTCCTATGGCCGGAAAACTTTATAGGAGATTGTTCAATAATGAATGATTTTTTTAAATTTTTTGATAAGACGGCATTCCTTGTTCTTCTCATAATAATCGTGATTGGGGCTTCCCTGGTATTTAGTGCATCACATGGTAGTAACGGTGATTATTTCCAGAAACATCTTATTAAGATTATTGTCTCGTTAATACTTTTTTTTTCGGTTTTCAAGATAAAACTTGAAACGATCTACAGATGGAGTTTCTTTGTTTATGTGGTTTTGGTATTAATATTAATATTGCAACTCCTGACAGGGAGAATTATTTCCGGAACAAAAAGCTGGATCAAAATGGGTGTCTTATCAATTCAAATATCGGAGTTTATTAAAATTCCACTTGCATTAATACTCTCAAGGTATATGACTAAAATATCAATTTTAAATTGGAAAACATTTCTAAAATTGGTAACGTTAGTAATAATCCCATTCATTTTAATTGCACTCCAACCGGATATGGGCACGGCTTTTATCTTGATCTCCTTTGTGATCATTGCAGTTCTTCTAAAAAAAATAAAACCTGTAATAGTTGTTGCCGGACTTATGGTCCTTGTTTTGGGATCATACGGGATGTGGAGTTTTATGTTAAAGCCATATCAAAAAGAGAGGATTATTTCGTTTTTAAACCCATCTAAATATAGCAAATCTTCAGGATATCAGATAATTCAATCCCGTATCGCCTTTGGATCGGGAGGACTTACCGGAGAGGGTTTTTTAAAGGGATCTCAATCCCGTTACAAATTTTTACCGACACGGCATACGGATTTTATAGCATCCGTCCTCGGAGAAGAATTCGGTTTTGTCGGAATCAGTTTACTGCTTCTCCTGTTTTTTATCCTTTTTTACAGACAGTTTAATTTTCGAGTTAGATCGGGGGAAGAGTTTTTTTTCATTTATCTCTTCAGCGGTCTGATTTTGTTTCAATTCATAATAAATATCTTGATGGTGACCGGTTTATTCCCAGTCCTTGGAATTCCTTTACCTTTTGTATCCTATGGGGGATCATCCATGCTTGCTTTCTCAATTGGGGAGGGGATCATATTTAAAATGAAAGTTGAAAATTTTCTTCAGCAGGAGTAATGAATCCTTAAATGAAAAGAGTCGAGATTGATCAATTTATCTATAAATTAAATAATCCGCAAGTTTATTCGGGAAAAGAGATAAACGTAATAAACAGTGATTTTTGTAATAAAAAAGTAAATGTATGTCTGGTTTTCCCGGACACTTATGATATTGGAATGAGTCATCAGGGTATGAAAATTTTGTACCATCTTCTTGCAGAGAATACCAATGTCAATGTCGAAAGGGCATTTCTTCCTGATAAAGATTCAATTGAAGTGTTTAAAAAGGAGAATGTAGAACTTTTCTCATTGGAGAGTAAAACTCCGTTAAAAAATTTTGATATGATAGGGTTTTCCATCTTGAGTGAGATGAATTATACAAATGTTCTTCAAGTTCTTGAACTTTCAAATATTCCGTTGCGAACAATCGAAAGAGATGTCTCTTTTCCGCTTATTGCTGCCGGAGGGATCACCGCTGCAGCCAATCCCGAACCTATGCGGGATTTTATTGATCTTTTTTCGATTGGTGACGGAGAACTGATCTTTCCCGATATTGTTGAAATATTGATAAAACAAAAAAGGAGACATGATAGAAAATTGAGAGAGTTTAAGGAAGTAAAAGGTGTTTACATTCCATCAATATTCAAAGTAAATAATTCAGGGAGTTTTTCGTTTCCGAAAATTGATTCCGGTAAAATTAAGAAACGGATAAAAACAACTCTTGATTCAAATATTTTCCCCAAAGGAATTATAGTACCTATTACAAATGTGATATTTGACAGACTTGAAGTTGAGATTGCACGTGGATGCCCACAAAATTGCAGGTTTTGTCAGGCGAAATCTTACTATTCACCATACCGGATAAAAAAACCGGACAGCATAATGGCGGAACTCCGAAATTCACTTGAGCATACCGGTTTCGAGTCGTTTTCTCTTTCTTCACTAAGTACGGGGGATCATCCTTTCATAGAGGAAATTATGGAAAAAATGATTTTAACAGATCATCCTTGTTTATCTGTTTCGTTCCCTTCTCTAAGACCTTCTACGCTTTCGGGGAATATCCTTTCCGCATTATCAACCGGAAGAAAGGCAGGGATAACAATAGTACCGGAAGCAGGATCGGAAAGACTCCGCAGAGTTATTAACAAAGAGGTTTCGGACAACGATATACTTACAGCCGTCCGGTCCTTACTGTTGTACGGATGGCAGAAAATAAAACTCTATTTTATGATTGGACTCCCGACCGAGACCGATGAGGATCTTTTGGCATCCGTAGAGCTTGTAAGAAAGATACTGGATGAGTCGAAAAAAGTAAAAAAAAATCTAAAAATCCATATATCGTTCTCACCTTTCGTTCCAAAGCCTCACACGGTTTTTCAGAGGGGACAAAGAAACTCCGACAAAGAAATTTATAGAAAAATAGACATTCTCCGAAATAATTTAAAAAGATATAAAAATATTGATCTTGATTTTCACAGACCTGAGAAGGGAACGGTGGAAACGGTAATCTCAAGAGGAGATAGCTCCGTCGGGGAGTTAATTTATAGGGCATTTAAAGCCGGGGAGATTTTTTCCGCATGGGATTCGGAGTTTAATTACAACATATGGTCAAACCTTATTGACGAACTTAAACTACGGAAATTTCTTGATAAAATAAATCCGGATATTATTTTGCCATGGGACTTTATTGATTTCAATTTTAATCCCGAACATCTTCAAAAAGAATACAACAAAGCTATGAGCGAAGAGGTTACTCCGTCTTGTACGGAAATGGAATGCAACGAATGTAAAGGGTGTGGATTTATGTATAAAAAAATTTATCCTGAGAAAATTGACACGGAACTCATAAAAAAATCATCTTTAAAAAAAATAGAGTATAATAAAATAAGAATATTTTATAAAAAAACAGGTGAATACTCATGGCTGTCACATCTACCTATGATGAAATATATTGAGAGAATTATCCGGCAATCGGGAATCGGTTTCCGGTGTACGGAAGGATTTCATCCGAGGATTAAGATGAGTTCAATTCCCCCTCTGCCTGTATTTGCAGAAGGATTCGATGAGGTTGTAGAGTTATATATTGATCCCGAATTTAGTGAATCACAAATTCTGGATTCTTTAAAAAGGGTTTCAAGTGATCTTGAAATTACCAAAGTTGTTCCGGTAAATGAGAGAAAAAACCTCAATAAAGATATAAAATATATATTTTATGAGATAAAAGGTGAAGATATCGGTGAATTCATGGATAAAGTAAAAAAAAACGTTCAGCCTGGCGATGAAGCGGTATTTAAGAACGGCGTGTTGAATCTTAAAATAGATTTTTCCGACAGAGGTGCTGAAAGATTTGCTAAAATTTATAAAATAATAGATCCTTTTAAAGAAAAAACTAAAAACCTTATAAGGAGACAAATTGTCTTTAAAGATTAGAAATATTTTGTCTGATAAAAATATAAAGATTAAAGAGATTTATAAAAAAAAGGATGAATTATATATTTTTGAGGGTGTTAAACTTGTAAAAGACCTTTCAAGCAGAGGTTTCTCTCCGGATATTGTATTGATAAGAGAAGATTATGAAGATCAAATTGATTTGAGAGAGAAAAATTATAAAGAATTGTGGTATGTATCGGAAAAAGCAATTAAAAAAATTTCGTCTCTTAAAAATTCGTCTCCGTTAATTGCGATATATGAAAAACTACCTGAATCCACTAACTTTTTTGATACTCCCGTAATATTTGCGATGGATGGAATTCAAGATCCCGGGAATTTAGGATCAATTTTCAGATGTGCTGCAGCATTCGGCATCAAATCCGTTGCTCTTATTGGAAGTTGCGTTAAACTTACGAATACAAAGTTTCTTCGAACATCCCAAAACTCGGTTTTTTATGTTAATACAAAAATATTTGAATCGATGGAACAATTTGCAAAAGAAATCGAAGGAAACGGATTCAATATGTATCTTACGACTTCATACAACAAGAAAAAGTTTGTGGCTGTTAATAAGATAACTTTTCCGGCTGTAATAGTCTTGGGAAATGAAGGATCGGGGATAGATGGAAAATTTTTCGAGGAATATCCGGCAATATCAATAATTCAAACTTCAATTGTGGAATCACTTAATGCGGGAATAAGCGGATGTATTTTAATGAATAAAATATCTGAAATTTTTAATTTGTTACCATATTCCAAATAGTCCAAACCAGCCTTCTATTAATTCCAATCACTTGGCAAGAGAAACAAGTATTACGGATGGAAATTTCTCATCCGTAACATGCCCCCTCTCTTCAACAGAGTTCTCAAGGTATTAGACTCATTTTAACTTGCATTTGTTATTCTTACGTGATAGTTTAATCTAATAAAGAGGGATATAAAATGTACCTGTTTTTTGATACCGAAACGACCGGATTACCCAAGAATTGGAAAGTTCCGGTAAGCGATGTTGATAATTGGCCGAGGATGGTTCAGCTTGCTTGGCTCCTTTATAATAAAAAGGGGGAAAAGATAGACTCTAAAAATTTTATTATAAAGCCGGAAAATTTCGAAATTCCTTTACAGTCATCAAATATTCACGGTATCACAACCGAAAAGGCTTATAGGGAAGGAGACGATCTCACTTATGTTTTGGTTCTGTTTAGCGATTATATAAACAAAGCTACAAACCTTATTGCTCACAATATGCAATTTGATGAAAAAATTATAGGTGCGGAGTTTATAAGAAAAAAAATAAAAAATAAACTTTTTTTGAAAAATAGGATATGTACAATGATAAGTTCTGTAGATTATTGTGGAATTAAAGGTAAACACGGGCTTAAATGGCCTTCATTATCGGAATTGCACATAAAGCTTTTTAACAAAGATTTTGAAGATGCACACGATGCTTTTGCAGATATATCAGCTACGGCAGATTGTTTTTGGAAATTAAAAAATCTTAAAATCATATCCGGTTAAATTGTTATATTGAAGAGATACTCAATGTGGATTGCGACGGAATCGATCAGTATTAAATTAAGAATGTTTAGAGGCAATATCATCGGACTCTTTTTGTTGTTGAAATTCATCCTCTAATTTTTTATAGTCAATATTATCTTTAATTATAAGCGGATAAATTTTTAAACATACCCAAGCATCTATGGCGGCATAATTTTTTTGCTTTTCGGTTAATTCCGATCTTGCCCAGTTAGTCGTTTGAGCGGTTTTTACAAGTCTTCTTTGAAGATATCTCGCAGTCAATCCCCTTGCTCCCGTTTGGATTATCCCTTTCTCTCTTGCGATTAGTGACAGATCAATTAATCCCCTCAGTGATATACCGTTGAAACTTTCTAGCTTATTGATATCGTGTGCAAGTCCGACTCCCACTTTCTTGATTTTGGTAGAAGTTAAAATCGGTTTCAACAGTGGTAAAATTTCATTACCGTTAACTTGAAATAGGAAAGAAGATTTTAACGTAGCAATCTGAATGAGAGAAATCGGATGTGAAACACCTGCCTTAAAAGAGGGTTTGCTCTCGGTATCAAATCCTACCATTTTTTCCCTTGAAATCTTTTTGATTATTTTATCGGCAATCGTTGTTTCATTTATTACTTGTACTTTGCCGTCAAAATGTATTACGGGAAGAGAATTTATGTATTCTTTGCTAATTCTGTTTTGTTCAAGTAAGATCAATTGTTTTTCAGATTCCCAGTTTTCTTTTATATTCTTCAATTATGTCCGTGTAAATTGAGAACTCGGATGTGAGTTCTTTTACTTTTACTTTAATTCCTGCCAATACGGATTCATCGGAAGTATTCTTCAATGCTTCAACAATCAGTTCCGCCACTCTTTTCATTTCGGATTCTTTCATCCCTCTTGTGGTAAGAGACGGAGTACCGAGTCTTATTCCCGAACTAACCATGGGGGGGTTGGTATCGAATGGGATTGTATTCTTGTTTACGGTTATCCCAGCAACATCAAGAGCATTTTCGGCATCTTTACCGGTAATATTCATCGGTGTAACATCTACCAGCATCAGGTGGTTATCTGTCCCACCGGACACAATTCTAAGTCCATGACTTGTAAGTTCTTCTGAAAGAATTGAAGCGTTTTTTACCACTTGTTTCTGATACTCTTTAAATTCATTACCCATCGCTTCCTTAAAGCAAATTGCCTTTGCGGCAATTACGTGCTCCAGGGGACCTCCCTGAATGCCTGGAAAAACATTTTTTCGTAATTCTTTAAGATAGATTTTTTTTGATAGGATCATCCCTCCTCTCGGACCACGGAGGGTTTTGTGAGTTGTCGATGTAACGAAATCGGCATATGGAACGGGAGAGGGATGAATACCGGCAGCGACAAGTCCTGCAATGTGTGCCATGTCAACCATGAGAATTGCACCGACACTATCTGCGATATTTTTAAATTTTTCAAAATCAATAAACCTGGGATATGCCGATGCACCCGCAACTATTAGTTTGGGTTTATGTTCTTGTGCGAGTGATTCTAAAATTTCATAATCAATAGTCTCTGTTTTTTTATTGACTCCGTAAGATACTATATTGTAAAGTTTCCCTGTGAAATTTAGCGGATGACCGTGAGAAAGGTGACCTCCGTGAGAGAGGTCCATACCGAACATTGTATCACCGGGCTCAAGAACGGACATATATACTCCCATATTTGCTTGAGTTCCCGAATGGGGTTGAACATTCGCATACTCGGCTCCAAACAATTCTTTAGCTCTTGAGGTTGCCAATTTTTCCGAAATATCAACATTTTCACAACCGCCGTAGTATCTTTTTTTAGGATATCCTTCCGCATACTTATTTGTCAGAACCGATCCGACAGCTTCCAAAATACCATTCTGAACAAAGTTTTCGGATGCAATTAATTCCAGATTATCATTTTGACGTTGAGTTTCCTTAAGAATTACTTCCGCTATTTCCCGATCCATTTGAAAAATATCTTTATTTAACATTACAATTCTCCTGATCTATTTAAAATTTTTATTTTCCACTTCTTTAAACATATATTCGAGCCTGTCCGCATGACGTCCGCCTTCAAATTTTGTATTAATCCATTTATCCACTATTTTTTCCGCTTCATCTGGGTTTATGACTCTTGATCCCATATTCAGAACGTTTGCATTGTTATGTTTTCTTGACATTTCAGCCGAATGTATATCGTTACATAATGCAGCTCTGACATTTTTGTATTTGTTTGAAACAATTGACATTCCGATTCCCGAACCACAGATGATGATCCCCAACGAGTTGTCGGGATCTTTTGAAATGACCTCCGCTCCTTTTGCCCCGAATTCAGCCCAATTGGAACGTAAATTTGAAAAGGCTCCCATATCTGTTGTAGAGTATCCCTTATTTTCAAGATACTTTTTTACATGCATTTTCAAATCAAAACCGGCATGATCGGACGCAAGAATTATTTTCATCAGACTCTCTTTACAAAGATTACACTGTAAATCTAATATATTTATGCCGGAATGTCAATTGAGTGTATAGGTTGTATATATATTTTGACAATTTTTTCAAGGCAAAATATAATCATATGTAATGAAGGAAAAGTCAAAACTATTCTTTAAAAAAGCAATTGAAGAAGCAAAGTCCGGAATGATAAAAAATGAAGGCGGTCCTTTCGGAGCAGTAATAGTCAAAGATGGAGAAGTTATCGCTTCAGCTCATAATGAGGTTGTGAAAACCAATGATCCTACTGCCCATGCAGAAATTTTAGTTATTAGAAAAGTATCGAAAAAACTTGGAAGATTTGATCTCTCGGACTGTACAATATATTCAACCTGCGAACCCTGCCCAATGTGTTTCTCGGCAATACACTGGGCAAAAATAAAATCATTACATTATGGTTGCAACAATAAAGATGCGGCAAAGATCGGATTTGATGATAAGTTTATTTACGATGTTATTAAAGGAATATCAACGGAACAAAAGCTTGTGTCCGTTCAAGAACTGAGAGAAGAGTGCCTGGAACTTTTCACATATTGGGAAAAGAAAAAAGACAAGGTCCCGTACTGAAGAGTATTATTGTTTATCAAGTCTGCTATTTAAAATTTTTACAAGCTTATACAAATATATATCCGAAGTCCTAACTTTTGAAAACTTATCTCTTTTTACAAAGAACCAGAATGATGAGATCTTTTCTATAGCTGTGAACAGTTTTTTGTAATCTGCAAGAGCGGGCTTTTCCGCTTGACTTATCAATTGGTTGATCTCATTAAAAGAACTTCTCATGCGACCTTTGTAAAACCAAAGACTCTTTCTTTTTATTTGACTGATATTTTCAAATTCCTTGATCATAACTTCAATAACGTCCGGTTCCTTGAGAAGATTAGTGTGAAAAATGATGAGTTTCTTAAATTCTATGAAACTCTTTTCATTTAATTTATTCTCAATTTGTATTAGGGATATATCTCCGATCATACTGACAAGGTGGAGAAGGAGTTTCCTTGTTGCTCTGTACCTATTCCTTTTTCTAAAAAAATCATTGGCACTTTTGCTTGGACTTCCATTATCTTTTTTTTCACTAATAACCTTTCTCAAATTATCTTCTACCATTGTTTCCAAATATTTCAAAACCTCCTTTTTAAAATCTATAATTTCTTTTTCGCTTGGTGTGAATGAAGATTCTATTTTTTGTAATACTTCTGTTTCAGATGAACTATTGGATGTAGGTTTCATCGTGAAAAATATAATACGGACACAATATTATGTCAATGACTATTAGATCTCATAAATTTTTGTCAATGAAATAATATATAGATTCCTCATTCGTTTATAGCGGACAAAAAATAATTTATTGAAAGAGATGTCGTTATCCAATATACTTTATAAATGAATATTCTCAAATGGAGCAAATATAAAAACAAGATTTACTTACTGATTGTTTTTCTTTTCCTCAACTTTTCGTGCACTGTTTCCGAAGGTGGTGAAAAATCACAATATTACAAAAAACCCGAACAAAAGGATGACGGATGGTCGGTATCAACTCTTAAAGAAGCGGGTATGAATCGTTATTTGATCGAGAATATGATCAAAAAAATATTAATCGGAGATTTTGATATTATTCATGCTCTGCTAATAGTTAAGAACGGTAAGCTTGTTCTTGATGATTTCTATAAAAAAAGATTAACGGTTGTCGACTCGTATGTAAATAATACCGATATTGAATTACATGCTATGATGTCCGTAACGAAGAGTATTATTTCATTAATGATGGGGATTGCTATTGAGAAAGATATTGTCGGAAGTATTGATGACAGAGTTTACCCGTACTTTCCTGAGTATAAAAGTTATAAAAACTGGAGTAAGCAAAAATCAGGGATAACAATAAAAGATTTTTTAATGATGGCACACGGTTTGTCGTGGGAGGAAACATCTTATAAATATAGTGACCCGAGAAATACTTATTATCAGATGGAGCAAGAAGATGATTGGGTGAAATTTACATTGGATAGGAAACTTGTTAATACACAAGGAGAAAAATTTGTATATTCTTCCGGTGTTTCCCATACAACGGAAGCACTTATCTCAAATGCATCAGGGATGATATTCTCGGAATTTACCGATAAATATTTTTTTATCCCGCTCGGTATTAAAAAAAAAAAATGGTATAAAGCCCCGAACGGAAGAGCGGATGATGTCTATTTGACAGGGAGAGATATGGCAAAGATCGGGCAACTTGTATTAAATAACGGAAAATGGCACGGGGAAAAAATTATTCCGGAAGAATGGATAAACGGGTCGACAAAGAATTACATACGGGTATCCGAAGAATTCGGTTACGGCTATTTCTGGTGGAAATACAATTTTAATATAAACGGTACTGTTGTAAAGACAACTCTTGCCTGGGGGTACGGAGGGCAGTTTATTTTTATCTTCAAAGATTTGTCCATGGTAGTTTGTTTCTTGAGTGGAAATTATATCAACGATAAATCAATGCGTCCGTTTGAAATTGTCAGAAATTATATTTTACCCGCAGTTCTTTGATCCGTACCGTTGACTTTGACATGTTTCTCTGTTAAAAAATATTGTGAATAATAAACTAATGTTTATTAAAATTGGTTTTCTTTACGGAGAGACAAATTAAAAAAAAAAGTACGAGTTTAGAAAAAACAAAACATATAAGGTCGAGTGAAATATCAACTTCCGTATCAGAAAATGGAGCCGTTCTTTATAATCCCGATAACATAAGGGAAAAATATCTGAATCAGACTGCATTTCACATATGGAAGTTTTTAAACGGGAAGAATTCAATAATGGATATTTCCAAAGGTATAAAAAAAAATTTTGATTCTGTTCCTGAAAAAAGTTTGAAAAGCGATATTGAAAATATGATTTATGATTTGAAAAACACCGGTTTTGTAAGAGAAGCGATCGGAGGTGAGTTTATCGGCGATGAAGAATATGTCAATCGCAATGCCGCTCCCGACAATTTTGATGTTTCATTAACCGGAAAGTGCAACCTTCATTGTGACTATTGTTTTTATGCGAACGAGATGAATATCCGTCCCGATCTCTCTACAAAAGAGTGGTTCCTGTTTTTTGATGAACTGGGGAGTCTTGCAGTTAGAAATCTTACATTGAGTGGAGGTGAATTATTCGTACGAAAAGATCTTTGGGAAATAATAGATCATATCATCGACAACCGTATGAGATTTACCATCCTATCCAACGGTACATTGATAACTGAGAAAACTTTGGAAAGTTTTAATATAGGAAAAAGGAGAAAGCGTCTTGATTCAATACAAATTTCCATAGACGGATCGTGTTCTGAAATTCATGATAGGAGCAGAGGTGCAGGATCTTTTGATAAAGCGATCAGAGGATTGAGATTGCTTAAAGAGGGAGGGTTTCCCGTAACTTCGAGAGTAACTATAAATCGTTATAACGTTGATGATCTTGAGAATGTGACAAAACTTTTATTGGAAGATATCGGCCTTGATTCATTTGGAACTAATGATGCGATACCGATGGGTTCCGGATGTGATAACCGGTCAAGCATTATTTTATTACCGGATCAAAAAGTCAAAGCCATGAAAATCATGCATGAACTCGAAGTTAAATATAAAGGGAGAATTAATTCATCGGCCGGACCCCAGGCAAAATGGATATCTTATGGTGAGATGGAGCATGCTAAAGCTACGGGAGAAAAGAGTAAAAGGTGGCAAATGGGTTATTTGACTGCTTGCGGATGTATGTTTGACAAATTATCAGTTCATCATGATGGGATTATCTCACCGTGTAATATGCTTCCCGGACTGGAGATGGGAAGGATAAACAAAAATCCCATAAAATCTATTTGGCAAAATCATAAAATCTTGACGGATTTAAAAGAGCGTAGAAGTATCCCGATGAGCGATATTAAGGAATGTCAAGGATGTGAATGGACGGAATTTTGCAACGGAAGTTGCCCCGGGCTTCCATATACTACGAAGGGAGATTTTAATTTACCGAATATGCACGATTGTTACAGACGGTTCCTTAATGAAACCGGTATGGTATCTCCGAATGTCCCGTGGTTTAAATCATGAGATTAAGTGTAGATAAGAACTTAAAATTTTCTATTGAAAAAGAAGTCGCTGTAGAGGATTTTTCAGATATATCTTTGCTTTTTCTTGCCGAACAACTGAGGGTATTGAAAATAAATGGTACCACGCGGAGTATTTTGGGATTAATGGACGGGGAAAAAAGGATAGAGGAAATTATTGATAAAGTTTCAGACAAATTTAAGAAAAGCAGGGATAATATTGAATCGGAAATCGTTGAGTTTATTGGGAATATGATTTCTGAGGGGGTATTATTCCCGAATGTAAAATTAAAAAAAAATGGAGAGATGAGTATGGGGAAATCTACTAGATTTTTATCAAATCCGGATGTGTCTTGTCGAATCGAAGATGAAGATGGTGCAATACTGTTCAATTCCGATTCCGATTCGGCACAGATTATTAATCAAATCGGGTTGGATATTTGGAAATCTTTGGAAAAACATCCCAGATCATTATCGGAAGTCATTTCTCATATAAAGAGTATTTATGACAATGTACCCGAAGATGACGTAAAAAGGGATGTGGAGAGTTTTTTAACGGACCTTTATTCAAAAGGGTTTATCGGGGAAGTTGTCGATGAGTAGAGGCGAAGAAATACTTTTAGAAAAGGAGAAAGATAGCAATACTAAGGTTGATATCCCGGAAGGAATTCCACCGCTCAATACCCTTTATCTCTATATGACTACGGGATGCAATCTTTTTTGCCAACATTGTTGGATAACTCCTTCTTTCGTTAATGGAGAACCTTCCCCCGGAGATTATATTGATCTTAACAATCTGGCAATGGCAGTGAAGGAGGGTAAGACCCTTGGATTAAGGAGTGTAAAATTTACCGGAGGAGAACCTCTGCTTCATCCTCAATTTAGAGAAATCCTTGATTTGATGAGTGAAGAGGGATTGAGCATTATTATGGAGACAAATGCAATACTTATTGATGCAGAACTTGCGGACTATATGAAAAACCGATCGAAGCTCCATTTTATTTCCACCAGTTTAGACAGTCATCGATCGGATTTTCATGATAAATTCAGGGGTAAAAAGGGTGCTTTTAAAGAGACTGTCGGAGGAATCAAACATCTTGTAAATGCCGGATATAAACCGCAAATAATTATGTCTCCGCATAAAGGAAATTTAGGAGATGTGGAAGAGTTGGTGAAATTTGCTGTTTCACTTGGTGCCGGATCGGTTAAGTTTAATCCTGTTACACCTAACGGTCGCGGTAAGAACATGACCGAAGATGGAAAAACACTTGACTATGAAGAGTTGATAAATCTTGTAAGATATGTCAGAGGAGAGTTGCAGGACAAAACACCAATCAGGCTCCACATTTCATTGCCCCCGGCTTTATTGAAAATCAAGGAAATTCTTAAGGTAAACAATGTTGGAAATGAGTGTAATGTGCGAGGGATACTTGGGATATTGGGAAGCGGTGAAATGGCTCTTTGCGGTATAGGTAGGAATATCCCGGAGCTTTGTTTTGGGAAGATAGGGGAAGACAGCCTTAGAGAAGTATGGATAAACGATCCGACTCTGATAAAACTTAGAGATGATCTGGAGAGCGAATATCCGGGATTATGCGGTGACTGTATTCATTCTCACCGTTGTCAAACACAGTGTGTTGCGATAAACTATTCATTATCCGGTAAACTTGTTCATCCCTATTATTTATGTGAGGAAGCAGAGAGAAGAGGTGTATTCCCGAAAACGAGAAGGAGAAGTTATAAATCCGATCCTGATGGAAAATAAGAAAAAAAAAAAGATTCCTATGGAACGGCAAGGATTATTTTTTCATGCTTCTGCAGTGAATATTAATGGGAGAGCTGTTTTATTTTTCGGTCAATCCGGATCGGGAAAGACCACTATCTCAAAGTTATTGTCTGAAAAGTATCCGATAATTGCAGATGATAAAGCATGGATATCAAAAAATAGATTTGGAGAGTGGTGTGTGTGTGGAGGGTTTATCGATATTAATTTTTCAAAAGTTGTTTTTGATTCTATAAAAAAAAAAGAAAAGTATCCTATCCACTCTCTTGTAAGTATCCATAAGGCGGATTCTTTTAATATTGAAAAAATGGATGCTATTGACGTTTGCTATAAACTGGTCTCTTCCGTATTTGAGATTTATATTCAGCAGGCTATGAAAGATTTGGCTATAAGGAAAAGATGGTTTTCTGATTGTTCGGCTATTTCAAAAAAATATCAGGGTTGGAGATTGAATTTTAAAAAAAATAGTTTTATAATGGATTATATTCAAAAAATTCTTGAGTAGAGCATGATTAAAAATCATTTTTTAACCGGAGTTGAAAATGAAACAAAGTGAAAAGCTTATTTATGAAAAACCTACCAGTGTTGAAGCTGGAAAGATAGATTTGATTTTCGGAGCGTGTGAAAACGGAAGTGCCGCACTTGACGGATGTATAGTCGGTAATAATCCTAATGTCGGACCTGTCTGTCAACCGACCGGAAATATTGCAACTTACAATTGCGGTTCCGGCAACACAAATACAGATGGGAATTGTAATAGCAACGGCACTACTGCTAGCGGTGCATGTAATTCTATGGGTGTATCCCCGGTTTGACAAATTAACAAAAAAAAGGATTCCCGAACGATAACATCGTACAGTGGAAGTAGTATGAGGGGGTGTCTTTGTAAGGGTGACATTGTCTCAATAAGAGAAATTGCAATCGAATATTTATCAATTGGTGATGTAATTGTTTTTCGTAATAACTATAATGAATTTGGTGAGTCACTGATTGTCCATAGGATTGTTGATAAAAAAGGTGGATTGTTAATCACAAAAGGTGATAATAATAAGATTGTTGATCAACATCCTATAACTCAAAAAGATATTGTCGGAAAGGTTATTTCTGTTCACAGAGAAGGAAAAATTCTTAAAATATCAGGTGGCCGTTTTGGGTTGATTATAGCAAAATTTAAATATTTTCTCAGGCGGATACAATCTGTGATCTACAAGAGGATCACAAGAATTCCGGTAATAAGACGGATAGGAAAATCGGTGTTGAATGTTTATTCAAAAGATATAAAAAAAATAAGTTTAAAATCAAAAGACGGAATAATAATCAAGTGGGTTCACAATAAGAAAGTGATAGCGAGGAAAGATCCAGATAGTAACTTTATTTCTATAAAAAAGCCATTTGATCTGATTATTGAAAAAAAAATAAGAAAGTAAGAAATAATAAAGAAAAAGTGAAATAGCTTTTTTATTTTTTTCTGTTGTGCTAATTTTTTTAGAAATGTGAGTTTAATTTTAGATGTATATGAGAGTTTAACCGTTCAGTTTTGGGATTTCAGTATAAATCCCAAAACAACGGCGGTAGCTTAGAGTTTTGTTTTTGAGAGTGTGTGAATGGTTTTTAATTTTGATAAGAGGTTATTGATATGAAAGATAAAATTATTAAAAAACTAAAGAATAAGGATGCTGTAATAGCTATTATCGGTTTGGGATATGTAGGTCTTCCGCTGGCAAGAGAGTTCTTAAAGAAAGGATTTACAGTTCTCGGATTCGATATAGATGAAAAAAAAGTTAAGATGCTCAACAAAGGGAAAAGCTATATTAAGCATATTAGCAATGATTTTCTAAAAGAATTTATTCAAAGTAAAAAATCATTTAGTGCAACATCCGAGTTCTCAAGATTAAAAGATGTTGATCATATCCTGATATGTGTTCCGACCCCTCTTGATTACCATTTTAATCCTGATCTTTCATATGTTACGGATAGTACCGAAATTGTTGCAAAATATCTAAAAAAAGGTCATGTTGTAGTTTTGGAAAGTACCACCTATCCCGGCACAACAGAGGAAGTTATGCTCCCAATTCTTGAGAAGAATGGGAAAAAGGTCGGAAGGGATTTTTACCTTGGATATTCTCCCGAGAGAGAAGACCCCGGAAATCCTGAGTTTGAGACCGGTGACATTCCAAAGGTGATAAGTGCGGTTACAAAAGACGGTTTGGAAATAGTGAAGAGATTATACGGTCAGATAGTTGATATCGTTCCTGTTTCGAGTCCGAAGATTGCGGAGGCATCAAAGATTCTTGAGAATACTTATAGAGCTGTAAATATTGCTATGGTTAATGAACTTAAAATTGTATTTGAAAGGATGGGTATAGATGTTTGGGAGGTAATTGAGTCGGCATCTACGAAACCGTTTGGATTCAAACCTTTCTATCCCGGACCGGGACTCGGTGGACATTGTCTCCCAATAGATCCTTTTTACCTGAGTTGGAAAGCAAAGGAATATGATATTAATACCCATTTCATAGAGCTTGCAGGTGAAATTAACAGTAAAATGCCGTACTATGTTACGGACAAACTTCTTCGTGTTTTAAACGGCAGGGGGGTTCCCCTAAAGAAATCAAAGATATTAATAATCGGAGTTGCATACAAGGAAAATGTGGATGATATGAGGGAAAGTCCGGCACTAAAGGTAATGGAAATACTGTCATCTGAAGGATGCAGATTGGATTATTTCGACCCCTTTATTCCCGAACTTCCAAGGACAAGAAAATATAATTTTGATCTCAAGTCGGTAAATATCAAGAAAATTAAAGATGATTATTACGATGGTGCGATTATTCTAACCGATCATTCGGATGTAGATTATGATTTTATACTGAAGAAAGCAAAAGTTGTAATTGATACAAGAAATGCAATTAAGATCAAAGGTCTTAAGAGAGGGAAAGTTCATAAGGCGTAATTAATTTTCACTATCAGAGTTATGAATCCGGAATTTGAATTAATGGTAAATATTCTACGTATTGAAAAATGTAATCTCGATTTTTCTTTGAAAATTCCTGAAAAAATTAACTGGGAGAAATGGTTGGAGTTAATTCAAAAGCATGGAGTATTTTCTCAAATTTATGTAAAAATAAGAAAAAATAGAATTAACATTATTCCCTTTGAAATATTAAATGAACTTAAAAATCTTTATTTAAAAAATATTGCAAATAATCTTTTAATTTGCTCGGAGTTAAGTAAATTTCAAAAATTACTTAGTGACGAGGGGATAAGGGCACTTTTTTTTAAAGGACCTGTAATTTCAACTTATGCTTATAATGATTATGCTCTTAGATCGTATCAGGACATTGATCTGATTATTGATAGTAAAAATTTTAATAAATTTTACAAATATATAAAAAGAAACGGATTCAATATTTTATTCAAGATGGGGAGAGCATTGAGGTATTACTGGTCTTTTCTCGGAAGAGAGTATACTGTTAACAAAGGGAGAAAGATTTTTGATCTCCATTTTAGAATTCAGAGGGGACCTGAATTTTTTAATTTGAATAAAAAATTATTTGAAGATGTATGTGAAATTGGTATTGAAAATGAAAAGATATTATGTTTATCTCCGGAGATGTCAATAATCGGTATTTGCATTAATGCAACAAAAGACGGGTGGACTAGATTTGTGTATATTGCAGACTTTGTGAATATAGTGAGAAATAGGTCTGATATTAGTTGGAAAAAGGTTATTTCCATTTCCAAAAAAATGAAAATATATTCTCTTTTACTTATTACTTTATCTCTGTCTGAAACGTTTCTTGAATTGGAGATTCCAAAAGAGATAGATAGTAAAGATTTTTTAAATATTAGGATAAAATCCTTATGTGATAAGTTCAGCGATAATGTTCAAGAAGGGTATATAAAAAAGAAAAATTTTTCTTACAAAAGCCTGGAGATCAAATCAATTGATACATTTTGGGGTAGATTCCGTTATTATCTATACTATATTTTCGTTCCAAAGATGAGCGATATAGAGACTGTAAATATCCCTGGATTCTTATTCCCTGCTTTTATTTTGTTAAGACCGGTTTTTTTACTGTTCAGGATAGGAAAATTATCCGGTAGGGGGAGAGGAAAAAAGTGATCCGCGGCTCAATCCCGTTATTGATTTACATTCTGATTACCATGTTCCTATACTTCCGGATATCAAGGGGGCTTGAGTTAAAAAATGGGGGAAAGCTTTTTATCGGGGGGGCTTTGACTTTTTCACTGATAATATTCATTGTATATGCAAAATTATGTGCAAAGGTCACTTTAACACCCCTTTTTCTGCTTAGTGGGTTTCTTATGGGGATGATGCTTATTTCATCGACTTTTTTTTTCTTTGAATTGATTTTTACAACAGCGATAAAAAAGAAGAAGTTGTTTGTACTTATAGCTCTCTTTTTATCTATCTCTGTTTCGATCTATTCCTGGATCAACGGTCGAAGTATCCCTGTTGTAAGAAACATAGAGATAAAGTTAAAAGATATTCCTGAGACATTATCCGGTTTTACGATAGCTCATTTATCGGATATCCACATTGAAAAAGGAATTACTTCCGAAAGATGGCTGAGAAAAGTAGTGGAGACGACAAATAAACTCAAACCGGATCTGATAGTAATAACAGGTGATCTGGTCAGCATGGTGGTAAGAGACGGGAAAAAGTATTCTGTTATCCTGTCCGGATTTAAGGCAAAATTCGGAGTTTACTGTGTTACCGGAAATACTGATTTTGGAAACAATGTAAATACTTTCGGTGAGATCATTAATAATACAGAGATCAGAGTTTTGATTAACGAAAGTGTTAAATTGAAAAACGGCATTGTCATAGTGGGTGTCGATGATAAAGAGGGGAAAAACAGCAGAAAGGAAGACAGAGGAACTGATTTGAAGAAAGCTTTCTCCGGAGTTGATAAAAGCAATACAATTATCTTTTTATCCCACCGTCCGGATATATTCGATAATGCTGTCAGATCGGGAGTTGATCTTCAATTATCGGGACACACTCATGCAGGACAGATACCTCCGCTGGATATCTTTTCAAAATTCTATTTCAAATATGACTATGGACTTTACAAAAAAGGAGACTCATATATTTATACTTCGTGCGGAACGGGAACATGGCCCTTCATGCCTATGAGGTTATTCTCGAAAAACGAGATAATAAAAATAGTATTGGTTAATTAAAAATGACATTAATTGTTCAGAAACTTAAATCATTAGGGAGAAGATTTCTGGACAAACAATCAAGAATTTTAATTAAGAACAGTTCATGGGTATTTCTTGAGAATTTAATTAGAACAGTTTTAAACTTCACAAGAGCAATAATAATTGCAAGAATTCTCGGAGCCGAACTTTACGGGACATTCGCTATGATAGTTGCTTTATGTATGACTACTCAGGAATTTTTCAATTTTAACCTCGGAACAACCGTTGTAAAATTCGGAGCTGAATTTAAAGCGGACAAACGCATTGATCATCTTACAATAATTGTAAAAGGTGCTGCCTATCTGACACTAATAACTGCTTTTATCTCTATAATCGTTGTCACTTTTCTAACAATATTTTTTTATGATACCTTTATTAAAAAACCGGGGCTGAGTATTTTTGTTATAGGATATGCAATAGCATGGAGTACATACTATTTTGATTATATCAGTTCATCAGTTTTGCGATTATTTTTCCGTTTTAAGTTAAATTCCATAATAAGAATTATAATGTCGGTAATAGAATTTATTTTTATAATTACCGCATTAATAATTTTTAAAAGAAATCTGACTGCATTTTTTTTCGCTGTAATATTTGCACGATTGCTTAACAGTTTAATTATAAACATAGTTGCATATTTCGAATTCAAAGATGACTTAAAACCTGAAACAAAGTTTAAATTTTCAGAACTAAAACACAAATGGAAATTAATAAGGAATTTCACTATTAATAATTCGCTAAGTCGGACAGTATTTAATGTTATAAATCAGGGGGATGTATTACTGGTTGGCATTTTAACGGGAGCTGTACAGGCAGGATACTATGCAATAGCAAAGAAACTTGCATATTCTATTCTACGTTTATCAAACCCACTGACAAATGCAATATTTCCTCAGCTTTCTCAATTGATCGCAGAAAATAAAACAAAAGAAATTAAAATGATGATAGTTAAGTTTGTTAGGATTTTTTCAATTCCTTCCATTATTTCTTTGGGGGTTGTTTTTATGTTCAGAAAAGAAATAATAAACTTGATTTTCGGACAGGAATATTTGCCCGCTTCCGATATATTCTTTGTATTAATGATCGTCTCGGTTGTAATGGCATTAAGTTTCTGGAATCTTCCGTTGATTCAGTCGATAGGGAAGGTCGGTTTAAGGTTGATAACGTATATTTTAGCTTTGATAATAGGAATCGTGGCATCACTATTCCTTTATTCACCTTTCGGAGCAACAGGAATTGCTTATGCCGTATTGATCTCTTTTCTATTTATCAATATAACATTCTCAACTATCAACTTCAGATTCCTAAATATAGGGGAGTCTGACAAATGATCATGAACGGAAATTTGGTAAATTTTTTTAACGGAAATCTCGTTCCGGATAGTAAGATAAGTAGAATCCTATTTTCATTCTCACCGATAAGTTTAAGGTTAAAATACATTCATAAGATAATCGAAACTAATAAAAAAACTAAACATGAAAACTTTTCATTTATTAAAAAAAAATTAAATATAAATTTTGAAATAGGAACAAATTGTTTTGTAAGAAAGATGAATGCTTTAATAATAAAAGATTTATCAATGGATTTAATAGGAGCCTATATCCATGGCAGTCTTGGTACTGACGAAGCGGTTCCATACAGCGATTTTGATGCTCTTGTAATTCTTAAGGATGAAGTTTTTGAAGATAAAAAAAGGATCGTAAGAGTGGCAAAAAAACTGATAAAAGCAAAAAAGATAATGTATAAATTCGATCCTATTCAACACCACGGTTGGTTTATTATGACCGAAAGTGATCTGAAGAACTATCCGCAGACATACTTCCCTCATGAACTTTTTGAACATGCAAAGTCTCTGTTCCCTGATAAAGGGACTAAGTTGGAGATATATCTGAATAAAAACGGATACGATTATATTCAACCGTTTCACAATCTGGCAAATTCAATAATCAGAAAAATTGACTCAAATAAAATTCCGAAAAATATGTTTCAATTGAAAAGTTTACTAAGTGAGTTCATGCTCCTCCCCGCCCTGTATATTCAGGCGAGGGACAAAAAAGGAGTCTATAAGAAATTCAGTTTTGACCTTGCAAGAAAAGATTTTCCTGAAACGGAATGGGAAATTATAAATGAGGTTTCTGAAATAAGAGATAACTGGCACTATAAAATGGGAAAAATAAAAAGGAAAATTTTCACCGTTACTAATCCTGTCTACAGGAAAATTGTTACAAGATATCTGTCTCCGGAGATTCCGACAGATATAAATGAAAAATTAATTCCAGAATTCTATGAAAAGATAAAAAAACTGTGTGTTAAAATGAAAGAAAAAATATGAGAAAACTCACATTTATAGATTATCCGAAATTTGTTCCCTGTGCAGAATACGATAAAGCTATTTCAGGAATGGTTGAGAAATTGAAAAATATTCCGGGAGTTGTTTC
>CAYRAO010000009.1:0-75685 GCA_964422395.1 uncultured Clostridia bacterium
TGCAGGTATAAAAGTAAAAAAAGGTAATGCTCTTTTCTACATAAAGCTTGGAACCCGCCCGAAGAACGTTGATAAACTTTTAAAGATTTTCCCAAAATTTTTTAATGGAAAATCGGTAAATAATTTGGCAGGGACGGAATTAGAGCGACTCGTAAATATGTTTTTGGGAAGGATGATGTTTCGCAGGCTTTCAAGTATCAATAGAGCATATTACTATTCATATGCATGCTACTTTAAAAAAGACATCAACTATTTTTCAAAATTTTTCCATAAACTAAAAAACATTAAGGTAGAAAATTTAAAACGTGTAGCAAGAAAATATCTGACGCCTGAAAATCCGGCTCTTATCATCGTAAGATAAACAACTAAAAGAGATAGATGAAATCCAAAACACTCATGTCTTGGAGTAGTGGAAAAGATAGTGCGTGGGCATTATATAAATTACTACAAAATCCGAAAATCAATTTGGCAGGTCTTTTCTGTACGGTCAACAAAAAATTTGATCGTGTAGCGATGCATGGAGTAAGGATAGAACTTTTAAGAAGGCAAGCAGACAGCATCGGTTTACCTCTCGAAATAATTGAAATACCTTATCCTTGCGGTAATTCCGAATATGAAAACATAATGGGGGGATTTGTTAAGAGATCAAAAGAAAAAGATGTTGAAATGTTTGCATTCGGTGATTTATTTCTTGAAGATGTACGCAACTATAGAGAAAAACAATTAAAGAACTCCGGAATTAATCCTTTTTTTCCAATCTGGGGTATACCGACCGATGCTTTGTCAAGGGAAATGATTGATAGTGGTTTGAGAACGGTTATTACATGCGTAGACCCGAAACAAATCCCGAAAGAATTTGTCGGGAGAGAGTTTGATAATAATTTTTTAGCTTCACTCCCCGAAACCGTAGATCCGTGTGGTGAAAACGGGGAATTCCATACTTTTGTCTTTGACGGACAGATGTTCAAAGAGAAAATAGAAATCGTTTCAGGTGATATTGTTTACAGAGATAACTTTGTATTTGCAGACATCTTACCAAAATATCCGGACAAACAGTAAAAATTGACTTATGTTCGGGAGAAATACCTTCCTCCCCTACCGGATCTCAAATCATGTTTCAATGCACCATCCCCAACTTCACCAGAATACTTAAGATGATAATTGCTACTAAGGGTGCTATGGATATAAGTGCAAGTTTGTTTTTAAACATATTTATAGGTCTTATATCCATTTTTTTGTAAACATAGAGAAATCCGATACCGAGAATAACCGTAATTATGGTAAATGATAAAGAGAGAGAATCTCTCGATAACATTACCGTACCGTCACCCGAAACCGTGTTCATTTCAAGGAAATGATGTAACAATAAATTAAGGGCAAATACCGGAATATAAAAAATCATCCATACGGTAGCTTTATAATTCCCCCACCTGTAAATACTTAGAAACGCAGAACAAAAAAATGTTGTAAAGATAGTAATTAAAATCAAACTACTTGCATCAACAACGATATAGAAAGAGGAAAAGAGCATCAAAAAGATTAACCTCGGAATAAACTTTGCTGTCAATATTCCTGCTTTTGTTTGGGGTGAACTCAAAAGATACTCAATTGCATGGTCATTATATTCTTTTTTGAACATGTTGATCCCGAGATTGTAAGAAATCCATACTATGATAATCCAGAAAAACATCTTGTAACAACGTATAAGTTCGGAAAAGAAGGAGATATGTTTTTCTCCAAGCAATCTTAATAAAACGAACAACAACAGTATTAATAGGATTCCGGTAAACAATCTGACAAAAACCGATTGTATAATATCTTTAAATTCTTTTTTTATCATTGAAATTAATTCCTGTTTATTTAATAACCGAAAAGTACACTAAACAATAAAATTAAAAAAAACAAAATTTTAAATAAGATCTTTTTAAACATTTTTTCTCCTTTAATTAAGTAGCACAACTATTGAAGCACCTATTAAAAGCAATAACGGGGACAATGAAATTGTCACATAACTTTTCCCGATGAAAGATTGCTCTTTCAAATCAAATCTTTTATAAGCAAAAAAGAATGCAGCACCGGAAATAATAAATACAACCAACATTCCTATCCCAAAACTTAAAACTTGGATATTTCCGGGATTGACAAATTGAAATTTAGATATTAACAATCCCTTTTTTATTGCAACCGGAAGTAAGAACAGTGTTATAAAAGTAACCAAATTTGTTATTGCTATCCAGTTTCTTTGTCTAAAGATTGACGGGAAAAAGCTGATAAAAAAGATAAACACAGCCCATGAAATGAAAAATTTCGGATTAAGAAATTTCAATCCGAAAGAATTAACAAAAAGATCGTTTCCCGTATGTGAAATATAGATTGAGACATAAACAGCAAAAAAAGGGATCAGAGCCATCAATCTTGTAATAACCTTTAAAAAAATTATTTTAAATTTTGAGATCGGTGCGGAAAAAAGATATTCAAACGCATTGTCTTTATGTTCGGATCCGAACAAACTCAACCCGAATATTCCAGACACAATTGTAATAACCGATGCAGCTATAAACACATCAAAATGATCCGATATTTTCACCGGATTCATTTCCCCTGACGAATTTTCGAATCCTAAAATAGGTGAGAATATCTTCAGCTTATATAAAAAAATTATTGACAACAATGCAATCATCATTAAAATAGAGAGCCTGATCGTTTCTCTGAATTCTTTTTTAAGCATATTCCCTCTCTATAAAAACCGAAATGATTTCCGTGAGATCCATATCAATTATCTTTCCGTTTATCTTTTCTCTTATCTTTTCCGTGAAAGGATAAATATAAACTTCCCTAAAATCCGGATTGCCGGTTTTTAAGAGTACCGGTAAATCATCCGACAAATCCGTTTCATGAATTCTTTTCACTTTGTTTTTCAGATCTTCAATATTCTCATCGACAACTATCTCCCCGTTTTTCAACAATATTACCCTACTAACCAAATTTTCAATATCATGGAAATTTACATTTACCATTATCAAAGTAATATTTCTCTCCGAAAGAATCTCAATAATTTTCTCTAAAAAAAGTTTTCTCAGATATGCATCCAACGCATAGATAACTTCATCTATCAGAAGTAATTCCGGTTTGGATGACAATACCAATGATAAAAGTAAGATTGTTTTCTGACCTACCGAAAGTTCCTTCACCTTTTGCTTATATGAAATCTTTAAATGTGATATAAGAGAATAATCAAATTTATCTATTTTATACAACGACACATGCAAATCAATTACTTCTCTAACCGAAAGGCTTTCGTATACACTTAAGCTATCGGAAATAAATCCTATTTTCCGTTTCGGTATTATTTTGGAACTTTCTCCGTAATTTATCTCACCTTTATCGGGTATCAACACTCCTGCCATAAGTTTTAGGAGCGTACTTTTCCCGACACCGTTTATTCCGGTGATAAGACACGAACCGCCTTTCGGAATATTTAAATTGAAATTTTTAAAAATTTGTTTCCTTCCATACTTAAAGGAGAGATCTCTAATTTCTATCATCTTTTTCCTCCGATTTTCTCATTGTTCTCTCTTTATCTATTTTTTTTAATTCTTTAAAAATATCATCCATACCAAAACCCAATTTTGTTGATTTGGAAATAAACTCACGAACGGATTTTTCAAAAACATCCTTTTTAGCTTTTGAAAATATCTTCCGATTCTGTTTTACAAAATACCCTTTTCCGGGTTTTGATTCTATAAAACCTTCAACTTCAAGCTGATAATATGCTTTAACAATCGTATTGGGATGAATTTTTATCCTCATCGCCAAATCTCTTAAAGACATTAACCGATCTCCCGAAACAAGAGTTCCGGATATTACATTATATTTAATAACTTCTTTAATTTGCTCATAAATAGGCATTGCGGATTTTGCATCAACTCTGAATTCAAGAATTTTAATTTTCTTTTTCACTGTAACACTATTATGTTACAGTGCTACAGGGATGTCAACAAAAAAATATTTTTTTTAATATCTAATAGAAAAGGGATCAAGAAAAGCAGATTACATCATCCACTATTCATGCACTTCGGGATATCCTTTTAAAAAAGGTAGTATTCCATTATCTCTGCAAAACAAGCTCATTCAATATAACCCGAAAAGCACCTTCCGGATCTTTGCTGGCAGTTATGGGCCTCCCTATTACAAGATAATCCGATCCCGCATCTATTGCCTGCCTTGGTGTAAAAACTCTTTTCTGATCCGCCTTTGCAGCCCATTTCGGTCTTATTCCGGGAGACACAACGGTAATACTGTCACCGAACTTATCTTTTAATTCTCTTACCTCATGAGGCGAACAGACAAATGAGTTGAGTCCCGAATCAATTCCGAGACCGCATAATTTCATAACGGATTCCTCCATTCCAATCTCTACTCCCGTCTCAAAAAGATCGTTATCGTTGAGTGATGTCAAAACGGACACGCCGAGGATTTTCATATTATAAGCATCTTGAGCGGCCAATACCGCTTTTTTTATCATTTCCCTTCCTCCGCTCAAATGTATGGAAAGAAATTCAGGCTCATATATCATTGATGACTTTACCGCCCAAAAAACCGTATTCGGTATATCTTTAAACTTGAGATCAAGAAAAACACTTTTTTTTCTTTCTTTTAAAAACTTAAGGATATCGGGACCATACTTCATAAATGCTTGGAGCCCTACCTTGTAGAATTCAGCTTCTTTCAATTTTTCCACAAAAGACCTTGCAACTTCAAATCTGTCAAAATCCAATGCTACAATTATTCTCTTTCTCATAAATTCAGCCCTCCTCTCAACTCTTCGAGGTTTTTTATATTCAGTTTATCCATGAGCTCTCTTGTCTCTTCAATAATTCTTACGGAACCTTTCGGCTCAATAATATTCACCGTCCCCGTCTGTATAGCCGACGCTCCGGCAAGGATAAACTCAAGCACATCTCTTCCCGTCATTATACCGCCTATGCCTATTACCGGAATACTTACGGCATTTGCAACCTCCCAGACAATCCTAAGTGCAAGCGGTTTGATAGCAGGACCGGACAAACCGGCAAAAAAATTCTTGAAAACAGGCTCTCTTTTTTCTACACTAAGGGCAAGACCGAGAAATGTATTCACTACCGAAATGGAGTCGGCACCGGCTTCTTCAGCAGAACGGGCGATCGCAGCTATGTTTGCTACATTCGGAGAGAGCTTAACAATCAAAGGTTTCTTCGTATTCTCCTTCACGAGTTTTACAACTCTGAAAGTATCATGAGGATTTTGAGCCGGACAATTTCCTCCCGCCTTAACATTCGGGCAGGATATATTCAACTCTATCATTGCAACTTCGTTCATTACATCAAATACTTTTGCAACCTTCAAATATTCTTGATCGGAACCACCGCACACATTAACAATAATCGGAACGGATGTTTTTGCAGAAACATCTTTAATTAGTTTTTTAAGTTCTTCGGCACCCGGACCTGCAAGACCGATGGAATTAAGAAGACCGGATGATGTTTCACATATCCGAGGAGGATTGTTCCCCTCCCTTTCTTCGGCATAAACCCCCTTCATGACAAAAGCTCCCAACTTATTCAGATCAAAAAACCGTTGAAATTCACTCCCGTAACCAAAAGTACCCGAAGCCGGAATAACAGGATTTTTAAGTTTAATAAACCCAAGGTCCGCTGTTAAATCCGCCATTGAATATCCTCCATTCGAAACACAGGACCATCCGAACAAACCTTTTTATACTTACCGTCACTACCTTTGACAACACAGCTGTGACATATCCCGAATCCACACCCCATAAGTGCTTCAAGTGATACATAATTCTCTATTTTAAGATCACCTATCTCTCTGTTAAGAGACTCAAACATCCGATCAGGACCACAAGCAAAAGTTATATTTATCCCATTTCGTTCTATTATTCCTTTTATATCGGTAACTACCGAACCTTTATTAAAAGCAGACCCGTCATCCGTATAACAAACCATCTCTTTAAGAGGGAACCGACTCAACTCATCGGTAAAAAGGAGATCGTTTTTCGACCTTGCTCCGTAAACAAGTGAAACATTATTATGAGTTGAATATTTCTTTACGGCAAAATAGAGGGGAACGATTCCTCTTCCACCTCCAATCATAAGAATATCCTTATCATGAAAAACAGGGAATCCATTTCCGAGAGGTCCGAGAACCGTCACATCTTCTCCACCTTTTTTTAATGACAAGAGTTCACTCCCTCGTCCCACCACTTCATAGTATATGTAAAAGAAAGGAGGATCGGAATTAAAAATCCCGAAAGGTCTTTTTAGGAGAGGATCATTCCCTTTTGAAACCTCTATCATTACGAAACTTCCCGGGTTACTATTTTTTGCGACATATTCGGATTCTACCTTCATCAAGTAATAATTTCCCTCAACAACGGTATTGGATATAATTTTACATTTTTCCTCTCTCATGCTCAGATTATCCCATTCTAATCAAATAATGTAAACTATGAGGGATTGAATTATTAAGGTTATTCAATTAAAATTAACATGGGGAACAGACATGAAAGTGATAAATACAGAAATTAAAAGCGTAACTGTTTTTCCAAACGAAGCAAAGATCATAAGATTCGGTGGTATAACCCTTAGCAAAGGTCGTGAAAAAATTACCCTCCCCGGACTTCCTCAAAGACTTGAGCCAAACTCCTTAAGGGTAAAAACAATCGGGACAAGCAGTGTAAAGTTTTTCAGTATTGATATAAAAAAAACATTCTTCAAAGATATTCCGGACGGCATAATTAGAGATATTTCAAAAAAAATCAGAAATCTCCATGAAAAAAAAGAAACTGTGGAGGATATTAACAAACTCCTATTAAAAAGAGAAAAACACCTTGACGGAATTTGGAAATCCGCAAGGATATTTGCTTCGGGATTTGCAAAAGGTGAATTATCAATTGAAAATCACACAAAACTCTTGGGATTTTTGTCAGAAGAGGGGAAATCACTTGTACCGGAGATCAGGAACAAAGAGAAAGAGATAAACGAAATTGACAAAGAGATCAAGAAACTTAAGGAAGAACTCAATCTTGCCAACAATTCCAAGCCAAGAGAAAGATATACTGCAGAAATCTCAGTTGAGACAGAGGAAGATTGTAAAATAGAGATTGAAATTTCTTACCATATTTCAGGGGCTTCATGGAAGCCGGAATATGATATCCGTATCGGAGAAAATCATGTTTATATAAGTTATCTTGCTGCAATAAGACAAAGTACAGGTGAACAGTGGGATAATGTATCAATTGTCCTTTCTACCATTACTCCTTCGAGGACAACAAAGGTTCCGAAACTTGAACCATGGTTTATCGCCCCTTCACCACCTAAAAAAACATCCGGTCTTGATGAGACAATAGATTCAAAATTGATGGCAGCATCGGGAATCGGAATGCCGAACAGCAGAATGTCATATTCTCAAGTAATCAGAGAAGAATTCCCCGAAGTACATAAAGCGGAACTTGAAAATGCCGAAATTGTCAGATCGGATATGGCAATTTCTTACAAGATAAAAGAACTTGCAACCATCAGTGAAGATAATTCATACCATAAAGTTAAAATAAGTGAATTGAAGCTTGAAAGAGAACTTCAATATATGACAATACCAAAGCTTGATGAGAGAGTTTATCGAATTGCCGAAGTTGTTAACGGTGACCTGTTCCTCCTTCCCGGAAATGGACAAATCTTCGAGAATGAAGAATATATCTGTCCTATTACGATTGATCACACATCTCCTGGTGAAAAATTCAAACTTTTTACAGGAAATGATGATCGGATCAAGGTAAACAAGAAGATGAGATCCCGAGAGGTTGATAAAAAACTTTTGAGTGATAAAAAGAGGATCGGTTATTCGTTTGAGATAGAACTGGAAAATTTTACATCCGAGACAAAAGAGGTGATTGTTAACGATCAGATCCCTATTCCGACTCATGAAGAGATAAAAATAGAATTGGAAAACAGCTCTCCAAAAACTTTTAAAATCGACGAATTAAATCGTCTGGAATGGGTAATAAAAGTCGATCCCGGAAAAAAAAGATCCATCGTTTACGAATATTCAATAGAATTTCCCAGAGGAATGTCAATTCCACGTCTCCCTTAACAAAATGAAAAAACCGGTATTCGAAGTAATTTTAATCCTTGTAATTGCCCTTTTTTCATCATTAATATTTAACAAACTATCCGGAAATAACATCCCGATTTTAAAGAAATATGAAACGGAAAAATCAAATCATAAAAGTTACAATATTGAAACCATTGATATTGAAATACTAAAATACTACTTGGCAAAAAAAGGTTCTATAATCCTTGACGCAAGATCACCTGAAGACTTTGCAGAGAAACACATCCCCGGAGCAAATAGTTTTAGTGTCGGGAACTTTGACTCACTTTTTAGAGAGAGAGGAGAACTTTTAAGACTCGGAGAAGTAATAATAGTGTACTGTTCCGGTCCCTCATGCGAAGATTCACGGAATCTTGCGGAAAAGTTAAGAGATAGGGGATTTGAAAATATATTTGTTTTTAAGGGAGGAATGGAAGAGTGGGAAAAGGTAGAGGAAAGAACTGTAAGAGAAAGTAAATAAAAATGCTTTTAACAAACATGTTTAAAAACAGAATATTTATTTTCCTATGCAGATTTCTTCTCGGCGGAATTTTTATTTATGCATCGGTAGACAAAATCCTGAATCCTGAGGCATTTTCAAAAATTCTTTACAATTATAAATTACTCCCAAGTCAATTTATCTATTTTCCTACAATTTTCCTACCATGGGTGGAACTTATTGCCGGATCATTCTTAATCTCAGGAATATTCGTAAGAGGGTCATCTTTCATAATAAACTCTCTCTTGCTCATATTTATTGTAGCAATCGCAACAAATCTTATAAGGGGAATCAATTTTGACTGCGGTTGTTTCTCCACCCTTTCGGGAACAGGGAGCAACGCCACTCTTCTACTTATGAGAGATTTACTGTTATTAATACCCGGATTATTGATTTTTTTTAATTACAACAAAAACAGGAGGTACGGTGAAAGCAAAAATTGATAAATGTGATCTTGAAAGATGGGCTGATTTTATCCTTGATTATTCACTCGGAGGAATAACACCTAAAGATGTGGTTATGGTGAAAGGTGAACACATTGCGTGGCCTCTTATATCGGTTCTTCAGGATAAGATATTTTCCACCGGAGGAATTGCCGATATAAACATCATTGCTCCTGACAACAATAGAGGACAAGTTTGGGGAACATCAATCACCAGATACGGATCGGTTGAACAGATAGAAAAGACTCCGATATGGCATGGGATGAGATATGAATCCATGACAAAATATATTGAGATTCTCGGGTCGGAATCTCCCGAACTCTTTGCAAATCTTCCTGAAAAAACTTCATCGGCACTCTCCGTAGCAGATCTCCCCTTCAGAAAGATCAGATTATCAAAAGACTGGGTCTTAACATTGTTTCCGACAAAAGCATTTGCCGATATGGAGGATATGTCACTTGAAGAATATACCGATATCGTAGTAAAAGCTTCAACTACAGATCCCTTATTCTTAAATGAAGTCGAAGAACCTATTTACAAACTTCTTGATAAAACACGGAAAATAAGGATCGAAACCGAAGAGTCCGAATCGGGAAATAAATATGAATTAAAGATGGATATTTCAGATAGAAATGTCATAAAATGTACAGGTCACAGAAACTTCCCTGACGGCGAAGTTTTCACAAGTCCTAACGCCAATACCGTTGAAGGTGAAATATTTGTTGATCTTCCGGTTTATTATAACGGAGTTACAATACAAGGAATTTATTTAAAATTTGAAAAAGGTATCATAACCGAATACCAAGCAAATAAGGGATATGATACTCTTAGGCAAATTATCGAAACGGATGCAGGGTCAAAAAGACTCGGAGAAGTCGCCTTAGGGATGAACAGCGGATTAAAAAAAGCACTAAAGCATCCCCTCTTCGTTGAAAAAGTCGGAGGGACCCTTCATATTGCAATCGGCGATTCCTATCCCGAGTGCTTCGTGAAAGAGCCTGAAAGTAAACAGAATACGGAGAAGCTCGAATTATATTACAAAGAAGGGAAAGCAAATAAATCCGCTCAACATGTTGATATAGTGACCGACTTCAGAGAGGGTGGTTCGGGTAGATCGGTTTGGCTTGATGATAAAAAACTGGTGATAAAAAATAATATTTGGGCTGTACCGGAATAAATATCAGTTTAGATCCGAAAGATATCGGGAAGAGTTAAGAATTATCTCTCCATGATATTCAATTTTATTTTTAAGTATTTGAAATAGCTCTTTGCAAAATTCGGATGTTAAATTATTATACTTTGAAGATAAACCGTTTCTCTTCGTCCATTCAATAAATTTGATAGACTCCATTCCGATGGAGTCCATTTCTCCTACTCTGCACAAGTTACACAAAACTCCCCTGAAATCCTCCGTTACCCACGATTTGGTAAGATTATTTTCACCGCATTTACAACATCTTCGCGATTCAAACATCATCCCTTCTATTCTCAATATCCAGATCATAAAGAACAAAAGAATATATTTCATGTCAACACCTTTACTTGAACCAATTAAAATTGAGTTGAGCAACTTGTACACCCTCTCGGAATTAAAATTTTTCGGAACAAATTTTAATACTATTTCGGCAATCAAATAAAAATAAAAAATTCTTCCCGATTCGGATACCGTATCAAAGTAACTTTGTATTACATCCCCTTTAGATAGCGTGGATAACTCCTTATCTTCCTTTCTGTAGAAAAAGAATTCCCCGAAAGTAAAAAGTTCAAATAAAGACCCGAACCGATTCTTTCTCTTGGAAGATCCATGAGCAACAATTTTTATTATTCCGCTATTCTCAGTTAATATTTGAACAATTTTATCCCGTTCTTTAAAAACATTGGAACCGAGAACAATACCCTTTGCAGATTCTAATGGCATCTTTAAATGAGTAAAACGGTTGAAACTCCAAGAAAGAAAAAGAGTCCGAGAACATCCGTAAGCATGGTAACAATCATTCCTGAAGCAAGAGCCGGATCAATTTTAAGTTTTTCAAACACGATCGGAACTATGGTACCGAATAAAGCACCCATAACGAGGTTAAACATAATTGCTCCACCGAAAATCAATCCCATCTCCCATTTTCCGAAAACCAAATATGTTACAAGTGAAGAAATACTTCCGATAAGGACCCCATTCCCAATACTTACAAAAACTTCTTTTAACAATATCTTTTTTGACCTTTTCCATTCCAGAGATCCGATCACTATTTCTCTAACCATAATTGCAACAGCTTGATTTCCTACAACTCCACCTATTGCAGGAACGATATGCATAAGCACGGCAATAAGGATAAATTGCTCAATCGTCCCTTTAAACAACGAAATAACAACTGCGGAAAGTGAGGTTGTAAAAAGGCTTAAGAACAACCATGGTACACGCTTTAGAATTGATTTTCCGACACTGAGTTCAACACTATAATCCTGCGTAACACCTGCTAATTTATAGATATCCTCCGTAGCCTCATCATGAATAATATCAATTACGTCATCAACCGTAACAACACCTACAAGCTTATTGTGGTCATCGACAACGGGAATAGCAAGTAAATTATAATTTGCAACAACCGAAGCAACCTCTTCCTGATCCGTAAAAACATCAACTTTGTAAATCTCAGAATTCATGATATCTTTCAATTTCATCTTTGATTTGACGAGAATCAGTTGTTTTAGAGAGACCACACCTATCAGCCTCTCTTCTTCATCAATTACGTAAAGGTAAAACGGGACTTCCACATCTTCCCCTGCCAATTGTATGGCCGAAATAGCATCCGAGGCGGAAGTTGATCCTGAAAGAGCAAGAAAATCCGATGACATAATTCTTCCGGCTGACTCTTCCGGATACGAAAGCTGCTCCTGAAGATCTACAGCATCTTCATTTTTCATCATTTTTAAGATTTCCGTTTGGGAATCTTCATTAAAAAACGGAATTAGCGATGTTGCATCATCCGATGAAAGTTCATTAAGTACAGGAACAATTTTTTTAAGATCAAATTCCGATAATATCTCGGCTGCGATCTCCGGTTTAATCTCACTGATGATCTCTGCAAATTTAGGAATTTCCAGTGACCTGTCAAAAAACATCTTAAAAACAATCTGCCTTTCCGCATTACTTAAGTATTCGATCAATGTAGCAACATCTGCGTAGTGTAATTTTTTTAACGCATTCCACAAATGCCCAAGCGTACGAAGCTTGATAAACTGTTTCGTAAACCTGAGTAATTTTTCCAGTGCTACATCTTTCATTAAGAAATCTCCGGTTCTATTCTTCTATTTTTCCCACTTTTTCTTTCGCTTGGTTGAGAAATTCTATTAATTCATCAATTTTTTCAGGTTTAACCGTAATACCTTTTTTTGTAGGTCTCCACTCTCCGTTATCCGCCAGATAATATATTCTAACGGAAATAAAATCCGATCCCTTGTAGTTACTTGCCTCTACTCTTAACCTTTCGGTGTCATTTCTTTCGATTTCACCAATAACCATTACTTCACCTCTCTTTAATAATGGTTCAATTTAACATTTTTTCATTACATGGTCAACAAAAAGCGGGATGGCACAAACAAACCACCACATTGGTTACTGTATTTCCTGCTCAAAACGTTAAAAATCGTTATGGATTATTTTCCCGAGTAAATTTTATATGCTTCTTCTACACTTTTATCATGAATTGTTATTGCAGAAGTGGCGTTGGCAATTCTTACCGCATCTTCAATAGATTTCTGATGAATATTCCTCCCTGTTGCATTTCCCATCGCTCCGGAAATATGGATTTGATCGTGTAATTGTTGCAAAAAGAACTTCGGGTCGGTACTTGATCCTCCTGCACATATTACTTTTGTTTTTCCGGCGGCTTTAACGGCCTGTTTGAAAATTTCAGCAGACTTTTCACCCTCTCTCTTGGGATAGTTAACTTTTACATAATCGGCACCGAGAGTAGCTGCTACCCCAGTTGCTCCTGCAATAAGGTCGGGATCTTTCTCATCCTTTACAGCTTTGCCTCTCGGATATATCCAAAGGACGGTAATCAATCCGTGCTGATGTGATTTTAAGATTGCTTGAAATGCTTCTCTTATCATAAGATGTTCAAATTCACTCCCGAGGTAGATCGTATAACCTATTCCCAGAATATTAAGTCCTGACTTATTTTTAAAATCGACAACTTGATCTATATCAATGTGCTGAAGAGATATGGGATCTTTTTGCCCTGTCTTAACTAAATTTGTTTTTGAATTCAGTTTTACAAGGTAGGGAACTTCGGGATAATCACTCCCGTACATTGAAATCAATCCCATCTGAGTAGCAAAAACCCCTATTTCAGCCTTGTCTGCAATTTTGAACAGATGTTCGGGCTCATTATCATCTTCCGATATATCCGTTCCATAGAAATCGGCATTTAGATGCTCAATTTTCTGATCACCGGCAAACAACATCAATCTGCCGGAACCGAGCGTAATTTCATCGGCATTTGACAGATATTCGTTTATACTTCCGTTCGGAACATCCGTCGGAATATGTATCTCATTTTCCATTTTTCCTCCTGTCGGAATATTATCTTATATTTTAGGTTATTTTGCCAATACAAAGACAGGGGAGGGGCTAACACCCCTCCGATTCTTTGTACATTTATTAAAATATGATTGTTAGGCTTATGGTCGGAACAAGTATCTTCATCCCGTGTGTCCCCGGCATTGCTTTTTTAGCAACTACTCCGGCGAGATCCGCATCTCTGTCAGTACCGCTTAGATATTCAAAACCGGCATCAAGTACTATTTTATCTGTGTGATATCCGAATCCTGCCGTAAATACATTGTAGGAAACACTTGGGAGGAGAATATTCAACGTTGCTTCAGGTCCCGGTGCAGGATCATAATAATAGCCACCTCTTAATGAAAATTTATCGGAAAGTTTATAATCTACTCCAACCCTATACTGAATAGCATCTTTCCATTCAAGTTCAAAAGCGGTTTTCCCAATGATTGAACCTTTCCCCAAGTTTTTATTCCACATTGCATTATCTGTTTTTGCAGGGATCTTATCCAATTTTCCCCAGTTTGTATATTGTGCATCAAATGCTATTGTGAGCTTATCAAAAGGTTTAAATGCAATACCTACTCCAGCCCACAAAGGCCATGTAATCTCTCTTGTAATCTCAACTGAAGTCGGAAATCCGGGAATAGGAATAACTTTGTTCAATGTATCTAATTTCAGATCTCCTTTAAGTTTGATCTTTTGTGGAGTTTTAAAAGTAAAGCCGATACTAAATTTATCGGAAGGTTTAAACAGAGCTCCTATAGTTGCTCCGAAACCAATACCTTTTGTATCCTCGCTATACTGAGTGGTCATCGCTTCTTTATTCATATTTAAGAATCCGTAAGTTATATTCAGTGTTACTCCCAATGAAAACTTGTCACTAACCTTATAAGCAATAACCGGAGATGCGGTCAATCCCCCGACCTTACTCTCCCATTTGTATACTCTCTTATTATGAGGAAAACCTGTATTGAACGGAACAAGCGGTTTACCATCCCAGTAAGCTCCGATACCCGATGTAGCATAAAATGTCAACCCGAAAATTAATTTATCCGAAAGGGGTTTGTAATATGTAAGAGCAGGAGCAGGAAATACCTTACTTTTCGTCTCAATATCAATTCCTGCCGGAGCATACTTGTAAGTTCCGGTTGGAATCAAAATTGATGAAAAAACGGAGAGGTTTGCTTTATCCATCTGAGTTAAACCTGCCGGATTCCAAAAAACCGCACTATAATCATCTGCAACCGCAATAAATGCACCACCCATACTTATAGCTTTCGCACCCATACCATTCAGGTTCAAACCGTTTGAATATGCACTGAACGAGAGTACTAATGTAAGTAGAATTACACCAAAAATCTTAAATATATTTCTCATATATCCTCCTATTTTAGATGAATTATATTTCCTCAGAGAAAAAAAAACAATATCGTTGTTATTTTTAACAAAAAGAGTCAGGATTTATCTGCCGTTAATTATTCCCCAAACAACATACGGAAGAATCATTCCAAGTTAGAGAAATTCTATAATATTGATATTATTAAATTTTTATGGTATGTTCGATTTTCAAGGTTTTTTCATATCTTTTAAGATATTTATTGTACTTTGATAACACATTTCAGGGGAATTTTAGGAACATAGGGATGAAAATGAAAAGGTATATCTTAATCTTTTTAATGTTGTGTTTATCGGGAGTAATCTTATTTGCAGATAAAAATATAAGTCGGGAAATCAAGAAACTGGAAAAAAAAATTGTCGATCTAAAAGATAAGAAGAGAGTTGATACACTGATAGAATTATCACATTTGTATTTGTCAAAATCTCCGAAAAAAACAGTCGCTTATGCAAAAGAAGCTTTGGAATTATCTAAAAAATTAAAATATGAGTTGGGAAAAGCAAGATCATTGAGAATGCTTGGGAACAGTTATTTGAGTCTGGGGAAAAATAAAAAAGCTTTGATTTCCTTTAACAAATCAATTAACTTGTGTAAGGAAATTGGAAACAAAAAAGAAATTGCAGATACTTTTAATAGTATTGGAAATTATTATTTACGTTTGGGTAAAAATGATAAAGCTGAAGAATACTACAATGAATCGCTTAAAATAAGAAAAGAACTTAAAGATAGAAAAGGTATTGCAGATAATTTAAATAATCTTGGGATTATATTTGATAATAAAGGAGAACTGAAACAGGCGCTAAATTATTATAAACAATCCCTGAAAATCAGAGAAAAATTAGGGAATAAAAAAGATGTTGCCGGATCATTCAGTAATATCGGGAACATATATGAGCATTTGGGAGATTTAAAACAATCATTACAATATCACCTTGAATCTTTAGGAATTCGTAAAAAAATAGGAGACAAGGACGGAATATCCATCTCAACAAACAACATAGGACTTGTGCATTGGAGGTTATCCAATTATGATGATGCAATTGATAATTTCCTTAAATCTCTTAAAATATCTAAAGAGATGGGGAAGAAAAAAGGGATTGGTATTTGTTATCATAATATCGGCATGATTTACAGTCAGGTAAAAAAATACAATAAATCACTTGAGTATAGTTTAAACGCTCTTGATATATTTAAACAATTGAAATTTAAATATGCTATCGGTGCATCCCTTGATAATATTGGAAATATATATGACAATCTAAATGAGGTTGAGAAATCTTTAAAATATCACTTGGAAGCTTTGAAAATAAGGGAAGAGATCGGAGATAGGAAAGGAATTGCAACTACTTCCTCAAATATTGGAAATCGGTATAAAACTCTTAAAAAATACAAAAAAGCCTTAAGATACTACAACAAGTCGTTAAGTATTGATAGAGATATTGGCAATAAAAGTGGGGTTGCATATAACTTAATTAATGTCGGAGGGTTATATACAATACAGAATAACTATGATAAAGGATTTTATTATCTTAATCAAAGTTTGAAAATTGCCATTGAATTAAAGGACAAATCTTTAATTCAATTGATATATAAAGGATTCTCGGATTCATATTATGACTTAAAGAAGTATAAGAAGGCATTTGACTATTTTAAAAGGTATTCGGAAGTAAAAGATAAAATTTCGAGTAAGGAAACCAACGATAAAATATCTGAACTTGAGATCAGTTTTGAGACAGAAAAAAAGGAAAAACAGATTGTTTTATTAAAAAAGAATGGAGAGATTCAGAAACTGGAATTGAGTAGGGAAAGATTAAAAGCCACTATTTTTATAATAGGTTTTATATTGGCATTAATAGTGCTTTTTATATTCCTATGGCTTTACCTGCATTTTCGCAAATTTTGGAAGCGGAAAAACTATATCGGTCATTATAAAATTGGTAAAAGAGTTGGCGGGGGAGCAATGGGAGATGTTTTTAAAGCCATAAATGTAATGGAAGATTCTAAACCCGTAGCATTAAAAATTCTTAAGGAAGAACATAAGAATGATGAGAAGTTAAAAAACCGTTTCAAGAATGAAGCTACAATAATTGATCAACTGGATCATCCTAACGTTATTAAGGTATATGAAAGAGGTGAGATTAATCAACGTTTGTATATAGCCATGGAGTTTTTGGACGGGCGTTCTCTTGAAGAAATAATAAGATCTACTGACCGTCTCTCCATAAAAGACTGTTTGGAGATTATGCACCAGGTGGCAAAAGCTTTATCTGCAATTCACAATCAGGGAGTATATCATTGTGACATTAAACCCGGCAATATTATGCTAACCAAAAGAAATAGCAATGAACTTTTTGCAAAACTTTTGGATTTTGATATTGCACGAAGTCAAAATTTGTCCAGTAGAACCGAAAAAGGATATTTAATGGGTACCATATGTTATTTATCCCCTGAGTATATAGCTCATCAAGAAATAACAGCAGCCAGCGATATATATTCATTCGGTGTTGTCTGTTACGAACTATTGACCTCCGAACATCCGTTTATGGGGGATACCGCCGGAAGTATTTTACGCCAGATTCAAGAAGAAGACCCTTTTGAGGCACGTGGTTTTCGTCCGGAGATATCAAAAGAACTTAATGATTTTATTAAAAAGATGCTGAATAAAAATCCTGTAAAACGACCTGACGGACATGAACTTCTTACAACTATAGAAAAATTGTATAGGATGGAAGTTTCAAATGCTTGAGAGTTTAAAAAAAAAGTTATGGGATTTTCTAAAAGAGAAACAGGTTTCTTTGGTTATGTTGTTTGATTCGGATGGGAAGATACTTTGGAATAAAGGTAGGGAAATTAGTGGCAAACGTATAAGTAATGGACATGGTTTTCCAAAAACTCATATCATTTCGGTTTTAAAAAAAAATCAGGCATTGGAAGAAAACAATATTATTGTTACTTCTTATGGAGAAAAATTACCTCAATCGGCAAAAATTCTTGATATCAAAAGTTTACTTATCCAGCCTTTAGGGCATGATTTGTTTTTATATGTCGATAGTGGAAATAAGGATTACTTTACAATTTCTGAAATTGAAATATTTAAAGCAATGGGAGAATTACTTTCCGAAACCATAACAAAAATAAAAAATGGGAATAATAGGCAAATGGGGATTTGTGGGAAAAGCAAGGCTATTGAAAACATAAAAAGTTTGGTTTTGAAATATGCCGTTGAGGAAGATCCGGTATTTATTTTAGGAGAAAATGGTTGTGGAAAAAGCTATATTGCCAAACTAATCCATGATTATTCAGGACGTAGTGGTGAGTTTGTGATTGTGAATACTCCTTCTTTACCTGAAGCATTACTTGAGAGTGAGATATTCGGTTATAGAAAAGGTGCTCATTCCGAGGCGAAATTTGATAAACCAGGATTAGTAGAAGTTGCAAAAGGTGGAACTGTTTTTTTTGATGAAATAGCGGAGATTCCTATTAATTTACAGGCTAAACTTCTCCAATTTATAGAAACCAAAACCTACAGGATGTTGGGAGATTTACATGACAAGACTATTGATGTAAGAATTTGTGCTGCAACAAATAAAGATTTGAAAGTAGAAATCAAGGAAAAGAGGTTTCGGGAAGACCTGTTCTTTCGATTGAATGTATTACCTTTGGAAATACCCCCTCTTCGAAAAAGAAAAGAGGATATTAGAGAGTTTGTGGATATCTTCAAAAAATATTTGAAAGGAAAGAAATTAACTCAAAATTTTTGGAATGAAATTTTTAAGTATAATTGGCCAGGGAACATCAGGGAATTGGAATCTGTTTTAAAAAGGGCAGGTATTCAAGTAGATGGAGATGAAATTGGTGAAGAGATACATGACATTATAAAAACAATTGATTGTCAGGATGATTTCTATGAAGATAGTGATATGAAGTTTGTGGAAAAAGAGATTCTGGAAGGAAAAAGTTTTTTTGATACTGCCTGGAAATTATTTATGAAAAGGGACATTAACCGGAGAGAGATTAAAGCTTTTTTACACAAATACTATGAAAAGAATGATAGATCATTAACGAAAACAGCTGCCGCCTTAAATATTAAATGCAGATACAATTTGTTTGTAAAATATCTACATGAATATAAAATCCATCCGAATAAATAATATTTTTAATAAGACTAATCATACAGTCGGATCTAAAGTTAATAAATTTTACTTGGTATTATTTACCTCCCGCCATTTCTTATTCTTTATTGGTCTTTTTACTCTATTACCAATCTCTTAATGACAACTGATTGTATACCACTAACAAGTAATCCTAATACAGAGTTATTTTTATCATCATATTTTTTTATTTTTTTGATCAGTTGTCCGTTTACATAATAAGAATACTCATTATGATTCACTATTATCGTTTGTTTATTTATGGATTTTTTCTTTAGATAAAATGTGGGAGCAGAAACCCACTCTATAAAATTTTCTTTTGGAAATTTATTGTTTGGGAAGGAAGTTACAGCAGTTTTCCCCTCTGCAGAAATGACAAAAGCATTAAGTTTATTTTTATTTGTACCTAATAAAAATCCGTATGGATGTTGTTTGTTTCCGGATTTCCACATGCTTTCTATCGTGATAGTACATTTTTGGGGGAGGACCTTAGGAAATTTTTTCAGTAAAATACAGACAGCGTTTGTCATAGAATTCATTAGATAACCACGTCGGGAATAATAATGCTTAAATCGTCGATCTTTCTTTTTTATCGGGAATTCCAACGACGGGATATCAAACTCACTTGATAGGTCTTGAGTCATATTTAACACAAAACGACTCATGTGTTTCGGGAATGAATTATAGTAGATATGGAAAGATACTTTTTTTAATCTATTTTTAAATGGTTCATATATTTTTGGATATTTTTTTTTGAATTCGGATATGTCTCTTTTATACTCTTCTTCGCCTTGTGAAAGTATAGCTTTATAAATATACCCGTCTCCGGTTTTACTTAGTCTTGAGATTTCTATATAAAATGTACCAAGATACATTAATGTGTTGGACGTTTGACTCCACGATTCCAGATTAAATGTGTTATTACATTTTTTAATATAATTAATATTTAGTCTTAAAGATGAAAACTTACTAATAAATTCACATAGCTTCAAATGATTGATTTTAAAATATCCGCTCTTTAAGGAGTGTGCATATAGCATGTTATAATAGTAAACTCCGTTTTTCTTTTCCCAATTCGGGGGGAAACCATTTGTATGTATAATATTATTATCATTGCTTGGATTACTATCGGCATAGATTAATCCCAAATCCGGACTACTTTTCTTGAAATATCCGGTATGATCTATAATAATGACTCTCCATAAAAGAAGAGATTCGATATCATAGTTTTTTGAGACTAACTTATCCGTTAACAAAAATGAGCGATATCTCTTTTTCCCAAACAAATCGTTTAATCCACAAATATTGATAAGAACAATAATCAATAGTAATAAAAAATATTTCTTTCCCAACTTTTCTCTCTTCATATGTATACTTCTAATACTAATTTTTATACCTTTTAAAAATAACATTCATCATTAATTTTTTTATTCTGTCCATAACCTTTGTTGAGTCCGGACTATCCGGACCAAGTTTTGTTGAAAACCGCTTAAAAGCTTTTGAATAAAAGCTTATAGCCTTTTTATTTTTTGTCTTTTTCTCATATGCCAATCCTATTGTAATCCATACATGAGCGATATTTACTCCATTTTCATTGTCATTTTCCTGAAAGAATGTTTGTAAATTGAGCAAAATATCCAAAGCCTCATCAACTCTACCGAATTCTATTAATACCCTGGCTTTGTTATTCAAAATAAAGGCAACATTAAAACTTTCTTCCCCAAATCTTTTTTTACTGTATACAATTGCTTGATCATAATTATCCAAGGCATCCTGGAATCTTTTTTGACGGAATAACGACCATGCCAGATTATCATAAATACTTGATATATGTGGTATATATTTATTATTTGCTAACTCAAGTTTCCCTTTCAGTGCCGTTCTGAATGATGCTTCGGCAAGTCTATATTTTTTTTTATAAGATAAAGCCAATCCCAAATTATTATATTTTTGAATAGTACTGAAATGACCGTTACCATATGTGCTTTTAGCGATATTTACCGCTTTTTTAAAATGTTTAATAGCTTTTCTAAATTTCTTTAAGCAATAGTAGGCAGTACCAATTCCATTTTGAATTTCAGATGTATCCGAATGACAATTCCTATTGTTTTTCTTATTAATTTTAAAAGCATATTTGAAGTTTTTTATGGCTTTCTTATAATTTTTAAGTTGATTTTCCGCTTCACCGTAATGCCACCATAAATCAGACAAGACTAAATCATATTTTTTCAATTTTGAGGAATTTCCCAGGGCTTTTTTAAAATAGGCTATAGATTCATCCGGTTTTTTCATTGCAAGAAAAGAACATCCGATCCGGATTTGAGACGAGACAATTCCCTTCGGATATGGAATCTCCCGACTTAAATCCAAAGCAAGATTTGCATACTTAATAGATTTTTCTACTGATTTGGTCAGATATAATTTAGAGAGATTATTGAGCATGTCCACTCTATCAGAACCCGAAACGATTTTAATTATTCTCTCCAATTCAGTAATGTCATTTTCATTTTTTTCTCCTGAATATAACAAAGTACCGAATAACATCAAAACTAATGCAACCTTTTTTATTATCATAATAAACTCCTTTGAGTTGAATATTAAATCATATGGTTTTAACAGCAAGTTTCCTTCCAGACATTGGAATCCGCTGTATTTGGTGTTATTAACACTTCCCGTTTTCCAGCAGGATCAAAAAATACTGTTTTCATACCAACATGGGTATAATTAATACCCTACCGGGTATGTCGGTAACTCGTATTTTATTCAACGGTAAAGTTTCTATCCTAAAATCATCATTAGGACAGAAGTAGTATTGTTAAATGAACCTTATGATAAAGGCTCTCCGAATGTTTGTTGATTTTTTGGAAAAAAAAATGCGTTACCAATTATAGATTTTATAAAAATTTAATTTTTTTCGGAGGAAATATGAGTAATATTCAAAATGCAAACATATCGAAGAGAGAAATATTCGGTATATCCTGTTGGTTATATATTCCTTTAAGTAGGATAAAATGATTGGGAAAAAAGAAATTAATTTTATTCCTTATTATTGTAAAAAGTGGGATTTTACCGTGAAATATCCATCGGACTGGGAAATCGTCTGGGAAAATGAGCCTGCCGGATCATGGGATATTGCAGTTGCCATAGCAGGAAAAGATGAAGGAGCAGGACGTCCGGCTTTTATGGTAAATGTAAGAGATGGTAAGATTCTTGAGGGGAATAATAATATTACCGTTTGGTCCATGAGACCGGATGGCGAGAGAATTAAGATACCTTCTACACCAAAGGAATATATGGAAATTGAAAAAACTCGATTGCCGGAAGAGTTTCCGGAGTTTCAGTTTGTGTCGGGAGAGGAAATGCAACTTATAAATAAACCGGCAGCAAAGATGGTTTATAGCTATAAAAGAGAAATGGGGAAAATAATGGAGGAATCCATAACATTATTCGGAGATAAACTAAGTTTTCAATTTATTAGTGAGATTCCTTTTAACCAGTATTCCGGATTAAAAGAATGTTTAAACAAGATTATCGCAAGTTTTCAAATGGGAAAAGAGCAAAACCGGTTTTGGCAGAAAGAATGGTAAATAAAATTAAAACAAATTTTGGGCTAAATATAAGATTGGGATTAAGAAGTATATTTAGACTGAATGTTAAAAAAAATCTATTTAATGAGTTGTCATTGAATCTGCCTTTATTATACATTTTGTTGTCTATTCTGCCACTTGAGATTCAGATTATGCAGGGACTCAGGTTTAAGGGATTACAAGCCGGATTTGAATTTGCTACATGGATACCTATTGAACAGGAAATTTTTTTTTTGATTGAAGCTACTCAGAGGGGCTTTTGCATATGGTACAACAAAGAAAGAACCGGCTTGTTTTTGTATGGTGCCGGAAATATTAATGACTCTCTTCAAAAAGATACCATCCTTTGGCTTCAAAACATCAAACAAACAGATCGAAAAACACATATCATGATAAACAGAAAAGGAGAATTTATATGAAAAAAAATGGAGGATCATATTCATTCTCACCGGAATAATTTATAGCATCGGAATAATTAGTATCTACCTTTTTTTTGTTAATACGACCAACCTACTTCTTCTTCCTCTATTGTTTATTATTGCAATTTTGATAGTTATCACCTCAATTTATACTAAATTCAGTGATCATTCAAAAATTTTTTCCATATTCATCAGTATCCTTTTACCCATTATCGGAGTACTCATAGTTGCATTTAGACCCATTCCTCCTAAGAAAAAATTAAGTAGCTGGCTTAAGGGGAATCCGCAAATAAAAATGAAAACAGCGGAATTATCACCTAAGGGTGTCTACGATTATCCATGGGATACTGTTCGGAGTGCTAGCGTCGACATAAATCAAGGGGTAATTGCATCATTAAAGATAGTATTGAAGGAAACATATCTCACAATGATCAGGAAAAAAGAAGTTAACCATGAGGCAGTGATAGTAAGTATGTTTCCTCCAAGTCATAGCAATTGGTACTTAGCCGAGTGCTTTTTCTGGATCCAGTTGTGCGAAGCCAAATTTGATCTTGGGGTAAACTCTTAATAAGACTGATACAATTTTGACCTCTAACAAAAAAATGCCGAGTTAATCTCGGTTGAAATCATACTAATAGTGAATTTCCGGTCATTTCGGAAGGTTTATTAATTTTTAGTAAATCCAGTATTGTAGGAGCTATATCACTCAGTCTCCCCCCTCCCCTCAGTTTTGTATTGCCCACTCCGAGAATAGTTAAAGGGACAGGATTTGTTGTATGAGCGGTCATCGGAGATCCGTCCTCTAACTTTGTCTCCTCCGCATTTCCATGATCTGCAGTAAGAATAACAGCTCCTTTCAGATTAAGAACCGCTTCGGACACTCTCTTCGTACACAAATCCACCGTCTCTACAGCCGAAATGATTTTATCAAATATTCCCGTATGCCCGACCATATCACAATTGGCAAAATTTACGATTATAAGATCATATTTTTTTGAATTAATTTCTTTAACAAGCTTTTCGGTTATTTCAAATGCAGACATCTCCGGCTTCTCGTCGTACGTAGCAACGGGAGGACTTTTTATGAGTATCCTATCTTCTCCTTTAAACGGATCATTTTTAAGAGCATTAAAAAAAAATGTAACATGTGCAAATTTTTCAGTTTCCGATATTCTTAGTTGCTTAAGTCCGTTCTTTGATACGATTTCTCCAAGAATGTTTCTATATGTTAATTCGGGAAATATTTCTTTGAAATTCCCATTATCGTAGTAGTGTGTCATAGTCAGGAAATCAAGATTATGCCTTATTGTCCTGAACTCCGAAAAATCATCCTCCACAATTGCTTTCGTTATCTGCCTTGTACGGTCAAATCTGAAATTGAAAAATATGAATGTATCATTTTCACCGATACCTTCATAATCAATGAGGCATGGTTTTATAAATTCATCTGTTATTGCATTATCGTAGCTCTTTTTTACCGCTTCTTCCCAACTGACGGATTTTTCTCCCTTTCCCTCCATAATGGCTCGATATCCTATCTCCGTCCTTTCCCATCTCTTATCTCTATCCATTAAATAATATCTGCCTGTAACGGAAACGATTCTACCGATTCCAATTTCATCAATTCCGTCCTGAAGTTTCTTTAAGTGATTTAAGGCGGATTTCGGAGGAGTATCTCTTCCGTCCGTTATAGCGTGGATAAGGACATCCTTGCCACCTCCGTTTTTTATCATCTTTAAAAGTTCAATACAGTGCCTCGTTACCGCATGAACGCCCTCTTCCTGAATCAGGCCCATCAGATGAATTACCGAACCTTTTTTTACAGATTTCTCTATTGAATCTTTAATAACCTTAATTTTTGCAAATTCTCCCGACTCTATAGATTGGTCTATTCTCGAAAGGCTTTGAAAAACAATTCTCCCTGCTCCTATATTCAGATGTCCCACTTCACTATTCCCTTGATAACCTTTGGGAAGTCCGACATCCAATCCTGAAGTTTTTATCAGTGTGGAAGGATATTGCTTCTCTATTTTATCGGTAAACGGAGTTTTTGCCGAATAAATAGCATTCGACTTTAACTCTCTTCCTCTCCCCCATCCATCTCTAACTATTAAACATACGGGTCTTTTCACTTTTCACTTCCTTGCAATTTCTTTAAAAACAATTATAACACTATTTTATCTTTATAACGGTAACTTCAATTTTTAGAAAAGTACCTGTCCCCATTTTATGGAGTGCTTTTAAAACGGGAGGTATTCTGATATATTTATTGAATATTGAAGGTGAAAAATTTATGAAATTTGAAAGGATAGTAGTCGGAGAACTGGGTGTAAATTGTTATTTGCTATATTCCGAATTATCTAAAGAATGTTTTATCCTTGATCCGGGTGATGAATCGGAAAAAATTTCGGATATGATTAAGAAGAAACAATTGAAACCCGAAGCTGTGATTCTTACACACGCTCACATGGACCACTGCGGAGGAGTTGAAAATCTTTTATCCGAATTCAATATTCCTATGATAATGCACAAGCAAGACATTCCGGTTCTTGAATCTGATGCAAACAAAGAACTTGGAGCCGCTTTAGGAATGGTACTCCCTTCTGCACCAAACCGCTATTTTAAAGACAATGACACAATAGAATCGGGTGGTATGAAGCTTAAAATCATTCACACTCCCGGACATACTCCGGGATCGGTATGTATTATGACAGAAGATATGTTGTTTACAGGAGATACCCTTTTTGCCGGATCAATAGGGAGAACCGACCTTCAAGGAGGCAATTTTAAAACCATTACAGAATCCATTGAAATCATAAAATCACTTCCATCCGGATTAAAGGTTATGCCGGGGCATGGAGATTTTACAACTCTGGAGCATGAGATAATGTACAATCCGTTTCTAAATAATTAAGGTCCTAAATGTCTACTTTAAAGGAATATGATACCGAACTAAAACGGTATAGAATATTTCTTGATATGGAACTCGGACTTTCCCGAAACACACTCGCTTCTTACGCCATAGAATTGTCTAAATTTGAACGGTTTCTTGAGAAGAGCGGGCTTGATTATTTAAAAATAACCGAGGAAGAAATAGTGACATTCATTAAAAAAGAGTCGGGGAAAGGGCAATCCGTTTCAACCCAATCTCATCTGATTTCAGTCCTAAGGAGTTTTTATAAGTACCTTGTTATTGACGAAAAAATTGAAGTGAACCCCGTATCGAATATTTCATTTCCTAAGAAATGGAAGAATATCCCGAAATATCTTTCCAAAGTGGAGGTGGTTCGGTTGATCAATGCTCCTGATCAGGAAAAAGCTACGGGAATAAGAGATCGTGCAATACTGGAATTGATGTATGCAACAGGATTGAGGATATCCGAAACCATTGGTCTCCGTTTCGAAAATGTCTTCATGGATGATAATTTTATTAGAGTCATGGGTAAAGGTAGCCGCGAAAGGATAGTCCCTTTTAATAAGAAGGCAAACGAAGAGTTGTTGAAGTATATCAATCTTGCCCGTCCAAAATTATTGAAAGAAAAAGTTTCGGATATCCTATTCCTAAACAAAAACGGTGGCGGATTAACTCGTCAAGGATTATGGAAAGTCATAAAAGGTTATGGCGTTAAAACCGGAATTTCCAATTCCCTTACCCCACACATGTTAAGACACTCATTTGCAACGCATTTACTGGAACAGGGAGCCGATTTGAGATCAATCCAAATGATGCTTGGTCACTCAAATATCTCAACAACGGAGATATATACTTTCGTTGCAAAAGAGAGAGTAAAGAAAATATATGACAAACTGCACCCGAGAAGTGGTGATGATTAAACTATTTTATGTTTTCGGGCTTATCAAGGAAGTTAACTAGTTTTTTTGACTTCTTCTTCAATTTCCTAAGAGCTTTTGCCTCAATTTGCCTGATTCTTTCTCTTGTAACCTGAAATTCCTGTCCTACTTCCTCTAACGTATGTTCATTCCCGTCTATCAGACCGAATCTCATTTCAATAACTCTCGCTTCTCTCTCCGTCAGAGTAGACAGTACAAAATTCAACTGCTCTCTCAGGTTCATCTGATTGATCATCTCCGGAGGTGATGCCGTTTGATCATCCTCCAAAAAATCTCTTAAATGGGATTCATCATCTCCGACAGGTGTTTCAAGTGAAATCGGTTCTTGAGCAATCTTCATTATTTTTCGGATCTTGTCCGAAGGAAATCCCGTCTCTTCTCCTATCTCTTCTTCCGTAGGTTCCCGTCCCAATTCCTGAACAAGACGTCTCTGTGTACGGTTAATCTTGTATATTGTCTCTATCATATGCACGGGTATTCTAATCGTTCTCGCCTGATCTGCAATTGCTCTTGTTATAGCCTGTCTAATCCACCATGTAGCATATGTAGAGAATTTATATCCTCTCTGATATTCAAATTTTTCCACAGCCTTCATAAGCCCGATATTTCCTTCTTGAATCAGATCGGAAAATTGCAAACCGCGATTAATATATTTCTTCGCTATTGAAACCACTAATCTGAGATTTGATTCCACAAGATCATTTTTTGAGAATTCCACAAGTCTTTGTCCGTTCTCAATATCGCTACAAGTCTTGAAAAGCTCTTCAGGTGTTATCTCATATTTTTTGTTAAGGCTATCCAGCCTGTTTTGATAATTTGAAATTTCTTCCTTAATACTTGCCAGTTCTTTTCCTCTCTTTTCCAAAGACTCTTTCTCTAATTTCTCAATACGTCCTTGGATATGAGTATAATTTTCCTTTAACTGCTTAATCCTGTACATAAAAGACTTGTTGTGTTCCTGCTTAAGAGACATACTCTGGATTAACTGTGTAATCTCAACCATTTTTTTAGCTATTGTAAAATTGGAAGCTTTGCTATTTTTCCCCGATCTAAGTTCCCGTTTAAGTTGATTTAACATTTCAAATTGTTTTAAGAAAATATCACGAGAACTCTGTTTCTTTGATTCGTCCAAAACATCTTCATTAACATCTATAACATCATCTATATCTTTTACACCTTCAAGTATGTCAATACCAAGTTCTATGACGGAATTTAGTACAATGTTGGTCTTCGATAACGCTTTAATAACCTTCTTCTCCCCTCTCTCGATCTTTTTTGCTATTACTACTTCTTCACTCCGAGAAAGGAGGTTAACTCCGCCCATTTCTCTAAGATATTGCCTAACCGGATCACCTACAATATCACTTTTCTCCTGACCGGGGGAAACCTGTTTCGGTTTGGGAATACTGACAAGTTTAATCTCATTTTCCTTTAAAAAAAGGTTAAGAAATTTTATATTCTTTCTTATAGCTTCCTCGCTATCAAAAAGATTTGATATATATGTACTCTCAACTATTCCGAAATGTTTTTTCGACCTTCTGACCACAGCTTTTAGTTCTTTTTTATATTCCGTAAGAAAATCGTTATACTGCTTTAACCTTTCCGCATTCATAACCGACTTTTTTCTTATTATTTTTATACTTAGTGAATTCAATCTTGAAGTAATCTCTTTCTTTTGTTTCTCAAGATTATTTTCCTTAAGAAATTCGGTAAACTCTTCACGCTTGATCTTGGAATCATTTCTTTTGGAAATCTGAATCAATTCATCATATATTTTCGAGGAAATAATATTATCACTTTTTTTTGTTGATCCCTTCTTTTTAAATGGTTTTTTCACTGATTTGGTTTTAGTTTTCGGCAATATCTCCTCCTAAGGAAACCTTATATTTTTGCTGATTGAATTTATTTTTTATTCCGACTAATCTTTTTATATCTTCGAAATTTCCCTCTCTCTCGGCTCTCCTTATCTTTTTTGCAATCTCGCTAATATCCACCTCATTTAATATCCTGAAAAAATTTACCATAGATGACTCTATCTTTTGTTCAAGAAGATCATGATCATTAGCAACATTATCCAAGCTGTCGAATATTGCCATCATTGTGATTTTTTCAGGATCCGTCAACTCTTTCTGAAGTAAATTAAAATTAATGGAATTATGTGCTGAAAAATTAGAGAATATCTTTTTTAGAAGAGATCCTATGTTCAGGACAGAATACAACCTGGGGTTAAAAAGAGGTTCAACATCCTCTATGAATACAGGATCTTTCAGAATTGACTGTAAGAAGATTTTTTCCGAGGTATAAAGCTCCAGTGGTTTTTGCCGCTCACTTTTTCTAAAAACGCTCTTTACCGCCGGTTCAAATTCCTTCTCGTTAACATTAAAAAAATCAGCTGCAATCGTAACGTATCCTTCCCTGACGATAGGATTATCGAACTTATTTATATATCTTGCTATCTCTTTTATCAGATCTCTCCTTCTCTCAGGAACATCCATATCATATTTTTGTCTTATCGTATCAATCAAAAATCTTAAACCGTCTTTGGCATTTTGAATCATATTTAAAAATTTATCCTTACCTTGCTTTCGAATAAAATCATCAGGATCCTTCTCTTTTCCGAACGACAGGATGGATGGATTTACATCTTGTTCAAACATTTTCTCTATACCCCTTAACGTCGCCTCTACTCCCGCTTCATCCGAATCATATCCAAAATAAATTTTTTCGGAAACTCTCCTTAAAAGATGTATTTGATCGGATGTCAAGGCTGTACCAAGTGAAGCGGACACATTCTTTATGCCATGTTGATAAAGGGATATAACATCAAAATAACCTTCTACAATAATCGAGACCTTTTCTTCTCTCATAAAACGCTTCGTCAAATTAAAACCATAAAGATTTTTACCTTTTTTAAAAAGAGGTGTTTCAGGAGAATTAAGATACTTGATTTTATCATCGGTTACGGTTCTCCCTCCAAAACCGATTACCGATCCCGATTCTGAAAAAATCGGGAATATAATTCGCCCTCGGAAACGATCATACAACTCCCCTTTACTGTTTTTTATAAGTAGTCCCAGCTCCAATGCCATGTTCAGATCAATTCCCCGATCTTTAAGAAAACCTGTTAACCCGTCCCACCTATCCAATGCGTAACCGAGAGAAAAATCCGAAATGGTCTTTTTTGAAATTTTACGATTCTTCAAATATTCCAAAGCTCTATTCCCCTCACCCGATCCCGACAAATTTCCTGCAAAATAATTGAGTGCAACTTCATTGACGGCTGAATATTTCTTACTTTTAGAATATCCGAATCCTTTTTTTTTTTCCACCGGAATGTTGAATTTCTCGATCAACAAATTCATGGCTTCTACAAAATTAACATTTTCCATATCTTGAACAAATGTAAATATATCTCCAAACTTATTGCATCCGTAGCATGCAAAAGAATCCGATTCCGGCTTAACAAAAAAAGACGGGGTCTTTTCGGAATGAAACGGGCAAAGAGCTTTATAGTGTTTTCCTGCCGATTTTAGGTCCAGACCATAACTCTGAACTACATCGGTAATGGAGACACTTCTTTTAATTTGATCCTTTATTTCCATTGAAAGCGAGACGGCACCTTATAAATTATATAGTTCTGAGAATTTTAACATTCGATCGAAAAAAAGTAAACCCTGTATAAAATTTTTATTGATTTTAAAGTTTGTTCGGGTATAATTTTTTATTAAATGGAACTTATAAACATTTCCGGTCTGAAAGTAAGGGTAAGCAGAAAGATATTTGTATCACAAGAAAGTGGTTTCGGTGTCTTTAAAGTACTGTCTCTTCCTAAAAGAAACAGTGAAATAATAGTCGGGAATTTATTTGATGTGAGAGAAGGAGACACTATAAAAATTGACGGGGAATATGTTTATCACCCAAAATTTGGAAATCAGATTAAAGTATCTACTTATGAGATTATCCGCCCGCAGGACATTGACGGAATAAAAAAATTTCTCTCATCGGGAAGAGTCAAAGGGATAGGGAAAAAGAGTGCTGATAAAATTGTAGATAAATTTGGTGTTGAAACTTTTGAGATCATTGAAAAGTTTCCCGAAAGGTTAAAAGAGATCAAAGGATTGAGGAAAAGTTTAATTAATGAGCTTACCGAATCTTTAAAAGAGAATAAAGTGTTTAGAAACTTGATTGTAAAATTATCCCCTTTTGGAATCGGAAACGAGACGGCTTTTAAAATATTCAAAGAATTCGGGAATGATACTTTTGATATTCTCGGAGTAAATCCTTACAGCATGATAGATATGATCAGAGGAATAGGATTTAAAAGAGCCGATATGGTTGCAAAAGGTTTTGGTATTTCACACAACGATCCGTTTCGAATAATGGCAGGAATAAAATTTGTGTTGGCAGGAAATGAAGAGAAAAAGGGTGACCTTTACATGACAAAAAGAGAGCTTATTGAAGCGGGAAAGATACTTTTGGGATTGGAGTCGGACGCTATCGAAGAAGGGATATCCGATCTTCTTGAAAGAAATGAAATCGCTTCCGAAAAAATCCCAGATGAAGTAATCCTCCTTTTTAATAGTTTTCTAATGGAAAAAGCTATTGCAAGATATCTTTTGAAGATCAGAGATAACGGAGACATTCTTAAAAAAAAAAAAATTGATACAGACCATGTTCTGAACAATCTTGAAGTGAAACTCACGGACGAACAAAAAGAAGCGGTTGAAAGTGCGGTAAACAACAATTTAACAATAATAACCGGCGGTCCGGGAACGGGGAAAACGACAATTATCAGGGCTATAATCGAGGCATTTGAAAGCGAGGAATTTCTGGTGCAGATAGCCGCTCCGACCGGAAGAGCGGCAAAAAGAATTGAAGAGGCAACTTCTTACAGAACATCAACCATTCATAGGATGCTGAAAATAAGTCCCGAAACAAGACAATTTGTTCATGATGAATCAAACCCGTTAAAAGCCGATGCGGTAATCATTGACGAATTTTCAATGGTAGATACAAACATATTCTTCTCTCTCCTTAAAGCAATCCCATATTCATCAAAACTAATTATAATCGGAGATAAAGATCAACTCCCCTCGGTTGGTCCGGGAAACATTCTCAGAGATCTCATCACTTCGGGATATTTCAGTACGATCTATCTAAACAGAAACTTCAGGCAAAATGAAAACAGTCTGATAATTGACAATGCTTATAGGATAAATAATGGTAATGAGCTTGTCATTAAAACTTACAGTGAAGATCTTGATTTTATTTTTCTAAACTTTAACGATCCTTCGATAATTCAGGGAAAAGTAAAAAAAATAATTGAATACTACAAAGATAGTTTTAGTTTTAATTCGATGTCCTATCAGATTTTATCCCCTGTCTACAGGGGTGATGCCGGAATCGATAACCTGAACCGCATCATTCAGGAAAACTTCAATACCGCAGATTTAATTTATAAAAGCGATAAAATTAAGCTGAAAGAGGGTGACAAAGTAATGCAGCTTAAAAATAATTATGAAAAAGATGTTTTTAACGGTGAACACGGAATCGTTGAAAAATTCGACAAAAAAAAAGGTATCCTTACAATCAATTATGACGGATTAATGACCGAATATTCAACTGATGAACTGGACGAAATTACCCTTTCATATGCAATTTCCATACATAAATCTCAAGGGTCGGAATATGATTTCCTAATCCTCATCCTATCCCCTGCCCATTCAACAATGTTAAATAGGGAGTTGTTATACACTGCCGTTACCAGAGCAAAAAAAAAGATAATATTAATATCAAATACCGATACGGTAAACGGTGCCATTCTGAAATCTACTCCGGGGAGGAGGAAAACTTTGCTTAAACTCAGACTTGATGAACTTTTTAAAAAACAGTAATCTTGTTTGCTCCATATTTTCCTTTGTAATATAATCCACAAAATGGGAAACTTGAATAGTTTAAAAAATGTAAGCATTATCCTTGTGGAACCGAAGAATCCGGGAAATATAGGATCTGTAGTCAGAGCAATGAAGAATATGGGGTTTAGCGATCTCAGACTTGTAAATCCTGTTGATTACAGAGATGTGGTTGAACAAAGGAAATTAGGATACCGATCGCAAGAAATAATAGAAGAGAGCAGAGAATATTCGACTTTAAAAGAGGCAGTTGCCGACATATCCATTATTTTTCTCACTACAACGAGAAAAGGGAAATGGAAAAAAGATTTCTTATCTCTTGAAGAATCATCAGAGTTAATATCCCGACAAGCCGGTAAAGAAAAAATAGCGGTTGTTTTCGGAAGAGAAGATTCGGGAGTCACCATAGATGAGAGTCAATATGCAAATTTTTGTATAAATATTCCCGCAGCCGTAAAATATCCTTCACTAAATCTTTCCCAAGCAGTGATGGTAACCGTCCATAGTATCTATTCTCAAATTACAAAGGGAGACGTGATTCCACCGTTCCCTAAAATGGCAAAAAAAAAATCTTTTGACCGTCTGTACGAAAATATTACCGACCTAATGGACAGCATACACTTTGTTGAGGAAGAAAAAGGCTTATTTCACCGTTCGTTAAAAAGAGCTCTTAACAGAACAAGGTGGACAAATGCGGATATTGCGGTTTTTGACAGAGTATGTAAACAGATGAGATGGTACATGGGAAACAGCCCGAAATTAAAGAAAGTTGACGGAGATTCGGAGAATTCCTGAAAATTGAAATTAGACGGACAACAATCCTCATCAATTTATATTCACATACCATTTTGTAAACGGGAATGTTACTATTGTAATTTTTCAAAACTTAAGTATGAATCGGGTAGAGTAAAAGAATATAATAAATTCCTGTGTGATGAATTAATATTGAGAGGAGAAGAGGGAACAAAAGTCCAAACAATCTATTTCGGAGGAGGTTCTCCCGCAATAATTCGCAATGAATACTTGGAAAATATCATAGATACAATTCACGATAACTTCAATACCGGTAATGTTTCCGAAATGACTATCGAGATCAATCCCGAAGAATGCATTTCCGATAAGTTAACTTTCTTAAAGAATCTCGGGTTCAACAGAATCAGCATTGGGGTTCAATCATTTAATAAGAATGATCTTAAATATCTGTCAAGAAATCATACTGCAGTTCAATCAGAGAAAGCCGTTGAAAAAGCTGGGAAAGCCGGATTTGAAAATATTAGCGTGGATTTTATAATAGGACTTCCAAATCAAACTTGTTCGGATCTGAAAAAAAATATAGCAATGATATCATCTTACAATGTGCCACATGTTTCAGCTTATATTCTGGAAGGTGTAAAGAATTTTTTAGGAAGAAATATCCCCGATTCAGAACATCAAAGTCTCCTTTATCAATATTTTAGAGAAGAGGCTGCTGCAAACGGGTTTAAGCAATATGAAGTTTCAAATTTTTGTAAAAGCGGGAAAGTTTCAAAACATAACCTCAGATACTGGCAGGGAGAGGAATATATCGGAACAGGGTTATCGGCATCCGGATATAAAGCCGGTATTGACTACAAAAATTATTCCAATATGAAAACTTATACTAAATTAATATCAAATAAACAACTACCCATTCAAGAGAGCGAGAGGCACGATACCGATAAAAGAAATCTGATAACCGGATTCAGACTTGTTAACGGTATAGATAAACGAATCGTAGGAATTTATGAAAAAAAGATAAAAGAACTTGTTAACGAAGGTTTGATTACAGAGACAAAACATACATACAAAATTGCCCCTAAGAATCTTATCCTTCTAAATGAAATTCTTGTTTACCTGCTGTAAACTATCTTTTAAATATATTCGATTTTTTTTGTCCTTCTTCGTTTTTCTTCCAAAAACCTGTCCCGTAATTGTCTCTCAAGATCAGAATTTTCCCTTTCACTTCTATTTCCATACTTTTCATTTCATGAGACCTCGGTTCTCTTATGGCTTTTATCCGTATTTCATCATTTTTATGAAGCATGAAACCCTTCATCCTAAGATAATAACCCGGTGCAATCCGAACAGTATGTTCTTTTCCCGATACGGTATTTTTTAATCTTACCTGAACAAATGAAACGGATTCGGGACTCCCATCCTCTCCCATCATTCCCGGAGGAACCATAGTCATTACTGCCAGAATTTTCCCCTTTACTTCCATAATATTTGATAAGGGAACCTTTCTTTTTACGTTACCAATCTCAGGGAATAATATTCCTGATGAAATCATGATAACGATTAAAAGAAGAGTTGTTGATTTTTTCATTTTTTATCTCCTAAATAGTAGATAAAAGATATTGCTATTTTATCTCAAAAAAACTAAAAGATATTATATCTTAAACCGGTGATGTATGCATAACTCTTCGCTCCGGAGAATACCGACTCTCTCACTCTCTCGTTTTCAACCAATCCTCCTGCAAAAAAGCTTAATTCTTTTGAAAAAGTATAAATAAACTTTATAATTCCCCTTTTAATGGGTTGGTCGTGGTAAATATATCCTATTTTCTTCGGATGAAACTCTCCGTAATTCAGATTGAAGGTAAACTTTTTTCCTTTATAACAAAGATTAACATACCCGCCAACGCCGGTTATCGGAGTCTCAAGTTTAAAAAAGCGGTCACGATAATACAAACTTTTTTTCCAGAATATTTTTTTTTCATCAAACTCTTTTCTGAATCCGTATTCATCATAAATTCCCTCGGCGGAAATGGAAAATCTTCCCGATTTAATCAAGAAATCGAACCCAAGATGGTTTTTGTATTGTTTCTGCCATTCCGATCCTATCCCATCCTGAATCTTGGCAGATATCCCTAAAGAAAAGTTTTTAAATTCCAAACCGGTTCTTAATACTGCTGCCTTACTTGAATTGGTATCTTTTTCAGGTCCCCCGTTAACTACGGAAATATCCAATCTGATAATTCCTTTGCTAAATTTCAGAAAAACTCCTGTCTCTTGCCGAAGGATAGATTCCGTTCTAATAAACGGACTAAATAATTGTGAATTTATCAAACGGATATTGTGTTCATCTCCAAACACCGAATCTTTCTTGCCGATTGCAATGGAAAAATTTTTTAATTGTACTCCGAGATACAGCTGAGTAATCAGGAATTGGTCAGTCTCAAAGTTTTGAATATAGTTTTTTCTAAACTTATCTATAAGGATATTATCATCAAATTTTTGATTAAATCTAAATTCCGATAAGGCAAATATCTCTCCGTTTTTTATTTTTTTCCCAAATTTTGCTATCAGCTCCGCTTCAGCACCGAATGTTGCCTCCACTCCGCTCCACTGTATCCTTTGGTCATTTATAAAATAGGAACCGATATCAACTTGAAAATCATACTTGACTCTTTTGGTGTCGGAAGAGTTTAGAATCGTTAATTGCGTTAAAAAAAATAACAGTACCGTTATTATCAGATTTTTTTTTGTCATACTCTATCTTACTATAAACGGAACTAATTATAAAAAAGTCCTGTCACAAATTAACATGCAACTTGAAAATTATTTAATAATTTTCGGAAACTTAAGGTTCATTTTTTTTGGCATTCTTGACAAAACAAAACTGGCTACCGTTTTTGTTCTACCGGTTTTATGATCGGAATAAATAAACACCGTGAATATAACAACTTTCGATGAAGTATTCCTTGTGAAATTTACAACGCCCCATATATTTTTGTTTTTTAACGATCCCGAGTTTGTCCTTGCCGTAACTCCTTTATCATATTTGAATCCCCTTTTTTTCAATTCTCGAATGATATAGTTATATATCTCTTTTTTGGGACTATTATACTCAAGTTCGGCAGAGCATAGGCTTGAATCAGATGTACAATTATCATGTTTTATAACTTTGGGGTTCTTTCCCGAAGGGATGATATCTTTTAATAACCCTGAGAGAGATGAATACCGTTTTGAGAATATCGTTTGTTTCGGAGTTTTCAAAAGAGAAGTTTGGTCTTCTAATAATTTGTAAAAGTTAAAATATCCTTTAGATTTTGCAATATCAAGGGCATTTCGTCCGGCACTGTTTTTCGCACCCTTATCCGCCCCTTTTTTAATGATCATCTTTGCAAGTTGAGGCTGATCATACTCCAGTGCCATCATCAACGGAGTCCACCCTGAAGCATTGGGAATATTCACATCCGCTTTTGAATTGATCAATTCCTTTGCAACTTCCGGATAGTTATACCTCAAGGCAAGAAGAAGGGCTGTCCATCCTTTATTTGTAACACTATTCATATCAACTTTTTTTCTTTTTATAATTGTTATCGCATTCTCCGGTTGATCGTATCTTACGGAAAGATGAAGCGTTGTCCATCCATCCTTTGTCTCCCCTTCCATAGAGACTCCTTTTTTCAACAAAAGAGTCGCTGCATCGGGTTGTGAATATCTAAGTGCTACCATTAGCGGGGTCCATCCGTATCTTGTCATTTTGGAAATACCTTTTCCGGTCATGATTATTTTTTTGGCTATATCGGGAAATTTATACTCTAATGCAAAATGGAGAGGTGTATTTCTGTCACGATTTGCCACAAAAATGTCAGCCCCTTTTTTTACAAGAAGTTTGGCACACTTCCTTGCTTCATATCTGAGTGCAAATAACAAAGGCGTCCATTTGCTTACATTAGATGCATTGATATCCGAATCGTTTTCAATTATTTTTTCAGCCAATTTGTGTTTATCGTACCTTATGGCATACATCAGAGGTGTCCAATTCTCATCATCACGAACATTGATATCCGCTCCATTCTTGTATAACAAATCACATATATTCTCATCCTGATAAACCAATGCCATCATCAATGGAGTCCATTTATCATCCTTCGGAGTATTAACATTACATCCTCTTTCAATCATCATGTTCAATAATTCTTCGTCACATCCGTTTCTCAATGCCAAAAACAGTGCATTCCAACCGTTGCTGATTTTAGTTCTGACATCCGCTCCTCTGTTAATAAGTTTTTTTGCCATATCTTTCATCCCGTACCTTAGAGAAAAGATTAAAGCAGTCCAGCCATTATTTGTTTTTATTTTAATATCGGGATTAAGATTTAGAATAAACTCGGCAATATCCTTATTCTTATATTCAAAAGCAGTCATCAACAGAGTCTGTCCGTTATCCCATATCTTATTCAAATCATTCTCTTTTTTTAAAAATTTTTTCAAGGAAACCACATCATTGTTCATTGTAGCTTTTAAAGCATCAAACTGATCAGTGTGTTCAATTTTTCCAGCGGGTATATACACCGGAACCATTATTTTTCCTTCCGTTTTATCTATAAATCCCGACGGAGTGTTTTTATCTATTAGATTTCTAATAATTCTATTGTATCCAAAATTTAATTTTCTAAACCTTGTGTCAATATTAGTGGTATAGGAGTATTCATCAAGATTTGACAAACGGAGAATTATCTTAATATTTCCCAAATAACTTAGATTGGATTTATATACACTGAAGCTTTTTCCCACTTTGTAATATTTCTTTTTGAAAAATATATCTTTTATAACAAACCGCCCTTCCGTTGATTGTAAAAGAAAATATTCACCGTTTTTTAGTTTGACAATATCTGTTTTTTCCGACCCTTTTTTACTTATCCTCAATAATATCTCTTCTCCGGATTTCACAAGTTTCTTCTTTTTTAGTACGGAAACCTTGCCGAAAGAAACCGCACAAAAATTACTGTTTTTAAATTTCCCACCTCTTAATGTAGATACAAATGGCCCTTCATACCCTTTGGTTTCCGCCAATAACGGCAAAAAAACGCTAATAAAAAATAGCGTAAACACAGCAATTATTCTTTTCACTCTCCCCTCCTGAAATTTGATAGGATTACTTCCAACTTTGTTATGTTAAACACAACCACATTATAAACAAACGGGAAATAGAATCCAACTACCAAAGATGACGTAATTTATTACCGGATCAATATACCCTTAATTCCGACTATAACGGAAGGTGAAGAAGTTTTAAGGACAGTAAATACAATCTTTCCCTTTTCCCTTCCAGGTACTGAGGTTTCAAATTTTCTAAGTTCGCCCTTCTTTACATTTCTGAAAAGAAGCTGATCTACCAATTTATCATTAACCCTGACTTGCAATATGAGATATTTCGAACTGTCTTTATACTCCACACTTCCTTTGATCAGGATCATATCCGATGAGGAAAAAAGTCCGTTTTTTCCGATCTTTATTTCACTGCCATCTAATTTTGTAGCTTTATCAAGTTTTATTTCCGCTTTAGCCACAACTATCTTGATCTCGTTTATTACACTCTTTCCGGTCACTTTATTAAAACTGTCGAGTGCCCTTACTCTCCAGTAACTCCACCTGTTCCTTTTCAAACCGTTCCATGTCGATTTTTCAGGAGTGAAACTCAAACTTCCGCGAACATCTTTCCAAGCTATTGACGGACTGTTATCAAGCAGATCAAAAAGAGAGTTGGAGAAAGCAATCTGATAACCTGCCACACCACCTCTCGGCTCCTCCCATCGAAACTCAGGGATCTCGTCTTCTTTTGCTACAAATCCGTTAGGTGGAGAGATTATTTCAAGACTTTTCTCAAACGGAAGAACATAAAATCTAAGTATGGGAAAGACCACATCTGCATCAGGTTTGGTAAGACGGAATGAGATTGTGTGCAATCCGGGGGAAATAGTGGGTATGGGAAGAGATTTATCGGTTGTGATCTCTTTTACTTCTCCCATCGAAGAGAACTCATTGATAAGCCCGTACGGAGATCCGTCAAACATCCAATATCCGGTAATAATTCCTGTCCCTCTCATTTTAAGCCTTAGTATTGGATTTAAGTTCTCGGAGTTTCTCGTCACTACCTTGTAATATTTTCCATTATCGAATCTTAATTCGGCAATTTCAAGAGCAATCTTGTCGGAAATTCCAAAAACCTTTACATTTATTCTAAACGTTTTGGAACCTGCTCCACCCTCATCCCTAGCCATAATCGTATAGTTACCGGGACTCTGATAAACATGAGTCGCTGTTACACCTCCGATATTAACAGTGCCGTCTCCAAAGTTCCACAATACGGATTCACCGTAAAAATTCCTTGCAGATACTGTTATTGCTTCTCCTATTCCCACATCGCTTTTAGATACTTGCACAAATCGATTATCGGGCGAGACAACTACACTCGAAATAACAAAACCTTGATTAGTATCGATATCTTTTGCCATTACATTGTATGTTCCGGCTTTTTTATATCTGTGCGTTTGGACAGCACTTCCCCTTAAATACGAACCCTCTCCGAAATACCAGATTATTGTTTTTCGGATAAAGTTGAGAGCTTCGAAACGGACAAGTTGATTTACTCTGGGATTGGTAGGCGTTATAACGAGAGCTCTCTTTGCTCTTATGGTAATGATATAACTTTCAGTATACGGGGCGGAAGTCGCTCCACACATAGGAGTTACACTTGTCGCTCCATGAGTATATCTAACCGTATACGTCCCTGGAGTCGTAAAAACATGCCTCTGCCATCCGGCATCGTCATCATCCGGTAAAGTATAAACAGTACCGTCACCAAAATTCCATACGGAAGTTCCTCTGTCAAGATCGTGACAGTCTTTATTAAAACCTATGGAATCACCTATAAAGTAGGGACCGTTCTTGTTTACAATAATGTCAGAGTATATGTTTACAGACATCATAAAAATTATTAATATAATTATTTTTTTCATTTTGTTCTCCTTAGAATGAGATATCCGCTTTTAGATAAACAGAAATTGAATCTGTACTTATTCCACCGTTCTGTTCTCTTTTATACATCCCCTTAAATGATATATTTGGGGTTATTTTATCCTTAAAAAGCTTTGCCATATAAAAATTCAACCCTACATCTGCTGAAAAAGATTCAGTTTCAGAATTTACACTTTCGCTACTGTAGTAGGATGAAAAAATTTTTACAGAGAAAAAGTCCGGAATAAATTTTAGTTCCGAACTCAAAGTGGCATTTATCATTTTTGAGGTTGAATTATCCTTAAAGTTTTCCGTTTCCACATAAGACACTGACGGCATAAAAGACAGAAACCTTCCGGACATTAAAGATATTGAGAGGCTTGCATTAATTTTTGATGAAAAATTTTCAGATTCGGTTTTTCCCACTCCCAGTGTTATCGAATTGTTTCCGGAATAGTACCTTAAACTTGCTCCATAAGTTTTCGTGATCATTGCCGATCCGTAATTCGAAAGTCCTGTAGATTCATCATAATCAAGATTATTTATACCAAACTCTCCACCAAGGCTAAAATGATTACCCAATGTCCAACTAACATCGGTCTTTAACTCTTTTGTCCTTTCCATATTGTAGAGAGTACTGTTGAGATAGTTTTTCTGATCTATATAACTGACATTCCATGTAAGTTTTGTTAAGTTCAATCCGACTCCGGCGTTTAAACCCTCTCTGTCATTTAACATCATCAGATTAGCAATAGAGTGATAGTTCATTCCTATCTTTTTATACGAGGCATTGGCAGAAAAAATACCCTTATAATAATTTAAACTGGTTTTCCAAGCATTATCTTCTTCTTTTGAAAGGCTGCCACTGTCTTTTCCTTTTCCAAAATTACTTTGTGCAAATTCCCCTTTAATAGTCAAACTGTTTTTTAAAAGTTTCAGTTCACTCCAAACCGAAATAAGACTCCCTTCTCTGTACGGATCATCATTTGAATAAATAGTCTTACTGTCAACTCTATCCTTTCCTGTTATAAACATGGCTTTAACTGAGAACATTTGACCTGCTTTATATCCTGTGGCCGCTCCGAAAAGATTTGCATCGGGGATCGGGATTCCGAATCCTTCAAAACCGGTTTTTTGTTGAGAATTAATGGAAAAAAGATTTAAATATATATTTTTACCGTCCATCTCGTAATTCAACCCCCTCCTATTCAGATAAGAAGTGGTAAAATCGGTATGATTAATTGAAACATCTCCCGCCTCAAACTTATGACTACCTTTTTTAAATCTTACTATCATACTTGAAAGATTTATATGGCTCTCATCGGGACCAATCTGGTCAAGATAGGAAAAAGTAGATTCAAAGTCAAACTGATATTCATTATCGTAAATATTCCTATATAGCTTAATACTGCCGTTGTTTGAAAACGCCTCTCCCGGATATTGAGAGTTATCATAAATCCTTATACTTGAAGAATACGAAGGACTGATCTTTATGAAAGGATTCTTCTTTTTTACAACGGTAGATCCCGAATCTACCGCATCCACAAAATAAATTTCAGGAGACTCACTCTTTGTGAAATTAATAATTGTAAATACAGGGGATATCGGATTCTCCTCCCTTCGGTTTTTTTCATAAATAAAATATTCCAACTTGTTTCCGTACAAATTTTCAACAGGTAATCTGTAATAAATTTCCCCTTCGGAGTTAATTTTCATTTTTCTTACCTGATAATGATTTAATCCTTTAGTCTTGTAGTAAATATAAAAATCATCTCCTCTGCTCAATGTTGATATTTTGATTGTAATATTCTTTTCACCTTTCTGTACTATCGGAAGATAGTTTGAAAAACCAAAAGATTTAGCTTCCAAAGAAATACTAAATATGATTACTAAGGTCAAAATCCAAAAAAAAATATTTTTCATTTTTCACTCCTGCTTATTTAATTTATATAAAACAATAATAAACTCAAGTCAAATTTAATCCCGTTTCAAACTCTAACCTAAAATACTTTAAAAAATGCGACCTCCGATGACGATGCAGGTGTTCCTGTAGCATCAATCATCCTTACTTGCCAATAGATCCATTGTCCCGATCTAAAATTCGACATCTTAAGTTTGTAAAAACTATTTCTTTTAACTTCAATCCATTTTATACTTTTTTCTTTAAGTAATTGAAACGGTATCTGTGAAACAGCTATTTTGAATTTTCCCGCCGGTTTTCTTATATCCCATTTCAGCAGAACCGAATCGGTTCTTTTTAATTTTGTATGTATCCGAGGAGAAACAATTTTTATTGTTCCACTGTTCGTCACAAAATATCTCAACATAGGTATCTTATTGCCGAACTTAAAATTCGTAAACTCAAAACCAAGAGAGTGAATTCCCGATTCAGATACCGGCAATTTCGGTAGCTCCTTCCCTTTTAAAGTTATCAAACTTCTTCCCAACAGTGCTTTTGAGAACAATCCAAGAACTTTTCCGTCAAAAAGCCATTTTCCTGTTATTATTCCCCGCCCTTTTGCTTTTATCCTTAATTGATATTCGGGTGAAAAACTCTTCATGGGTACAACTCTGAAGTACTTTCCGTTACTGAATACGAGTTCAATGGCTTCAATTTTAAATCCACTAATCTGATCTTTCACTCTAACGATTTTTGTAAAATGCTTTATACCTTTGCCACTGCTGTCTATAGCAGTTATTTTGTAAATTCCGGACTTGGAATATTTATAGCTTATCGACTTCGAAAGTACTTTCGGCGGTGTCCCGTCACCAAAATCCCACTTGATACCACCCCCGTTAAAATTGTTTGCAACTATTTTAAGTGACTCCCCCGGTATCACGGTATCGGTTCCAACCGTTAGTGAACGATTATCGGGATAAACAATTAAGGTTTTGGTCATCGGTGGAAATTTTCCGCTCTTGTCATAGATTGTAATGGTTTTTTGTCCCGGAGTGTTAAATACAAGTTTATTCGTACTTTGTACTTTTAAAACCTTTCCGTTTGGAAATTTTATTTCGTATCTGCCGTTTCCTAAATTCTCCGTACGTATTGATACCGGAACTCCTGCAATAGGATTATTAACTACATCAAACACTCTGTTATCTTTGATCACATTTATAGTCAGCTTAATCTTCCTATCACCATGTCCGTCAAAATCTACGGCAAACAATCTATACATCCCCTCTCTTTTATATGTATGGGTTGTTATCCTCTTACCCATTCTGCTCGTCCCGTCTCCAAAATCCCATTTGATTCTATTATCAAAAAAATTTATTGCCTCTAACTCCGTTTCCGATCCTGCAATCACAGTCTTTTTATGAATCAGAATTTTCCGTTTATCATTTTTTACGTTGATCCTAAGTTTCACCGGAATATTGGATTTTCCGTTGAAATCAAAAACCTTGATAGTATAAGTCCCCTGTCTCATATACTTATGATTTAATCTGCCTCCTCCCGATATTATCATCCCGTCTCCAAAATCCCATTTTAGAGATGGTGAATTGAAATTTTTTGTAACAAACCTCACATTACTTCCATTAAAAATATATCTGTTTTCCACGCTTATGCTTCTTCTATCGCTTATCATTACGGTTGCTTTTATCGGAGTCTGACCCTGTACGTCGGCAACAATATTAAATTCTCCCGGATCTTTGAACACATATTGAATCTCACCGTTAGAGCTATTTACGGGATTATCATTACCAATCTTCCAAGTAACGGAATTTGAAGTGCTGTTTATAAGTTTTATCACCACTTTCTGTCCGACATTTGCAGATCGGGGCTGAACCTGTATTTCTCTTCTATCCGGTGCTATAATTATATTACATGAGATAACAGAAGGTGATCTTCCTCCGTTATCCTTAACCTTAATTGTGTAATTCCCTGGATTTTTAAAAATATGTTCTCTGCTCTTCTGCCCGTCATTTACCGTCCCGTCTCCAAAATCCCATTTTAGAGTATCACTTAAAAAATGATTTGTCTCAAATAAGACCGGATTGTTAACCGTAAAGATTTTCCCTTTAGGTGAAACTGTCCTCCTCTCAACCACCGTTATATTAGCAGTTAAGATCGTAGGCTGAGAATTTGCAGATGAACTCCGTTTTTCACATGTTATAGAATAATTACCCGGTTCTGCATATGTATGAATCACTGTAAGTTGTTGTCCTGAAACAGGAGGTGTTCCGTCCCCAAAGTTCCATTTATAAACAAAATTATTGGCAGCATCCGGACTTACTTGTAAAACGAAATTAACCTGAGTACCCGGAAATACTTGTCTCGGATTAGAATTTATTGTGTCACCATTTAAATTTAAGAAAAGCAAACTTAAAATTAAAAATAGAAATATAATATTTTTTTTCATACCGCAATCCTCCTCATGATAAATAAATAGAACATGAAAAGAAAATATCTCACTTTTTCACATTAAATTTATACAAATTAAAATTTGCCCATATTAAAGGATGGCTAAAAGAGATCTGCCTGCCACTCCCCAACAGGATCCTTTTACGTCTAAATGATAACTTTACGCTTCTTAGTAAATCCGCAAGTTTACAAAATCTATTGGATTCTTTATGAAGTTTTTTATAGAAGGGAGAAATAAGTCGCGAACTAAATTCATTTACAGGCCAAAGACTCGCAATCATCGACTCAACACTTGAATTATGCAATGCCGCCGTCACCCCGCATATCAGCTGCTCCCCCAAAAGATGTTTCTCCAAACTTCCGCATGTACTTAAAAAAATCAGATCACAGTTAAGTTTCAACTTTGATATATCGGAAGCATAAAAAAAAGGGTCATTATCTTTCTCGGAAGAAAACAAAAATAAAGACTGCCATGGATACAATTTGTTACTTATGAAGTGTGTTGCAAGATGAACGATCCTTGAATACGGAGCAACCGCCCTGAAATTTTTTTTTGTAAAATCTCTTCCGGTAAAATATTTGCTACGTTTCAAGCCCCAAATTTTTTTAATACTCTCTATCTCTTTTTTCGCTGAAAACAGACGACTAAATCGGATATTATCAAAACCAAACAGATTTAAAACAGTTCTGTCCTTCTTCAACACATTCGGGAATCCGAAAGCACTTACATCAATAGTTTTCTTCTTATATCTCCTCACTTTTTTATAATGAAACAGTGATAAAAAGTATTCAATGGAATAATCATCAATTAAAAATTTTGCACCCTCATACTCTGAAAATATTACATTCGGCTCTCTTACTCCGTCTCCCTGTTTTGTGACCAAAGCTTCAAACGGTACTCGAAACAGTACATTATCAGGAATTATTATAAGTTTTTTTTTATCCTTTTGGAATTCTAAAATTTCATAAAGGATAGTATCAAACAACTCTTTTGATTTTTTCAAGTCAAACTTCACCCTTAAAAAATCAACATCTCCGTTTGAATAACTCTCAATCGGATTTAGGAGAGAATTTATCAATCCCTTAATATATTTACTATCTTTTTCAAATTTTTTAAAGCCTGCAAATTTTTTATCAACAACAAATGCATAGGAATCTTCTTCAAGTATAATGAACCGTATTATGACAGAATCCTTTTCCAAATTATTTTGTATATTTCTTATATTAAAATCCGAGAGATGGAATCTTTTGTATTTATGTGGTGCTTCAAAAAGGAGATCATCCAATTCAACCATCTCGGCTCTCAAAGAAAGAATTTTTTTTTTATAAATCTTTTTCTCTTCTTTACCTATATTTTTAGCCTTAAGTTTTTTATTAACAATCAGAATATTTTTTCCGATCTTCTCTTTCTCAAAAACAATACCGGAAGCAATTTTCGTACTGCTCACTGTTCTGCGGAACATGTACGAATTTTTTACTTCTCCTGCGAAAACGGCTTTTTTTAAAAATTTAATATCGTTTGTAAGATCAAACATTTTAAAATTGAATCGTGCAATTCCGGAATATACACTTTTAATCTCTTCTCTGAAGGGATAATACCTCATATCTTTAAGCTCTGAGAAAAATAACTCCAAATTGTTAAATGCTTTATCATAATAATCTTTTGCTAAATTGAGTTTCCCCCTTTTTTCAGACAGTTCCCCGTTCAGAAAATAATAAAAGAAATATCCTTTATAAAACGGGGCATAAATTTCATCAAAATATCTTAAATAAGACGAAGCGATATTCAAGTTACCATACGATATTGATTTTCTGATAAACTCACAAAGGACAAGGAAAAGATTGACAAAAGATTCGGTGTTTATTCCTGAATCAACCGCAGATTTCAAGATTCTCAATCCCTTTGCTTTTTCCCCCGTATTAAAAAGAATTTGAGATCTTATGAAATCCGTTTTTAATTTTAAATCTATAAAATTATTTTTTTCTGCAATTTCAAGACTAAAATCATTGTAATAACTTGCATTATTATAATTCCTCTCTCTAAGGTAAAGTTCCGCATAATCGTTAAAAACTTTCATCCTTAAATATTTATGACCGAATTTATTTGCATGATCCAACGACTTTCTCAAATATTTTAAAGTAAGTTTTCTCCTTTGCAAAAGGGAAAAAACCTTCGCAATTCTGTAGTACACAAATCCATTATCAGTTCTTAAGGTCAGATCCGAATATTTTTTTGCCTCAAAATAATTCTGTAAAGACCTAATAAGATTATTCTCTCTCATATTGTAATCTCCGAGAGTAAAATATATTTGTTTTAAACTTGGATTATCTCCACTTTTTTTCTTAATATCAGCCTGTTCCTTAAGATGTTGTATCTCCCTTTTTATATCCCCCCTTTTTTTATGAAATTCATATAACTTCACTAAACACTTGATCCGATCTCGATCAGATTCCGAAGAACTTAAAGCCCTTTCTATCAACGACTTTTCTTTTCCCCGATTTAATTCGGCAAGTTTAAGAAAAATGAAGTAACGGAGATCGGAGATTTTGTTTTTTTTTAATAACGCCTTTAGAAAACCGGTTATCTTTTCTAAACTATTAGGTCCTTTTACCGAATGCAAAATTTTAATGATGTCTTGTTTAAGAATATTTCTGCTTGTACTACCGGAATAGTTTGTTAACCGTTTCATTAATTCGTCCTGCTCTTCAACTGAAATTTTCTCGGAAGCCCGAATGGAAAAGCTAAAAAAAATAACGGATAAATAAATGAACAAACAGAGTTTTAAATATCTCATTTAAACTTGATATTATAGTAATGAATAAAAAAAATCAATTTGCTTATTGCTATATTTCTTTTTATCTAATAAAATTAGTGACAAGTTATACTTAGGAGATTGATGAAAAGGGATAACAGTTTGATCAGATCGCTTCAGACAGGTGTAAAGTCGGCAGAGATTGAGATCGTAAACAAATTTAATTCGAGACTTTTCACATACTTCAGACTAAGAATAAAGGGTGAAGACTGCTATGAAGATCTTGTTCAGGAAGTCTTTGTTTCATTTTTCAATGCAGTTAAGAAAAATAAAATTTCAGGTGATGAGTTTATAGCACCTTTTGTATTCGGAATAGCCAAAAGGATACTTTATAACTTCTTCTACAAAAAAAAAAGAGGAGAAAACATCAGAAAAAAAGCGGAAATCAATCATGAGCCTTCCGTAGATTTTTTAGGTGAGTACAATCTGGAAAACGAACAAATAATAAGTGTTATTAACAAACACATAGTAAAACTAAAAAAAGTGGATAAAGTCATTATGAAAGAATTTTTTTTTAACGAAAGTAGCATTCAAGAGATTGCCGTTCTATTAAACAAACCCAAACATTATATCAGTGTAAGAAAAGAGAGAGCATTAAAGAAAATAAAAAATGAGATGTTGAAACACGAAAACGTATTTAAGGAATAGAGGAAATATGAAGTGTAAAGAATTTCAATCCCTGATAGACTTTTATTTGGAAGGGAATATTGAGGAAAACAAAAGGGAAATCTTTGAAGAACACTACTTTCTTTGCGACAAATGCTATTTATCTTTAAAAATCAGTGAAATTTTACATGAAAAAAAAGTTCGAATATTACCAAAAGAAAAAAAACGGTATGCTATTGCATTCAAACCTGCAATGATTTTCGCTTCATTTTTACTGATAGTACTTTCATCTCTATTTATAATCGACCTTAAAGAAAATAATATCGAATTGGTGAAAATTTCAAAATTCTCACCTCCCGTTTTTGTTGAGGGGGAGAATAGAGGCAGTGTTATTCCGGATATTTTTTCAGAAGCAATGGATTATTATAAGTCAGGGAAATACAAGAAGGCCGGCCAAATAATCTCTTCCGTAGAGAAGGGTAGTCCAAAGATCTGGTTTTTTAGCGGTATCATTGCTTTGATTAACGGCAATAACAATAAAGCACTTCGCTTTTTTAACTTTATTACGGACAAAATGGATCCCTCTTACTATGACGAAGCTGTTTTCTACAAGGGGATATGTTATCTTAGAATGAAAAAGAAAAAAGATGCCATTCGTGAATTTGAAACTCTGAAAACCATGTATAGCCATCTAAGCAACGAAGCTTCACAAAAACTGAAATTGCTCCGTAAACTCTGATTTTTCATACAACTTTTGAAAAAAAATTAATCCTTTTTTCAATTCCGATATCAACTTAAAATATTGCAACCATAAGCGATTAAAGATTATAGATTCCATTTTTTGTCACTATTTTTTTTGTGAAATTTTTATTGTGAATATGTATGCTTCCTGTAATTATCGAATCTTTAATAATTGATTTGCCGCTGATTTTTGTATTTTCCCAAATAATTGAATTCTCAATTTTTACATTGTTGGTAATTTTGACATTTTTCGATATTGAATTTCCTGAATTTTTCTTTTTCATTTTCCTAAAAATTTTATTAGCTTGAAAATAATTTTTCGGAGTTCCGAGATCTAACCACGGACCTCCGTATTCCATTACTTGAAACTTTGAACCCGAAAGTTCGATAGAATCAAAAAAGTTCTCTTCCTGTAATTTATGTAAAAATCCATTCCTAAATATTGAGACTCCCGCATACATAATATCCGTCAAGTTCGGATCTCTGTCTCTTTTTACATAAAAACCGTTATCTGTAACTATCGAAGGATACTCTTCTGTTTTTTTCCTGACAAGTATCACACCATCTGATTCTGAATTCTTAAGTTCTATAAACAATTTCTTAATCGGAATCTCAAGAAAAGTATCACCGTTAATAACAAGGAGATCGTTCTCGATTAATTCAGCAACAGAAGACAGTATTTTATTTCCCGATAAAATATTTTCTTCCAAATAATCTATTTTAAGATCGTTAAGTTTACATTTTGTTATTTTAGAAGCCAAATGATGAATATTTATAAAACCTTTTTTAAAACCCGAATCCAAAAGCTGTTGACCGATTATCTTTAAAAGCGGGATTCCGTCAAGTGGAAAAATTGGTTTTGGAAGAAAATCGGTTAACGGCATGGCACGCTTCCCAAAACCACCGGCAAGAATAAAAAAATCTGTCAATATTCCCTGAACCTTATAAAATCCAAAAGCTTCATTAATGAATCTCTGTAAACGGATGAAGGAAAATTATCAAGAAATTTCATGCAATTTTCATAATATACATTTAGCCTCTCTTGAGATTTGTCTTCAATTCCATGTAATTTAAGTAACTCCAGTAACTTTTCACTTCGGTCAATTGAGAAATACCGCTTAACATCTTCTTTTGCAGCTGATTTTTGTAGAAGTATGAACGGAAGAGTAATTTTCCCCTCTTCAAGATCCCTGAACCTCCCCTTCCCCGAATTTGATGAAAAGATATCAATCAGATCATCGCTTATTTGAAAAATATTTCCAAAATCCATTCCAAATTTATAAAAATTATTTTCAATTTTCGGATTTTCATGACTGCTTACAGCAGACATCCTTGTTACGGCTCCAAATAGAGAAGATGTTTTTTTAGAAATAATTTCAAGATAAGTCTCAAGATCAATATCATAGTTAAAATTATTCTCAATTTCTTGTAACTGACCTTCGACCATAACACTTGTAGAATTGAGAAGAATATCCATAAACCTCCGATTTTTAAGACCGTTCATAAGATTAAGTGAATTGACAAACAGATAATCTCCTCCAAGCACCGAGATTAGATTTCCCATTGAAGAGTTAAGAGTTTTTTCTCCTCGACGTAAGATTGCATTATCAAGTATATCATCGTGGATTAAACTGGAGAGGTGAAAAAGTTCAATAGAAGATGCAATTATAGGGAGATCACTTGAAAAATTATTATTTGCACCGCTAAGGAGAAACAGAAGTGTCGATCTTATTTTTTTCCCTTTGGAGATCGGCAACATTGATCTGATTTCTTTGATAATTTCCACAACACTTTTATCATCGGATTTTATGAATGAAGACGTCTCATCTAGCATATCTTTAATTGGTCTCTGTATCTCTTCTAAAAACATCTGGGATAGTTTATCATTACAACAAATATTTTGCAATTTAACCACACTAAATAACATCCGTTCAGATTAATTCTACTGCTTATTCGGAATATCAATTTATCGGTTCTTGACAAACTACTCGTTTTTCCCTATATTTATTTTTCAAAGGATGAGGAGAAAATAATGGAAAATATATCACACGAAAAAACAAAAGAGATATTAAAGTGGTTTGAAGAGATTGCCAAGATACCAAGATGTTCTAAGCAAGAAGATAAGATAGTTAATTATTTGATTGAATGGTCAAAAGAAAATGGTTTTGAATATAATGTCGATGATGTTCAGAATCTTGTCATTAAGGTTCCCGGATCATCGGGGAAGGAAAATTCTCCGACCGTAGTTATTCAGGGTCACATGGATATGGTTTGTGAAAAAACTCCCGATTCCGATCACGATTTCACAAAAGACCCTATCAAATTTGTCTACGAAGGAGAATGGTTGACCGCCGACCGGACAACACTTGGTGCCGATAACGGTATTGCAATTGCAATGGCAATGGTTGCCGCCCTTGATAAGGATATCGTACATCCTCCGTTGGAACTTCTGTTTACCGTGGACGAAGAGACAGGTCTTACAGGTGCAAACGCTCTTAAACCCGGATTTATCAACGGAAAGCTACTAATAAATGTCGATTCGGAAGATGAGGGAGTTTTCACCGTCGGATGTGCGGGAGGAATTAATACAAACTTAACTTTACCGGTTGATATGGAAAATATTCCTTCAGGATACAAACCTTTTTTACTTAAAGCCGGAGGTATGAAAGGAGGACACTCCGGAATTGATATAGCTCTTGGAAAAGCAAATGCCATTAAAGTCATGGCAAGAACTATTTATTCAATCATTACCGGCGGATATGAAGTATTTTTAAGTAATACAAAAGGGGGAAGTGCTCACAATGCAATTCCGCGAGATGCAGAGTCCGTGCTTTTTGTAAAAGAGAGTGACCTTGATGAGATAAAGAAAATAGTGGATAAAAGTGAACGGACAATAAAAACCGAGTTCTCTTTTACCGACCCCGACCTTGAGATCAAGTTGTCGGTTGGAGGAGATATTTCCTATTCCAAAGCGGTTAATACAACTGGAGTTAAAAAGATCTGTGATTTTATACTTGCTATCCCTCATGGTGTTTCCGCAATGTCAGCAGACATTGACAACCTTGTCGAGACATCGAATAATCTTGCAAATGTAAATTTAGAAGACGGGAAAATCATGATCCTTACGAGTCAAAGAAGTTCTGTAGTTTCAAGACTCGATGCACTGACAAACAGCATTGAAGCTGTCGCAAGACTTGCAGGTGGTGAAGGTGTCAGTGGAGACGGATACCCTCCCTGGGAACCGAATATGGACTCAAAACTCCTCGCAATAAGTGTAAAACTTTACGAAAAAATGTACAATAAAAAACCTGTTGTTGAGGTTATTCATGCAGGTCTGGAATGTGGCATTATCGGAGATAAAAATCCGGGAATGGATATGATCTCAATCGGACCGACTCTTAAATATCCCCACTGTCCGGACGAAAAGATACATATAGGAACGGTAGGGATGGTTTGGGATTTCTTGACCGAACTTATGAAAGAACTTGCTTGACCCTATTTAACTCCCTGTCTTTGGTTAAGTAGATTCTTAGCAAACTTCATTATAACGGGGTTGGTATTTCTGTCTCTTGAAAGAACTACCAAATCCCCGTGATGAAGATTTCGTGTAAGTCTCATTGCTTCCGTAACGGGAGTTTTCGGATTTTGAACAAGGCCAAGGATTATCGGATATTTCTTTACCCACTCTTTATTTTTTGCAATTCTTGTAATAAGTTCTTTGTCAATACTCTTAATTTTCAAAAAAATAACTACTTCATCTTCGGATATCTTCGGACTGTTCAGAACCGATTTAACCACTATCTTGCTTGGATCCCTTAATAAGATCATCCTTTCCGTTTTGTTCCCCTCCAATGCAAGTTTCACTTTTTCAGGAAGCTTCATGTTATTTATCTTCTGGAGTGAGGATAGAGCTTTCTCTTCGATTGTAACATTTTCAATCAGTTCGTCATCATCATATTTTTCAAGAATTTCTTTAATCTCTTTTGTATCAACAATATCATTCAGGTCTTTTAAAATCTCTTCTTCGGAAATAGGCTCCGTCTCTTCTACTTGAAGATAGTAATCCCTGATCTCAACTATTTTGCTTTTAATAAAAGAGTCGGCATTTCGGTTATTTTCAATCGCAACCATTATTTCAGGATATGCAATCATTTTTATCTGGTTTTCCAAAAGGGCAGTCAAAATAGTAAATGAACCTGAACTTGCTATCAATACAAGCATGTCAACCGGAAGAGCCTGATTATTTATTGCAGCGGTTATTATTTTTTCGTCACCATCATCAATGGCACTTTTAAGTATAAATCGAGCAACATTATGATTCGCATTTTTTCTATTTATATAAGTTAATTTTACCGAAGAAGAAATATCAAGAATTTTTCTTTTTGCCTTTTCCCCTAATACAGGTTGTTCTATTAAAAAAACAAATGCCTCAAGATATTCTTCATCGGTAAGAGGGAGATTCCTCTCCATCAACAGTTCGAGTATCTCTTTACTCGGATCTCCGTTAACAATTTTTTCAACTATAGGATCTTTGGATATTAGTAATTCCATTAAAGAACCTGTTCAATCGTACTCGGAGTAAGTTTAATAGAAATGCTACGAGTAATTTTTTTAAATTTTTCCGTCTTTACACCATTTATGAATAAATCCACCATAGATGGATTTCCAATTATAAATTTCAGCTCATAACCCTTGAATTGAATAGACTCTCCTGGAGAGAATACCCTTTCTTCAACAAGTTTATCACTTCTAAATACCCTTATCCAACAACTGCCGGTAAATTTTAGATTAACGGTTAAAGGAGAAAAATCATTCTCATAGCGGAGGAAATTTTTAGAAAACATCTTTGTCTGGGGAATTTCACAAATATCTTTATCAAAATAGGAAAAAATATTTTCTCTATTTATAAAAATAAGATAAAACAGAAATATCAACAACAATCCCAAAACAATCCCTTTAACAACAAACTTCCTGCTTCGAAAATTCGAGTATCTTAGCCCGTTTAGAGATTTTGATATATTCACATTGTCTTTCTTTTTTAAAGATTCTATCTCTCCGGAGAATTCGGAGAAGAACCATCCCTTATCAATATTCAGATAGTCAAGATATTCGTTAAGAAAATTTGAAAAATAGAAGGAACTGTTGAAAAACCCATAATCTCCTCTTTCAAGAGCAAGAATAATATTCTCATTCAAAGCCGAATGCATAGCAATATACTCTATCGACACCCCTTTTTCCGTCCTCTTCCCTCCAAGGTATTTCCCAAAATTTTCCATCATTTTCTCTATATTTTAGTCAATAATTATAATATGTCAATGGGCTAATTAAAGAAAAAAGATTGATAATTTCCGATATGCAATTTTTCTTGACAATGATAGAGCTTAAAATTTATAATCTTATTACAGGGAAGTAAGGAGCAAAACATGAACAAGAAGAATTCGGTATTGTTATGGACATTAGCGTTTTTGTTGACGGTTGCAGTAGTTTTTTACCAAAGGATAACCGGTCCTACTCATCCTATCAAAGGTTCGGAAACGGTAGAAGGAAATAGTGTAAATTATAAATTCCTTCGAAGTCACACCTCTTTTGAAAAATTACCGGTTAAAGTGTTCGGGAAAATTGAAAATATTAAAGGATTCGTTAAATACAGGAGATACAAGAGTGGTGACCCTTGGAATGAAATTGAAATGAAAAAGGGTAAAGACAACTTGACAGCTGAATTACCAGGTCAACCCAGTGCAGGAAAAATTGAATATTCCGTAATTTTAAAAACAAAAAATGAAGAGACAGTATTAAACAACGATCAATCCGTTGTTGCTAGATTTAAAGATAAAGTTCCCCCTTTTTTCCTGATCATCCATATCGTATTTATGATCTTAAGTTTCCTGTTTGCCATTAGAACCGGACTTGAGGTATTAAGAAAGAACGGAAATTATTTCAATCTCGTGAAATGGACACTCGGAATAGTTTTTATCGGAGGAATGATATTAGGTCCAATCGTTCAGAAATATGCGTTCGGGGATTTTTGGACGGGGATACCGTTTGGAACGGATTTGACAGATAACAAGACCCTCTTTGCATTTATCTTTTGGATAGTAGCATTTTTCCTTATGAAAAAAAGTAAATGGTGGGTGTTGGTTGCAACGGTTATGATGATAATTATATACATGATTCCCCACTCAACTTTAGGTTCGGAATTGGATTATTCCACCGGAAAAATGAAAAATAAATATTCACATATTTCGGTTTTTCGGGGAAACAAAGTTTAAAACGGAAGTTGTTATTGCTCGGGTTCTCTCGAAATAACCCCCTTTTCAATAAGAAGTTCAACCTGTTTATTTACCGTTTCCGCATATCGAAGGAAGTGTGGTATTGTTAAATGAAGGTATGAATGAACTTTAACAATGCTTGAATCTTTAACATCTCGTATTCCCAATCCCATACAAACTTCTTCAGGATTAATGTTAAAAGAGATAAGATTTGAATAAAGATCTTGAGCTTCATCATCCTTGATTATTATTTCGTCATTTTCCGACATCTAAGCCTCCTCTTTTCAGCCACAACTTATTTTCTCAAGTTTCTTCAGATATTTATATAGTTTGATCTCGTCTTCAGTCAAAACAATCTTGCTGTTCTTCTGAGTCCTGTGTCCCTTTTTAATCACGTCCAAATTCACATTGAGACCCAATTTTTTAAATCCGTTTTTTATACTCGATTTTTTTTCTAAAATAGATTCATAGCTGACAACAATACTCTTAGGAATATTTTCATGAGCCGCTATAAGTGCATTATTATTTTCAAACCAATTCAATTTAAACTGAGATATCCCCCTCCTAAACATACTTGACTTCACATCGGCAGGATTACGGAAGATAAAAACAACTCTCATGTTTTTCGCAATATGTTTGTAAAAAAAAATTGCCGGAATATGAACTATTTTCAGCCCCGTTAATCCCTTTGTGGAATTAAGAGTTTTAACAACTTTATTCAATGCCAAAATATTCTTATCCGTCATTGCCTCGTCAATAAGTGATTTCTCAAGTTCTTTCGCATTTGAAATTTCAAAATATCCTTCTTTGTTGTATATATCCGCACTTAGGTCCGAAGGGAATGAGACTCCCGAACTTTCTACAAGCTGGCAGGCAAGAGATGTCCCGCTCCTTGGGTGACCTGCAACAATTATTCCGTTCTTCAGTATCAAAGGAGCGATATCCTTTTTCTTTTTATCACTCATTTCTATTCCTCCATCAAATACTCTTACTTAAATCAAAACCTCATTATAAGCCATTTAACTCAATTGACAAAATTGCAGGATTGGTCCGAATTTATCAGCTTTTTCTCAATCATACTTTAGAATTTTGAGTCACTATCCTGCATCCTTGACTCAAGCTTTCCAATCTCATTTTATTCTGAATTCCGGAAATAACCCTTTTTCTGTCAATTGCCCATTCCGGAGCATGGAAAAGTTCCAAATCTCTATCCCCAGTCAAACGGTGGACAACGATATCTTCGTTTAACTCACATAGCAATTCCACTACCGTATCAATGTACTCACCTCTATCCATTAGCTCAATTCCTCCCCTTTCGTACATTTTATAAAGTTCCGTATCCTTAAGAACATGAAAAAGATGAAATTTTACTCCTGCCGGTTTTATTCTGTTCATTTCATAAACAGATTCTTTCATCTCATCCTTATTCTCCCCGGGTATGCCTACTATTAGATGGACAACAACGTCTATGTTTAAACCTTTTAGCTTATTAAAAGTATCAAGAAATATCTCATATGAATGATTCCTCTTCAAAAAGTCGAGACTTTTATCATGAATTGATTGAAGCCCCAACTCAACCGACAGATAAGTTTTCTTTGCAATTTTATCAAGGAGTGGAAAAACATCGGGAGCTATCGAATCCGGTCTTGTTCCAAGTGATAATCCTACTATATCTTCATATTCGAAAATAATATTGTATTTCTCTTCCAATTCTTTGACCGATGCATATGTGTTGGAATGAGCTTGATAGTATGCAATAAATTTTATCCCTTTGTTGGAAGAAGTAAACTCTTCTATCTGTTCTCTTATTGATCGGTTAAACATTCCGATCGGACCCGAACCGAATTTGTCACAAAAAATACAACCCGTTTTTGATATCTCACCGTTTTTATTCGGGCATGAAAATCCCGCATTGATGGGAATCTTTCTTACTTTATCACACTTAAATTTTTTTTTAAGAAAAGAATTTAAAGAATTATACCTGATCTGCATTTATCGTAGATATCGTCTCCCGTCCTTTTTCAAGTTTCCTTCAAATATACCAGCAAATATTCCGCCCATGACCATACCATAAAGTTAAGCGTAAATATTGATACGAATTTTTTTAACAGATCAAGTTCCGTACCGGAATTCATCCCGGCAATATATAAAAATATGAGAAAACTCAAACTTCCGAACGCAATTTTTCCTGTTGTTACGGACGGCTTGATTTTCTTGCTCTTCTTATAAATAAAGAAACTTGCAAGCAAGATCAAAAAATCTCTCGCAAATATCGGAATTGTGATCCAGATAGGAAAATCCGTTTTTATCGTCAGAGCAATTAAAATGAAGAATATTAAAGATTTATCGGCAACCGGATCAAGAATTTTTCCCAGATCCGTTTCCATCGAATATCTCCTTGCGATATATCCGTCAAGAAAATCAAACAGTATTGAGAAAAAGTATACCGCTATTAACAAAAAATACGTTCCGGATTTATGATTAATGATTAAAAAAAAGATCGGTATAATAAGTATCATTCGCATTACACTCAATGTATTCGGAATATTCAGAGAAGATTTCATGGGAAAAATATAGTACAAATATCACTTTTAATCAATAACGAATTCAAAATTGACACATTTTTTAAATTCTGATAACATCTGTCGTTACACACGGAGGAATAATGAACAACGGAAAATACCTATTCACATCCGAATCGGTTACGGAAGGACATCCGGATAAAGTATGTGATCAAATCTCAGATGCAATTTTAGATAAATGCCTTTCTTTCGACAAAGAATCCAAAGTTGCAGTAGAATGTCTGATAAAAACAGGAGCAGTGATTGTAGCCGGAGAGATAACAACAAATTGTTACGTTAGAATACCTAAAATAGTAAGAGATACATTAAAGGAGATCGGTTACACAAAATCAAGTTCAGGTATGGATGCGGAGACAACAGCGGTATTCGTCCATCTTGAAGAACAATCTTCGGATATTTATCAAGGAGTAAACGAAAAAGACGGTCAATATAAAGAACAGGGAGCGGGAGATCAAGGTATGATGTTCGGATATGCTACGAATGAGACAAAGAATTATATGCCTCTCCCGATAGATATGGCTCACAAACTTGCCGGCAAGCTTGCGTCCGTAAGAAAAAACGGAATTCTCCCATACCTTGGTCCCGATGGAAAATCTCAGGTAACGGTTGAATACAATAACGGAAAACCGGAAAGAATTACGGCAGTGGTTATTTCAAATCAGCACGATGACGGTATTGAACATTCAAGGATTAAAGAAGATATAATAAGAGAAGTGATAAAACCGGTTCTTGGAGATCTTATTGACGATAACACAAAATTTTTCGTAAATCCTACAGGGAAATTCGTGATAGGCGGTCCCCAAGCCGATGCCGGATTGACAGGAAGGAAAATAATTGTAGATACGTACGGAGGAATGGGGAGACACGGAGGCGGTGCATTCTCAGGAAAGGACTCATCCAAAGTAGACCGTTCGGGAGCATATGCAGCAAGATATATAGCTAAAAATATAGTTGCCGCCGGTCTTGCGGACAAATGCGAAGTTCAACTGGCATATGCGATTGGCGTAGCTGCCCCCGTGTCTGTAATGGCAAATACATTCGGAACTGGAAAAATCGAAGAGAAAAAAATCGTTGAGTTAATAAAAGAAGTATTTCCTCTTAAACCGGCAGATATTATCAGAGAATTAAATTTAAAGGAACCGATATTTAAAAAAACCGCTGCATACGGTCATTTCGGGAGAGATTCATTTCCATGGGAAAAGATCGATAAAGTGGAAATATTAAAAAAACTTGCCAAATGATTTAAAATGATTTGTCCATGAACAAGAGGAAATATAAAGTTCTTGTCGTTGATGATGAGGGCGATATAAGAGAACTTATCAAAAACTTTTTGGAAGAGAAAGGGTTCAGATGTTTTCTGGCAAAAAATGCATCTGAAGCATTGCAAATATTTAATGAAAACCGAGACATAGATATTATCATGTCCGATATCAGAATGCCCGGAAAATCGGGGCTTGAACTCCTTGGAGAAATAAAACAGATTGATGAAGATGTTGTAATTATAATGATATCAGCCATGAAAGATATTGAATCGGCAATTGCGGCAATGTCCAAAGGAGCATATGATTATATTTCAAAGCCATTTAAACTTGTTGAAATGGGTATCATTATTGACAAAGCTATTGATAAAAGGAAACTAACTTTAGAAAACCTTGAATATCAGAGGGAATTAGAAAAAAAAGTAACAGAGAGGACGGAAGAATTGAAAAAAGCATTGGATGAATTGGATATGACATACCGTATGACTTTAGAAGCACTTGCAACTGCTCTCGACATGAGAGATGAGGAGACACAGGGACATTCTGTAAGAGTTCTTCAGTATGCTATGAAACTGGCGGAATTAATGGGAATACACGATCCTGAAAAAATTAAAATCCTTGAATACGGATCATTGCTTCACGATATTGGAAAAATAGGAATACCGGACTCCATATTGAAAAAACCTTCCAGTCTTGATGAAGAAGAGTGGAAGATTATGAGAACCCATCCCGCCGCAGGACATAAAATTCTAAAGAACATCAAATTCTTAAACGAAGCATCCATGATTGTTTTACATCACCATGAAAATTATGACGGTACCGGTTATCCTGATAAATTAAAAAAGGATGAGATTCCCCTATCAGCAAGGATATTTTCGGTTGCGGATGCTCTTGATGCAATGACATCAAAACGTTCTTACAGAGATGCAATTTCATTTAAGGCTGCTGCATTGGAATTGGAAGAAGGATGTAATACCAGGTTTGATCCGAACGTAATAGAGGCATTCCGTTCAATAAGCATTGAAGAGTGGAAAAAGATAAGGGAAGATAAAAATAAATAAGCTAAAACCAACTTATAGTAAAATTAACCTTTAAAGCTTGTTTAAATGGATAAGGTATTAGAAAAAAATTATCTCAGTTTAAGTTTATAGATTAAAGCATCATCTTTAGGTTTTGAATAGTATCCTTTCCTGATGCTAAGATAACCAAATCCGAGTTTTTTATACAATCTTACCGCTTCTTTGTTTTTTGCTCTTACCTCCAAAAAAATCGATACCACTTTCTCCCTTTTCGACCGTTCAAGCAAATTTGACAACAGGGATGTTGCAACACCTTTCCGTCGAAAATCTTTTTTTACTCCGACATTATTTACTTCAACAATATCCCCGATTTTTCGAAAAACCAGAAATCCGGCCATCTCATCTCCATGATCAAGTCTGAATATCAGGATAGTAGATGAATCGTTTGATAATTCATCCTCAAAAAAAGACCTCTTCCATGGATTCGGAGAACTCTCCTCTTCTATTTTTAAAATATCCGGAAGATCTTCTTCCTTAGCATTATTAATTTTTGTTTGAAATAAGATTTTTTTCTGCATCGGGAATTCTTATGTATAGAGGTTCAATACCTTTAACACCGTTTAGATAATTGCCATTTTTGAATTCTTGAACGGCAATCAGACCGATCTCGCTTGCAATAAAACGGGATCTCTCATGAATCAGACATTTTGAAAAATTTTTTTGTAAAAAATCCCCATACACTCCGACTCCGTTTCCGGTAAAACAGATATCTCCGTCATAATCCAAAAAACTCTTTAAATCCTCAATTTTAACAAGGGAAGGGGCTATTTTTTCCCTCAGGAACTCATCTTCGGATAAATACTTTCCCGAATAGACTTCACCTCTTCTGGCATCTAAAACAGGAACGATCATTCCACTTTCATGCTTTGCTTTTAATCCTATTGCATACAAGGAATTAACCGGTGCAACAGGGATATCCATATCAAAAAAAATTCCTTTTAATGTAGACAAACCGACTCTTATTCCCGTAAAAAGACCCGGGCCTATTGATACACCAATAAGATCAATATCACTCGGTTTTATATTCAATGATAGGAGAACAGAATCTATATTGGATACAAGCGTTTTTGAAAGTTCCCCCGAAGAGAAAAAATTGGACTCACAAATGACCCGATTCCCTTTCAATATTGATATGGAACACTCGGGAGAAGAGGTATCGATCGCAAATGTCAAGCTCATACGGATTTTTCAAGAACTACTCTGGTTCCTGTTTTAATATTTGAAAAATCCACCCTATCCATATAATTTCTCATAATAAGGATCCCTCTTCCGTTCGGTGAAAGGATATCTTTTGATTCCAACCTTGATCCGATCTCCTCAAAGTTGACTATTTCGGTATTTTGGTCGGTAACTGTAAGCCGTAATTTCCTGTTCTCCCATTCAAAATCCAAAAAAACTCTCTTTGTCGGATCGGATTTATTGCCGTGAATTATTGCGTTGTTGATCACTTCTCTTAAGGATATCTCAATCTTGAACATATCATCATCGGATATTTCCAATATGTTCTTCAAAAAATTTAGGATAAAAACGGTAAATTCGGTAAATTTCAAATTACTAATGAAATTAGTAGATATTTTTCTGCCTGTAAGCATAACAACAGTATATCAAAACCCTGAAAAAAATGGAAGAAAAACATAAGAAATCCACAGATCGGGAAAAGAGCTGTTTAATTTCATTTCATGCAAATATTTTATAACTCTTTGTCCTTGTAAAAAAACAGATTAATGATAATAGACAATACCTTGACAATATTTCCTGCCAAACATAGAATTAAATTTTCAATAAAAAAACAGGAGGGATAAATGGCAGTTAAGAAAAAAAATGCAAAAAAGGAGAATTGTAATTGGGTTTTTAATCTTATAGTCAAATTTATTGACTCAATGAGAAAAGTTTTAAGTGAGAAACTATTTGAATTTTTAAAAAAGTGGCTTCTTATTCTTGGAAATTGCGGGTTTTATTTTGCCTCTGGATTTGCTTTGTTGATCGGAATTATCGGAGCAATCAGAATGAATTCATTCAATGTATTTGCAATATCACTCGGATATGCAATAGGCTTTTTTATTCTCCAATATGTAGCGGTAAAATTTGCTAATGCCGGAGATAAGCTTATTCAAAACAATAAAACAGGTCTCTCATCGACCGCTTTTCTTGACAGTATAGCACTTCTATTCATGATAGGTGGAATATTGGTCCTTTTAGTAAATTCATACCTGTCAATAAAACTCGGTATATTCACTCCGTTTTTGGAAGGATTGGCAGCTTTTATGATTCTTGAATTATTTGCACTCCTTTCACTGAATCCGAAATCAATAACGATAAAAATCGAACCGGAAACATCCGCAGGTCAAGAAGCGATAGGAATAGTAACATTTTTCCTCAAATCATTTATGAAACTTGTACCGATCATTTTTGGTGTCGGAATTATTATCAGTACGATTATTTTGTTTATCCACTCTTTCGGTCTCTTTAAAGATGGAGTGGGAATATCACTTGCATGGATAAGAATTTCAGGGGATCTTCCGACAATCGCTTACATCGCCGTTCTACCGCTTGCATCCTACATCGTTTTTGTTTTCGTATTTCTTGCAATAGATGTGATAAGAGCAATCCTTTCGATCCCGTCAAAATTAGACAAACTTGCAAAGAAATAAAATAAGTATAGGTTAAGTGTCTATAAAAATTGTTATCAACGGTTGCCCCCTTGAAATCTTCGAGGGGGCAACAGTAGGAGATGCAGTAAGAAAATTTTCCACAAGTATTTATGAGGATGTAAAAAACTGTAAAACGGATGTTACCGACCTTGATAACAATAAATATTTTCTTAGTGGTGAATTAACGGGGGGAGAAGTTTTCAAAATTGAAAAGCCATCTGTACCGGAGACAAAAATGAACAAATTAAAAAATATTTCTATAATCATGATTGTGATTGCCTTGGCACTGCTCGTCCTCGGTACATTTCTGAAAGGTGAGAAAGAAAAAGAGATAAAAATTACAATCTTCCATGTTAATGATATACACGGCAGTATTAATACAATGGGAAAAATCTCCCATATTGTTAATTCCGAAAGAGAAAACAACCCTAATGTTTTCCTCCTTAATGCAGGTGATAATTTCAGCGGTAATCCTGTTGTAGACATGTATGATCCAAAGGGAGAACCGTTGCTGATATTGATGAATGAGATAAAATTTGACGCGGAAACGATAGGGAACCATGAATTTGATTACGGAAAAAGTGTTTTAAAAAGATTTATTGAGAAGGCGAATTTTCCGATACTTTGCAGTAATATAAAAAATAATGATCCTAACTTTCTTCAACCGGAACCATTTACGGTTTTAAAAACCAAAGGGGGAGTTGAAATAGTGATTTTAGGACTTATTCAAACCGAGAAACATTCGGGAATTCCCAGCACACTTCCCGATAATGTAAAAAATCTTGTTTTTTTCAACGGGATTGAGTTTGCATTAAAATACAAATACCTGAAGAAAGATGATAATGTCTTTATTGCCCTCTCTCATCTCGGATATCAAAGAGATAAAGAGCTCGCTAAAAACATGAAAGAATTTGACGTCATAATCGGAGGACACTCACACACTCTGGTAGAGAAACCTGTTTTGGAGAATGGAGTATTGATCACACAAGCCGGTGCTCACGCAAATTATCTCGGACGTATTGATATAATCATAAAAAACGGAAAAATCGTTGAGAAAAAAGGAATAGTGATCGATCTTTCCTCTGTAAAAAAAAGTTCTCAGAAAATTGATAAAATGGTATCGGATTTTAACAACAGCAGTTCGTTAAACAAAATACTTACAAAAATTGATACTACCATTAAGGGGAGGCATAACCTCGGATTGATGGTTACGGATGCGATAAGGGAGAAACTCGGTCTCGATTTTATATTCTATAATGCGGGAGGGATCAGGATAAATAAACTTTCAGGAACAATTAGGGCAAAAGATATTTATAAAATGCACCCGTTCGGAAATCATATCGTTGAGATTCGGATGGATACATCTGAAATCAAGGACCTGATAAAAAATGATTTTGAAGGTCACGGAAGGCTTGATATCATCCCTTCCGGACTCACTTACAGGATAACAAGAGATCTGAATAAGAAAGTTCAAAAGGTTGAATTATTTTCTCTTGACGGATACAAAATTTCAGATAAGAAAATCTATAGCGTCGGATTAAACAACTACATTGTAAGTTCATACAACTTTCATCACAAAGATCCGGGTAGATCGCATCATCAAAAAACCGTCGATATTATTCTGGATTTTTTCACAAACTTGAAAAGAAAACTCAACTATTCCGATGTTGTCAGAGTTGAAGAAAAAATCGTTTATTCCGGAGCAACCGGTGCTCTTGTAAAAACTCAAGCGGATATTTTTACGGCAAAAAAGAAATTTTATCAGAATTCATCTTCGGGAAATCTTATTACGGATGCAATGAGAAAATATTCAAAAGCGGATGTAGCACTCTATCCGACAAGACTATTACAAAATTCATTGAGTATAAAAAAAGGGACCGATATTTACATTAAAGCTTTTCCCGATATTTACGGGTTTATCACACGGAGCAGGATAATCACGGTTTCAATAACGGGGGAACAATTGGAACAATTCATTTTAAAAAGGAGTGGAAACAAGCACAATATAGATGTGCAGATCTCCGGAGGATCGTACAAAATATTCTATGATCATAAAAACAGAGTCAAAGATATTAAGTTAACATTAGATAATGGAAAATCTGTTCTAAAAAAGGGAAAATACACCGTTGCACTTATAGAATATGAATACGACAATTTTTATTCATTAAAAAAAACAATAAAATCTCCAGTGCATTTGAAAAAATATTTAGATAAAATACTTGCCGAATATTTAAAAAATCTTGGCTCTGTATCCGAAACAATTTCAGATAAAAGAATTTTTCTTATAAAAGATTAAAAAATCGAGGGGGAAAATTGGCTCAATTATACTACAGACATTCAACAATGAATGCAGGAAAATCTACCGAAGTCTTAAAAATCGCACACAACTATGAGGAACAGAATAAGAAGGTACTACTATTTACTCCTTCAATTGATGACAGGTATGGGAAAGGAAAGGTTACGTCAAGGATGGGATTACAGCGTGAAGCCATAATGATAAATTCCGATACAGATATTTACGGAATCGCCGAGAAAGAGAGTCCTTTCTGTATACTTATTGATGAAGGACAGTTTCTCAGTCGAAAGCAAGTTATCATACTCACAAAAGTGGTAGATGAATTGAACATCCCTGTAATAGTTTACGGACTCAAGAATGACTACAGGAACCAATTATTTCCTGGAAGTGAAGCACTCCTGCTCCTTGCGGATAAAATAGAGGAAGTAAAAACCGTTTGTTGGTACTGTACAAAGAAAGCAACCATGCTCATTAAGTTTAAAGACGGAAAACCGGTCAACGAGGGAGAACAGATAGAGATTGGGGGAAATGATAAATATACTTCGGTTTGCAGAAAATGTTACTCATCAAGATTGCCGATTGTTTAGAGACGGAACCACAAAAAAAACTTGAAAAATATTCAATAAAGTTGTAGAGTCTAATACAAGAATATGGGAAAAGAGAAACCACTTGTAATCGGTGTTGCCGGTGGGAGTGGGTCGGGTAAGACTACGATAATCAATTCAATAATAGAACAGTTGGATCCTCTTAATGTAGTTACTTTACAACATGATTCTTATTACAAAAACAACAACCATCTTCCGCTCCTTGAGAGAGAAAATATTAATTATGACCATCCGGATGCACTCGAAACCGACCTGCTGATATCAAATATCAAAGATCTTCTAAACTGGAAAAAAGTGGAAACTCCGATATACGATTTCAAAACCCATTCAAGGAAGAAAAAAGGGATTGCAAAAAACCCTTCCGAGGTAATAATTGTTGACGGAATACTTATATTTGTTGAGAAAAAATTAAGAGATTTAATGAATGTGAAAATTTTTGTCAATACAGACAGCGACATAAGATTTATCAGAAGACTAAAAAGAGACATGGTGGAGAGGAACAGAAGTTTGGATTCGGTAATTAATCAATACCTTGCAACCGTTAAACCGATGCATCTTGCCTTTGTTCAGCCAAGTCGAAGATTTGCGGATATAATAATTCCTGAAGGGAAAAGTCAAATATCAACAACAATGGTTGTAAATCTTATTGAAAATCATATAAAAAAAAGCAGGAAAAACTGAAATATTAGTTTAGGGGAATTTGATATGGTTGAGAAAAAGTTTATTAGTGCACAACAACTGCTTGAAGATTCATTCAGGCTTGGGATAAAAATTTTTGAGGATGGATTTCACCCCGACTACATTGTCGGTATTTGGAGGGGTGGAACACCGGTAGGAATAACCGTTCAAGAGCTTTTGGATTATTTCGGAGTAAAAACCGATCACATAGCAATAAGAACATCGTCTTATGAAGGTATCGCTCTCAGGAAAAGGGAGATAAGAGTTCACGGGTTGGATTATATTTCAGATAAGATTGATTATGAGGATAAACTGCTGATAGTAGATGATGTTTTTGATACGGGTCTAAGCATTGAAGCCGTAATTAATTCACTAAAAAAAAGGGCAAGAAAAAACACTCCCGAAGATATCAGGATAGCAACAACTTACTATAAACCTACAAACAGAAAAACAAAATATATTCCCGATTACTATATTCACGAAACCTCAAAATGGCTAATATTTCCACATGAGCTTGACGGTTTGTCAATCGAAGAGATTGATAAATACAAGCCAAGTATTTCAAATTTGATCAAGGGAGTTAAAAAAAATGGAAATAACACGTAAATTTATTGAAACAATACCTAAAACGGACTTACATCTCCACTTAGACGGTTCATTAAGGTTGCAAACACTTATTGAACTTGCAAAGGAAGCAAATGTCAAACTTCCGTCCGAAACGGTGGAGGGTCTCAAGGAGACAATATTTAAAGAAAAATACAACAATCTCGGAGAGTATCTAAAATGTTTTTTCTACACGGGAGCCGTTATGCAGACAGCGGAGTCCCTTGAAAGGGTATCCTACGAACTTGCAATTGACAACATTAAAGAAGGGGTCAGGTACATTGAAGTGAGATTTGCTCCGCAATTGCATCAAAATGATGATATGGGCATTATTGATGTTTTAAAAGCCGTAAACAAAGGATTAAAGAAAGCCAGGGATGATTTTAACGGTTCGGAAACGGAACCACCTTTTGAATACGGAATTATCTCTTGTGCCATGAGAATGTTTGATTACGGTTTTTCAAAATATTTCGATGATCTATTAAATGTTCACAAATATTCGGAAAGAAAATGGATTTTTTCACTTGCCTCACAAGAATTGGTAAGAGCATCTGTTGATGCCAGAGATAATTTCGGTATCCCTATAGTCGGATTTGACCTTGCAGGTATGGAGAAAGGTTATCCTGCCGTAGATCATAAATATGCTTACAATCTTGCCCATAAAAATTTTCTCAAAAAGACAGTACATGCAGGAGAAGCATACGGTCCCGAAAGCATCTTCCAAGCAATCACCGAACTTCATGCTGACAGGATCGGGCACGGACTCCATTTATTTGATTCCGATTATATAACAGACAACGATATAAATGATAAAGAAGATTATGTAAATGATCTTGCACAATTTATAGCGGACAGAAGAATTACCATCGAAGTATGCCTCACCTCAAACATGCAAACAAGCCCCGAATACAAAACGTTGAGTAGTCATCCTTTCAAAAAGATGAAGGATGCAAGATTGTCCGTAACTTTCTGTACCGACAACAGAACTGTCTCCTCCACTACCGTAACGGATGAGATATTTAAAGCGGTAAACACTTTTAATATTTCCCATAAAGACCTGAGGGACATTGTTGTATACGGTTTTAAAAGGAGTTTTTTCCCCGGTTCCTACCTAAAAAAAAGGAGATATGTGAGAAAAGTTCTAAACTATTACGACAAAGTGGAAAAAGAGTTCGGAATAAAATAATAAATATCTGCGGAAGGTGAAAATGGAATTAATAACGGTTCTTAGAGGATTGGGCGGAGTTATATTAATTTTAGGAATAGCATTCTTATTTTCAAACAATAAAAAAAAAATTCGTTGGAAACTAATCGGAATAGGTCTTTTTATCCAATTGATTTTTGCTGTTTTTATTTTACATGGAGAAACATTCAGATCATGGTTTTTTATATTAGGATGGCCAAAAGATATACTTAATTGGTTTGGGGGTGTTGTGGTTAAAATCCTCGGTTTTATTGCAGAAGGATCTCTTTTCGTATTCGGTTCTCTTGCTCTCAGTCCGGGAACGGATGGAAGTCTCGGATTCTTTTTTGCATTTCAAGTACTTCCGACTATCATTTTTTTTGCATCTCTGACCGCTGTTCTTTACTACACGGGAGTTTTACAATTCATTGTAAAATGGATGGCATTAATTATGGCAAAACTGCTCGGAACCAGCGGGGCGGAATCACTTTCCAACACTGCAAACATATTTATCGGTCAAACCGAAGCACCGATCCTGATAAGACCGTACATCGCCTCAATGACAAGATCCGAACTCCTCACAATTATGATCGGAGGAATGGCAACGGTTGCCGGAGGCGTTATGGCAAGCTATATCCAGATGCTTGGTCAAGCAATGTCGGCAGCAAAGGGGATACCTGTCAGCGATGCTCAAATAGGATTTGCAGTCCATCTTATTACTGCAAGTGTCATGGCTGCTCCCGCATCCATCGTAATAGCCAAGATGCTCCACCCTGAAACAAAAATTCCCGTAACACTCGGAAAAGTAAAAATGAAGGTGGAAAAAAATGCATCGAATATCATTGAAGCTGCTGCAAACGGAGCGGCGGACGGATTGAAACTTGCTTTAAACGTTGGCGGTATGTTAATTGTTTTTATTGCTTTTATTTTTTTATTCAATCATCTATTTCAAGGTTTCGGAAATCTTATCGGAATAAACGGATGGTTAATTTCAAAATTCGGTCAACCGCTCTCCATGCAGTTAATTCTCGGATTGCCCCTAAAATATCTTGCAATAGGAATAGGTGTTCCCGTTCAAGATGCATTTGACTTCGGTCGTTTATTCGGGACAAAGATCGTTTTAAACGAATTTGTGGCTTATTTGGACCTCGTAGAAATAATCAAAACAAATGCTATGACCCCTAAAGGTATTACTATGGCAACGTTTGCACTATGCGGATTTGCAAACTTTTCTTCAATAGCAATTCAACTCGGTGGTATAGCTCCCCTTGCTCCTAACAGAAAAAAAGATATAGCTGCATTGGGATTAAAATCTGTTCTCGGAGGTGCACTGGTAACACTGCTAACGGCAACCCTTGCCGGAGTATTAATAGGATAATGCCCCTGTCTAATTCGAATATTGCTTTTTACTCTATTGAAACAATAACTCCTTTGCATTAAAATGGTTTAGCATTAAAAGACAGTTTCGGAGGAATTTTTGAAAAATAAAGAGAAGAAAGATATTGGTAGTGTCGGGAAATCCAATAATAAAACCTTCAATAAAGAGTATACTGCAAATAACATTTCAGCATACATAGACCATACTCTTTTAAAGCCGGAAGCTACTGTTAAAGACATAAAAAAATTATGTTCGGAAGCAAAAGAGTATAAATTTGCAGCTGTCTGCATCAGTCCAAGCTATGTAGAACTCGCCACTCGGGAACTTAAGGGATCGGAGGTTATCGTATGTACGGTCATAGGATTCCCGTCCGGAGCACATGAGCCGGAAGTAAAAATGTTGGAGACTAAAAGAGCTATTGAAAACGGTGCTAAAGAGATAGACATGGTTATTAATATCGGAGCCTTAAAAAGTAAAAATTATGATTTGGTATTTAGAGATATCAAATCCGTATGTGAAATATGTGAAAAGAACGGTGTACACTGCAAAGTAATAATTGAGACTGCAATGCTCACTTATAATGAAAAAGTCAAAGCATGCGAACTGGTGAAAAATGGTGGCGCAAATTTTGTGAAAACGTCAACCGGATACGGTCCCCACGGTGCGACGGTAGAGGATGTCAAACTAATGAGTAGTGTCATGCTGGATTCAGGAATTGAAATAAAAGCCGCCGGTGGAATCAGAACGCTTGAAAAAGCTTTGGACATGATAAATGCAGGTGCTACACGAATAGGGACAAGTTCCGGTATCAATATCGTTAAAGCTACCGAAAATTTATCTATTTAGTCATAAAAGATATTTAATCAATCCGACACGGTGTAGATTATCCCGATACTTTCTTCCAATCCCACATACCGTTTTTATCGGCAAAATAATAGATCATCTCTCTTTTGTCAGGAAGTTCCTCAGAAATTTTTATTGAATTAAGTAACCGCATTTCCACTTCCTTTCTATTCTCCTTTCCCGAAGAGTGAACCGTTATAATCGATTCTCCTTCATCAACTTTATCACCTGCTTTTTTATTAAAATAGAATCCTGCTCTATGATCGATTAAATCTTCTTTTTTTCGTCTTCCGGCTCCGATATCAATTGCAGACATTCCGATCTCAAATGCATTAATTGAACTAATAAATCCACTCCGATCGGCCTTTAGATCCCATTTCGATTCGCTTTCACCAAAAATAGAGTAATCGTCGCATACATCGGAATTACCTTGCTGGGCATCAACAAATCGTCTGAACACCTCTAATGCTTTACCTGAATCAATAGCCTCTTTAACCCTTTTAATACCGTTTCCGAAATCATCCTCAACTCCTGAAGCAATTAGCATACATGCACCGAGAGCCAATGAAACTTCCATAAGGTCATCGGGTCCTTTTCCTTTTAAACACTCAATAGACTCAATTATTTCAACTGAATTACCAACCGCATTACCAAGTGGTTCATCCATATTTGTTATTAGCCCGAGAATTTTTCTTCCGCTTTTCTCCCCTATATTTACCATTGACCGACACAACTCTATCCCCTCGTTTATATTCGGTAAAAAAGCACCTTTACCGGTTTTAACATCAAGAACAACTGCATCTGTCTCAAGAGCCAGTTTTTTTGACATTATACTGCTTGTTATAAGGGGAATGGAATTAACCGTTGCAGTAGTGTCACGAAGTGCATACAACTTTTTATCTGCCGGAACAATATTGTCCGTCTGCCCCGAGATAACCATTCCGCATTTTTTCAGTACACTTCGGAACTTATCAATTTTTAAAAATACATTGAAGTTTGGAATTGATTCGAGCTTATCAAGAGTTCCTCCCGTATGACCAAGAGCTCTTCCCGAAAGCATTGGAACATTCACTCCGGATGCAGCAACGATCGGAGCAACAATAAAACTTACCTTGTCTCCGACTCCTCCGGTGCTGTGTTTATCAACTTTAATTCCATCAATTTCTCCAAGTGAAATTTTATCACCTGAATTTAACATAATGGTAGTCATAATCTCCGTTTCAGTAAAATCCATTCCGTTTAAAAAAATTGCCATTAGAAGTGCCGACATTTGATAGTCAGGGATACTTCCGTTTATATATCCGTCAATTACAATCTGAAACTCTCTTTTCGTAAGATGATTTCCATCTCTTTTTTTAGATATTATTTCATACATATTGAAATTTTTCATTGTTCCCGTTAACCTCTGTTCTTTTATCTGTCTTCAATCAATGAAAAACCGAAGGGTAAAATTTCTCCTACGGTCATTTTTCTAAATTCACCGTGTTTATTGCACATAAAAACCTTTGTATCTTTATTGGAAAATTCGGCAATAACCTGTCTGCATGCACCGCAGGGCGGGAGGAATTTTTCCGTATCCCCGACAACCAGAATTTCAGAGATCCCGGTTTCCCCCTCACTTACCATCTTAAAAATTGCATTTCTCTCCGCACAAACAGTTAACCCATATGAAGAATTCTCAACATTACATCCCGAAAATATTTTTCCATTTCTTGTCCTAAGTGCCGAACCCACGTAAAAATTTGAATATATGGCATAAGCATTTTCTTTAACCTTTAAAGCGGCAACATAGAGTTCCTTAATATCTTTGTCCATAATGGTTTTATTGTATTGGACAGATCAATTAAAGTCAAAAAAAGAGAATAACTCCCTACGGTAAAATAAAAATTCGGATTAAAAATCTTAATTTAATTTAAAAACCATAGCCAATTCGTTATATTTAAACTATTTAATGTGAAAAAACAAATTACACTTCTCTTGACAATATAATTTCTCCTTACTATAATTCCGTTTTCCAAATTTAACAAAACCATAACCGGCAGTACTTTTGTGTTGAAAATATATAATATATATATTATAATAATACATTGCTCAGGAGGAGAAATGAAAAACATGTTTAAACTGTTACCGATTTTATTGTTTGTAACTTTGTCCGTCAATGCTTCGGTGAAAATAATTAGATCACCGGAAGCTTTAAAAGACATGGTTATTAATTGTCACACGGATTATTCAATCATAGTTGAGTTCCCTCAGAATTCAATTATAAAAGGGATTGAATCCGGTAATCCGTCAGCATCTCAATGGGTAGTCGACCACGATCTAAACTTACTTTGGGCACAACCTACGCTAAAAAAAAGTGCCGATTGCACTATCAGAGTTAAAACAGATCAATATGAAGACATTATATTGAAATTCAGATCCGTAGAAGATTCGACGATATTAATTCATACTATCGTCCTTGAAAAAAAGGTCTTTATGGAAAAGAAAAAAATAATTCTTCCTGCAATCGGTAAAAACCGGATTTTCAAAGAAACAAGAAGAGAAAATTCGGTTGATCTGTCGATCCCCATCACTTCCCGTAGCCTTGGATTTACAGGAGAAAGCAACAAATTTTCCCCTAATTCAATCGGCGATAAGAATTCACGGGAGGGGAAACATAAAAACTCTTTTGTGTTTGATACTTTATTTTCCCTAACCGGCGGGACACAGAGTTTTGGAGATTCATCATTTAATGTGGACGGAGAGTTAATCGTTGCATTAAAAAAAGAATCAGGACTTTTTTTTCAAGGAGCCGGAAAACTCAATATTAACAAGATGGTAAAAGAGTTTGGATTTTCAGTTGGTTTTGGATTTGAGAGAGAGAAGCTCGGATTTTTTCTGTTTGCAGACGGACTAAGTCATAAGTTTGGAAAATTGTACGATTCCACATTGCATTTGCAGGTAAGACCGGCGATCAGATATCGGTTGTCGGATAAAGTTCATATATCCGGATTTTTTGCTTTTCCCATAGGTGCATGGCAGTATACCGGTGTTGAGGTTGCCGGTAATTCCGGATTCGGTTATTACAATAAGTCACTTTTGCACGGCGGATTGGATTTGTCGGTATATTTGGAAAAGTTGTTTGTTGATTTAAGAGCTTTGATTGCCGAAGGTAAAGCATTCGGGATCGATCTTAAAGCCGGATATGAGTTAATTAAAAAAATATTTGTAACCGTTAATTATTCGTATCAAACTTCCGGAGATTATGATTATATTAAAGGGATCTCCAATACAAGTGCAATAGGATTAGGAGTCACTTTTAATATGGGGAAAATGACTAATCGTGCCAAAGATAGAATTATTTTCAGACCCGATTATCCGATGGTTGTTGTTGCTGAGAAAAAATTGGATGAAGAAAAAAAGAGTGCAAAGCCTGCGATATCTCTTGCGGCTGATCCCACAACCGGATATGCTCCTTTGAATGTTTCTTATAAAGCAAGTTTGAAAGGCTTTAACGGTGAAGTTGAAATGACATGGTATTTTAATGCAACTTTTAAATCAACTTCAAAAAACAGCTCTTCTGCATTTACCTATGATGTTCCGGGAACATATAAATGTTACGTTGTCGGAAAAGATACAAAAGGAAACACCGCTACATCAAATATCGTTGAAGTAAGAGTCCTTTCTCCGGAGAATAACGATGACACATTCTTAATTAATGCAACCGTCAGATCAGGGTCAGGAAGTATCTCTCCTAACGGGAAAAAAGAAGTGAAATTCGGAGAGTGTCAAACATATGAGATGAAACCGGCTTCAGGATGGCATACAAACTCGGTTTATGTCGATGGAAAAAATATCGGGGCAGTATCTAAATATGAATTTAAAAATTGTAAAAAGAACCATACTATTGAAGTTGTCTTCACACAAACTCCACCTTCAACATTTAATATTAATGCAAAAGCTGAAAACGGAGGCTCAATAGATCCCGCAAGTACCGAAGTTACTGCAGGAAGCAATGTGACTTTAACCATTACAACTAATGAGGGTTATGAAATCAATACGGTTACGGTTGACGGTAAAGCGGTCAGTGTGAGCGGAAACGAATTAACCCTAACAAATATTCAATCCAATCACAATGTAGTTGTCACATTCAAATTGAAAAGTTATGTTATAACGGGTTCTGTAAGAAATAATAGATACGGGACCATTAATCCGGTTTCTGCAACCGTTCAACACGGATCGACAGCTACAATCACTTTTACACCTGAAGACGGTAATAAGCATACCATAAGGTATTGGTTAAACGGAAAAGTTACCAATCAGGAGGGTGTCGGAAGTATTACCATTAACAATGTTACATCCAATCAGAATGTTATAGTTGAATTTGACTGGATATATTTTAATGTTTCCGTTTCTTTGGAAAAGATTGATCCTCAATATCCATGCGATGCAACACTCGATCCAAGAGTTGGAACCTTCCGTTACAGAAAAGGATCAAACCTCGTTTTTAACTGCACACCGGGGGAATGGACGAAGATAGAAAGCGTATTGTTAAGTGGAAGAAAATATGATGCAACAAATAGGTTTAGAATAGATAACCTCAACAAAGACTACGATCTCATTTTTCAAATTAAAAGGAGATTAGTTAAAGTTTCGGCAAACATTATGGCAACCGGTTGTGTTTTCCCCGGAACCGTTTCCTGTTCATACGGCGGTTCACAATCAGGTTCCGGACACCGGACATACAATGTTCCGATAGGTATGCCGGTTACGTTCTATTTTGATTATGAGTACCCGTATCCTGTTGGTGTTGACGGTTATGAATTAACAACCGAAAAACACACTATAATAGGACCTCTTCCGAGAAGATATACAATAGCAAGTGCTCAGGAAGGGCAATGGATACATGTGAAATGTTTACTTGATACCACGCCTCCCGAGGAATAAACTTAACGTCCCTCCGGGTTTTCCCCGGGGGGATTTTTTTTATCTATTTTAAGGTTATTTTAAAACGGGTTT
>CAYRAO010000010.1:0-75619 GCA_964422395.1 uncultured Clostridia bacterium
AAGAGAAGGTGGAAGGACAATAGGGGCGGGATCTGTTACCGAGATCATTGAGTAAGGTATTGAAATATGACAAACAAAATAATAATTAAATTAAAATCTTTTGATAGCAGGATTCTTGACAAATCATCTGCTGAGATTTCAACAAAAGCAAAACGGACAGGAGCAACGGTTGCGGGACCAATCCCGATTCCTACGAAAATAGAAAGATTTTGTGTACTCCGTTCACCCCATGTAGATAAGAAATCAAGAGAGCATTTTGAAAGAAGGACACATACAAGATTAATACATATCCTTGAACATAACGACGATACAATTGCTGAGTTGAAAAAGATGGATCTTCCGGCAGGTGTTGAGGTTGAGGTAAAATCTAATTAGAAGGTGATAAAATGATTGAAGGTTTGATTGGAAAAAAGATTGGGATGACACAAATTTTTACCGAAGAAGGTAATGTTATTCCCGTTACGATTGTAAAAGCGGGTCCATGTCTGATTGTTCAAAAGAAAATTGAAGAATCGGGAGATGTTGGCAAAGTTCAACTTGGATTTGTAGAAGATAAAAAAGTAAAAAATGTAAATAAACCTATGACAGGGCATTTCGAAAAAGCTAAAGTTCCCCCCACAAAACTTCTTAGAGAGTTTTGTGTTGATGAAAAAGGTCATAATGTCGGTGATTCCGTAAAAGTTAATATTTTCGAAGAAAACGAGATGGTTAATATAGTCGGAACAACAAAGGGTAAGGGATTTCAAGGAGTAGTCAAAAGATGGAATTTCGGTGGCGGTAAAAAAACTCACGGATCAATGCATCATAGACGTCCGGGCTCCATCGGTATGTGTGCTTTTCCCGGTGAAGTAATTAAAGGTCAAAAGATGCCCGGGAGAATGGGTGGAAATAGAAAAACCGTGAAAGGGTTAAAGGTTGTAAAAATTGACGTTGAAAATGATCTCATCCTTGTGAAAGGTGCAGTTCCGGGATTTAATGGAAATTATGTTTACATTTTAAAGGATTCCTTTAAGAGGAGATAGAAATGTTAAAGCTGAATGTTAGAAATTTAAATAACGAAGAGGTCAGTAAGGTTGAAGTTCCTAAGGATATATTTGATTATCCTTTAAGAGAACACCTTGTATATGAGGCCGTAAAAAACTTCAGAGCAAATCAAAGAAGCGGTAATGCTTCTACTAAAACCAGAGGGAAGATTTCGGGAAGTGGAAAAAAGTTGTGGAAGCAGAAAGGGACGGGACGTGCCAGGGTTGGTAATGTTAAAAGTCCGCTATGGAGATCGGGCGGTATAACATTCGGTCCGAAACCGAGGGATTATTCCTATAATATGCCGAAGAAGGCTAAGCGAAATGCTCTGAAATCAGTCCTTTCCGATAAGGTTAGGAATGGTAAGATTTTTATCATTGATAAGTTTGATATCAATTCCAATAAAACAAAAGAGATAGTGAGTCAGTTACAGAAATTCAATTACGATAAAATGCTGATTGTTGATAACAGAGATAATGCCAATCTGATGCTTTCTACTAGAAACCTGAAGAATGTTAAGAGTATTGATTTTTCTGAGATAAATATTTATGACACACTCAAATATACTTACATAATGCTATCCGTTGATGCATTAAACGGGATACTGGAGGTTCTTAAATGAAATTAGAGTACACGGATGTGATAGTCGCACCGATGATTACCGAGAAATCGACTGAAATGAAAGATTCTCTTCACAAGCTATGTTTCAAGGTTCATAAAAACTCAAATAAGATTCTTGTTAAAGAAGCTGTTGAAAAACTTTTTAATACAAAGGTAGAATCCGTGAAATTAATGAATTACTACGGTAAAGAGAAGAGATACGGGAGGTTTACAGGGAGAAGACCGAGTTGGAAAAAAGCATATGTAAAGCTCAAGAAAGATGCAAAAATGATAGAATATTTCGAGGTATAATATGGGAATTAAAGTATTTAATCCAACGACTCCGGGTCAGAGAGGTAAAACCGGTTTTACATTTGAAGAATTAACTACGGATAAACCGTACAAAAAGCTTGTACGGAAACTTAATAAATCAGGCGGAAGGAATAACGAAGGAAGAATAACCATAAGATTTAGAGGTGGCGGTCATAAGAGAAAATATAGAGTCATTGATTTTAAAAGAAATAAACTGGATGTTTCCGGAGTTGTGGAAACCATTGAATATGATCCGAACAGAACTACAAGAATTTCGCTTATTAAATATGATGATGGAGAGAGGAGATATATCCTGTCACCTTTGGGTATTAAAGTAGGTGATCCTATTATTTCGACGGATGGTGAGGCTGATATCTCACCGGGGAATTCTCTTCTTCTGAAGAATATTCCCGTAGGAACCATTATCCACAACATTGAGTACATAAAGGGTAAGGGTGCACAGATAGCAAGAACTGCCGGAGCTTCTGCGACTTTGATGGCAAAAGAAGGTAAATATTCATTAGTCAAGATGCCTTCGGGAGAATTAAGGAAAATTCCCGTAGGGTGCAGAGCTACAATCGGACAGCTTGGAAATGTTGAACACGGAAATATAAAGATTGGTAAAGCCGGTAAAACAAGATGGTTGGGTAGGCGTGGACATGTTAGGGGTACGGTTATGAATCCTGTTGATCATCCTCATGGCGGAGGTGAAGGGAAAACGAAGGGTGGAAGACATCCTGTTTCACCATGGGGTCAGCCTACGAAGGGTTATAAAACACGCAGAAACAAAAGGACAGATAAATTTATTGTGAAAAGGAGAAAGTAGATAAATGAGCAGATCAGTTAAAAAAGGTGTATTTATTGATGAAAAGCTTTTCAATAAAGTTATTGCCGCAAGAAATAGTAAAAAAAGAGAAGTAATAAAAACCTGGTCAAGAAGATCTACGGTAATTCCTGAAATGGTCGGATTGACAATAGCGGTCCACAACGGGAAGAAATTCATCCCGGTCTTTGTGTCTGAAAATATGGTTGGTTGTAAGCTCGGAGAGTTTTCCATAACCAGAACGTATAAAGGACACACGACTAAAGAAAAAGGGAAATAATAGGAGAAGATGAATGGCTGAAGTATCAATTTCAAAAGGAAAATATATGAAGATATCTCCTCAAAAGATCAGGCTTGTAGCAGATCTTGTAAGGGAAAAAGATGCCGGTGAAGCCGTGATAATTCTGAAATTTTCGAAGAAGAAGAAAGCAGCAGGTATTGTATCTAAAGTACTAAACTCAGCAATTGCAAATGCTCAGGTGAAATTCCCTAACTTGGATGTTGATAAACTTTATATATCGAAAATATATGCAGATGAGGCTCCGATGATGAAAAGATTCAGAGCTGTTCCGAGAGGAAGAGGTGTTAGAATATTAAAAAGATATTCTCATATTACAATTTGTCTGTCGGAAAGAGAGGAGAAATAATGGGTCAGAAAACACATCCCTACGGGTTCAGGTTAGGTTTTAATAAAAGTTGGATGTCTTTATGGTACAGTAAAGGAAAGGATTACATTGATCTGCTTCATTCTGACCTTAAGATAAGAAACACTGTAAAAAAAGAGTATAAACATGCTGGTATAGCATCAATAGAACTTAAAAGGGTGTCTGATACCATAAGAGTGCAGATTAATACTTCAAGACCCGGAATCATCATAGGTAAAGGAGGTTCCGGTATCCAGAAGATTAAAGATATGATTGCAAAGCTGGCGAACAAGAATAAGGATAAAATTTTGGTTGATGTTATTGAAATTAAGTATCCTGAAGTAATATCTCAGTTAGTTGCAGAAGGTGTTGCATATCAGATTGAGAGAAGAATATCTTTTCGCCGAGCTATGAGAAAGGCGGTTGATTCTTCTTTAAGGGCGGGAGCCATCGGGATCAAGATTCGTGTTTCGGGGAGACTCGGTGGAAATGAGATTGCAAGATCGGAATGGTATCTTGTTGGAAAACTTCCCCTTCAGACCCTCAGAGCAGATATTGATTACGGTTATGCGGAAGCAAGGACCGAGTATGGTATCATCGGAATTAAGGTATGGATTTATCCCGGTGATAAGGATAAGGAAAAATATAAAAAGCAGAATATTGAAATAGCAGATAAGGGAGAATGATTTATGTTAATGCCAAAGAAAGTAAAACATAGAAAGGTTTTTAGAGGGAAGAGGCGAGGAGTTGCCACAAAAGGGAATACTCTTGAATTTGGCGAATATGGTCTCCAAGCTCTCGAAAATGCCTGGGTAACCGCAAGACAAATTGAAGCGGGAAGAATTGCAATTAACCGATATATAAAGAGGGGCGGAAAACTGTGGATAAGGTTGTTTCCTTACAAACCCGTTACATCAAAGCCGATTGAGGTAAGGATGGGAAAGGGTAAGGGTGATCCTGAATTTTGGGTGGATGTTGTTAAAAGGGGAAGAATTATCTATGAACTGGAAGGTGTTGACGAAGTGGTTGCACGGGAAGCTATGCGACTTGCACAAATGAAATTCTCAATTAAAACGAGATTTATCAAGAGGACTTGACGGAGTATTAAATGAAAGCAAAAGACATAAGATCAATGACAATTGACGAAATCGACGGTAAGCTTACTGAGTTGAAAGATAAGCTTTTTAAACAGAAGATCCAAGCATCGTTGGGTCAGGCTGATAGTCCTTTTAAGATAAAGGATACAAAGAAAAATATTGCAAAGTTATTGACAATTTTAACTGAAAAGAGGAATAAAGATGGAAAAGAATAGTAATGAAGGTACAACGCTAACCGGTCAGGTTGTTTCTACTAAAGCTGACAAAACAATCTCGGTTGTTGTAGAGAGGGTCTTTCAACATCCCGTCTACAAAAAGATCGTTAGAAAAAAGAAAAAGTATTTGGCTCATGACGAAACCAACAAATGCAAGAAAGGCGATGTGGTGAAAATCAAACTGGTTAGGCCTTTGAGCAAAAATAAGAGATGGTTGATGACTGAATTAGTATCTGCAGCTCCGGGTCAGGAGGTGTTGAAATGATACAAATGCAGACTAGGCTTAAGGTAGCCGATAATTCCGGTGCGAAGGAAATTATGTTTATTCGTGCCGTAGGTGGTGGAGTAGGGAAGATTGCACATGTCGGAGATACTTTTGTCGGTACTGTTAAGGTAGCCGAGCCTAATTCAAACATTAAAAAAGGTGAAGTTGTCAAAGCAGTTATTGTCAGGACCAGAAAAGAGGTCAGGAGAAGAGACGGATCTTATATCAGATTCTCCGATAATGCAGCCGTAATAATAGATGCTCAGGGTGAGCCTATCGGGACAAGGGTTTTTGGTCCGGTTGCTCGGGAGTTGAGAGAAAAAAAATTCATGAAGATAGTTTCGCTTGCACCGGAGGTAACTTGAAATGCCGAGTTTAAAACTGAGAAAAAGTGATCCAGTTATTGTTGTTAGCGGGAAAAAGGAAGATAAAGGTAAGAAGGGGAAGATCATTAGAATACTCTCTGACAAAAAAAGGTTGGTCGTAGAGAAAGTACATATAGTTAAAGAGTATGTGAAAGCAAATCCCCAAAAAAATATTCAGGGCGGTATTGTTGATCGCGAAGGTTCAATACCGATGGCAAGCGTAATGTATTTTTGCAGCGAATGTGAGCAGGGTGTCAGGATAGGATATAAAATTGATAAAGAAAATAAGAGCAGGATTTGCAAAAAATGCGGCGTTGTAATTGATTAGGAGTGACAGATGAGCAGACTACAGGAAAGATACAAAAGTGAGATCAGAGAGAAACTAAAGAAAGATCTGAAAAAGAAAAACATAATGATGGTACCGAAGCTTGAGAAGATTGTTGTTAATTCCGGAGTCGGTGAAGCTACTCAAAACAGTAAGTTACTTGAAAAGGTTATTGAAGAACTTACGGTTATTACCGGTCAGAAGCCTTCTGTCCGTAAAGCTAAGAAGTCCATCGCAACTTTCAGACTCAGAGCCGGTGTTCCGATTGGTGCAACCGTTACTTTGAGAAATAAAAGGATGTATGAATTCTTTGACAGATTGGTTTCCTTTGTTATACCGAGAATTAAGGATTTCAGGGGGCTATCTTCCAAATCGTTTGACGGAAGAGGAAATTATACCATGGCAATTAAAGATCAACTTGTATTCCCCGAAATTGACTACAATAAAGTAGATAGGGCAAACGGTATGTCTATTACGTTTGTTACGTCGGCGTTTAATAATTCGGATGCATTTGCATTGTTAAAAGAATTGGGTTTACCCTTAAGGGATTTAGGAGGTATAAGTGGCTAAGAAATCAACGATTGCAAAACATTTAAGAGAAAAGAAATATAAAGTCAGAGAAAGTACCAGATGCAGAGTTTGCGGTAGATCACGTGCTGTGTATAGGAAGTTTGAATTGTGCAGACTTTGTTTTAGAGAGTTGTCTTTAAGAGGAGAGATACCGGGTGTTACCAAAGCGTCCTGGTAAGGAGTAATTATGAGTCATACTGATCCAGTTGCAGATATGTTAACAAGAATAAGAAATGCTATAGGTGTAAACAAGCTTTCTGTTGAAATGCCTTATTCCAAGTTGAAGGAATCTATTGCAAAAGTAATACAGAAAGAGGGCTATATCAACGGTTACGAAGTGAATAAAGAGTTCCCTTCGAAACTTATAGTGAAGCTGAAGCCTAAATCAGATGGGAAGCTTAATACTATTGAAGGACTGAAAAGGGTTTCAAAACCTGGGAGAAGGGTGTATTCCGGAGTGGAAGATATACCCAAAGTAATTGGTGGAATGGGCGTTTCGGTCATTTCAACTTCGAAGGGTATTTTAACCGGTAAAGAGTGTGAAAAGAATAATATCGGCGGTGAAATACTGTTCAATATTTGGTAGGAGGAAAAATGTCGAGATTAGCTACAAAACCGATAAAAATCGATGGTTCGATAGATAATGAGGTTAAGAATAATTCCCTTTATCTTAAAAATTCCAAGGGAGAGCTTGTTGTTAAGATTGTAAACGGAATAAAACTGAGAATTGAAGAAGGAAGTATATTCGTTGATAGGGAAAGTGATCTTTACAAGGCAAATCACGGTCTTATGTGGAGTTTAATAAACAATGCCGTTATCGGTTTAACGAAGGGGTATTCGAAGAAACTTGAGATAGTGGGAAAAGGTTGGAGATCGGAGGTAAAGGGCGATGTGATTAATCTTCAAGTAGGTTATTCTCATCCTGTTTCATTTAAACTTCCCAAGGGAGTCTCCGCAACTCAGGAAAATCCCGGAATGTTTGTTCTATCTTCAATTGACAAACAGCTACTTGGTCAGGTTTGTGCAAATATTCAAAAGATCAGACCTGTTGAACCTTATAAACTAAAGGGGATAAGAATTGAAGGACAACTTTTAAGGAAAAAGGTCAGAAAGACTGCAGGAGTTTAATATGATTAAAGCGAAATATATAGAAAAAAGAAGAAGAAATACCAGACTTAGAAAGAGTATTCGAAAAGTAATATCCGGAAATTCTAAAAGACCCAGAATGATTATATTCAGAAGTAATAAATATTTATATTCACAGGTCTATGATGATACCAAAGGGAAAGTGCTTGCACAGGTATCAACACTTGAGAAAGAAGTAAAATCAAAATTGAAAAATACGAAAGATAAAGAAGCGGCAAAAGTAATGGGTGAAGTTATTGCCGAAAGATTAAAAAAACTTAAGATAAAACAAGTCGTTTTTGACAGAAATGTATATGCATATAGTGGTAGAGTTAAAGTTTTTGCTGATTCCGCAAGAGAGAAGGGAATAAAATTTTAAGGAGTATTATAGTGGAAGAATTAGAAAATATTGAAATATTCGAAGAAGAAGTTATCTCTATAAGAAGGGTTACCAAAGTTGTTAAAGGTGGAAAAAACATGAGATTCTCGGCAGCAGTCGTTGTAGGTGATAAAAACGGCAAGGTCGGACTTGGTAAAGGTAAAGCAAAAGAGGTTCCGCTTGCTATTAAAAAAGCAGTTGCGGATGCTAAGAAAAATCTTGTAGAGGTTCCAATAGTTGAGAATACTCTTCCATATTATTCCATTGGAAAATTCGGTGCCGCAAGAGTGGTAATCAGACCTGCATCGGAGGGAACCGGAGTTATTGCCGGAGGTTCGGTCAGGGTTATTATGGAGCTTGCCGGAGTTAAAAATGTCTTGACCAAAAGTATCCGCAGCAAAAATACTTTAACTGTTGCTCAAGCAACAATCAACGGTTTAAGAGAATTAGATAATGCTGAATCAATTATGTCAAAAAGGGAGATTGGTGAGGAGGAATTGTGGCAGTAAAGAAAAAAAAGGAATACTCTAAGATAAAGATATCCCTTAAGAAAAGCCTTATCGGAAGAAATGAGAAACAGAGAAGGATAGTTAAAGGGTTAGGTTTGAGAAAGATTAATTCTGAAGTAATTAAAGAAAAGAGTCCCGAAATTATGGGAATGGTGAGAAAAATTGACTTCTTGCTGGAAGTAACGGAGGTGTCAAAATGATATCGCTGGCAAATTTAAAACCGGCAAAGGGTTCTGTAAAGAATAGGAAAAGAGTCGGAAGAGGACCTGGATCAGGATATGGAAAGACCGCCGGAAGAGGTATGAACGGACAAAAATCACGAAGCGGTTATTCAAGGAAAAGGGGATTTGAGGGAGGTCAGATGCCTCTTGTCAGAAGGATTCCCAAAAGAGGATTTACAAATATTTTTAAAACATATTACAACGTGGTTAATGTGGGAGACATAGACAAAAGCGGACTTGATGAGTTGAATATTGATATATTGCTTGAAAAGAGAATTATAAGAAATAAAAGGTTGAAACTTAAAATACTTGGTGACGGAGAGTTGTCAAGAAAGGTAAAAGTTTCGGCACATAAATTTTCTAAAACTGCAATTGAAAAAATAGAAAAAAGTGGTGGAGAAGCAATTATTCTTCAGGGAGAGAAAAATTGATCACATTTTTAAGAAATATGTTTATGGTTCCTGAATTAAGGAAAAGGATTTTCTTTACTTTTTTACTGCTTGCCGTATACCGTATCGGTGCACACATTGTCACTCCGGGAATTAATGTTGAAGCTCTGGTGAAGTTTTTTGAGCAGCAACAGGGTTCTCTCTTCGGATTTATTGATATGTTCTCCGGTGGAAATATGAGTAGAATGACCATATTTGCCATTGGTATTATGCCTTATATCAGTGCGTCTATTATTCTTCAACTGTTGCAGGTTGTTTGGCCGTACTTGGAAAGGATATCAAAAGAGGGAGATCTTGGTAAAAAGAAAATAACTCAATACACCCGTTACGGAACGGTTCTTATTGCGGTAGTCCAATCTTTCAGTATTGCAATAATGCTTGAAAAAATGAACCCGAGCGGGCTTCCGGTTGTATTAAATCCAGGTTGGGGATTTAGGTTACTTACCATCCTTACTATGACAACGGGGACAATGTTTGTTATGTGGCTTGGTGAACAAATATCCGAAAGAGGGATCGGTAACGGGATTTCGTTGATAATTTTTGCAGGTATTATTAAAGGTTTGATCCCCGGAGCAGGTACACTGATTGAAGGGTTAAAAACCGGAGACATGAATCCGATAAAAATCATACTTATACTTGCTTTAATGGGTGGAGTTATAGCATTTATTGTTTTTGTTGAGAATGGTCAAAGGAGAATTCCTGTTTCTTATGCAAAACGTGTTCAGGGTCGAAGGATGATGGGAGGACAGAGTACTTTTCTCCCTCTAAAAGTAAATACCGGAGGTGTTATCCCTATTATTTTTGCATCTTCTATAATTGCATTCCCTGCAACGATAGGTAGTATAATCAATCATCCTATAGCTAAGGCAATATCAACTCAACTTGGATTCGGAATGCCTCTTTACAATATTTTATATATTGCGGCAATAATTTTTTTCACATATTTTTATGTGTCGATAATTTTCAATCCTCAGGATGTTTCGGATAATTTAAAAAAATACGGTGGATTTATCCCGGGTATAAGAGCAGGGAAAAATACTGCAAATTATATAGATAGCGTTCTGTCAAAATTAACTTTTGTCGGAGCGGTCTATTTGGCGTTGGTTGCAATAATTCCGACATTTTTGACATCAGGTTTTAAAGTTCAGGCACTTCCGTTTATCGGAGATTTCCTTGATATGAATTTGCCTGCTTGGTTTAAAGAAGGCTTGGGACTCCGTTTCTATTTTGGAGGAACATCAATTTTGATAATAGTCGGCGTAGCAATGGATACAGTGCAACAGATCGAAGCTCAACTTACAATGAGAAATTATGACAGTCTGTCCAGTAGTAGAGGGAGAATTAGAGGAAGAAGATAATAGAATGAAAAGGATAATACTTTTTGGAGCACCCGGTTCGGGTAAAGGGACTCAGTCGGACAAAATTGAAAGAGAGTTCTCTTACAGAAGGCTTTCTACCGGAGAGTTGATAAGAGCCGAAGTGCAAAAAAAAAGTAGTTTGGGGAAGAAAATTGAGGAGTACAATACCAAAGGTTCACTTGTTCCGGATGAGATAATTATTGAGATTGTTAAAAATAGAGTACAAACATTTGATGTTGATAAAGGATACATTCTTGACGGATTCCCTCGTACACTTGGTCAAATCAAGGGCTTGACTTCCGTTCCGGCAGATAGTGAGCTGGCAATTCTTTTAAAAGTTGATGAAGATATCGTTGTAAATAGAATCTTGTCACGTCTCTCTTGTGAAAAGTGTGGGAAAATCTATAACACCGTGTCAAAAATACCTTCAAAAGAAAATATATGTAACAGATGCGGTGCCACTCTTTCAAAAAGGAATGACGATACTGAAGATATTATTAAGAAAAGAATTCTAGTGTACAGAGAAGAGACGCTTCCGGTTATAAGCTATTACAGAGGGAAGGGAAACCTTCATGAAATTGATGCATCAATGGATATTGAGAAAGTTTGGAGAGAAATTCGGGAGTTGGTTAAGTGATAATATTAAAGACTGACAACGAGTTGAAAATTATGAGAGAAGCGTCAAGAATAGTTGCAATTGTTCTCTCTGAGATAAATGATCTTGTTCGTCCCGGAATTTCTACTCTTGAATTGGATAAATTTGCAGAGGATAGAATAATAGGGTTAAATGCAAAACCGGGTTTTAAAGGATATGGTTCGGGAGATAGAATATTTCCCTCTACTCTTTGTACTTCCGTTAATGATCAAGTTGTACATGGCATTCCGTCCAAGAGTGTTATCTTGGAAGAGGGGGATATAATCGGTGTTGATGTAGGAACAATATATAAAGGCTTTTATGGTGACGGTGCTTATACCTATGCTGTTGGAAATGTGGATGAAGAAACGAGAAATCTTATGAATTCATGTGAAAAAGCACTTTATAAAGGGATTGATGCTGCAGTAATTGGCAATCGTATATCGGATATTTCAAATGCAATTGATAAGTCTGTAAGATTGGACGGATTTGAAATAGTCAGAGACTTAACAGGTCACGGAATAGGACGAAATTTACATGAGGATCCCCAGATTATTAATTACAATAATGGAATAAAGGGGAAGAAAATAAGCGGGAATATGACTATGGCAATAGAACCGATGATTACCAATGGCGGTTATCGGATAAGAACTCTTGAAGACAACTGGACTGTAGTAACGGCAGACGGCAGTTTATCTGTCCATTATGAACATACTATTGCAATATCGGATAATGGTCCTGAAATATTAACAAGGATATAATATGGCAGCTAAGGATAAAAATGTAATTGAAGTAAGAGGTAAAGTTTTGGAAGTTCTTCCGAATGCAACATTTCTTGTAGAACTTGATCAGAATCATCACAGGATCTTTGCTCATCCTTCCGGAAAAATGAGGAAGAACAACATAAGGATACTTCCTGCTGATAAAATTTTATTGGAAATTTCACCATATGATATAAATCGTGGAAGAATTATTTACAGGTTTAAGTAGGAGAGAGAAATGAAAGTAAGAGCATCAGTAAAAAAAATTTGTAACAAGTGTAGGATTATTAGAAGAAAGGGTGTTGTAAGAGTTATTTGTGAAGATCCTAAACATAAACAGAGACAAGGCTAAAGGAGGAAAAATTGGCTAGAATATCAGGTATCAACTTACCTAACCAGAAGAGGATAGAGATTGGGCTGACTTATATTTTCGGAATCGGGAGAACAAAATCTCGTGAAATTCTCGAAAAAGTAAAAGTCGATTTAAATAAAAAAGTTAAAGACCTCAATGCAGAAGAAGTTACCCGAATCAGAAAGCATATTGAAGAAGAGGTAATGGTCGAAGGTGATCTCAGGAAGTCTGTAAATCAGGATATTAAAAGACTTATGGATATTAATAGTCACAGAGGAAGAAGACATAGAATGGGTCTTCCTGTCAGAGGTCAGAGGACAAAAACAAATGCAAGAACTCGTAAAGGTCCCAAAGGATCTATGATTAAAAAAAGGAAGTAACGGAGAGGAATAATGGCTAAAAAAAATATCAGATCTAAAGGGAAAAAGAAAGAGAAGAAGATAGTCCCGCACGGAGTTATGAGAATTAATTCCACATTTAATAATACTGTTATTACAATAACCGATCCTGACGGAGGTGTTCTTGCTTGGTGTTCAGGTGGTGTTGTTGGTTTTAAAGGGTCAAGAAAGTCAACTCCTTTTGCTGCACAATTAGCGGCTGAGAAAGTTTTAAAAGAGGTTGAAAATATTGGAATGAATACTCTTGATATTAGAGTCAAGGGTCCTGGAGCTGGTCGCGAAAGTGCAATCCGTTCAGTTGGAAGTTCTAAGTTAAAAGTAAAAACAATTAAAGATGTTACTCCGATTCCACACAATGGTTGCAGACCAAGGAAGAAGAGAAGGGTTTAAGGAGGAAAATAGTGGGAAAGTATACAGGTGCGGTTTGCAGATTGTGCAGAGCTGAAGGTACAAAATTATTTTTAAAGGGAAGAAGATGTCTTACGGATAAATGTTCAATTGAAAGGCGTAATCAACCCCCCGGTGCTATTAGCAGAAGGAGAGCCTTTAAAAAATCAAATTATAAAGTTCAGCTTCGTGAAAAACAGAAAGTTAAAAGATTTTACGGGGTAGGGGAAAAGCAGTTCAGACTTTTTTTTGAAAAAGCCTCAAAGAGTAAAGGTGTTACCGGTGATAATCTTTTAAGAGATTTGGAGCTCAGGTTTGATAATGTTATATACAGAATGAATTTTACAGCCTCAAGAGTACAGGCAAGACAGATGATAAAACACGGACATTTTACTATTAACGGAAAAAAGGTCTCTGTTCCATCTTATCGTGTAAAACAGGATGATGAGATAACTTTAAAGGAAAAATCTCTAAAAAATGAAAAAATTACCGAGGCTGTCAAGAGTTGTAAGGGACTTGTTGAAGTTCCCGAGTGGCTCATTGTAGATGATGAAAAATTTAAAGGTAAAGTTAACAGTATTCCAACCAGAGAGAATGTTTCCGTTGATGTTGAAGAACATCTGATCGTTGAGCTCTATTCTAAATAAGGAGAGAGAATATGAATCTAAATTATCTTAGACCTAAAAGATTGATAGTCGAAGAAGTAACTTCCGAATATGCAAGGTTTAGTGCCGAACCGTTTGAAAGGGGTTATGGGAGTACGATAGGGATAGCACTTCGAAGAGTATTACTCTCTTTGATAGAGGGAGTTGCAGTTACGGCAATAAGGATAGATGGTATTCTACATGAATTTTCAGTAATTCCTGGAGTTTATGAAGATGTTCTGAATTTGATTCTTAATATAAAAAACATTCCTTTCAAATTAGAAGGGGATGAGCCGAAGATTGTAAAAATCAGCAAATCCGGTGCCGGAGAGATTCTCTCAGGTGATATTGAAGCTGACGGAGATGTAGAGATACTGGATAAGAAAGTTCATATTGCATATCTTGAAGATGAGGGTTCTCTAAATGTTGAAATTGTAATAAAAAAAGGACAGGGGTTTAAACTTGCGGAACAAAATTTTGATGAGTCACTTCCTGTCGATTTTATTCCGGTTGATGCAAGTTTTAATCCTATTGAAAGAGTTAAATATGAGATCAGACCGGCGAGGGTCGGAAATAGAACGGATTATGAAAAACTCATAATTGAAATTTGGACAAACGGTTCCGTTGCACCGGAAGATACCATTTCGACGGCTGGAAAAATTTTGAGAGATCATTTGACGATATTTCTCAGATATAAAGAGAAGGATAAAATATCATTTGAAGATGATCAGGATTTAACAAATGGAATTGAGGCTAAAGCCGATTTCCTTGAAAAAAGTGTTGAGACAATGGGCTTATCCGTAAGGGCACTCAAGTGTTTAAAAAGGCTTGGTGTTGATTATATATTTGAACTTATAGAGAAAACCGAACATGAATTGTTGAATTCAAAGAATTTTGGAAAAAAATCTTTGGAAGAGATAATTTCAAAACTTGTTGATTTTGATCTTGCTCTTGGTCAGAAATTACCTGAAGTACTGAGGCATGATTTAATAGAAAAAATTGAAAAATTAAAAAGCGAAGAAGCTGAAGAAGAGAAGGAGTAATTATGAGGCATTTAAAAGGCGGTTTTAAATTACAACGGAATCCTTCACAAAGAAAATCACTCCTGCGTAACCTTACGGCAAGCTTGATTGAGAAAAATAGAATTGAAACTACTCTCACAAAAGCTAAAGCTGTAAGACCGATTGTTGAAAGAATGATAACTCTTGGGAAGACCGGAACTCTGGCAAATAAGAGAAGAGCTTTTTCTTATCTTTATAAAAGAGAAACTACACACATACTTTTTAACGAGGTTGCTCCCCGTTTCATGGATAGGAATGGTGGTTACACCAGGATTATAAAAACAGATTCCAGAAAAGGTGATGGTGCCGAGATGGCTATTATTGAATTTGTTGACTATAATTTTGAACCGAAGTCAAAAAAGTCTAAAGAGAAAAAAAAATAAAGTAGGTGCGGGCATAGCTCAATGGTAGAGTATCAGCTTCCCAAGCTGAATGTTGCGGGTTCGATCCCCGTTGCCCGCTAATATTAAAAACAAGGAGGATGAAATGTTTAAAAAAGAAGCGGAAGTCAACAAAAGAGAAGAGCAGTTTGATATTACGACGGTTAATGAGAAGAATTCATTTATCGGTAAATCAATGAAATTAAAAGGGAATATTTCATCGGATGAGGAAATTGTTATTGAAGGCATTGTCGAGGGGACAATTAAGATAAATCACAACGTAGTAATAGGAAAATCTGGAAAGGTAAAGGCGGATATTACGGCAAAAGCTATTATTATTAAAGGTGTTGTTAACGGTAATGTTAATGGAATTGAAAAAGTTGAAATTGTACCCGGTGGAGTTTTGAATGGTGATATAATTTCGGAGAAAGTTGTTTTGGCCGAAGGTGCAAAGTTTAAGGGTAGTATTGATATGTCAGGAAAAAGCGAAGATGCGGAAAAGAGATCTAAACCTGAAAAGCAAACATCAAAAACAGAAAAAAAGAGTTAATATTAAAATCCGGACTGCGTTAAGAAATTTTAAATGACACCTTTGTCAGGTGTTTCAAAAAATGTCGAACTGGTATTTTATAGAAGATAAAGAGTCATTGCCTCCCGCTAGAAATATGGCAATTGATGAATTTCTTTTTAGTATGTGTCAGAAAAATCCGGCAGGCTTTTTTAGAATATATTCATGGGATATCCCTTCGTTTTCAGTTGGAGTGTCGCAAAAAATATCAAAAGCAGTCAATCTTTTATACATAAGGGAGAACGGTTTTGGATTGGTTAGAAGGATAACAGGTGGAAAAACCGTTCTTCATGATAATGAGATTACTTATTCTATAATTTCATCGGAAAAGAAATTTTTTCAAGATAACGATCTTTATAAATCATACTCATTGATTGCTAATGTTATTCTTAAAACTTTTAATCGATCGGGAATTAATGCATATTTGGGAGAAAAGAGTGACAGCGTTCTTTCCAAAAGTAATAATCCCTGTTTCTCATTTCCAACTCCAAATGAGATTGAAGTAAAAGGGAAAAAGATTGTTGGCTCCGCACAAAAAAGAGATAAAAATGCACTACTTCAACACGGTTCCATACCGATATCAATGAACTATGAAGCATATGCTCTCGGTACTGGATTTAACGAAGATACTATAAAACGAAATATGACATCACTTGATGAGATATCAATGATTAAGCCTGATTTGCTTATTAAAAATTTTTTAATTTCACTTGAAGAGTTTTTAGGAATTAATTTAATTGAATATAATTATTCAAAGGCGGATCTTACGGAAATAGACCTACTTGAAAAAAAATATGAATCTGAAAAATGGAATCTTAGTCTTTAGTATTTTTTCAGTATTTTTATGTTCATCCGTCTATTCAAGAGATGTTGAACTTCAATTTCATGATGTAAAAAGAAAATACAACCCTGATTTTAACAAGTTGAATGACTTGGGATTCACTAAAATTATAGTCAGAGCTTTTCTAAATAGTATGTCTAAGGGAGGTCTTTTGTTTAAGAATGATCATTTTGAAATGGCTTATCCCGGTTTTTCTCATATTGTAAAAAAAAACAAGAAAAGAAGTTTTGCCTTATGGGGTTGGTTAATTTCAAAAAATTATGCTTGTAATAAAAACTTGGAAATCTTTGATACAAAATTTGAGGATGGGAAAAGAATTCTTGTAAGGAAACTTGATATATTTAATCCCAAATCCGTAAAAATGATTGTTTCCGCTTTTAAAAGTATGGCAAAACTTGGAGTTGAAGGAATATTAATTCAGGATGATTTGGCATTTAAGAGTAATGAGGGATTCTCGAAAATCGGAATGGAGATGTTTTCAAAATTGTCGGGAGTTCCGGCAAGGGAAAAATTGATGATGGAGAGCGGTTCTCCATACAACTCAAAATGGATTAAAATAAAAAAAAACGTAATTTCCGGTTTATTACGGGAAATTATCAAAGGATGCCGGATGATCAATCCGAATATTAAAATCGGTATAAATGTTTATTATGAAGCTTCAATTTATAAAAAAAGAAGTAATGAGTGGCATTCTCAAGATTTAATGGAGATTGCGGAAACCGGAGTGGATTTTATATATTTGATGATGTATCACAGGCAAATGAAAAGAGAACTAAAATTGAGAACAAAAAAAATCAAAGAATTGTTTAGAGAAGGTATTGAATATGCGTATAAGATTGCCGGAGATAGACTTGTAGTAAAAATGGAGACATATGATTGGAAATCAAAAATGATTATTCCGATTAGTGAAATGAAGAAGTACATTAGATTGATTCCCGAAAATATTAAAAAAATTTGTTTCACCCCCGTGAAGAATTCAAGTTTGGAATATTTGAGTGAATTATTTGCCGCATCGAATAATTGAAAATAATCGAACTTAAAGATACAATAAGAATATTATGAATTGGAAATTGAGAACAGGAAAATTTTTATTTAAATACAGATCTTTTACTCCGGTGCCGTTGATAATTTTTATTGTTTTATTCTTCCGTCCGATGACACATCCGAAATATGATTTACAAATTATTCTTGTAGGATTTTTCCTAATGGTTCTCGGAGAAGTGATAAGGGTTTTTTCCGTAGGGTTTTCTTTTCCCGGAACTTCGGGTAGGGAAAATTTTCTTAGAGCGGAAAATCTCAATATTTCAGGAATATATTCCATTGTCAGAAATCCATTGTATGTAGGTAATATATTTATCTATACGGGGATATTGATAACTTATTCCAATATTTACGCACTGTTGGTTTTTGATCTTATCCTGATTTTACAGTACTATTTTATAATAAAATCAGAAGAAAATTTTCTGTTTGATACCTATGGAAGCGAGTATATTAAATATAAAGACAGTGTTAACTCCATTATCCCGAATTTTAGAAATTATTGTAAACCGGAGAATCCCTTTGACAAGGTAAAAGTGATTCTTAAGGAAAATGATTCCGTATTTAATTCTTTTGTGATATTCGGAACGTTATTGTTGTATAAAGAATATATCGCAGCGGGGAATATCGTAAATAAAAAACTCTATTTTATATATTTTGGTATTCTGATCATTCTGTATATTTTTATTAAATTGCTAAAAAAGCATTATTTTCGTAATCAAACCCGAATTGAGTAATTCATTTTTACAAATTATAGATCATTAATAAGTAATATATACAAATATTTGACTTTATTTTATTATATATATAAAATTTATTCAAATTTCTGGAGGTATTCATGGGTAAAAAAATAGTTATAATTGTTTTAATGGCATTATTCGTTATCCCCTTAACAGCCGGTAAGTTAAAAGGTGTTCTTATGGAAGATTCGATCAAAGTTGATGGGAATGTACTCTTACTTAACGGTATGGCTTTAAGAAAAAAGATAATCTTCAAGGTGTATGTAGCAGGTATGTATCTTCCTAAAAAAGAAAAATCGGCAGAAAAGATTCTTAGCTCGGATACACAAAGAGTGGTTGTTATGCATTTTATGAGAAGCGTCGGTGCCGGAAAGATAAATGGCGGTTGGTATGACGGATTGGAAGCTAATACTCCGAATTATTCAAAAGAGTTAAAGGCTAAATTTGATATACTTGCAAAATATATGGAAAAAATGAGAAAAGGGAAAAGGATAGTTTTTTCATATTCGCCATCCAAAGGGACAACCGTTAAAGTTAACGGAAAAGAAAAAGGGACGATAAAGGGAAAAGATTTTGCGGATGCATTATTTTCTTGCTGGATTGGGAAAAAGCCCGGTCCCGGAAAAAAATTCAAGAGAAAATTACTTGGAATTTAAAATTTTATCTATGGAAGTACTCTGACGTGTAGATATTATTAATTTCTTTACGCCACTTTTTTTTACTATATCCATAATTTTTACTACTTTTCCGTAAGATATATTTGTATCTCCTTTCAGAATTAAACTTCCATCTTCCATTTTGGCAAGTATTGTTCCAAGTTTTTTTTCGAGATCATTTAAAGTAACGGGTCTTTCATTAAGAAATAATTTACCGTTTTTTTCGATTGAAAGGATAAATTTGTTTTTTTTATAACTCGGAGCACTTTTTGTTTCGGGAAGGTTTAACTTTATTCCGGGTTCTTCCATGAAAGTTGAAGATACCATCATAAATATCAGTAATAGGAATAATACATCTATCAATGAAGTAATATTTATTATAGTTCCTTTCTTTTTCTTTATTTTAAATTCCATTCTAATTTTTACCTGAGAAAGAGGATATTTTGTTAAGTAATTTTGTGGAATATTTTTCTATCTCAAGGATTAATCCTTCTGATTTTGATGTGAAATAATTATAAGCTACCACGGACGGGATCCCGACCGACAATCCTACAACCGTGGTTATTAAGGCTTCGGATATTCCTCCTGCCATAGCAGGTGCTTGCCCGACACCCATCATATGAATAACGTTGAACACTTTGAGTATCCCTATAACCGTTCCCAACAATCCCAACAGGGGGGCTATTCCTCCAATAGTTTCAAGGATCGGAAGTCCCTTCTCAATTTTGTGAACCTCCTGTTTCCCGTTATCAACAAGAATTTCTTTAATCTCTTCACGAGGAAGGTCTTTATTCTCAAGTCCGGCTTTAATTATATTGGCAAAAGGTCCGGAATACTTGTTACAAATTGATGTGGCAAGTCCAATGTCCTCTTTACTCTTTATATTATCAAGTATTGAAGTTATCTCAGGAATTACTACTTTCCTTTTCCTAAGTGAAATCGTTTTTTCTACAACTATTGCCAAAGCGATAATTGAGGATAAGAGAAGAGGGTACATTACTATCCCCCCTTTGCTAAAAAAGATCATTATATTTTCCATATTCACCTCATTTTATTTGCGTTCGTATTTTTTTACAAAGTAAATAAATTTTCCCGTTATTTCCAAAAAAGGTTCGGGAAAATCATCAGGTAGGGCAGGGAAAGGAGCTGATACCTCAACGGCTCCGACACTTGTATCGACAAGTGATTTATGCCCTTTTGAGTCTAATACCTTGAGTGCTTCAAGTCTTCCATCGGGATATATTCTAAATTGTAATAGAGTTTCACCACTGATGATTCCAAGTCTGCTGAAGGCTATCGGAGGAAAAATATTACTTTGAACTCTTCTTTTTAATTCAAGCATGTAAGGTGCAAAGTCCCAGTCGTAAGTATTGAATGCAAATCCACCGAGTTCTTTTACTTTTGAAAGAATATTTTTGTGTAAGATACTGTTTCTTATACTTTTTGCAGGATTATTCTTTTTTGAAGCCGAAAACTCCTCAATATTATCACTTAATGAATTGTCATTTTCTTTTACAATTTTTTTATCCCTTGTTTTTCTTTGATCAATTCTTTTCTTTTTGTTGTTTGGAGTTTTATTATTCATTATTTTCGGAAGTGTTGGAATATTGATATCACCTTTAGAATACGGATCTGTTTTATCAAGTTTTTCAGCAATATTAGGATTCTTAGCTGAAGTATTCTTATCGGATAAATAATCGGCTTTTTTCGGTCTTTTTTTCGATCGCTGATTTTCTGTCGTCTCTATAACCTGCTTGGGCTTCTTATCTTCCGTAAGATCAAAAATAATGGGGTCATTAATTATTTTCGGAATATCTTTCGTTCCCAATAGTCTGAAATCAATTGTTTTTTCAAGTGTAAGAAAAAATATCAAATGTAATATAATAGAAATAATAATTGTATATTTTCTTATCCTTTTTTCCACTAATTCTGTCCCTTGTGAACTAAGCATTCTACCTTATTATAGTACAAATTTCACTTCTTACTACCGCTTTGAGATAAAATTTAGACCACTAAAGATTTGGAAAGGTTGCATATACCGATGCTTTTCGATAATTCTGTTCATCTCTTTTTATTATTTAAAAATTAATTAGGAATTTTCTTTAGGTTACATCCTTGCAGACATTTTTTGCTTGTTTATAAGTGAGATGTAGTCCCTTGAAAATATACGCTTTTCTTGATTTTATGTGAAGAATAATATATAAATCATGAGCATATGAATGAATATTTTGTTAATCTTTCGAAAAAGATAGAAGAAGCGATAATTTTCGGTATTGATGCGGAAAAGAGTGTACTGGAATCTTCAATCCATTATGCTTTATCAATAAAAGGGAAGAGACTGAGACCTCTCATTTTTTTAACGCTTCTTGATGCTTTGAATGTTTCACCGGAAAAATATTTGGATATTGCGGCATCAATAGAGTATATACATACATACTCGTTAATTCACGATGATCTTCCGGCAATGGATGATGATGATCTAAGACGAGGAATGCCTACCGTTCATAAGAAGTTTGATGAAGCGGTTGCTCTTCTCGCCGGAGATACACTTCTTACCATGGCGGTGGAAAAAATATCAAATTCAGATATAGAATATGAAATGAGAATAAGGGTACTCCGGATATTGACAAAAAGTATTGGAATCAACGGTATGGCAGGAGGACAATCTTTAGATCTGCTGTTTGACGGTAATAAAGAAACAATAAATGAGATACACACAAAAAAGACTGCAGAGCTAATAAAAGGGGTAATGTTGTGTGCAGGAGAAATTGCAGGTTTGGATAATGATAAACTGAATCTTATTGGTAGTGCCGGAATAAAGATCGGTGTTGCTTTTCAGATGGCTGACGATTTGCTTGATATTGAAGGAAATGAAGATGAGGTGGGGAAGAAATTAAATAAAGACGGTTCGAATAAGAGTCCAAATTCTGTTATCTATTTCGGTTCGGCGGTGATTAGGGAAAAAATTGAAAGTGAGTATAAGAAAGTGATAGCATTGATCAACAATGCGGGGATTGATTTTCCTCCTTTTCTAAATCTTTTAGATAGAATGGTACATAGGAGAAAATAGTGAGTGTTTTAGATAGAGTTAACTATCCGGACGATTTAAAAAAATTATCCTATAAAGAGATAAAGATTCTTGCGGGGGAGATAAGGGAACTGATAATTGAGGTAGTTTCAAAAAACGGTGGACATCTGTCGTCAAATCTTGGAGCCGTTGAATTGACAATTGCATTGCATAAGGTTTTTAATGCTCCGAAAGATAAATTTATTTGGGATGTCGGGCATCAATGTTATACTCATAAAATTCTTACCGGACGAAGAGATAGGATTTTCTCAATAAGGAAGAGGGGAGGCTTGATTGGGTTTCCGGATATAGATGAGAGTGAGTATGACGTATTAAATACAGGTCATGCATCGACATCACTTGCTTTTGCTTCAGGGATGGCTATAGCAAGGGATAGGAAAGGAGAAGATTTTAATGTAATTCCTATTATAGGGGATGGGGCGTTTACCGGAGGGTTAGCTTTTGAAGCTATCAATAATATAGGACATATTAAACAAAAGTTAATTATTATTCTTAATGATAATATGATGTCAATCTCGGCAAATGTAGGAGGAATTTCAAAATACTTGAACTATCTTTCAACGGGTCGTCCCTACATAAGACTAAAAGAAATTGTTCAGGCGGTTTTTAATAAAATACCTTTTGTCGGAGATACGCTGGTTTCGGGAACGAGGAAATTATTAAAACTTCTACGTGTAATGACTGTGCCGGGATCACTTTTTAATGATCTCGGTGTAAAATATATCGGACCTATCAACGGACATGATATCAAAGAAATGGTTAAGGTTTTTAAAGAAGCCAAGAAATATGATTTCCCTGTTTTACTACATGTCGTTACTAAAAAAGGACTTGGATATGAACCTTCTGTCAAGAATCCCAGTTCATTTCATTCTTCCGCACCTTTTGATATTTTGACAGGAAAATTTAAAAGTAAGGGATCGGTTCCTTCATACTCATCGGTTTTCGGAGAAGCAGTTCTTGATCTTGTGGAAAAGGACAGATCCATTATAGCACTTACTGCCGCTATGCCGTCAGGTACGGGGCTTGATAGAGTTCAGAATAAATATCCCGATAATTTTTTTGATGTGGGTATTGCAGAACAATATATGTTGGATTTTGCCGGAGGTCTTTCTCTTGGCGGTGCTAAACCCGTTATTGGTATATATTCAACTTTTCTTCAACGTGCTATAGATCAGGTTATCCATGATCTTGCTTTAATGAAAATACCGGTAGTGGTCGGGATTGATAGAGCAGGGCTTGTCGGAGATGACGGTCCCACTCATCAAGGAATTTTTGATATATCCATACTAAGATCTTTCCCGGGAATTGTGCTTATGGCACCAAAAGATGAAAATGAGTTAAGACAAATGGTATATTCAGGAATTCAATATAAAAAGCCTGTGTTTGTAAGATTTCCAAAGGAACAGGGACGAGGAGTTGAGATTAAAGAGGATTTTACGGAAATTCCTTTTGGAAAGGGTGAGGTTGTAAGAGAAGGGAATGATGGTTTGGTAATTGGAGTAGGTCCTCTTGTATATAATGCGGTTGAAGCTGCGGATAAGCTTTATAAAGAAGAAAAAATAGATCTTAAAGTTCTTAATATTAGATTCTTAAAGCCTGTTGATGATGAATTAATTCTTTCATCCATAGGAAAGAACAAAAAAATTATTACGATTGAGGATGGAGTTTGGAAGGGTGGATTTAATTCTCATGTAAGGGAATTAATGATTTCGGAAAGGATAAATGGTATTGATCTTCTTCCATTGGGTGTTCCGGATGAGATTGTTGAGGTTGCCTCCAGAGATGAATTACTTAAAAAATATAATCTTGATTCAAATGGGATTTATAATCGGATTAGAGAATTTATAAAATAGATAAATGAAAAAATCAGTGATAATAGTTCTTTTTACAGTACAACTCATAACTGCTTTAAGCTTTGGAGAAGTATTTACTAAATTTGCGGAAGTCAATAAAGATTATGAGGATCGAATTATCGGAAAATGGATATTCTCAAATAGAAGCTATGTTTATGAGTTTACAAATATTTTTGTCAGAAAAATTGATGGATTTCACTATTTCAAATACAAAAGTTCAAAGTATCCCGGATATGAAGGTTTTTTATATGCGATATTCAAATCAAAAAAAACTTCGATATCGTTTTTTTGTAGAGGAAATTGGGATAAAAAAAGAGGGCTTGTTCATGTGTCTTCAAGAATAAGATTTATCGGCAAGGATAAGTTCGTTGTATTTAGTAAAAATAATATAAATGAAATTTATTTTACGGCAAAAAGAATTGATTAAATTCATCAATTACCAATGACAATATTTCCTCTATTTTACCTCTTCCGTCAATAAGTTTTAAATAATTATATTTCAAACTTAAATAGTTCTTTCTCACTTTTTTAAGAAAATTCTCCTTCTCGAATAAGATTGCTTCATTCTCCCTTGAGTTCTCAATTCTTTTTAATGCCGTTGAGACATCAATATCAATCAAGAAAAGGAGATCGGGTTCAGGAGCGAATTTTAAATTTTCCTCAATGATAGTTCCCATATCGAGACCCCTTGCTCCTTGATAACATGCCGTTGAAAAGTAGTATCTGTCGAGTATTACTGTTTTACCTTGAGATAATGCCGGATTTATATTGTTTTTAATATCCCATTTTCTGTCATTTATAAAATAGGAGAGTTCTTCTTTTATCGGAATGGAATCATGTGAGTTTGCAAGTTCACGAATTTTTCTCCCCCATTTTGAGTCGGAAGGTTCTCTAAGCCAAGAAGAAATAATTCCTTTGCTTTTAATATATTCATGGAATAATCTGGAAACGGTCGTTTTCCCTGACCCGTCGATTCCTTCAAATACAATCAATCTTCCAAGATTACTTCTCATAAAAATATTATACATTAAATCATACTATTTTCGTAATGAACTCTTCTGCTTTTCTCTCGACATTCCTGATAACATTATATGCATCCTTATTTGTACAATTTTCAGCAGAGATTCGGTCTTTTTTAAGAAAATTATATGCACAGATTATTGCATTCAACATATCATTATCTTTCAAATAATCAAAGAATCCTTTTCCGCCGGAAAGTTTTTCATTATAGAGCAACCTGTTTAAATACTCGGAATTGGTCGTAACATGATCAACAAGGGGAAGATTAAAAATGTGGTGAAATCCTTTGAGTATCTTTTTGTACTTGATCTGTTTCCGATGGTTTCCCGATTTAATGATAAGTTTATAAGCTGGTGTTGAAGGATAGGGAATAAGAAAAGGTGCGTGAGCAAGCAGAGAAAATCTTGAAAATCTTTTATGGATATTATAAATTATTATTAACTCATCAATAAATTCTTCCCATGTTGATAAATGATCGGAACTGATCCAGTAATGGTAATTATCAATCTCATACAATTCAAATTTTTCAAGCAGGTCGTACAGTGCATCTGTCTCAGGTAGAGGTTTACCGAGACGCAGACTCCTTTTTTTTAGAAAAGTATCTGTCCCTATCCACAACAATGGAGATTTATTATAAAGTTCCTTGTTTGAGATAATCTTGATGGGATTAATATTAATATTTTTATCTTTGTCAAAAAATGATGTTATTGAACTTTGAACTCCCCATAGTTTTAAACCTGATTTTATTATAATTTGAAAAACGGAAAATGCATATTCGGGATCTTGAAGAATATCGTCATCATTAATACTAATTACATTAGATTCCGGTGTATTCAAACTTAATTGTTTAATATGTTCTTTGTATGAACGAAATAGCTCTTCTATCTTATGAAAAGGTAATTTTCTAAGTTTTCTCCCTTGTACTTTAGAGCAAAAGATACAATTGTTTAAGCAACCTCTCGAAAAGTTCATTTCAAGTCCGTTCGCTAATTTTTTTTTATCGGCGAATTTGAAATAAAAAATCGGACTGTTAGAGATATCCGTAACATTTTTTTTATTATAATCCGAACTGATTATCAAACCTCTCTTCTGAAATAGGAATCCTTTAAAGCTCATAAGTGTATCTATATCATTTTGAACAAGAGATTTTAAAATTTCCGGAAATACCGTTTCCCCCTCTCCTCGTATAAACAAATTTATTTCGGGTAGATGATACATGGCTCCCAATGGATTTAGAGTGATAAATGGTCCTCCGGCTACCGTGATAATTTTCGGAACGGGTGGAAAGTTTTTTAAAAAATCTTTAAATTGTAAAAGAATATCCTCAAAAAGCGTGAAACCGCAGGCATCGATATTTTTATAGAAGTTACAATCTCCTTGGAAAGGTAAAGATATGTTTTCCAATGTTACTGCAAAAGAATTTTCCGTTAAAGATGAACCGAGAAAAAGTGAGGAAGCCGTAAGTCCGATAGAATCCCATCTTTTGTCGGAATTCAAGAATGGTGTTGACAATTTAATTCTATTTATTTTTTCTTTAATTTGAATAGGTTTAAATAAAACGGATGACGTTTCCTTCAATTCATTTTTGGAACCGTTTAGCAGGAAGTTTGCGGAAGTTATATCATTGTTATAATCCGATTTGTTTATACTGTATGAATTTGTACTGTTTTTTTTTAGTTTGAGTGTAACAATATCCGATTCACCGATAATTCCTGAATACTCCGTTTTAATAGATAATAAGTTCCCAATAGCTTCTTCTTTTGTGAAGTGATCAGCATCGTATTCAATTATATTTTTATTCTTGAAAATACCTGAACTTAGATTCATAATAAATGATTATACACGAATAAATCTCTATTCTATAGTCACACACAGTAAATCTCGTTACGGATTCTTGACAGATACCGGATTTCCTGATAATATTCCAATGATTTTAAGAACGTGATATTTGCAAAAAGGGCATTTGTTTAAAAGTTTAAGTTGTATGTACGTTATTTAATATCTGATCCGAATGTAGTGAAGGGTTGAGTTAAAAAAATCTTTGCATGAGAGGGAAGCAAGAATGGTAACTTTGATTGGTAATTCTCTAAATTCAACTAATAAGAAAATTCTTGATAAGATGAATAAAATGGATTTTATGTTCATAAAAAGAGAATCCCAAATACAGTTAGATAACGGGGCGGAATATATTGAGCTGAGTGCTGGCTCTTTGCTCGATAATGAATTTGCTTTTCTGGTGAAAGCGGTAAAGGTTATTGAGGATATCGGAGGTAAGGTTCTTGTAAGAAGCGGAAATATTGATACTCTCCTTAAAATAGCAGAGGTTGCTAAAAATGAGATTATTCTCGGGGATATTGAATATGATGAAAAGAAGATTGATGATATTCTAAAATTATCGGGAAACGGGAAGATAAAGATTGTAGCTTTGATAAAAGAGAATGGAAAAGCACCCGTATCTCCTGAAAAATCTTTATTGATTGCCCAAACGTTTGTCGATTATCTTCTTGACAAGGGTGTTAGTCGTGACAATATTCTTCTGGATCCGATGATATCTTCTTTGGAAGAAAATTGTGATAACGGGAAAAAGTTTCTTGATACTTTGGAATTGTTTAAATTGGATTTTCCAAGAGTAAAAACTATTGCTCATTTAATAGACCTATCCGAGGGTTTGCCGAAAAGACAGCTTATTTCGGCACACTTTGTATCGCTGGCAATTGAAAAAGGTCTTGACTATGTATCTTTGAATACCCTCGAAGAAACCATTCTTCAATCGGTTGTAACAACGTTGTCAATAATCGGTAAGGATAAAAACATGAAAAGTTATATTAAATTCTGCCGCACTGCACGTGAATCCAAAAGAGATTCCCTGAAAGATGAGTGAATATAAAGTAAAAGAACTGTTACACTATTAATAATTCTATTCACAAAATGATCCAAAAATAGTATAATTGGAATGTTGGAAATGTTTCTGACAAGTGTCAAAAAATTGTATAAGGAATATTAATGAAAAAAAGAGGATTAAAAAAGGGCAGCATTACAAGGTTAACAGGATTCTCATTTCTCCCTTCATTGTTTTCTCTTCTAAGTCTTTTTGCAGGATTTCTTGCAGTCTTTCAAATTTTCAATGGAGAATTTCCTACCGCGGTTTATCTTATAATAGCAAGTGCAATTCTGGATGGGCTTGACGGGACAATAGCAAGATTGACAAAAACGGAATCTAATTTCGGAGTTCAGTTGGATTCTCTTGTCGATGCAATAGCTTTTGGTGTATCAACGAGTTTTTTGATTTATAAATGGGGATTCCCCGTCGAATTTCATCAGTTGGGTAAAGTGATTGCTTTTATTTTTTTAAGCTCAGGGATAATAAGATTAGCCCGTTTTAATGTAATAAAAGATGCTGGTGTAATACCTTCAGAGATATTTATCGGACTCCCTATACCGATCGGTGCAATTTCAATATCATCGGTTGTATTATTTTTTAAAGATTCGTTGGTTTCGTCGAACAATGTTATTGTATTCGCTTTTTTTGTAATAGTGATATCATTTTTAATGATATCAAATGTAAAATATAAAACTTTAAAGAAGGTTAATACGAAGATCGGTCTTAAACTACTTTTCTTCTTTGCTGTTATCGTAGCATTATTGATTATATATCCGGAAAAAACCCTTCCGTTAATATCTATTGTGTATTGTACGTCACCATTGTACTTCTTTTTTAAAAAAATTTATAAAAAAAAACAAAAAAAAGTCAGAGAAAAGAGATCACATTTCTCTAAATTGGAAAAATAATTTGGAAACTTTTAAAAGAAGTCTCCTGAAACAGATAAAACCTTTTAAAATTAGATTATTTGTTGCACTTTTCTTCATGCTGATGGTATCCGTATTTGTCGGGATGTTAGCTGTTATCATATGGCCTGTTATCAATGAAATTTCCATCCAAGATGCCGGAGAATTGTCGGGAAAGGGCAAAATAGTCAGGGAGTTTATTCTTAATATTTTCGGGAGCGATAGTAGTGATCTGAAAATTATTTTACCGCAGTTATTGCTTATATCTTTTATGGGAAATGCACTGTTCAGTTTCCTTTCATCTTATTATATGAAAACGTTAGGTTTGAAGGTGGTAAGGAATATTCGGGGGCAGTTGTATAAATCACTTATTTACAAATCAATTGATTATCTCTCCAAATCAAGAACGGGAGATCTTGTTTCAAGGATATCAAACGATATAGATAAAATAAGATTTGCTGTTTCCGAGACAATAACGATATATATAAAAGAATCCATGACATTGGTGATTCTTCTTGTTATCATTTTCTATCTTGATTGGAGGATGGCTTTGATTTCAATGGTAATAACTCCTGTTGCCGCTCTTATAATGAAACTTTTTGGTAGAAAAGTTCATAAAAAAGTTATTCAATCACAGGAAACAATCGGAGAGCTATCTTCGTTTCTTACGGAAACAGTATCGGGAAATAAAATTGTCAAAGCTTATAACATGGAATCAAAAGAAATAAGTAAGTTTGAAAATCTAAATGAAAGGCATTACAAAATAAATGCAAGGATATCTTTTTTATCATCTCTTCCATCCCCGCTTATGAATATTATCGGAGGTATCGTTGCAGCTATAATATTTGGATTGGGAATGCATAGAATCTCGGAAGGCACTATTGATGCGGGACAGTTTATATCTTTTATAGCTTCGCTTTTCATGATGTACGATCCTTTAAAACGTTTGTCGAAAGCCCATATTGATTTTAATCAGGGGAAAGCCGGTTACTCAAGAGTTATGGCAATTATTGACAATGTAAATCCGATAAAGGATATAGATAATCCGTTAAAATTGGATAAGGTTGAAGGTAGAGTTGAGTTCGACAATGTTTCTTTTTCATATAGTGATTCTTCCCCGGTAATTGAAAATATGAGTTTCAAGGTGGAAAAAAACGAGATGGTTGCAATTGTCGGGAAAAGCGGATCGGGAAAGACAACCATGATGAATCTTCTTCTTAGGTTTTATGAAAATTCAAGTGGGAGAATTCTTCTTGACGGGATAGATATCAAAGATATTTCAATGAGTTCACTGAGAAAAAATATCGGTCTTGTTACGCAGGATGTGTTTTTATTTAATGATACTATTCAAAATAATATTACCTATGGGGCAGATAATTTTTCTGAGGAACAAATAAAAAAAATTGCCGATATTTCGAGGTTATCCGAATTTATTGATAAGCTTCCCGAAAAATATAAAACAGTAGTTGGTGAAAGAGGTGTTTTCCTTTCAAACGGGCAGAGGCAGAGGATCTCGATTGCCAGGGCAATATTAAAAGATCCTTCAATACTAATATTTGATGAGGCAACGGCGGCACTTGATAATGAGTCGGAAAAGCTGATTCAAAAAGCTATGGAAGATGTAATGAGAAACAGAACCAGTTTTGTTATTGCACACCGTCTTTCGACAATTGTCGAAGCTGATAGAATTCTTGTGATTGAAAAAGGGAAGATGATAGAGTCGGGAAATCATAGTGAACTTATTAATAAGAGGGGTCATTACTACTCGCTTTACAATTTGCAATTTCCGGATATGGATATTATAATGTAGCAATGAGGAGTATGACAGGTTTTGCTCAGGGGAGATTTACTCTGGATAAGTTTTCGATTGGAATCACGATAAAATCTCTTAATCATAGATTTCTTGATATTAGTTTTAAAGGATCGGGGACATCACAGGAAATTGAAAAAATATTGAAGGGTATCATGAAAGATGACCTTCATAGGGGGAAAGTTGAAGTTCTTATTGATTTCTTTAATTTTGATCAAAATAGTTGGGATATCCGATTCAATGATTACCTCCTATCAAATATTTTAGATAAAATAGTTCATTTCAAAAAAAAGTATAAAAGTGAACTTTCACTATCGCTCGATTCTCTGCTTAAGATACCAATGGTATTTCATCTTGATCAGACGGCTGACGGTATCTCTGAAGAGGATAAACTGATAATAGAAAAAAAGATAAAGAAAATATTTCAAGAGTTTTTAAAAAGTAGAAATGAAGAAGGAAAAGAGATATCCAAATCTATACTTTACTGTCTTGATATTCTTGATAAAAACATAAGTATTGTTCAAAAGAGTGCTTCTAAGATTGAATCGGAATTGTTTAATAAATACAGAGATAAGATCGGTAAATATTTGAGTGATGTGGAAATTGATGACAAGAGGATTCTGCATGAGGCTGCTATCCTTGCTGAAAAAGCGTGTGTGACGGAAGAAATAAATAGATTGAAAACTCATTCAAACAGGATAAAAACCATAATCAAAAAGAGGAAGAATGATCTTTTGGGCAAAGAGCTTGATTTTCTTACTCAGGAACTAATGAGGGAAATATCTACAATTTCGGCAAAAACCAATTCTATGGATATTCATGAAAATATTATAATAATAAGAAGAGAGATTGAAAAAATAAAACAACAGGTACAAAATGTCGAGTAAGATTATTCTAAATATCGGGTTTGGGAATTCTGTTATTATCAGCAAAATCATCGCAATTGTACAACCTAATTCTGCTCCGATAAGAAGATTTGTTAAAAATAAAGGTATGGAAAATCTTCTTGTCGATGCTACTATGGGAAAAAAAGTCAGATCGGTTATAGTTTTAAGTGATGGAATTACAATTCAATCTGCAATATCTGTTCAGGCATTAACAGCACGACTTGAGAATGAATAATATTTTTGTGGTTTCGGGTCCTTCGGGGAGTGGAAAATCTACACTGATTAAAATGTTAAGGAATGAGTTTGAGTGTACAAGTTTTTCCGTATCTTATACTACAAGAAAAATGAGAGAAGGGGAAATTGATAAAAGAGATTACTATTTCATCAGTAAAGAGAAATTTTTCAAAATGATAGAAAAGGAATTATTTGCGGAATGGGCAAAAGTTCATAATGAATTTTATGGGACTTCAATATATGAAATAGATAGGAAATCAAAGGGGGATAAAATCCTGATACTTGATATTGATGTACAAGGAGGAAAGATAATAAAAAATAAATTTCCTTCATCATGTTTAGTGTTCATAAAACCGCCGTCAATTGATGAACTTAAGAAAAGGTTGCTGAAAAGGGAAAAGGTTCTTAGTCTTGATTATAAGCAAAGGATTGTTATTGCCGAGGAAGAGATGAAAAAGTCAAGTTTTTATGACAAAGTAATCATTAATGATGATTTAACGGATTCTTTTAATGAGTTAAAGGATGTTTTTCAAGATTACAAATCAAGATTTGTTTTGGCAGAGGGAGAAAAGATAAATTAAAATGGATATTTTATTGGGATTGTCAGGATCTATTAGTGTATATAAAAGTGTGGAGGTTATGAGACTTTTTCAGAGGAACGGTCATAATGTTTCTATAATAATGACAAATTCTGCCTGTAAATTAATTTCTCCGATAATATTCGATACGTTTTCTCCCGGGAATGTTCATACGGAAATGTTCTTGAGAAATACCGATCCTCTCCTTCATATAAATCTGGTAAAAGACAATGACCTGTTTCTTATTGCACCTGCAACCGCAAATGTAATAGGGAAGTTCGCAAACGGGATAGCGGATGATCTCTTATCCACAACATTTGTTGCATGGAGCAAGGATATAGTTGTTTCACCGGCAATGAATGCAAATATGTTAAAGAATCCGGCGGTAGTTGAAAATATTAAAACTCTTCGCTCAAGAGGGGTATCAATACTTGAACCGGAAAAAGGTGATTTGGCCTGTAACGAGGAGGGTAAAGGGAGACTCCCTGATCCGACTACTATTTATAAGTATTGTATTGAATTGTAAAAATGATAAATAATATTTTAATAACTTCAGGTCATACGATTGAGCCGATTGATCCTGTCAGGTATATTTCAAATTATTCATCTGGGAAAACAGGATACTATATTGCGGAGGAGGCTAAAAAGAGAAGTATTAAAAGTATAACATATATTACCGGACCTTCCGAATATATTCCGAAAGGTGTTGATATTGTAAAGATCAAAACTGCAATGGAGATGCGAGAACAGGTTATGAAGTACTATGATAGAGTGGATCTGGTTATTATGGCTGCTGCCGTTTCCGATTATTCCAGTTTGAAAATATATACCGATAAAATTAAAAAAATAATGATACCCTGACATTGAGACTTGTTAAAAATCCTGATATACTCTCCGAACTCGGGAGAAAAAAGAAAAATCAATTATTGGTGGGATTTGCTGCCGAGACCGAGAATATATTTGAGAATGGGAACAAAAAATTCAAGAATAAGAATCTGGATCTTTTGGTGTTAAATGAGATCTCAGAAAATAATCCTGCTTTTGATGTTGATGATAATCAAGTGTATTTTATTTCAGATAATGGTATGAAGGCAAATAAGAAAATGAAGAAATGGGAAATTGCAAATAAATTATGGGATGAAATTGAGAGTCTTAATCAGAATAGAAGAATTAAATGACTGAAATATCCGATATCCTAAAATTTTATAAAGAGATAGGTGCGAATTTTGTCGAGAAAAAAATTCCTGATCCCTCTTCCGAATTACGAGAACTTTCACAAAAGATTTTGTTATGTAAAAAATGCCCTCTCCATAAAGGAAAGACAAACTACGTACCGGGGGAAGGATGTTTGGCACCGGATATAATGTTTGTCGGCGAAGGACCTGGAGAAACGGAGGATAAGTTCGGGAGACCTTTCATCGGGAAAGCCGGACAGTTGCTTGAGAAAATAATTGAAAAGATGGGGTATTCGAGAGAATCGGTGTTTATCGGAAATATTGTAAAATGTCGTCCACCAAACAATAGGGATCCGCAGAAGGATGAGGTGGAGGCGTGTATCCCTTATCTGGAACAGCAGATAAAAATTTTAAATCCCAAAGTAATTGTATGCCTTGGGAAAGTTGCTCTTAATACAATGCTTAATGCAAATTATCCGATCTCGCGTGTCAGGGGGAATCTATTCAGTTATATGGATATTCCTCTGATTCCAACCTATCATCCGGCATTTATACTTCATAAAAAAAGTAGAGAAGATGTGTCTCGTGTAAAGTGGGAGACATGGAGTGATATGGAGAAAGTGTTGGCGATAGTAAAAGGAGATTAGGTCGTTGAAGGTTGAAGTTTCACTTTCTTTAAATACAAATGAAAATTTTTCCTATGAATACAGAGGCAATCCAGATTTAATAAGAAACGGTAAAAGAGTTGTTGTCCCTGTTTGGAATAGATTAACTACGGGATGGGTGGTTAACTGTGATTCGAATTACAATGGGAAAGTTAAGCCTATTCTCGGTATAGTTGATGATGAGTATATTCCGGACGAGAAATATCTGAAATTCGTACTTGAGATCTCAAATAGATTTTTAATTTCTCAGGGCAAGATTCTTGATCTTTCTCTCTCTCCTGCGATGCGTTCCGTTTCCAACATGTACATTAAGCATGAGGATATCGATATATCTGTTTTTAAGAAATCATTTAAAGATTTGGATAGAATAAGTGGTAACGGGGTATTAAATGTCTTTTATAAAATTAAGGGTGGTAAGAAATGGAATGGTACTCTTCCGCGGCAAAACCGGTCGGGTATGCTTTGTGAAAGAGAGCACAAAGTTTTCATAAGCTATAATAGAATTGATTTATATAATACTTTATGGGAAGAAGAGAAGAAGAAAGGGAAAACTCCCGTTTTATTAATTCCCAACAGTTTAAGTAAGATTAAATATGAAAAAATGATTCCAGAGTTAAAAATATATAATTCCAATCTGAAATATAAGGAGAGAGAGGATATTTGGCAATCAATAAGAGTTGGTAAATCGGTATTTGTCGGAGGGGGAGAGGCGGTAATATTTCTTCCGATAGCAGATCACGGAACAATTATTATTGAGAAGTCTGGATCTTTTTTTTATGATAAAAATATCTCATCCGGTATTGACCTGAGAGAAGCGGCAAGAATTAAAGCTGATATTCTGGGAGTTCCCGTTATCGAAGGAAACGGCAATATGACATCTTATTATTATTACAATAGGGATAAGTTAGACATTAAGGATGAAAGAGATGGGAAATATAAACCGATATCCGTAAAGAAGCTTAATCCCGGGACAAAGATTCCTCCTTCTCAAGTGATTGACACAATAATAGACGATTTTACCGAAGGGAACAGAGTTCTTGTTGTGGTAAGCAAAAAAGAATCGAGCAGATTTTTATTTTGTTCCGAATGTAATGGTGTTTTTAAATGTCCTTCTTGCAGAGGTTCGGTAGCCGTTGTAAAAAATAGGGAAATAAGTTGTAAATCATGCAGTTTTTCAGACAGTAGCTTCCCTAAATGTTCAAAGTGTAATTCCGAGTTGAAAATAGTTGAAGATATTAGTGTGAATTCCCTTAAAAATAATCTTAAAAAGATGTCCGGTGAGAATTCCGTTAAATATCTTGAAAAAAAATCACCGAAAGATTTTTTAACAATTTTAAAAAGAGATGAAAAGAATAATATTGTTATTCTTACTCCTTCCGAGGTTAATTGCATACCTGAAAAATCTTTTGATTCCGTTATTTTTATAAAACCTGAATCTTTCTTTGATCTGAATGATTACAATGGAAGTGAGCAAATATTCTCGTTTTTAAATGGTTTGAGAGATATTATCTCAACCAAAGGAAAGATCGTTGTCTATTCTGTTTTCGATTTCCATTATTCCCTTAAGAATATTAATGACGAAGAGAAATTTTTGGAGCGTGAATTAAAATATAGAGATTTTTTCTTTTTACCTCCTTTTTATGATATATTTGGAATTGAGTTAAGTGAAAGAGATTTAAGAAAATTAGCCGAGAAAATGAGAAGTATCCATATCCGGTTTCATAAAGAATTAAATATAAGGAAAATATATCTGCTGTCAAGATCAAAAATCAGAGGTTTTTACAGGGGCATTCTGCATGTCCATTCCGGTTCGGAAGAGCTTTTGAAATCAGGGATAATGAAAATAAAAGGTACAAAGGTTAAAAGTATCTAATAAAAAAACATACAATCATATTTGTTTTATTTAGTCTCTTTTTCCTTCATATTCATATTGCCGTTAAAAACTCCACCTTCCTGAATTATAACACTATTGGAAAAGATATCTCCTTTAATTTTTGCAGTACTTAAAACTCTAAGTTTTTGATTTGTTCTGATCTCTCCTTTTACTTTCCCCATTACATTGATAGAATTAGCTTCAATCTTCCCGTTAACATTTCCGCTTTCTCCGATGGTTAAGGTTTCTTTGACATTGATATTTCCATTGAATTTGCCTTCAATAAGGATTGAATCCTGTGATGTTATATTCCCTTTAATTTTAACTGATTTCCCAAAATAAGATTCCGATTCATTATCATTGGAAGCATGAGAGTAGTTGTTTTTTTCATTTTTTTTAGATAAATCCATATTCACCGTCCTAAGTAATATTATAATATTATATAAGATATGGAAATAAATTTCATCCGGATGATCTGTTTATTTGATTATCAATCCGATTTTCTTATAAAAATTTATGACTCTCATTTGAATGAATGTTTAGCAAAGTATTGATTTTTTTTTATCTATTATGTAGATTATCAGAATGAAATTCCTGTTTGCAATCGCAATCATTGCAGGGATATCACTAATAGGATCACGAATAACCTTTCTAAGGAAACAATTCGGACTTGGAGTAAAAAATATTTTTTTGACGGGGATTGAATACGTCCTGTTCGGTTTGCTGTTAGGATCAAGCGGATTGGATATCTTTGATGGTGAAATAATAGAAAAATTTCAACCGTTTGTAGTATTTGGTTTGGCATGGATAGGATATTTGTATGGTATTCAATTTGAGATAAAACTGGTTAGAAAGTTACCGAAAAAGTTTTTTTCAATTACAGTGATCCAGGCTGTTATTACCTTTATTCTTGTTATGACCGCAATGTTTGTATCCTTGCATTTTACGTCAAGTTTAAGTTTTAATGAAATATTAATAGTTTCAATAGTGCTTGGGATTACTGCTCTCTCAACAGCTCAATCGGCTCTTGCTATAGTGAACAAAAGCTTTAAGTTCGACAATCAACGCCTTTTTGATCTACTTAGATATATATCCGGTGTTGACGGACTTATTGCTATCCTTTTGTTCGGTATTTTATTGTGTATTGTTGATCCTGCTACATATTCTATTGTTTCACCATTAATAATGTCTAAATGGATACTTCTGACTGTTTTCACAAGTATTCTTCCGGTGGTAGTTTTTCTTTTATTAACACGAGACAAATATAAGCACGGGGAATTCTTGTTGCTCTTGACGGGAATAGTGGCATTTTCATCGGGGATGTCTTTTCAATTCGGACTTTCTCCATTAATAATAGGATTTATTTCAGGATTTACCTTGGCTAACACATGCAAATTCAGAGTTAGGGCATTGAATTATTTTAGTGAAGGTGAAAAGCCGTTTTATATAATTATGCTAATTATTCTTGGAGCCGGATGGAATTTTGAGGTAGGAATAAGTATTGTTACTATTCTAATATTTGTATTGTTTAGGATTATCGGGAAAGTTGTCGGTAACTTTGTTGCGTCTAATTCATTCGATTCAACCTTTAAAATCTCCAACGGAATAGGATTGGCTCTTCTTTCAAAGGGTGGAATTTCTTTTGGAATAATTATCAGTTTTAAAATTCTTTTTCCAAAACTATCCGATGAAATAATATATATAGTATTGATTGCCGCATTTTTTTTCGAATTAATCAGTCCCAAGCTAATTCTCATTTTTTTTGAAAAAAGGACATATAAAAATTCAAAATTAAAGGAAAATATTTCCGATGAAAAATAAACTGATAACTTTCTTGTTAATAATATTTGCAATGCTGATTGTTTTTAATTCAGGGACATCATTATTTTCTTCCGAACATATTTCTCCTACACTGATAATGGGGTTTATGTTACTCTCTTCTTTTGTCGCAGGACATTTTTTTGAATATATAGGTTTACCTAAGATTACCGGATACCTGATCTCAGGATTGATTTTCGGTCCGTTTATTCTGAAATTTTATTCCGAAAATTCCGTTGAAAATCTACTTTTTCTTAACAGCCTTGCACTTGCTTTTATTGCGTTCAATGCAGGATCGGAGTTACGGATTAAAGATATCATAAATGACATCAAACCGATAATGTATTTAACAATCGGAGTAACAGCTATAGTTTTTACAGGTATAACAACAATTGTTTTTCTTCTATCCGGATTAATCCCGTTTATAAAGATTTATCCTGTTCCCGTTAGAATTGCCATATCATCGATATTCGGAATTATCTCCGTAGCAAGGTCTCCCTCATCTGCAATAGCAATTATTAATGAAACTCAGGCAAAAGGTAGGTACACAAACACTATTCTTAGTATCACCGTAATTATGGATGTATTGATAATTATTCTGTTTGCATTAGTGATTTCGGTAAGTTCAACGGTAATGAAACCAAATAATGGTTTTGAACTCTCATTTTTTATTTTTCTAATATTTGAGATTTTAATTGCATTTATTTTGGGGTTTTTTCTTGGAAAATTTATAATTTTGCTAATCAATAAAATAAAAGTTGAGTTTTCGGTCGTTATCATCGCTCTCGGTTTTTTTGTAATTAAATTTACCCGTTTTGCAGGTGCGTACATAAGCAATAATTATGAGATGAATATTAATATCGAACCTCTTCTTATTTGTATGGTTGCAGGATTTACGGTAAGGAATTTTTCAAATTACGGGCATGTTTTTTTAAGAAGGATGAACAAAATTTCTTTACCGGTGTATGTTGCTTTCTTTACAATAACGGGTGCTTCAATAAATATTGATATTCTTAGGACGGGATGGATAATCGGGTTGGTTATTTTCCTGTCCAGATTATTGATGATCTACATTGGATCATTTATCAGCACAAAAATAGCCGGATCGGAAAAAAAAATAAGAGAAAACAGTTGGTTGGGATTTATTACTCAAGCCGGAATCAGTTTCGGGCTTCTTTCCGAAGTGTTAAGAAAATTTCCGGAGATTGGAGTTCATATTCAAGCAATTCTTATAGCAACGATAACATTAAATCAGATTATCGGTCCGATTGCTTTTAAATATGGTCTTTTTAGATCCGGTGAAACTATTAAAAATAGGGAAAAAGAGAATGGAACGGAGATATTAAAGAAATAATTTGACTAAATTAGTCAAAATTAATAATATTTTGTGGGAATAAAATGAAATTAACGGATTTTTTAACTGAAAAAAACATAATGATCGGTATTGATGGAAATAGGAAAGATGAAATAATAGGCAAGCTTGTAGAAATAGCTCACTCCGTTTATCCCGAGATTGATAAAGATGCTGTAATGAATGGTATTTTAGAACGGGAAAAATTGTGTTCAACCGGAATAGGTAGGAATGTGGCAATTCCTCATGCCGGAATTGACGGATGTTCGGAAATACTTCCGGTTCTTGCAATTAATGAAAAGGGTGTAAAATATGACTCGATTGATGGTAAATCGGTGAAGATTTTTTTTATGATTATCTATCCTAAAAAATATATAAAGACACAATTACAATTTTTAGCTCGTGTTTCCAGACTTCTCCGAAATGACTGTCTTCGGGAATCGTTAATTAAAAGTTCGTCTCCAAAGGAAGTTATGAGAATACTCAACGAATATGAATCCGAACATTTTAGCTGATATCAAATGAACCTTGCAATAATAATATTAAACAGAATAGAGTTGTTGGAGGATATTCTCTCGGCTTTTTTGGAGATTGATATTTCCGATGTGAATGTTACGGATTCGGTTGGTATGAATCATATAATCTCACATAATATTCCCATCTTTGCAGGTTTGATGGACTCTTTTACCGGTAGTAGTCCGAAAAGCAAAATGATCTTGGTAAAAATTGATAGTAATCAAACGGAGAGATTGATTGAAGTGGTGAAAGACATATGTAATGATCCCGATGAACCTAATTCAGGTCATATGATTCTGTTACCAATAGAAAGATTTATTGAACTATAATATCTTTTTAGGTTTTTTAGAATTTGCAACTTGTCTTTTTGTTTGACACATACTTTTTTTTAAACTATATTAGTTATATTGAGGGGTAAAAAGTAAAGTTCGAATAAGTCAGATTATAGTTGAGGAGGTAATATTATGGATGAAGTGACATTGGAAAATGTTCTACAAATTAATCGACCGACTTTAGGAGATTGTGCTCCGGTTGGATTGTTTCGTCTTATCCGTCTTGTAGCGTTTGAGGAATTGCTTGGAGAGGGTGCTGCCGGATTAGCCTTTCAGGCGGGAGAAAAACTTGGAAAATCGCTTGGATTGTCAAATATTGAAGAGTTGATAAAGGTCTGTGAAGATATGAAAATAGGCGTTATAAAAGTTCCTGAAATGGGAGATCATAAAATACATGTTGATGTGCATGAATGCGTTACCTGTAGCGGAATGACTCCTGTAGGTCGTCCGTTATGTTATTTGGAAGGAGGACTCCTTTCCGGTGCAATTAAAAGTATTCTAAATAAAACCGTGAAAGTTAAAGAGGTTACTTGTATCGGCGGACTTGGTGATCAAACTTGCGGATTTGATATATTTTTGCCGTAATTATTTGTGGAGGAATAACTATGATTAATCAAGTAAAGGAATATTTGGAGTTACTTCAGGAAGTTGATGGAGTCCGATCCATAGTTCTAACAGGTAGTGACGGACTTTTAATAGAAAATATAGATCTTTCGACAAAAACGGACCCTGATGTAATAGCTGCGATGGTTGCCGGTATGTTCGGAATGATGAAAAGATCAATATTAAGAATTGATAGCGGTGAAAATATAATAAAAGGTGATATGAATCAATTGACATTGGAACTTTCCGATGCCAAGATTTTTGCAGTTAAAGTAAATGATAGTTTTTTATCTGTAATTACTTATGGAAATGTTAATCTTGGTCTTCTTCGACTTTATATAAATAAGGTTGCAGAGAAAATTTCCGGAATTATTTAGATATCAAGCCGTTTATAATATTAAAATGGGTTATACAGACTTTCATTGTCATTTGGATAGTTCCGATTTTTCCGAAAAGCGATACGGTACAATAGAAAATTCACTATGTTCGGGAGTGACTACAATAGTCTCGGTTGCCGATCCTTATGAATCGGGATCTCACGAGGTAACTAAAGAAATATGTGAAAAAAATGAAGAACTGTTTATGATGACAGCGGCTCATCCTCATAATGCAAAGAGTTATTCTGCCAAAATAGAAAAAAAAATCATCTCTTTTTCTTCACATAAAAAGTCAATAGGAATAGGTGAGGCGGGGCTGGATTTCCATTATAATTTATCGCCGGCAGATGATCAAAAAAAAGTCTTTAAAAGACAGATCGAGATTGCAAAAGATTTAGAAATGCCGTTGATTATCCATTCAAGGGAAGCGGAATCATCGGTTATAAATATTTTGGAGAAATCACATTTTGATCTTCCGGTTGTTTTCCATTGTTATACGGGTAATTTGACTGATGCAAAAGAGATAATCGGAAGGGGGTACTATATTTCAATTTCGGGTATTGTAACTTTTAAAAAAGCTGAATACCTTAGAGATATTGTAAAAATGATACCTATTAGTCGGATTTTATCGGAGACGGATTCTCCATATCTTTCTCCGGAACCTTTTAGGGGGAGAATCAACAATCCTGAAAATGTTAAAATTATTGCTGACAAAATTGCGGAGCTAAAGGATATTCCGATAGAAAAACTGAATATCGCAATTAAGGAAAATTTTGAAAAAATCAGGAGTCAATAAAATTTAGTATGTTCGGAGTAATATCCGAAAGGTTTTTTATCTTGTTGCTTAACTCCCTATGTCCTTTTCCCCAAATTATTAAAGGAACCGGATTGTACGTGTGAGATTTTCCTGAACTATCTTCGAGATTACCATGATCGCTTGTAATGAATATGGTATCTGTTTTATGATCGGAAATTGATATTAGAGAAGATATAAGGTTATCCAGATCCGATATAAGTTTTACCTTCTCATCAAAATTTTTTCTATGACCGTAGATGTCCGTCTGGAAAAATTCATATAGTATAAGGTCGTAATTTGCAGATGTGTTATAAATTATACTTGCCGCATTAACAGGAGAGAAAACCGGAATATCAAGTTTATATTTTTGGAGGGAAATATTGGTATAGTCTTGATACAAAGATTTTTGTTGACAAATTTCTTCGGTGTCAAAAGGTTTTTCGTTATTAGATATGAGAATGGATGATGTTACGGAAATTCTTCTTTTATATTTTTCAGGAAAATCATTGGAAAAAGCGAAATTTCCATTATCATCTATATTTATATGTTTGTTCGAGAATAATTCCGAATGTTGGGGATAGGCATTAATGAACTTCCCTTTTTTCCCGAGTTTTTTAAGCTTAAGAAAAATATTCTCTTTCTTAATAACTTTTCTTAATTGCCTGTTAGGGAAGCTTCCAATGTGATTTGATAGCAGTTTCGGAGCGTTTATTCCTGTAAAAATTGTTGTCTGACCGGTTGCACTTTGAGGAATTCCGTTTATTCCCATGAGAGGATCAATGGCTTTAAAGCTTAAATGAGGGGTTTTTAGAATTGAGTTTTTCCACAGCTTTAGTATTTCCACATCAGCAGTCGTAAAAGGGTTGGCGTTGTTGTTTTCTCCGATTCCGACACCGTCTAAAAACAAAAAAATAAATTTCATATGAGTTCCATATTCGGGATAAAATCAGGGGTTAATATTTTTTGCCTTCGGGAGAGACAAAAATCACCTCCCTTTCAAGTTGAATTCCACTTCTCATTTTAACCGTATCGGCTATTATTTTCTCTAACGATTCTATATCTGAAAAAGCTGCGGTTCCTCTGTTAACGATAAAATTTGAATGTTTCGAAGATATCTTTGTAGTTTTTGTTTCGTAACCTCTAAGTTTACAATCATCTATCAGTTTTCCTGCTGAAATTTTCTTTCCGTTTATAAGCGGATTTTTAAAAAAACATCCGGCGGAGTGTTCGGAATAGGGGGGATGTTTTTCTCTTCTTAAAAGATGAATCCTTTCTATTTCGTCTCGGATGGTTTTTTTTTCTCCGATATCAAATTTTAAATAGATGTTCAAAATTATATCTTTACCATATTTAAATTTGGAATTTCTGTATTCAAAATCAAAAAAACTCAACTCTTTATATTCAACATCACCTTTAAAGGTAAAAATGTCCCCTCCTTTTATTTTTTCCGAGATTGATTTACCGAATGCACCTGCATTTACCGCTGCAGCACCACCGAGAGTTCCCGGAATTCCCGCAAGAAACTCGAATCCGGAAATTTCCGATTTTTTGCAGTATTCCAGAAAAACAGAGTTTCTCACCCCAGAATTTACTTTAAGTAGATTCCCCGATTCTTTGCTGATATCGGAACAACGGTTAATTATTACGATTAATTCCGTACATGAATCGGGAAAAATGATATTTGTTCCTCCTCCGATAAGGATATAATCGGTACCGATGGAATTTAAAAAAATCAAAAGATTTGTAAGATCGCGGTTTGATTCGGTGAAAATAATATATCCGACTTTTCCCCCGACCTTCATGGAAAGAAATTTACCGATTTTAAAGTTTTTATGAAAACTCAACTTATTTTCCATTAAAAATTGTTCTACGACTCTCTTCTTCATTATATTGATCGGTTAAGAGGTTTGTTATTGTCAGCACATTTTTTATGAAGGTCTTTTTGCAGTTCTCTAAAAATCTTTGACGGGTTGCTTACAAGTATCTCTTTTGTATCCGTTCTGACGGTTCCATCCTCATCTCTTGTAGAAACTTTAATAGTGAATTTTCCACCCGAAGTCGGAATCCACCCTATTACTCTTTGTTCATTATATCGGATTGTTTTAGATAGCAGTTCTTTCATTTCCGAATCAAATATTTCTATTCTTATTTCAGGTTTAAAAATATTTACGATCTTCAAACTTATTTTTACTGTTTTACCGGTTTTAAAATTTTTGGAAGGTTCCGTCTTTATTATCGTACCGAATTTATTTCCTATTTTTATGGGGATTCTCCCTGTTCCGTTTTTATCGGATGTTACGGAGTAAATGTTTTTATTATTGAATACGGGTGGAAATCCAAGCCTTATTTTATCAACAAAAAATTGGTTGAATGATTTTTCTTTAATACCGTAGAAATTTATGGTTGTTCCGTTCTCGGTTTTTAGTACTTCGGCAATATGGTTTTTCATAAGAGCAGGTGCAAATAGACGGGTAGCTTTTGATCTGTACCAGTATTTAAGTCCTCCTCCAACCGTTATCAAATATGTGTTGTTATCTTCCGCACTTGCAATGATGAGTCCATTTTTATACATTGGCTTTAGAACAAGTTTTTTCGGCAATTTGTATTTCCATTCGGTAATTTTCTTTTTTAAAGAAAATTTAATTAGATTTCTTTCTTTATCCCCGTAATATATATGATTTCCGATCATCAGAAAGTGGGAAATAGGGGTGTTTCTTAATTTAATTATTTCTTCCGATTTTCTTTTCAGATCAATGACGACAATTGATTTTTTACATAGAACGAAAGCTTTCTTACCTAATATTTCACCGCAAATGACAACTCTGTCTTTTATCGGAAAAGATATGACTGTTTCATCCTTTTTATGATCAATGACAGCAAGTTTGCTATTTCTAAGGAGAAGGAGATTATTTGAACTTACTCCGATAATTTTGTCCGGCGGATCGCATTTTAACGTTGAAATTACCCTTTTTTCTTCTATATCAAACAGAATCTTTGTTTCCCCTTTGGTCGAAGAGAGAGAGAGAATACCATTTTGAAATAAATAATATTTTTTTAATGGGAATCCGATATCGATAATTTTTTTGATTTCTCTCTTTTCAGTTGAAAAAGAGAAAACATATCCGTTCACCGACGGCAAAATAATTGAGTTTCCATAAGAAAACATAGCAAATATATCTTTATCCAAAGGAATGGTGTTTAACTGCTCGGAATGAATAAAAGTTGTTATTTCAGGAATAATCCTGTTGTGTGAACATGATGCCAAGAAAAGCACTACGAGTATGGTTGGTATTATTCTCATAATGAAATTGATTATATTTTAATAAGAAGATTCAGTCAATCGGTTGTCTTCCGATATGCTATATTTAACGGAATTCATATATCTTTATTACAATTATAAAGTGGAAAATATAAGGATCAAGATGTCACATTAAAAAAGCACCATGATAATAAGATAAAAATTTTATTGATATTTTTTAGTGTTTTTGTAATAATTACAAATAAGGAGGAATTATGGAAAATTTATTACCATTGATTATTCAGTTAGTAAGTGGTGCTGTCGGAGGAAATGCAGCAGGATCAATTCTTAAAAAATTATCACTTGGGAAATTGTGGAATTCGATATTAGGAATAGTTGGCGGAGGATTAGGCGGGCAATTGCTTGGACTGTTGGGGCTTGGAATTGGTGGCGGTTCAACGGATATTGGCGGAATAATCGGAAATGTTGTGGGTGGCGGAGTAGGTGGTGGTGCTCTGTTGGCTATTGTAGGTTTTGTTAAAAAACTTTTAAAAAAATAGATTTAAAAGTATAATTAAGTATAAGGTTTTATAGAATCATTAATAGGAGGAGTTATGGCAAATGGAAAGATTGAGATTTACAAAGACAAAAAGGGAGAATTCCGTTGGAAGTTATTTTCCTCAAACGGGCAGCAAATAGCAAACGGCGGGGAAGGGTATAAAAGTCTTGCAGGTTGTAAAAACGGTATAGAGAGTGTCAAGAAAAATATCCAAACTGCAGAAGTTGAAAAAAACTATTAAAAATTAGAATTAAGGAGAAAACAATGTTAAAAGAAAAGTATCAGGATTTAATAAAGTATGGTGAATCATTGGGGCTTAAGAAGGAATTTGTTAAAGAAGAAGAAGGAAAACTCAAAATCAAAGGGAATGTACCGTTTCAATTGGAAAAAGATAGATTTTGGGATAAGATCAAGACTTTCTCAGACTGGAAAAATGAGGTAAGTGCGGATATTAGAATTGACAGTGAAGAGATTTACGGACAATATGAAGTAAAATCCGGAGATTCCTTGTCGAAGATTGCAAAAGAGATATATGGTGATCCTATGCAGTATAAGAAAATATTTGACTTAAACACGGATATTTTAAAGAATCCTGATTTGATTAAACCCGGACAGATTTTAAAAATGCCGAAAAAATAGTTATAGATCATTTAAATTATAACTTGGGGGTGGACTTTTATGTCCGCCCCGAATCTTTTAAGTTATTTTAAGAAATAGTATGCAAAACCGATACTAAAGTAGTTTTTGGATCTGTTATTTAAAGAAATTCCGTATTCAGCAAGAAAATCTATCTCTGATGTGATCCGATATTCAAAACCCGGAACGATGTGAGCCAATGTAAAGTTTTGATTGAATCTATTGAAAGAATCGAATGCAAGTTTTAATCCGCAGTAAATTTCAAGTCTTTTAGCAGGTCTCGTGCTTAAAAGAACAGCCACATCTATTCCCGAACTTTTCAAACCTGATTTCCATTCCGTTACATGAAAACCTGCTAAGGCGGATGCGTTAATACTCTTGCCATGGTGGAACCAGTATTCGATATCTACACCGAAATAGGTAAGATTTTTGAATATGGCACCCTTTGCTTCAATATCGACTCTATTTGTAAGCCCTAATCCTGCTCTCCCTGCAACACCCCATACGGTATCCCATCCGTTATTACCCAAAAGTGCTGTTGGAAAGATTGCCAGTTTAAAATTTCCCGGATTTATTGTTTCGGCGGAATTCATTAATACTTCTTGTGCCTTAATTTTTGTAGCGGAAAAAATCATAATAATAAAAAGTGTGATAATCATTATTTTCTTGATCATATTTAACTTCCTCCCCTTTTGTATTATCTCTATTATAAGTCTTTTACAAAGATTAATAAACTAACGGAAAAGCAAATTATTTTTTTAATTTATGAAACGGATTAAGTCTTTATTTATTCTTATATATTACGGAAAGAAAAGTTACGGTTCCGCAAGCAAGTAAACTTGCAGCCATTCCCGTAAGTAAATACATATCTTTTTGAAAGTATCCGTGAAGAATTCCTGTAACCTGAAGTATGGAGAATCCGGCAAAAGTTAATGTTGAGACACCTTTTGCACTTTTATTTTTTATAATCTTCACTGCTTGAATTACAAATAATCCTGCGTTTGCCATTAAGCCCGTTCCAAATATAATTGCAACAATATTTTTCATTTTAATGTACCTTGAAATACTACTGTATCCGTTGATCTTCCCCTAATATTTTTATAAAAACTTTTCTTGATCTGGGACCGTCAAATTCGCAAAAGAATATCCCCTGCCATGTCCCCAATACTAATTTTCCGTTTTCAAGAATAAAGGATTGTGAAGGTGATATAAGTGATGACATTATATGTGCGGAGGAATTTCCTTCCATGTGGTTGAACCACGATTTATCCGGTACCAATTCTTTGTAAAATCTTATCATATCAGATTGTACGGCAGGATCGGCATTTTCATTTACGGTTATACCTGCGGTGGTATGCGGAGTGTAAACAAGGACAATCCCGTTCTCGGTTTTTGATTTATTAACATACTCGATAACTGAAGAAGTGATATCTTTGAACTCCATAGGGTCGGATGTGTTAATTGTCAAAACTTTTAAATATGAATTACTCAATATTCAATTCTCCGAATACTTCCGCTTGGAAAACTTCTATTTCCACCTCTTCCCTCCAGGCGTCACCGTTTAATCCGGCTTTCAAACATCCATAAGACAAGTACTGTTCCTTATCCCATCCCTGTTCAACCGGAACCTGGGGAAGTAAAAGCCCGCGATTCCCGTACTTTGATATAATTATCCCGTCAATTCCTACTCTGACATCTTCAGGTTTATTGATTTTTTTTGGTACGGTTAGGATTGATATCTCAATATCAATCTCTTTAAGTTCCTCTTTATCCAATGGGGGAAATCTCGGATCTTCAAATGCGGCTGACAATGCATTGTCCTTTACCGCATCAATTAAAGGTTTTACCGGAAGAGGATATCCGATACATCCTCTTAAGGCACCTTTTTTATGAAGTGTAACAAAAACGCCTCTTTTACCACGGAGTTTATCGGATATATTATTAAACTCCGGCATTTCCTTTACGTTAATTCGGTTTTCAATTGTTTCCCGTGCTAAGTCAAGCAACATTTTTCTGTCTTTATTTGAAAATTCATCCGTCATTTTTCAATTTCCATCTAAAATATACCTTCCTCAATTAACCGCCTTTTTCTCAAATCGGAATCGAAGTATTCAATAGAGTATATTTTACTATTTAACGTTAAAATCAATTTTCCGAAGAAATAATCAGGGATACTTTCAAATTTTTCGGATATATATATTCCTCCGACTTTGTTCCCCAAAATTTTGTGAATATTTTCAATACCGGATATTTCTGTTGATTCGAATAGGTCCACGTTAATTAGATCGGTAATGAAAGTATAGTTACCGATACTCTCGGTCATTAAAAAACCCGATTCCCTGTTTGCAGACAGAGCCAGGAATTTTAATTTATTCAATGAATCATTTGCAAATATAACTTTCATATACTTTTTTATTCTTCAGGTGTTTTCAGTAACTCGTTCAAGTTTTTTTATTATAAGGAACATGAATGTGGCAGACATAAGTGAAGTAACGACAAGAAGAGTGTATGTTTGCCAAAGTTCAAGTGCAGCATAAGGTTTGGCTATCTGTCCCGAAAGCATATTACCAATTGCCGTAGCCGCAAGCCAACCTCCCTGCATCATTCCTCTGAATTTGGGAGGTGAAACTTTTGCAACAAATGAGAGCCCCATGGGGCTTATGAACAGTTCCGATACGGTAAGGGTAAAATACATTCCTATCAACCAGTAGGGAGTTACAAGAAAAGGGGAGGTGCCGCCGAGTCCGGCAAGTGCTTTGGGGCTAATCAATCCAAAAGATGCAAGTATCATTATTATCCATCCTACTCCGAGAAGTAACATACCTATTCCTATCTTTTTTGGAGACGAAGGTTCTTTTCCTCTTTTGTTCAGCCATGCAAAAAACGCGACTATCAGGGGGGTTAAAAAAACTACGAAGATGGGATTGAATGACTGGAACAATTCCGGTGATATGGGATTTTCAGCTCCAAAAGTTCCATATCTCCACCATAGTACTATGGATGCTATAACCATTAAAATAATACCCTTAACCTTAGTTCTCGGTATCGAAGATTTTTTTATAGTAAAAACCAGACCGATTATTATCGCAATGATGGAAAGAAATGCCGGCAGGTCAAAGAATATTTTTGTTAAAGGTGAAACAGCATTGGCGGTATAGTCTCTTGCAAACCATGTCAGAGTTAAACCGTTCTGGTGGAAAGCCATCCAAAAGAAAATAACGACTGCAAAGACAAGTATAAGGGCAACTATCCTCTCTTTTGTCTCTTTCGGAGTAAGTTGGTCTACTTCTTCGCCACTCTCGGTTTTTTTGGAATGGATATAATCTGCATGTTTGTAATATTTTTTATAGAATATAAATATCAGAAGAGAGATTACTATACTGCAAGCCGCAAGGGCAAATGCTGCATGATAACCCTGACTGAGCGAATCAATGTATTTGTTGCCGAAATCCGTAATGCTAACGTATGCATCTCCCATCTGTTGACGTGCTATTGCTTCAAGCTCTTGAACATTCTCAAGTTTACCCTTATAAAATTGGTGAATCATTCCCGGGACACTCTGAATGTATTTAAACCCGTCTTTACCCAATAACCAATCTCTAAGAGCAGTTGCAGCATAAGGGGCAAAGAATGCTCCGATATTTATCCCCATATAAAAAATGTTGAAAGCTGCATCATGCATCTTTTTATAACCTTTCTCTTGATATAAATTTCCAAGTATAACAGCTAAATTTCCTTTGAAAAACCCAGTTCCGAGAGCAATTACAAAAAGAGCAAAATATATAAAAAACATTGACTGACCCGGAATTCCCATAAATGCATATCCGACTATCATAAAGAGTATTCCGACTGTTATTGTTCTTCCGTATCCGATCTTGTCAGCAAGTATCCCTCCGAATAGCGGGAGGAAATATACTCCGAAAAGGAATATTGACCATATATTCCCTACACTTTCAGGTGAGAGTCCGAATCTGGCTTGAAAAAAAAGGGCAAAAATCGGTATCATTGTGTAGTATCCGAATCTTTCTCCCATGTTGGCAAAAAACAATACAATTAGTCCTTTAGGATGATTCTTAAACATTTTTTCTCCTTTTCGTTATCCTTATTTTTATTTTGTAAATCATATTTTATATAAATGAACTTTGTATGTAAAGCATTTATTATTTCAATATTTCCATTGCCTGTATGATATAATATTAAGAAGATTTTTAAAACTAATTTTAAGATACATAACAGGAGGAATCAGTGAACAGAAAGATAATTTTAAATCCTAACAAAATTGCTAACTTTCTTAACAAACCAGCAGAAAATTTTACCAAAGCCGACATAGTAAAATATATTATAAAAAATTGTATCAAGATGATTAATTTCCGTTATCTCGGTGGAGACGGTAGGCTTAAAACCCTTAATTTCGTTATAAACAGTATAGATCACCTTGACTCATTATTGTCCAACGGTGAGCGGGTAGACGGTTCCAGCCTTTTTTCTTACATTGATCCGAGTTCCAGCGACCTATATGTTATTCCGAGATTTAAAACTGCATTTTTAAATCCTTTCACGGAGATACCCACAATAGATATTCTATGTTCTTTCTTTAAATCCGACGGGACACCACTTGAAAGTTCACCTGAAAATATCTTGAAAAAGGCTCATAATATCCTTAAAAATAGGACAGGGTATACATTTGAAGCTTTGGGTGAATTGGAATATTATTTGCTGTCCGAAATTGATTCAATATACCCGATCATTGAACAAAAAGGATATCATGAGTCCCATCCGTTCTCTAAGTGGGGGTCGATCAGAAGAGAAGCGATGCAAGTTATTAGTGAGATAGGAGGGAAGATCAAGTATGGACATGCTGAAGTCGGTAATATTATCCATAATGATTTGGAAATGGTACAGCATGAGATCGAGTTCCTCCCTTGTTCGGTCGAAGATGCCGCCGACCAGCTCGTTCTTGCAAAATGGGCGGTACGTGAAATTGCTTACAAATATAATATGGAAGTCAGCTTTGCACCTAAGATAATTGTCGGTCATGCTGGAAGTGGTCTTCATATCCATTCAAGGTTGGTTAAAGACGGGAAAAATCTCATGGTTGAAAATAGTAAGTTGAGTGAAACGGCAAAAAAACTCATATCGGGTTTTCTCCAATTATCCCCGTCATTAACGGCTTTTGGTAACATGGTTCCCACATCTTTCTTGAGATTGGTACCTCATCAGGAAGCACCAACCAGTATATGCTGGGGCGATAGAAACAGATCTGTTCTCGTAAGGGTCCCACTCGGATGGCTCGGTGTATCGGATATGGTAAGAATTGCAAATCCGAATGAACCTGAGAATGATGCCAAGTATATGAACAGTCAGACTGTAGAGTTGAGAAATCCCGATGGAAGTGCCAATGTCCACCTTTTGCTTGCCGGAATGACTGTTGCCGCGATTAAAGGTCTTGAACATCCTGAATCTTTAAAGATAGCTGATAAACTCTATATAAAAGAGGATGCATCGAAAAAGAAAAACCTTGATCAACTTCCGGCTTCTTGCAGTGAAGCGGCGGAATGTCTTGAAAGGGATCGGCACTTCTATGAAAAAGACGGAGTATTTCCACCAAGAATCATTGATGGAATAATTGATGAACTAAAAAGTTACAAAGATGAAGGCCTTAGTGAAAGGCTTTTCGGAAATGAAGAAGCATTAAGGGAGCTTGTACAGAATTTCTTACATTGTGGATGAATAATAACTTTTTTAATGATTCCTGATTTTATTCGGATAAAGCGGACTTGATACTTCTTCCCGCAACCCATCCGGTTGAGAATGCAGCTTGCAGATTATATCCTCCCGTTATCGCATCCAAATCGAGTATTTCACCTGCAAAATATAATCCGTTGTTTATCATAGATTCCATTGTTTTAGCGTTTATCTCTTTAAGTGACACTCCTCCGGATGTTACAAGGGCTTTTGAAAATGACGTGCTGCCTTTTATGGGAATTCTTAAATCTTTTAGATATTTTCTTAATAAATTTCGATCTGATGCAGTGATTTGGTCCGCTCTCTTTTCACTTTCAATACCTGTCAGATGCAGAAAAAAGTTTACTGCGGAAACCGGAAGGAGAGTTTTTATAATATCCGATGCAATTCTGTTTTTTTTACTGACAATTTCTCTTAAAATCCTCTTATCAAGTTTCGGATGAGAAAGAGCCGGTTTAAAATCAATACTTAGTGTAATTTTCTCTCTTTTTTTTATTCGTTGAACTATATTCTTGCTAAATAAAAGTACAACCGGACCGGCAATCTCGTTATCACGGAACTCAATTTCTCCGAATTTTTCTTCAACCTTTTTATCCCCGCTGAATATTGAAATATTACAGTTTTTAAAACTCAAATTATTCAGTTTTAACGGGATATCGTTTCCCCCTTTTAACGGAACCAAAGCAGGAATCAGTGGCATTATGGAATGTCCGAGTTTTTCTGCAATATTAAATCCCGAACCGTCCGAACCTGTAGCAGGATAAGATTTTCCTCCCGTTGCCATTAATAGTTTTTTTGCAGTAATTTTTATCGGATCATTTTGTTCATATCCGTTTTTTTTATTTTTTAGTAATTCTATTTCAAAAATTCCCGATTTGTCTTTATTTATTTTGATCACCTTCAATTCCGTTACTATTTCAACATTTTTTTTTTTTACAGTATCAATCAATGCCGAAACTATACGATTCGCATCCCCGGATTCGGGATAATACCTCCCCCCTCTCTCAAGTTTAAATTCAACTCCGAGGTGTTTAAAATATTCTATTAAGTCATTATTAAAGAACCTGTTAAAGCTTTGTCTCAAGAATCTTCCGTTTTTGCCGAATTTATTAATAAATTCATCAGTTTCGGCAATATTTGTTATATTACATCTCCCTTTTCCGGAGATTCGTAGTTTTAAAGCCGGTTTGTACATCCGTTCTATTAAAACCGTTTTTGTTTTATCCCCGCTACTTTCAATTGCGGCAATCATCCCTGACGGACCGGCACCTACAATGGCAATGTCGTAATTATTTATTAGGAATCGGGAGATACTCTTATCTGTTTTTTTCATATACAGGAAATATTGTATCAAACAATTAAAAAGTTTCGAAATATATGAAGCTTTCATATACGTTTAATCCATACAGGTTCTTGAATTTATATGAAATTGATAGTAAAATACCCTAATCCGAAAGGAGAGGTGTCCGAGTGGCTTAAGGAGCACGCTTGGAAAGCGTGTGTGCTGTAACGGTACCGTGGGTTCGAATCCCACCCTCTCCGTTTTAAAAGATTCTGAATTTTTTTTAATCAAGAAGCATAATCTAAAAATATTGTAGTCTCTTGTTTAATAAATTTGATATAAATAACTTTCGTTAATTTATAATAAAATTATTTTTCAGTTATTTCTTAAAAAGAGAAAATCTGTTACAATCAGATAAAAATGGCTCGGGAGCCCGACAATACATCCGTGTGAACTTTGTCAGGACCGAAAGGTAGCAGCAATAAGCACGGTTTTGTATGTGTTCGGGATTTCCCGGGTCTTTAAGAGAATAAAATGTATCTTGCATTAGCTAGGAAATACAGACCGAAAACTTTTGAAGAGTTAATAGGACAACCTCATATAACCAAAACTATCCAAAATGCCATAAGAATGGATAAACTCTATCCCGCTCTAATATTCTCAGGGATGAAGGGTGTAGGGAAAACTTCCGCTGCCAGGATATTGGCAAAAGCGATGAATTGTGAAAACGGACCTTCTCCAGAACCCTGTAACAAGTGTTCCATATGTATTGAGATAAATGAAGATAAATCGCCTGACTATATTGAGATAGACGGTGCTTCGAATAATGGGATTGAAGAAGTCAGAAGTTTGCGAGAAAAAATAAAATACAAACCGTTTAAGAACAGGTTCAGAATCGTTGTTATTGATGAAGTGCATATGTTGTCAAATTCGGCATGGAATGCTTTACTGAAGACTATCGAAGAGCCGCCGGAGCATACATATTTTATAATGGCTACTACGGATTTTCATAAAATTCCACCGACTATAGTCTCAAGATGTCAACATTTTGAGTTCAAGAGAATCCCGACGGAGGTTATAATTGATGTATTGGAAGATATTTCAAAAAAAGAGAAGATCGAAATATCCAAATATGCACTGTTTCTCATTGCCAAATCTTCAGATGGAAGTTTAAGGGATTCTAAAAAGATTCTTGACCAGGCTATTGCAATTTCGGAAGGTAACATTAAGGATGAAGATGTAATAGAAATTTTGGGTATCATTGAAGAGGATATATTTATTGAACTTACTTCGGCTTTTTTAACCGGAGATAGAAAGAAAATTATAATGTTGATCGATAATTTGATGGTCAGGGGTATTGATATACGTTTTTTTTATTCGGAATATCTGAAGTTTTTAAGGAATTTACTTGTGCTTAAGTCGGATATTGAATCGGAGAAGATTCATAATATTAATCCTGAAAATATTTCAAAGATCAAATTACAAATAAAAGATTTGAAAGAGATAGAGCTATTAAGATATTTTAATGCGGTTAAAGATCTTGAGCTAACAATTAAGAATACGGAAAATCCTAAGATAATTCTTGAATACCTCTTTATAAAACTTTCTTATTTCCCGTCTCTTATGTCTATTGAAGAACTCATTAAAAGTGTTGGAGATAAAAAGAGTTTTGAAAAGGATAAAAGTATTTCCGTAATCGGAGAGTCAAAAATTTCGAGAATTTCCAAGGAAAATATCGGAAACAATAGTGAAATCGGAAAGGATCCCTATGAAGATGATATTAGGAAAAAGCAATCCGAAAAAAATGAATCTGTGGAAACTGAAAAAACTAAGAAAAACCCGATTGATGATGAAAGTAATGATATTGATAAAATTAAAAAAGATAAACAGATAAAGAACCTGACAAATAAAATTCAGGGAAGAATTATCTCAATTGAAAAATTAGAAGGAGATTAATAATGGGAAAAATACCGAATATGAATCAATTAATGAAAATGGCACAAGATATGTCAAAGCAGATGGAAGATAAGATGAATACGGTTGAAGCAGAGGGAAATGCGGGCGGAGGAATGGTCAAAGTTGTTATGAACGGTCATAAGAGTGTTCTTTCTGTTGAAATATCAAAAGAAGTTATTGATCCCGATGATGTCGAAATGCTTCAGGATTTGATAATTGCAGCTTGTAATGATGCCGTTGCAAAAGTTGATGATGAGATGAAGGATAATCTCGGTTCCGCATTGCCGGGGGGGATGCCTTTTCCTGGATTTTAAAGTAATAAGGAGCAATAATCGTAATGTATGATTTCACTCAACCGGTTGCAAATTTAATAAATGAATTAAAAAAGATTCCAGGAATAGGTACAAAATCCGCACAAAGGATAGCTTTTTACTTACTAAAAGAGGAGCACGACAAAGTGTTGGCTTTGTCAAATGCAATAATATCTGCAAAAAATAATACAAGATTTTGTAAAATTTGTAACAATATAACGGAATTTGAAATTTGTGAAATTTGCTCAAATAGCAATAGAGATAACACAAAAATATGTGTTCTTGAAGAACCGTTCAATATCTTTTCAATAGAAAAGACAGGACTTTTTAAGGGTTTGTATCATGTCCTTTCGGGGAAGCTTTCACCGATAAGAGGGATTGGACCTGATGAATTGAGGATTGATGATCTTCAAAGAAGAGTTAAAGCCGGTAATGTTGAAGAGGTAATAATTGCAACAAGTCCTACGGTAGAAGGAAATGCTACTGCTATTTTTATATATGATCTTCTAAAAAATGAAAAAATTAAAGTTACGAGAATAGCTATGGGTATTCCTATCGGTGCGGATCTTGATTATGTTGATTCTATAACTATTGCCAAATCGTTTGAAGGGAGGATTGAACTTGACTAATGTTTGTTAAAGGTAAACAATGTATCGAAAAGGTTAAATGAAATAGTTGATTTAAAAATAAAATAGGGATAAAATTAAGACAATGAAAGAAAATTTTGTTATATACAACGAAGAATATTTTCAGATCAAGAAAATTCTTGATGAATTAAAAATGTCTGTAAGTGCCGATATCGCTTTTGTTACCGATTCGGAGGGGCATTGTATTGCCGCTACCGACGGGATGGATGACTCATATTTAAACTCAATATCGTCACTGATTGCCGGAAGTATTGCCGCTATTAACAGTATTGCTCAAATGCTCGAAATTAAAAAATTTGAGACGGTTCTTACCGAGTCTTCTGAAAAGAATCTCTATATTTCATTGGTAAACGATAGAATGGTGCTTATTGTTATATTTGAAAAAACTTCTAATCTTGGAATTGTAAGACTGAAGGGGAGACAAGCAAATGCAGTGTTAAAAGATGTATTTGTTACAATTAACGATAAGCTTAAAGATAGTTCGCTTAGTGAAAAACACTCACCGTTCGAAGGTGTATCCGATGAAGATATTGACCAGATATTTGGAGATTAAAAATTGTCCTTCCTAAATTATTCTACAAGAGAAATTAATTTTAAAATTGTTTATTATGGTCCGGGATTGAGTGGAAAAACTACTAATATCAAGCAGATATACAACAAAATCAAACAGGACAATAAAGGTAAGTTGGTAAGTCTTGCTACGGAAACAGAGAGGACACTCTTTTTCGATTTTTTCCCGCTTGACCTTGGGACGATAAGCGGATATAAGGTAAAATTTCACCTGTATACGGTTCCGGGTCAGATATATTACAGCAGTTCAAGGAAACTTATACTTAAAGGTGTTGACGGTGTTGTCTTTGTTGCCGATTCACAGCGAGAAAGATTTGAAGCTAACATTGAGAGTTTAAGTGATATGCTTGAGAATTTGAAAGAGTACAATCTTGATTTTGATAAGCTTCCGTACATTCTTCAATTGAATAAAAGAGATCTCCCTAATATAACTCCGGCGAATGAGCTCATTGAGGCATTAAGGCGGAAAGGTGAACCGGTTGTTGAAGCGGTTGCTTTGAAGGTTGTCGGTGTAATTGAAACACTTAAAGCAGTATCCAGACTGGTTATGAAGGATGTAAAAGAAAAACTGGGATAAGAGGAAAAACCATGATCGGAAAAACCATAATCGAGAAGATTTTTATGAACCATTCTTCGGAGGAGATAATTTCCGGAAAAATAGTTTGGATAAATCTTGATGTAGTTACTGCAAGAGATTTCGGTGGTCCTAATGTTGTTAAAAACTTCGGAAGCTATTATCAGGGTCAAAGTGTGTTTGATCCCGGAAAAGTATTTTTTACCTTTGATCTTACTGTTCCGCCCAAAACCATCCAATATGCAAACAATCAAATGATCTGTAGAAAATTTGCAAAAGAACAAGGGATAAAAGTTTTTGATATTGATAAGGGAATTGGAACTCATACGCTGATAGAGAATGGACTTGCTTTTCCCGGATCAATAATCGTAGGAACCGATAGTCATATGAATATCCTTGGAGCAGTGAATTCTTTCGGACAGGGAATGGGGGATGTGGATATTACATTCGGTTTCAGATATGGAAGAACATGGTTTGAAGTCCCCGAAACAGTTAAAGTGAATATTAAAGGGGATACTTCTTTTAGATATAATGCAAAAGATCTTGTCATAAAAATATTGAGTGTTCTTAAAACAGATAAAGTTCTCGGAAAAGCCGTTGAATTTTATGGTGAACTTATCGAGGGACTTGATTTGCCGGGAAGGATGACTTTTCTAAGTATGATTACAGAGATGGGAGGAATAGTCGGTTTTATCCCTTTTAATGAGAATACCGAGGGTGAGATAAAGGAGATGTCAGGGCTTGATAAAATTGCACCGGAAATAAGAGCTGATCAAAATGCGACTTATTCGGAAATAATTGATGTGGATATCTCGGATATTGAGAGTATGGTATCTGCACCTCCTTATCCGCATAACGGGGTGAGAGTTGCAGATTTGGGAAAAGTATATATTGACTTTGGATTTGTAGGATCATGTACTAACGGAAGATTTGAGGATTTATTGAAAGTTTGGGCAATCCTTAAGGGAAAAACAATAAAGGAAGGAGTTATGCTCTCTATTGTACCTGCTACCGTTGAGGTTTATAAAAAAGCTTTCGAAAGAGGTATTTTGAAGGATTTGCTTGATTCGGGAGCGATTATATCCAATCCCGGATGTGGCGGATGTGCACAAGGTCATATCGGAATGACCGGAAAAGGTGAAGTAATGGTTTCAACCGGAAATCGTAACTTTCAGGGAAAGCAGGGAGATGGTTTTAACTATCTTACATCTCCTGAAGTTGTGGCTTATTCGGTTTTAAACGGATTTATTTCAGATAGGGAGTATTGAATTGGAAGATTACAAAATTAAAGGAAGAGTGTGGCTTATAACCGATAGTAACGGTAAACTTATTAACGATATTGATACTGATCAAATTTTTCATAACGCATTTCTCCATATTACGGAAATTAAAGATATGGGCAAACATACTTTTGGAAATTTAAACGGCTGGGAAGATTTTCCGAAAAAATGTAAAGAGGGGGATATAGTTTTTGCCGGATGCAATTTCGGAGCTGGTTCTTCTCGTCAACAAGCTGTCGATTGTTTCAGATCGCTTGGAATTAAAGCTATTGTATCCGAATCGTACGGTGCAATATACAAAAGAAATGCAATAAATTCGGGATTCCCCATCTTGTTATTTGAAAAAATAGAGGAATTTGTCCAAAGTAAAAAGATAGAAAATTTGGATGAAATCGAATTGGATTTTATTTCGGGTGTTATAAGAATATTGTCTTCAAATGAAGTTATAAAAATAAGCCCGTTTTCAAAAGTACAGAGAGATATAATAAAGAAAGGAAGTCTCCTTACTATCTGATTCCGGTTTATGTAAAAATCCCTGTATTATCTCTATATATTTAAAATAGGTTAAGTACATTCTTCTTTGTCCCTGTATGTAATTTGTGCAAAATATTGAAAAAGTATTGTATCTTTAGTATAATAATATATTAAGTTCAAAATTTTGGATAAAAATGGAAAGACTATTATTGGTTGATGACGACAAGGTAATATTAAATACCTTGGAGATGGAATTAAAAAAATCTGAACAAATTTTCAAAACGGATATATGTTATTCGGTTGATGAAGCAATAAAACTTATTAAAGGGAATGATTACAGCTTGGTTATTACGGATTTAAAAATGCCAAAAAAAGATGGCATTGAACTTCTTAACTATTTTGATAAAACCGGATTTAAAGGTTACTCGATGATAATGTCGGCATTTAGCATGGAAGATTCTTTAAAGGAAGCTAAGTCTCTTGGTATTATCGATGCGATAAAAAAACCTTTTAATATGGATTGGTTTGCAAATAAGATAGTCGGATTTTTTAAAACAAAGAGTGATTCCGAACGAATATTCGGCAAGATTGATACTGCACTAAGGGATATTTGCCGTAAAATATGTGATACTCCTTTAAGTAAATTTGAAAGTGTTGATATACTATCTTTTTTCCAAGTTGTAAATATGGATAAGAGAAGTTCTACCTTTAATTTGAGTAATAACGGGAAATCCGGAGTTGTCCATTTTTTAAACGGAAATATTTTTTATGTAAAATATGAGAATTTTATAGGTGAAGAAGCTCTACTCAAAATGGTTCGAATGGAAGTTTTTGATGTTCTGGTTGGAGAACTTAGTGAAAAGATAGATCGAAATATAAATAGACCTTTTATGGAATTAATGAGGGATATTGTAAAAAAGAGAGGTGAGAATCTAAATAAAAAGATCAAGAAAGAAAAAATTGTTATTGTAAAAGAGAAAAAAGAGATTCGGCAAGAAAGAGTTCCCAGACATAATCGTAGCGGATTATTTCTGAATAAGGAAAGATCGGATAAATTAATTGGAATATTAAGGGAGGATTTAGGTGATTGTTTACTATCAACTGAAATTTGGAAAATTTCAAGTAAAGAGTTTATTTCAGGATATAATTCTTCATCTAACTCTTTTGTACTGTTTATTGATATCTCTTCAAGCTTAAACAAAATTCTTGATAAAAGTCATTATCCTTTGTTGGGGGATTCTTATTCATTGCAGCTAACAAAAGGAAAAATGGTTATTATAGTTAATTTGGGAAAATATCAGTTAGGAATGTTGTTGGAGAAAGCAAGCACAAATTTAGGATTAATAAATAATGTGATTATACCGAAATTAATAGATTCTTTTGAAGAAGTGATGACTTAAAGACGTAAATTTAGAAAAAATAATTATTATTTTCAATAAGAATTTGAAATAAAACAAATTCCCTGACACGGGTAAAGTTGAAAATCTAAGTTTTGTGAATTATACTAAGTTTGTATTTATATAACTTGGAAAAATTTTCTTGTTTTTTATTGCCAAGTGGAAATATATTGATTAAGGGAGAAGGTAATGGAAAAAGGTATCGGGGAAAGAATACTAGGGAGTTATGTTGTTTTGCAGGAAGTGTATGATGAACTTGCCGTTAGGAAATATGTTGATGTTATATGTTCTATAAGAGACGGCTATTCCGCAAGTGATGTAATTGATTTTTTGAAAAGCCAAAAAATAAAGGTTAAGGGAAAAATCGAAGATCAGACGGATAAGTATGTTTTTGCAACCATCGGAAGTGAGAAGGAAGCGAGGAACATAGATAAAAAATACAAAGAGAATGATAAATCATCAAAAAAGATAGCTATCCATTATATTTGGAAAGATAAGAATATAGAACATTGTGTTTATAATTCACAAAGAACAATTAATGCGGAACCGGTCAGGAATCTGTTTTCAATAGGAGGCGAGGATATTAACTGGGCGGTGCTTGACTCGGGAATCGATTCCAATCATTCTTTTTTTAATGATGAGGGAAAATGTTCCGTTGTAAAGAGGTTTGATTTTTCAGGAGAGGATGAAGTCTATGCTGATAGGCATGGAACTCATGTGGCAGGTATAATAAAGAAAATTGCCCCAAAGATAAATTTGTGGGATTTTAAAGTTCTTGGGAAAAAGGGAGGATCAGCGAGTAATGTAATCAAAGCCATGTATAAAATAAGACAGATGAACCTTGAAGCAAAAAAGCTTTTGATTCATGGTGTAAATATGAGCATCGGAGGTTATGTTAAAGCTGATAGTTTCGGATGCGGATGGACTCCCGAATGCCAAGAGGCAAATATGTTGATGAGATCGGGTGTTGTGGTATGTGTTGCGGCAGGTAATGACGGTCATAAAAATATTGCGACAATAAGTAGGGGAAAACTTGATGTATTCCCATCTTACACAAGTTTAAGTATAACCGATCCCGGGAATGCCGAAGATGTAATAACAGTAGGTTCGACACATAAAAAGCGACCTCATTCTCATGGACCTTCCTTCTTCTCTTCCAAAGGACCTACAGGTGACGGAAGGCTGAAACCGGACTGTTTGGCACCCGGTGAAAAAATTCTTTCTGCAAAAGCCGGAACAAAGAAAGGAACTTTATTACTTGACGGCACCAGCATGGCAACTCCCCATGTATCGGGTGTTGTTGCTCTCTTCTTGTCACTCAAAGGAGAATTCAAGGGTCAATCTCTTGAAGTTAAGAAAATACTTCTTGACTCTTGTACTGATTTAAACAGAGATAAATATTTTCAGGGTCATGGACTGATAGATGCTTTAAGAATGGTCCAAAGTGTTTAGGAGCGTGATATGAAGATGAAAGTTGCATTCTTGAATTGTAAAAGTCACGGTGATTGTTCCGTTATCACTTTTAAAGAGAATTATAAAAAAGCTTGTATTGTAATTGACGGGGGAGAGAATAAAAAGAGTGCGGGTGCATTGTCCGATTATTTGAAAAAGGAGAATATCAGAACAATAAATTTATTGATTGGGACACATATTGATTCCGATCATATTAACGGACTTAAATATTTTGTTAAGGATCAAGCCGATAAAAAAGAAAACGGGGATTCTTACGTTGATATAGACGGATATTGGGGTGCTATGCCTTCGGAAAATCATGCGGCGGATTATCTTCCTGAGCTTTCTGGTGAAACTGACGAACCCGATTATAAATTTTCATGGCAGAGTTTTGTTATTCAAAGTGTTAAGCAGAATGATGATCTTATAGAGGAGCTTAATAGGCTCGGTGTGAAGATTTCTTATCCGGCTATTGATAATGTTCAGGATAATCCTTTTAACAATATTGATATAAAATTGTTAAATCCCGATACCCAAATTCCATCCGACTCAATATTGAAAAAAGCTATGGGGATACCCGATAGTATTGAAATAAATAATGAGGAGATAAATCTGAGTGAATTTATAAGTTTGATAGAAGATCACTACGAGAAGATGGCGATTGAAGCAAAAAGGAATGCAAATAATCAAAGCATAGTTGTTAAAATAAGATTAAAAAAAGCTAAAGAGTGGAGCTTTTTGTTTACGGGAGATGCCGAAGAAGAAGCTTGGGAAAGTATGCTTGATAATGGAAAAGTTTCAAAGTATTTAAGATCAAAAGTGTTGAAAATTCCTCATCATGGAAGTGGAAAGAATGGGATTTCAATTGCGGGTATAAAAAAAGTAAAACCCGAATATTCAATTAATCTTGTAGGGCAAAAACACGGTCTACCGGATGAAGATCTTTTAACCGAAATTAATAGTATCGGTAGCTCTATATTTTGTCCGATAAGAAACCAAAGTAGTAATCATAAAAGTGCGTGTTTTAATGTTTCCGCAAGTGAGTGTCCTGCAAAGAATAATTCAAGCGATATTGAATTTGTGATTGATTCAAAAACCGGAGATTGTGAAATTTTTCCACAAAATAGAAAGTGTAAACATAACTGGGCCTAAAAAGATATTTCTTAATTAAAGTCTTTTTACCTTAAATGTGTCTCCGAGGTTAAGATCACCTGTTTTCATCCCTTTTTTGAACCATTGAAGTCGTTGAGCGGATGTCCCGTGCGTAAATGAATCAGGGACTACATATCCCTGTTGTTGCATCTGTATCCTGTCATCACCTACGGCATTAACCGCACGAAAAGCTTCTTCTATATCACCTGTTTCAATTATATTTTTCATTTTTTGAGCATGGTGTACCCAAATACCGGCGAGAAAATCTGCTTGCAACTCAAGTCTGACCGATAATTCGTTCATCTTTCTTTCACTCACATATCCTCTCTGAGAATCAATCTTCTTTGTAATACCAAGAAGTTTTTGAACGTGATGACCTACTTCATGGGCAAGGATATATGCCATAGCAAAATCTCCGGTGGAACGGAAGCGTTTTAGCATATTTTCAAGAAAATCCAAATCAATATATACCTTTTCATCGGCGGGGCAATAGAACGGTCCGGTTGCTGCACTTGAAAATCCACAAGCCGATCTTGTCGATTGTCTGAAAAGTACAAGTTTAGGTTCTCTGTAACTCTTTCCTGAATTACTAAATATTTTGTTCCAAACATCTTCAGTGTCCTGAAGTACAACCGAAATAAATTTTGTTAGTTCATCATCCTGTGTTATATTTTTACCCTGTCCGGTTTGTACGGTTTGATTTCCCGGATTTAACAGTTGCAGAACTTGTTTGGGATTGCCTCCGAGAATAATGAAAATTATTGCGATAATTATTCCACCTATACCTCCGCCGAGACCCATCTTTTTACCTACCCCCATCCTTCTATCCTCTATATTATCGCTTCTTTGTCTTCCCCTCCAACGCATTTACTCCTCCTAAATAATAATTTTCTGATATTTTTATGACAATTTCAATAAAATAATATTATTTTAAAAGAAAATCAGATAAAAAACACGAATATATACGAATTAAAAAAATGTAAATGGAAAAATTTAAATAATCCCCGGTCATAACGACCGGGAATATTTTTCTTGTTATTATGCTCTAGTTACATTTGCAGCATAATCGCCTTTGTCACCTTGGCGAACTTCAAATTCAACTTCTTGACCTTCATCAAGAGTTTTGAATCCGTCTGTCTGGATTTCCGCATAATGAACAAAAATGTCATTACCATCTTCCATTTCAATAAAACCATAACCTTTCGAAGCGTTAAACCATTTTACTTTTCCTTTTGCCATTGTTTACCTCCAATGATTTTTTTTTTGTAAATAGAGGTAGAAACATATAATGACTAAGAAATTTTTTGGATTTTTCGAAATTATTGATCTCTTACCTTTACTCACTTAATTAATGCCTTTCAAACCTTACCAATTTTTTAAAACACGGAAAAACGTGATTAAAACATAAATGATAAATTAATTGCTTTTAACAACATTTGCAGCATAATCGCCCTTGTCACCTTGGCGAACTTCAAATTCAACTTCCTCACCTTCATCAAGAGTTCTAAAACCGTCCGTTTGAATCTCTTTATGATGGACAAAAATATCATTTCCATCTTCCATCTCGATGAAACCGTAACCTTTGGAAGCGTTGAACCACTTTACCTTACCTTTTGCCATAATCTAACTCCTTAAAAATTTGCAGTAATCCTTCAAAATAAAAATGGACTTGTTGACCTCCGATATCTTGATTACAACTTCATACTGCATTTTACAAATACATTCTATAGTATCTTTCTCTAATTGTCAAATAAAGAGTTTACTTTTTTTTATTTGCAGTCTATTTAAAAACTTCTTTTAAACGAATTAACTCCTCTTTTGTAATAGCTTTGACATTAAATAATCTCTTTATCAGGAGATTTGCTCTCCACTTCAGATACTTTGAATTTGAAAGAGGAGAAACTCTTAAAGGCTTTGGAATTACCGATACAAGTCTTATTATCTCCTCCGACTTCAACCGATCTATAGGTTTTTTAAAGAATATTTCCGAGGCTGTCTCAACTCCGAAAATTCCATGTCCGAATTCTATGACATTTAGATAAATTTCCAATATCCTCTTCTTTGATAGGTGTTTTTCAAGTTTTTTTGCAATGAATAACTCTTTTATCTTACGAAAATATGATTTTTTTGTAGAAAGATAAAGATTCTTCGCAAGTTGTTGGGTAATTGTACTTCCTCCCCTTGATTTTTTACCGGTCTGAAAATTTTTTTTAATTGATTCTTTTAATTCAAAAAAGTCTATTCCGTGGTGAGTGTAAAAATTTATATCTTCGGAAACAATGACAGTTCTTTTTAATAAATCGGGTATTCTATTGAATCTAACCCATCTTTTTCGTATCCTGATTCTTTTTCCTGCCATTTTATTCTGTTTTATCCTATATTCGATCATTGAGGTCGTTTTCGGAATTCCGTTCAACAAATCTTTAACGTTAGGCAAAGATATAAGGAATAATAAAATGAAAAAGATAGAAAGAAACATTAAAATTGAAATAAACGCGGTTATTTTCCTTTTGATAACGGCTTTGTAAACCGAATGAATAATTCTTTTTATTTTATTAAATATTTTCATAAATAAAGTTTAAAACATTTATTTGCCCTTTTAAACAATTTATGAAAACTATTTTTAATAATTTGGGAAATATGTTAAAATATAACTAATGATACAGGACGAATTAAGGAGAATATAATGAAGAAACTGATATTAGTAGTGATGATTGTTTTTTTTATTGCAGTATATTTTTTACCTCTATCGGGATCTGCAATTGATTTTAATACAAAGGATATTAAAGGTAATTCCGTTGTTTTAAGTAAATTCAAAGGAAAAGTTGTTATTCTTGACTTCTGGGCTACCTGGTGTCCTCCTTGTAGAAAGGAAATACCGAATTTGAAAAAAATATATTCGGAATTCAAGGGGGATAATTTTGAAATTATTAGTATTGCACTGGAAAGAAGACCTTCCGAGTATGCAAAGAAATTTATTAAGGAAAACGGTATGAATTGGATACATATTGTTGATAAAGAAGAGGGAAGAAGAATTGCAAAGGATTATAAAATACGTTATATCCCTACGATGTATGTTATAAATAAACGAGGCGATATTGTTGAGTCCGGAATCAGAGGGGAAAAGTTAAAGGAAAGAATTATCGAATTGTTGAAATAGTTTTAACTCTGATCTAAAATTGTGAAGATACCTCTCTTCGTGAAGAGAGAGAGAATCATAAGAGGTATTTTCAATGATTGAACGGGGTAAATATTTTACGGTGAAGTCTCGAAATGGTCCTTTTGAGATCAAAATCAAAGGATCAAGATTTATTTCATATATCTATCCTGTCTCCCGACAGGAAAAAGCGGAAGAAATTCTTGAAGGATTAAGGAAAGAATTTTTTAACTCCACACATGTATGCTTCGGATACAGAATCGGGGAGGGTGAGGAAAAGAGTGTAAGGTATAGTGATGACGGTGAACCTTCGGGAACGGCGGGATTACCTGTTTTCAATGAAATAAAGTGCAACGGGTTGTTTAATGTACTGATTGCAGTTATAAGATATTACGGCGGAACAAAACTCGGTACGGGGGGGCTTTCCCGTGCTTACAGGGAATCTGCAAAAAAATCTATAGATAATTCTTCGATAACGGAAACTGTTGTTTGTGAAAATCGTCAAATAGTTATTCCATACGGATTTATGAGTGATTTAATGAATATAGTCAATAGATTCTCAGTAAAGATAATAAACAAAGATTACACTGATAAGAATATCAAAATCGAATTGGAAATTCCTGTAAATCAATATGAACAGGTAAGTACAAATCTCTCTAACTTCAGCAAAGGTAAAATAAAATTGTAACTAAGATTTCAAGGGATTCAATTAGTTAGATTTTTGTTTCTTTTGTCTCTCGATATCGCTTAGAAAAACTTTATAAATTTCCGTATCTGTCGAATTAGGAAATTTTTCCAAGAGAAGTTTGTAGTATTTAATAGCATTTTCCAAGTCTCTTCTTAAATAATAAAAGTTTCCAAGTATGACATATGCATTTTCAAGTTCAGGTTTCTTTTTAATTGCAAAAAGGATGTTTTCTTCGATATCGTTTTCTGATTTTGCAAGTTCAAGTATTTTTCTGTTACTTTGTTTTAAGTTTTTTCTGGTTTTTATTTTTTCAATCTTGCCGATTTTTTCCTTTAGGGCATTAAAACTATTCATACCTATGATGTATTTTGCAAATCCGAGATATTTATTGTCGGGAGTTTCCGAATTGAGTGCGACAAAATTTTTTAAGTATTTGTTTGAATTTTTAATCTCACCTTTTTGTGAAAAATTAAGACCTATCAGATAATTTGCAGTGGAGAAAAAGTTTCGGAAAAGTTTAATAGATTCCGGATTGTTAATAAACTTAAGCAGATATAAATTCGATTCATCTCCTTTTCTCAACTGAAAGTAATTGAAACCTATCCTGTAATCGAGCTCTGTAATCAGTTTACCGTCTATCTCTTTGATCCCGTTAATTTTCTGAAGATCAATAAACAGTTTATTTGCTTCATCGATTTTTTTATTTTTCAGAAGCAGATTACCATATTTTAATGTAGTATCAATAATTGCTTTTTTTGCATTTACATGAGCAGGATTGATTTTAAGTGTTAAATTCAGCTCACTTATTGCATCTTTGTAATTCTTTTTATAAGCATAAATTGAGGCGATTTTATAGTGAACCGTTTCAATATCAGGATAAATCTCAAGAGCTTTGTTGAAAAATTCCATGGCTTTATCATACTTTCCCTTACTCATTGCTTTATTACCCTTCTTCTCAAGTTTTAAAGCTTTTTTAGGGATTTTTATATCTTTAGCTGAAATAATTTCACTGTAATAACCAAATATAATTAGAAATGCTATTAAAAATACAATGGTTTTTTTATTCATTTATTTCTCCTATACAATATGATAATTATATATCTTTTTATTATAAAACAAAAGAATTCTTAAGGTACAGTTGTAGGTGGTGTTTTGCAGAGTTACGATTTAATGTTTTATATAAATTTTTCTTGACATTTGGGGGTCTATATTCTATAAATTATTTTTATCTTCTTTTTGATATTCAGTATTATCAAAACAATAAAAGTTCAAGGAGGTTTTAATCTATGAGCAATATGGGACCTTATGAAAAGATCAGGAACACTTTCAAGTGGAGCATTTCCGAGAAAGAATTGGAGTACGGTCATGGTGATGATATTAACATCGGATGGTATTGTTCGGACAGAATATGCGATATGGGGAAAGGTGAGAAAATTGCTTTAATATGGGAGGGGCATTCGGGTGGAGTTAAGAGGTATTCATTTAATGACAGCAGAATCTTAACCAATACGATAGCTTCTTTTCTGGAAGATACCGGTGTTAAAAGCGGAGATAGGGTCTGCCTTTTTATGGATAAAATTCCCGAATTGTATTTTGGGTTTCTCGGAGTCTTAAAGATGGGAGGAATTTCTCAGCCACTTTTCTCTGCATTTGGCGGTGAATCACTCCATACACGTCTTGATGATGCGGAAACCAAAGCAATAATTACTCAGAAGAAGCATCTTGGAAAAATAAGAAAGATACTTGATGATCTTCCGAAACTAAAGTACGTTATTGTTGTTGATCATGATGGTGTCAAAGAACTGAAAGAGCGTGAAATTACTTTTTCAATGGAAAAGCATGAAAAGGTCGAGCATTATGAATCTTATAAATCCAAAGCCGAAACACCGTCTGTATTACATTACACTTCCGGAACGACAGGAAAACCGAAAGGTGCTCAGCATGTCCATTATTCGATTATATCTCAATATATTACGGCAAAGTATGTGCTTGATCTTAAGGAAGATGATATTTACTGGTGTACTGCAGATCCGGGATGGGTGACAGGTACATCTTACGGAATAATAGGTCCTTGGTCCAATGGGATAACGCAGTGTGTCCTTGATTCGGGTTTCAAAGCTTCCAATTGGTATAAATTTATTGAAACTCATAAAATTTCGGTTTGGTATTCCGCCCCGACCGCAATCAGGGCTTTGATGAAAGAGGGAAAGGATGAAGCAGATAAGTTTGATCTCTCGTCCCTCAGGCATCTTTGCAGTGTAGGTGAACCGCTGAATGCCGAAGCCGTAATCTGGTCTACTGAAACTTACGGTCTTACATTTCATGATACATTTTGGCAGACGGAGACCGGAAGCATGGTAATTACAAATTATCCGGGAATGACTATCAAACCGGGATCGATGGGTAAACCTTTTCCGGGAATAGAAGCAACCGTACTGGATTTGAAAACTCATGAGCCGATAGAAGAGAAGGGAATGGTAGGGCTTATTGCCCTTAAACCCGGGTGGCCTTCCATGTTCAGATCATATTGGAATAATGAAGAAACGTATAAAAGTAAGTTTATAAACGGTTGGTATGTATGTGGTGACAGAGCCAGTATTGATGAGGATGGATATTATTGGTTTGTCGGACGTGATGACGATGTTATTAACACCGGAGGACATCTCGTAGGTCCTTTTGAAATTGAATCCGCCCTCCTTGAACACGAATCTGTTGCCGAATCTGCCGTAGTAGGTAAACCCGATCCGGTCAATATGGAAGTGGTTAAAGCATTTATTGCTTTAAAACCCGGTATTGAAGTGTCAGATATGCTTGAACTTGAGATTATGAATTTCATAAGAAAAAAATTGTCACCTCTTGCAATGCCTCAAGAGATTGAATTTGTGAAATCTCTTCCGAAAACAAGAAGCGGAAAGATAATGAGGAGAATGTTGAGAGCGAAAGAGTGGGGAGAAGAGATTGGAGATACTTCAACCCTTGAAGATGAAGAATAAAAAAAGGAGAATAAAATGAGCGATATTAAAGAAGTTATTTTAGAGTATATCAAAGAAGAATACCTTGAAGATGAAGATATGGAGATAAATTTCACTACACCGTTGATTTCCGGTGGAATAGTAGATTCGTTTTCAATGGTATCGTTAAAGAGGTTCCTTGAAACGAAATATAATATACAGATTCCCGATGCTAAGGCTACCCCCGAGGCATTTGATTCGGTTGAAAATATTATTGTTCTATTGAATGAATTTAATGTTAAATAGGTGAATTAAATGGCATATGGGAAAAATGAACGGAATTTATTAAAGAGTGAATTGGATAAGATAAAAGAAGATGGGATTTTTAAAGAGGAGAGATTAATCTGTGCACCGCAGGATTCAGAGATCGATGTCGTTTATCCTATTGGAACCGAAGAGAAAAAGGTTATCAATATGTGTGCCAACAACTATCTCGGGTTATCTTCTCACCCTGATGTAATTGCAGCGGCAAGAGAAGGACTCGAACAGAGAGGATACGGAATGTCTTCCGTTAGATTTATTTGCGGGACACAGGATATACATAAAGAACTTGAAGATAAGCTTACACAATTTCTCGGAACCGAAGATACGATTTTATTCCCTTCGTGTATGGATGCCAATGCCGGTGTTTTTGAGGCTTTTATGACTGAGGAAGATATTATGATAGCGGATAGACTGGTTCATGCTTCGATTGTTGACGGAATGAGACTTTCAAAAGCCATGACCGATACATACAAGCATTCAAATATGACTCATCTTGAAAAAAAGCTAATTCTTCATCAGGATAAAAGGTTAAAACTGATTATTACCGACGGTGCATTTTCAATGGATGGAGACCTTGCAAAACTTGATGAAATCGTTGTGCTTGCAAAAAAATATAATGCATTGGTTTTCGTTGATGATTCTCATTCAAGCGGTTTTATAGGAAAGACGGGGAGAGGGACGCATGAACACTTTGACGTTGTTGGAGAGATAGATATAATTACAACTACATTGGGAAAAGCCTTGGGCGGTGCATCAGGCGGTTGTGTTTCCGGAAGAAAAGAGATAGTTGAAATGTGCAGACAAAAGGCAAGACCTTACCTTTTTTCAAATTCCATTGCTCCCGTAATTGTAGCAGCTTCAAATAAAGTTATTGACATTGTAAGCAAGACTACGGAACGGAGAGATAAACTTGAGGATAATACGAAATTTTGGCGAAAGGGTCTTACTGAAGCCGGCTTTATAATAAAAGAGGGTGAAACACCGATTGTTCCGGTAATGCTTTTTAATGCGAAGCTTTCACAAGATTTTGCAAAGGATCTCTATTCGGAAGGGATATATGCCGTAGGCTTTTTCTTTCCGGTTGTTGCAAAAGGACAAGCGAGGATAAGAACTCAGCTCTCTGCCGCACATGATATGGGTCATCTAAAGAAAGCTCTTGATGCATTTACCAAGATTGGTAAGAAATATGACATCCTAAATAAAACAAAAGAAGAGATAATAGAAAAATACGGAAGTTAGTAGGATTTAGGGAGAAAATAAAAGGATATTTTTGTTTGTGTTGTAGTCGGTTCTTTTTTAACACGGACATTTTTTTTAGTTTAACAAAGGTCGGTTAATTGGCATATTTTTTTTTACTGTGTATAATTTATTTATAAAATTAAAAAGGAGATCTCAATGAGTAAACAATTTAAGCCGTATATTTCACCTGAAAAAAACTTGAAAGAGTTTACCTTAAGAGCAATAGTTATCGGAATATTTCTTGCGGTTCTTCTCGGAGCGGCAAATGCCTATCTCGGACTTAAAGCCGGAATGACTATAGCCGCAACTTATCCGGCAGCGGTTCTCGGAATGGCATTGTTAAGGCTTTTTAAGGATAACAATATCCTTGAAGAAAATCTTATAAGGACGATCGGGTCAATAGGTGAGTCTGTTGCAGCAGGTGCCATTTTTACACTCCCTGCATTCTTAATTGCTAACGTGTGGGACCCGGAGTTTTTCGGTAGTTTTGCAGGATATTGGAAATCTACCGTTATAATGCTTGTGGGAGGTATAGCAGGAATACTGTTTGTCACATTGTTAAGAAGGGTTATGGTTGAAGATCCTCAATTACCTTTTCCGGAATCCGTTGCAGCTTCCGAGATACACAAAGCCGGACGAAGCGGAAGTACCGGTGCAAAATTTTTGTTTTATTCAATGGGAATCGGAGGCTTTATCGAATTTTTGAAGAGTTTCAATCTGCTTGCTTCCAAGTGGGAAAGTTTTATTTTATTTGCAAAAAAGATTATTCCCGGAACATCTATGGAAAAGTTCAAGGGAATTGAGACTGGCGGAGGACTCCTTTTAAAATCACCTGCCTTAAGTCCTGCATTTCTTGGAGTAGGATATATAATCGGACCTAAATTAGCCTCACTGAATTTCGCTGGTGGAGTTTTGGCATGGGGTTTATTTGTTCCGCTTCTTGTACTAATTCTTGCTCCGCAGTATTCTCCTCTTGTAAATGATGGAGTTATGACGTGGGCGGAAGTTTCAAAGAGTGTTTTTGCTAATGTAGTGAAACCTATTGCAATAGGCGGTATGCTTATGAGTGCTGCTTATACCCTTTATGGAATGAGAAACAGCCTTTTTGCAGGGATAAAAAGATCTGTTGATGATGTGAAAAAAGCTGCAACTGCAAAGGAAGCTACAAAAAGAACAGATAAGGATATAAGTATCAAAATTGTTTTTTTAGGACTTCTTTTAATTTCAGCAGTGACATTTGTCGTATATTGGTGGTTCATGGGATTTAAAGATGAGAATCTTTTTCCGGCAATTGTTGCCGCACTTGTTATGATGGTGGCAGGTTTCTTTTTTGCAGCTGTTTCCGGTTATCTTGTGGGATTGATCGGTTCTTCAAATAATCCTATTTCGGGTTTAACATTGTCCACACTTGTGATTGCTGCGATTCTTATGGTGGTACTCGGAGCAACGGGATCGGATGGCGTTATTGCGGTTCTTGCCGTTGCCGGTGTTATTTGTGTAAGTGCGGCTGTTGCCGGAGAGATGCTTCAGGATCTTAAAGTTGGATATATTCTCGGTGGTACTCCGTGGAAAATGCAAGCGGGGGATTTCATCGGTGTTGTGATCTCAGCATTTGTTATGTGGATTCCATTATTCATATTAAATGCGGGTGACTTGAAAATGGCTAAACTTAACGGATATCAAGGTGGATTCGGGGGTGATGTCCTTGCGGCTCCTCAAGCAGGTTTGATGGCACAACTGTCAAAAGGGATAGTCGGAGGTGAAATGGTATGGCCTCTTATTATTGTCGGATTGATAATGGCAGTTGGCTTTATCCTTGTAAAAGTACAAAGTCCGATGCTTGTATGTGTAGGAATGTATCTGTCGTTTGAGACTGTTGCGGCAATTTTTGTCGGAGGTATTATAAGGTGGGTTGTCGATAAGATAATTGAAAAGAGAAAGTATAGCAAGAAGCAAATTTCCGGTATTGATAACAGAGGAGTTTTGCTTGCATCGGGTCTGATAGCAGGAGAAGCACTTATGGGATTGTTATTTGCGGCACTTGCTTTCCTTGATATATCAATACCGAATCTATGGAAAGGGTCACCGTTTATTTTAAGTACGGCCGTTATAATTGCACTCGGTTATATGCTTGTTAAAATTCCTCTTGATACCGTAAAAGAATAGATATTGAGTTTACGCGGTTTAAAGAATATATTGTAATAGAAATGTAGAGATAAAACGGTAATGGTAAAAAAAAAAATAATTACGGAGTTCCATAACATTATTTTAAAAAAAAATATTGAATGGGATACAGATGAAAAAGGGATAGTGTATCTGATTAAAGAAAAATCTTCAAACAAATTAATGAAAAGGTTAATTGATTTTTTCGGCAAAAGCCAACACTTTAGGATTCATCTTGATGAGATCGGATCACTTGTGTGGAGAAAGATTGATGGTAATCTTACAATAAGACAGATAAGTGAAAGTGTAAAAAAAGAAAAAATTGATGATGATTTTAAGCAGGGTGAAGAGAGGATTACACGGTTTTTAACTCTTATGTTGAAAAATAAATTTGTAAGGATAGTTTAAATATAGAGGTCAAGTTAAACTCGACCTCTATATTTTTTACCTATTATTTTGAAAATGCTGCGGGAGAAAGTTTGTCGGTTTTCTTATAACCGGCAGGAATTGTATAAATATTTGCCGGTGCACTCTTTTTGGTTATTTCAATAACGTCTGAAGTTACTTTACCGTTAGCACCCATAATACTAATTGTCATGTCGGTTTTTACTTGAAATCCTTTAATCTTTTTTAATTCATTGATCGAATCGTTACCGATCTTCATAGATGCCATTGCAGATTTAAAAGTTTCGACTCCGAATTTGTTCTGATATTTTTCCCAATCAAAAGGGACATCCTTGGTTGCCCATATTTTACTATTCATTTTCATCATCATCATGCTCATTTCCATATTATAAGCGGTACATTTCCATTTATTGATCATCTTTGTTTCGGAAGTAGGAGTAACTTTAATAGTAAGTTTCATCATTCCCATCATTTGAGAAACTTGCTCCGGAAGAAGTTTTTTAATATCAAGCGGAAGAGTTGTCTCAACATAACTTTTTGATTCGTGTATGATCATGTAGAGTTTCTTTTTTGAAAGGTCAATTATAACGGTCTGTTTCTGTGAAATACTTGCAAAGATATTGTCGCCGATCCATTGTTCGGTGATCTCATCTTTTGCAGGGGTCTTTTTTCCCATTACTTCCATTGCATCGGCATGAGTTTTTGTTTTTATATAAACATCACCGTTGATTGAAGCAAAGAAAAAGACCAACATTACTAAAATTAAAATAAGTTTTTTCATTTAAATCTCCTTTTGTACTTAATTTCCCCGAACTTATAATACCACGCCCGGCAGGAATTGAACCTGCAACCTTCTGCTCCGGAGGCAGACGCTCTATCCTTTGAGCCACGGGCGCATTACGGATTATTTCCGGATAAAAAAAATTTTAACATATTTTTAAACTAAAAAATATATAAAATATGTTTAAAAAAAGATAGGTTTATACTAAAATATCAATATGGATAAACTCTTTGCCCGAAATAGAATAAAGAAATTAATCTTACACATTGTAAATATTGCAGTTAACTCCATATTTGTTAAAAAGTGTCTTATATGCAATATGCATCTTGTCTATTATTTCGAAAATTATATTTGTGAAAATTGCAAAAATGAAATTAAAATAGAAATAGACAATACGTGCAAAATTTGTAGCATTCAGATTCCCAAGGGTCAGGATTCTATCTGCGGACAATGTCTATTGTCACATCCTCCGTACAACAGGCATATCTCATTTACAATTTATAAAGATAAAATAAGAAAAATTATACTACTCTATAAATTGTCGGAAATCCAACCCTTAAAACACTATATATCGAGCTTATACTTAAAGATTATTGATGAATATTTTAAAGGAAAATTTGATGTTATTATTTCAGTTCCTGTGGATTCCGGAAGAAAGAGGACGTTTGAACCGGTTTCTAAAATTTCGGATATAATATCATCCAAGACCGGAGCAAAACATTTGAAAGGAGTTCTTGTTAAGGTCAGAAGTACAAAAAAGCAATCTTCTTTGAATTATAATGAGAGAATTAAGAATTTGAACAGAGCGTTTGAAATAAATAGTAAGGAGAAGATTGTAAATAAAAGGATACTCTTAATTGATGATGTTTACACAACCGGTACTACAGTTAAAAAGTGTTCAAAACTTTTAAATAAATATGCCGAAAGTGTGGTTGTGATCACACTCGCAAGATCAGCTAATTTACATCTAAAATAAATTCTACTGATTAAAGCAAAACATAAAATACAAAGTTTTATATCCGCTTAATACAATTATTTCCGTAGATTTCTGCGTAAACTTTGTAAAAGTAACTCAATTTAGAATATTTTATTTAATAGTTTTTTTAACCCGCTTATAGACGGGTAGATTTTTCCAT
>CAYRAO010000011.1:0-72635 GCA_964422395.1 uncultured Clostridia bacterium
TGAAAATCCTAAACCGAATTCAGTGCAAAGAAAATTTGCGAAGTTATTTTTTTCATAAATATTCAGCAGATAAAACAAAGAAAAATAATTGGTTTTATTATACCTGTAAATTTTATTTGTTGAGTGAGAATATAGATTTGCTCCGAATCCTGTGTTCATGGTTCCTGTATAGTCTAATTTATTTTTCTGAAATATCTTTCTATAATTTAAAAGTTTAAATTCTTTGTCAAAAAACCAATCTTTAAATAGTTTTCCCGAAACAAATTGTTTTCTGTTTTTCGATAGAGTTAAATTTAAACTTAATAATTCGATTTCTGTTCCAGGTCCCATTGAGAAAACACTTTTATCACCCATATTTTGAGAAAAAGTGGATGCTTTTAATGAGACCGACAAATAATCAGTGTTATTGTTTTTTAAATATTTCGGCATAATGGACAAGGTGCCATAATTACATCCGTAGGAACTGTTCCGTCTCTCTTTTTTAGCATAAATATTGCGATCAATTTCGATATTATCATATATTTCCTGAACATTTACTCCAAATTTATTCTTGATAACATACCTTAAGTTTAATACTAATTTTATTAGCAATCTGATTTCTTCAGTTTCAAAAAATGGTTTTATCTCTTTTATAAATTTTTCTTGATCTTTTTCTTTTTTAGATTTTAAAGATAATCTTTTGTTGTAAACAAATCTCTCAAAGTCCTTGGCATTAATAAAAAACTCTAATAACAACTCTCCTGCTTTTTTTATAACTTTAATATCATTAGGGTTGTCATGTTTCAGATTAACCATATTAATGTATGTGTCATAAATTTTTTTGTAGTATTTCTTCCTTTTTTTTTCTTCTTGATTTGTTACGATAGAAAATAAGTTATTTAATAAAATAATTTGAGAATTATTTGTGATTTTTGAAAGAAGGCTTAATATGTTTTTTCTAATTATCTTATTCCTGTTATAACTGAATTTTGAGTTTCGAGACATGCTCCAATGCTCTGGATATACGAAATCCGCTTTGAATGCTTTATATATTTTGAAAACTATGTTTAATGGCATATCTATGTTGTCATGGTCTTTGATTCTCTTGTTTTTTTCAAACACAAAGTTTATTAAATTTAACAGCATCGTAGTACAATTTTTGTTGAAAAAATAATACTTGTAATTGAAGTTTGTCTTAAAATCCCATAGCCTTTGGATCAATCTGTCAATCTGTGGCGGTGTTAAGTTTAGTTTCAATCGGTAGATATCTCTATCCTCAAGCATTGTTTGTCTTGTTAGCAATTCGATTAGAGTACTTTCAGATAATATGCTTATATATTTACCGAAAATTCCTTTGAAAACATATTTTGTCCCCTGCTCCACAACTCCTTCATCATCTACATTGTCGGCTACAAAACTAACAACAGTGGACAATCCGATGACATCATTTTTTCTTATGATTAATAGTGATAGATGCCCTGCAATAGAGGCAATTGATGCATAGGATGGTGAAGCGATAAGTAATTCGATATGATCTATATCTGAAGGGTTTATCCAGTTCTTATAGGTTTTGGAACACTTGATTTTTGCGTGAGGGTCGGGTTTTGATTTAAAAATATTGCGAATAAAATCGTATTTTAAAGGAATTTTGTATTTTAGATAATCACAACCATTTTTATGAGTAGGTGATTGGAAAAAATGTAGAACGCTGTGTACAAAATCCTTTCTTGGGTTCTTTCGTGCTTCCTTTGAGACAAATCCTTTCGGGTTTATATTTTCCGTGCTGTTTCCAAATAAGTCCCAGCCTGTCCATCGAGAAATTTTACGCCACTCAAATGATTCGCTGAATTTATATTTTTTATCTAAAATATAAGTTAGACCAAGGATGATTGAATCTTTCAACTCTTTTTCGCTATTAAAAGCTCTTTTCTTTATTGTTATGGTTTTATGGCGATAATTGATGGAAAGTGACTTGAGCGAATCGTCATTTATGTTTTTTCTTATACATATCTTTCCCAGCGTAAAGTATTCCTGCGGGAGTGTTCCCAACAATGATTGCAGAGTATCAATCTCGGATTTTTTCCACGACTCACTCTTGTTTTGTCTTACAACGATATTCTTAAAAACAAAAATATCCGAGACGGCAACCGCCCCATATATTAATGAGGCGGTTACCATATAAATAAACACAAACACCGAAAACAATATTTTAAATCTTCTCATCAGATTATGAATTAGCCTGTCTGTTACCCAATACTAATCTGATTCCAAACACTCTACAACTTTATCAATACTATTGTTAACCTCAATTTCCATTAAACAAAGATCTATAGAAATTGGCTGTTTCCATCAAATTGAGATTGTATGGTTCAGCGATATTTTTTATCAGGTCAGGTTGATTAGCGAGATTATTGATGATTGTTTTTAAATTCTTTTTGAATTTACTGTTTTTACGTGCTTTTGATAATAATACTGTCTCCAACTTATCCAAAGATTCGGTTGCAATTTGTTCATCTACTAATGATCCGTTAACATCAATATCACCTTTCATTGAGAGTGCTGATATTGTATCAATAACTTTTTCGACAGAGCAGCAATAATACTTTGCCATAATAGTTATATTAGTTTTGTCCCCATATCCTTTTGTTGCTTCACTGAATATCGCTGTGGCAATTTTTCTCTTTCTTCTCTTCATTTTTTTTTTTTGGAGACTCCTTGAGGTAGTTATTCCACCCCAAATACCTGCACCGATTATAACCGCAGCTCCAACTATTCCTATGAGCAGAGCTTTGCCTGATTCATCTCCACTGCCATTCAGACTACCTTTACCACTGTCTCCCTTACTACTACCGTCAGCACTACCTTTACCACTACCGTTAGAATTACTATCGGAAGAATAACTCGTTCCCGGAATCAAGAAAATTAATCCGAAAACAAGAAGCATAATCAATAGTTTTCTCATGTTTCCCTCCTTTTCTTTATTAGTTAACCTTATCACCGTCCATTGTACCGTTAATTGTCCCTTTCATGAAAGGTTTCCCTTTAAATGTTACCTCGAATGAATATGAGATTTGTGCTCCCCTAAATTGGTTACTTCCTGTAATTTTACCAACGAGATGCATATTCGCAACTAGGTGAGTTTTTTTCTCGGTTTGTTCGAATTTTACGTCCAGAACAAAATTGCCATCCATATCAATTGTTCCTGTCATAATTAATGGGTTAATAGAAAATCCCGTACCTGTAGTATTAATTTCTATAGACAAATTACCCTCATTCCTGGTTATTTTTGCAGGAATATTCTCTACATTTTTCATACTATGGCTCGCACCCGGCATCCCAACAATTTCTTTATTCCACTTGATGTCTATTTCCCAGCTTCCGGAAATATCGGGATACTTTGCTTCTTCAGTGGTTTTACAACCTAAACCGATTAAAACCAAAACTAACAAAAAAAATACTGTTTTGTTTAATAAAAGTTTCATAATGTAACCTCCTGTCAATCATATCCCTTATACAAAAGTTTTATTTGTCTATAACAAAACAATATATTTTTATAATTTTATCCTACAATTAAAAAAAATAAAAGAAAAATAGGGGGGAGACAGCACGAAAGCAAAAAATTTCTTAGTAGATCAGGAGATAAAATTTTTAAAAGGATCTCTATCCTAAAGAAATTTTTCTTTTCAAATTTGTAATTCTTTATTTTACTTATAATCGTGTAGAAAGGGTGAATCGGGGAAAAAAAAACAATTACCGAAATAATTGTATATGCGGTTATTCCAGCATATATGATCAGCTTATTATTCAGGTAACCGTATTTGTACCCTCTAACTACCAAAATAATCAAGGCAATGCCACTTGCAGTTAGAAAATATGTGAAGTTTTTTAAAAAATCTTTTACTGGCTTGATGATTCTCAAGTTTTTTATTGATATCTCATCAAATCCTGAAATAATTTTTAAGAGTACTTTTCTTAGAATTGAGATAAAAATGGATATTTTAATTGCAATAACAACCGCCATGTACCACGAAAAAAACCATAAGATGGGAACTTTAACAAAATAGAAAAAATGGTGATTAACGCTGTTGTCCGTAACCGAGCCTAATTTGGAGATCATACGAATTATACAATTTGTTCCAAGGAGAAATGCAATTATAAATCCGAGGATAAAGATAATCTTATTGTTTATTTTTTTGAGCAAATGTGAGATAGTTTCACGAATTTCCAACGATTCATCAAAATTTTTGTGTATCTGACTAATTTTTAACATCGTATACGAAGGAACCGTGGACATCCAAATGTAAAATCCTACAACAGTAGGTATTGAGACTATATCGTATATAATATCTAAATAGGTTCGTGTGATTCCGACAACATGTTTATCGGTAATTAATAGAAATAAAAATCCTGCTGCATATACGATTATTGTGAATAAAAGGGCGACAATAATTCCTTTTAAAGGAGACATTTTTAGTTTTGAAATCAAAAAATTGGCGATAGGATCTTTCTTAAAAGAGAAAAGGTAATTTTCTTTTGCATATTTAGAATGTCTAAGATTGTCTTTAAACGATATATATTTTTTCCCCAAGTTCAAATTTCCCATTGTTATAGAAGAAACTTATGGTTATGATGTTTCTTTAACCAGTTTCTATAAGATTTAATTATTCTGTGAGCTTGAGTGTTTAATGAAGATATATTTTTATCCGGAATTAACATTTGCACCTGAGAAATGGTCTTCTTTTCCTTGATCCTTTTCATGTAAAGACTAATCGCTTCTTTCTTGCTTTCCCACATTCCTGATTTGTATTTTTTCTCAATAAAGGAGTAAATATCTTTTTTAATATTTTTGCAATCCGATTGTGTGAAATTTATAGTTAATCCTGCATTTACCCTTTCCGATAAACTTAAAAACTGATCGGGAAGTTGATTAAGATGTCGGGATTGTTTTTGAATTTCTTCAGAGCCACCGTACTGCATCTTTTCAATGAATTCCATCTCTTTTATCTTAGCTTTGTGATTCCTTATTATAATGTTTAAAATGTGATTTTTTAGTGATTTTTTTATATAATTTTTCATCTCTTCATTGTTCTTTGATTCCAAATCCATTAGTTTCTCAGGTTTTCTCTGGTAATAGTCTAACACATTTTCAAGTGATTCGGACACAATATCCTCAGCATCTTCTCCGGAACAACTTATTCTTTTAAACACTTCATAAACTCCTATTTTTATTAGTTTTTTATAATTTCCTTCATCAGATAGAAAATCAAATAAATCCATCTGTCACTTCCTAATACAAAATAGTTACAAAACCATACCACTTTTGTACGGTTTTATAGTTTTTATATTCAAACTTAATCTTTGCCATACAAAAAATTAGCAATTTTATTAGCATGGAGGCGAGCCATATCATCAATGGTGGTGCTGGAACCTATATTTGAAGTGTTGATTGCCGCTTCTCCTATTACTTTACCGGTCACTTTGTCGATAATTTTAATGTATGACTGAACGCCATCTTTTCCTCCAAAAATACCTAATGCTTTTTTAATGAAACCTTTTCTCATTCGATATGCATCAACTTCAATTTTTACTTGAAGGTTTTTGTCTCCCTCATACATTAGACCATATTCTTTTAGTCTAACCTCAAGATAAGAGTCAAGTGCAATGAGAAAATGTTTCGGAGAGTTGGTTTCACCAGGTTCGATTTTAAGAATTTCATAGTTTACAACTTTCCCTTCCTGAAAAATGGTTGGATCCAAAGGTTTAAATATTTTTGTAACCGAACCGCAATAAAATAACAATAAGGATAAAAATGTAATGAGAAATATTCTTATTAACTTCATTCTTTTTCCTCCCTTTTCCAAAAATAGTTTTATTTGGAAAAAAACATAGCTTTAATTTCGTCTAAAGGTACATTATTTAATACATATAATTGAATAATACAATTATAATTTTTTTTTGTAAATAATTTTTTTAAAAAAAATCATTTATAAAAAAAGATGCCGTTCAAAACATAGGATATAAGTATAAAATCGGTTCACTAAATAATTTATTGATTTAACGAATTTACTTTCAAAGTAACAAAAAGCAATTGCATTAATATGTTTTCATCCTTTGTTTCGGTTAATTTTATCTCCGTCCATTGTCCCTTTTATTGTCCCTTTCATGAAAGGTTTCCCTTTAAATGTTACAGTGAATGAAAAAGTTATTTGTGCACCCCTAAATTGTTTTGCATCGGTAATTTTACCAACCAATCGAATATCTACAACCTGATGAGTTTTCTTTTCGGTTTTTTCAACCTTTGTACTTAGGACAAAATCCCCGTCAAGACTAATTGTACCTGTTGTATTTAATGAGTTTTGAAAAAAACCTGTTCCCGAAGTGTTGAATACCGCTGTAAAATTGCTTTCATTTGCCGTGAATTGGGCTGAAGCATTCTCTACATTTTTCATATTATGCTGCCAATTCGGCATTCCGATAACTTCTTTTTCCCATTTAATGTCAATTTCCCAACTTCCTGAAACATCCGGATATTTTGTTTCTTCAACGGTTTTACAACCCAAACCGGTTAAAATCAAAATAAAAAAGAACAATAATGTTTTGTTAAATAAAAATTTCATAATGTAATCTCCTTTTACTCATATCCATAGTACAAAAGTTATTACGGTTTATAACAAAACTGTGTATTTTTCTCATTATGAGAGCAGATTTTTTCTAAAAGGGTTTAATATATATGAGCAAAATGGGTTCATTAAATAATTTATTAATTTAACGAATTCGCTTGCAAAGTAATAAAAAAACAATTATATTAAAATTACGAAATAATAGAAAGATAGGAGTTGAAATGGATTTGAAACTTAGAAAAAGGGGCGTTGTTTTCATCAGCTTGTTTATATTTTTTCTTCTTTCCGGTCTTACGGCAGAGAAAATGTCCGACGAAGACTGCTTGACTTGCCATGGGGATAAGGAGATAGAAGCAGAGACTGAGAGGGGTAAAAAGTTGAATCTTTTTGTCTCAAAGGATATTTTGACAGGGAGTGTTCATGAGGGTCTCTCCTGTACGGATTGTCATATTGGTGCGGAGTCTTTTGAAGATATACCTCACTCATCCAAGCCGATGAAGAAGGGATGTCGGAATTGTCATGAAGAAGAAGCTGCAGAAACCGCAAAGGATGTTCACGGAAAAGGTTGTGCGAGCGGTGATGAGATGACACCTTCATGTTGTACTTGTCATGGTGGTCATGATATTAAACCTTTGAGTTCTCCCGATTCAAGGTTTTCAAGTTTAAATCAAGCGGATACATGTGGAAAATGTCATGGCGGTGAAGATAAAGCTATGAAAAATCATAGTATTTATAAAAGAAACCTTATTACAAGATACAAGTCAAGTGTACATTTTCAAGCAATAAAAGAGGGGAAAAGAGGAGCTTCATGTACCGATTGTCACGGGACACATAGTATTTTACCCTCCGGATTTCAGAAATCCGGTGTTTCAAGAAAAAACTTGGCAAACTCCTGTATGAAATGTCACAAACTTCAAGGACTGGCATTTTGGGACGGTCCTCACGGAGATGCATTAAAGCATGGGAATAATGATGTCCCGACCTGTACCACATGTCATGGCGATCATGATATGGTTTCAATGAAAAATAGGGATGGAAGTGCAAGACAATATGCCGGAACTCAAGTATGTATATGGTGTCACGGAAACGCAAAAATGATGAGAAGGTATGGTTTGGGAACTCAACAAGTTGAAACATATATGGAAGATTTTCACGGTTTAACACAAAGGGGAACTCTCGGAGCAAGTGCAACTTGTGCAGATTGTCATGATCCCCACCATTCGCTCTCTTCAAAAAATCCTCAATCCAAGATACACAAATCAAATAGAAGAGCAACGTGTGGGAAATGTCATGGTGATGTCTCAGAGAATTTTGCTCTTAGTTTTTCACATTCAAAGCTGACAGAGAAATCAGGAAACAAAGTTGAGAACATAATTAAGATAATTTATACCATAGTTATTTTTCTTACAATCGGAGGAATGCTGCTTTATGTGACAATGGTGTGGTTTAAAGCAGTAAGGCAAAAAATCAGGGAACAAAGAAGTGAAGGGTATATAGTGAGGATGAACGGTTTTGAAAAGGGTGTTCACAAAACTCTTCTCACAAGTTTTATACTGCTTGTTCTAACCGGATTTGCACTAAAATTCCCCGATGCTTTTTGGGTGAGGGGACTTTTCTCTATCGGAATGACTGAAAGTATTCGAGCTTTTATCCACAGATTTGCAGCTTTTGTAATGACAATTGATTCGGTAATATTTTTTGTTTATTTGGTGCTTAAAAAAAGGGGTAAGAAACTGCTACGAGAGTTTCTTCCAACGAAAAGGGATTTTACCGACCTGTTCAAGACGGTGAAATACTATCTGGGAGTTTCCAAAGACGGGAGTGTCCTCAAATATGATATGTTTAACTATGGTGAAAAATTTGAATTCTGGGCGATGGTTTGGGGAACAATAGTTATGGTTATATCAGGGTTGATTTTATGGTTCCCGAAATTAATTCCTTCAACTTGGTGCGAATGTATAATACCGATATCAAGGGTAATTCACTATTATGAAGCAATTCTTGCTGCACTTGCAATACTTGTTTGGCATGGATTTCATGTAATATTTCATCCTGATGAATATCCTATGAATACTTCATGGTGGTCGGGTAAACTTACAAAAAAAGAGTGTGAACATAGATTTGATGAGGAAGGAGTAAAGAAACAGAAAGAGCAAGATAAATAATAATTCTTTTTGCGGGGGAGGAATTTTCTTCTCCCGCATTATTTCTTATTGACAGGAACAGATATTTGAAATAGTATTCCCTTATCGGTAAACTATGGATTTTCAATTAATTATTAAAATTATTTTATTGTCATTTGTTCAGGGGATTAGTGAATTTTTTCCCATTTCCTCTTCCGGGCACCTTGTGGTGATTCAGGAGCTTATAGGTTTTCGTGAAATACCGTTAATATATGATATTTTTTTTCATATCGGAACTTTACTTTCGGTTATAATATACTTTTATAAGGATCTTTTATCAATACTAAAAGGTATCAAAGAGAAAGAGAATGTTGAATTTATTTCTCTAATCTTAGTTGCCAGTATCCCTACGGCACTGATAGGTCTATTTTTCAGAAAAACACTTGAAAATATGTTTAACACTCCGAATATTGTCGGATACTTTCTACTTGTTACCGCACTTATGCTAATATTCTCCAAACTTATCCGAATTAAAAAGCTCAATATATATCTTACGGCTTTTATCATAGGCACTTTTCAGGGAATAGCTATTATTCCGGGATTATCAAGATCCGGTTTAACAATTTCCATCGGCTTAATTTTATCTATGGGGTTTGCATTCTCGTTTAAGTTCTCTTTCTTGCTTTCGATACCTGCGATAATCGGAGCTATGATCCTTGAGATTGGAAAGGTACCTTTCCAAAGTGATCATATGGCTTATCTTCTCCTCGGAGCGGTTTTATCTGCAATATTCGGGTACATTGCCCTGTTTATACTTGGAAAGATCATTCTGAAAAAGAAATTTCATCTGTTTGCTCCATATTGTTTAATTGCGGGAATTATCGTTGTGATTTTCTTTATCTAAGCTAAGGGGTCAAATCTACGTTTGACTCTTTCTGTTGTTTAGTTTAAAATCAATTTATGAGTAGACTTTTCTCTGAGGAATGTGGCGGTGTATTGATCAAGAATTCTTAGAAAAGATACTCTTGTTAAGATTGGATAAGATGAAAAAAAGTGATTCGAAATTGAGTAAAAGGGTAGAGGAAGTAAAGAAATCAACAAGCAAGAGTCAAACGTAGATTTGACCCCTTAGTATATGAAAAACAACGTGTTAAAAAAGATAGTTATATTAGTCTTTTCGATCTTTGTTTTGTTTAAGTTTCTCTTACCGGAAGAGTTAAAGAAGCCGGACATTGATTATTTATTATCGGAGATTTCAACTAAAAACGGTCTGCCTCAAAATACGGTTTATTCTTTGGCAAAAGATAAGGATGGATTTATATGGATTGGAACCGATCGAGGTGTGGTGAGGTTTGACGGGAAAGAATTCAAATGCTTCAATAGCTATAATACTCATGAGATAAAGAATAATTCCATAACGTCAATCTTAAGTAAAGAAAACGGAGAGCTTTTGATCGGTACATTCGGAGGAGGACTCCTTAGTTATAAAAATGGAATATTTTCCCAGATAAATATAGAGGAATACGGGAATGTAATTAGTATATGGGAAATGTTCATTGACTCAGAACAAAATTTGTGGGTAGTAACAAACAAAAACGGACTTATCCGAATAAATAAAAGTGGTAAAATATCGAATTACTTAAAAGGTAAAGCTTTTAATAAAGTAACATCAATAACCGAAACATCGGCAGGAACTATATTTGCATCTACGGAAAAAAATATTTTTAAAATATCCGAATATAAAACATTTCCGGTTAACATTGAAGAATTAGGTAAAACCGTAAACGTAATGACAATTAAGGAATTTGAGAAAGACGGTTTTTATGTTGGAACCGATAACGGGCTTTTCTTGGGAAAAATATATAAAAATAAGTTTAAACTGAATTCTAAGTTTGAAAGCGGCAATATTATTAGGGAAGTTTTCAAAGATAAGTCGGGGAGTTTGTGGCTTGTCACTGATAACGGCTTAAAAAAGATGGATAACGGCAGGGTTGTCCCGTTCTTATCAAGAGATCTTTTTTTTTATACTCCTCTTATGACAATGTTTCAGGGTCCTGAATACGGTTTATGGATCGGATCGTCCGGAAGCGGTATAAGAATTCTTAGGGAAAAGGGCTTTCATTCATTTAAGGATTCAAACAATTTTTTAACCGGACATATTAACAGTGTTTATTCGGATAGCGGAATTATAGTGACCGGATCGGAGAAAAAAGGTATTTTGATAAAAACAGGAAACAAATACTATACCTATTTGGAAAAAGATGGTCTTAGTTCCGGTCATGTTAACTCTGTTTATTCGGATATTAATAAGAATATCCTTGTAGGAACCGATAACGGGCTTAACGTAATACACTATCCGTATGGATCTATATTGAATACAAAAATAACAAGAGTGTTATCGGGAATAAAGATTTTATCAATTTTTAAGGATTCGTTTAATAATATTTGGATAGGTACAATGGGGGACGGCATTTACTTGTTTAACGGAGATACCGAATCAATTCATAAAAAATCCATGGGAAATATTTCCGAATCCATCTTATGTATTACGGAGGAGAGAGAAGGAAATTTATTGATAGGAACCGATAAGGGAATGAGATTTTTATCTTATAAAAAAAATTATGAAATGAAACCGATTAACGGAAAAATCATAAAGGGTCATGTGTATGATATTTATACGGACAGTAATAATTGTTTATGGGTAGGGACAGGAGATTATGGATTGGTATTGTTTAATGGAGATAGAGTATTTTTGTTAGGAGAAAAAAATAAAATACTTTTAAATCCTGTGTACAAAATATTTGAAGATAAAAATAATAATATATGGGTGAGCACGAATAATGGTTTATTGTTACTTAGGAGAATAGAAATCCGAAAGTATATAAAAAATATTATTGAAAAACTTAATCCTATTCTGTATTCTGAGAATGACGGAATATCCTCATCTGTTTTCAGCGGAGGATCTCAGCCTGCCGGATGGATGGCGACCGATGGAAATTTTTATATTCCGTCAAAAGGAGGTATTACTTACTTTAATCCTGAAAAATATCATTTTAACAGGATTGTTCCAAACATAGTGATAGAAGAATTGGTTGTTGACGGGGAGAAGGTTGAGATTACATCAAATGTAGTATTGAATTCGGGAGTAAAAAAAATATCAATTCGCTTTTCCATTATTTCATTTGCAAATAGAAATAAAGTATATTGCAGTTACAAATTGTTCGGTCATGATAAGAAATGGATATACGCTTCATCCGAAGAGAGTTTAATAACGTATAAGAATCTTAGCAGTGGAAAATACAGGTTGCATGTTAAAGCTGCAAATTGTGACGGATTTTGGAATAATCGTGGTGTTACATTATCTCTTCGTATAAAAAATCCTTTTTATAAAACATATTTTTTCTATCTTACAATCATATTGGTTGTATATTTTCTCTCTCCGTTTATTTATAGGTGGATACAAATTAAGTTTGGAATAAAAAAAGTTGACGGTGCGGATAAATATAAAAGTTCAAAATTAACAAAAACCGATTCATATTTTTATTTGCAAAAGTTGAGAAGAATTGTTGAAAAAGATAAACTGTTTCTTGATCCGAATATAAAAATTAGAGATATATCTTCAAGGATGGGTATCCCTCGTAAAGTTTTGTCTCAAATAATAAATGAATTGTTAGGAGAAAATTTTAAAAGCTTTATAAATAAATATAGAATAGAAGAAGCAAAGAAAAGACTTGTTGATAGAAATGAAGCGGATTTTATATTGCTTAAGATGATTTATGATGTCGGATTTAATTCCAAATCCGTATTTAATGCGGCTTTTAAGAAATATACAGGTATGAGTCCATCGGAATTCAAAAAAAAGCATTCTTAACCGTTTAGTCAGATTCCACAAAATTGTCCTAAAATAGGTTTTAGGATGTCGTATCTACGAGATTATTCTATATTCACATTAAAGGAGGTTGAAATGACTGATATAAAAAGAGTTTTTTTTAAAGAGATAACCCAAACGGACGGAAACTTGGCGAAAGTAGTTTTATTGCCGGTATCTTTATTATTTCATTCAATTGTTATAGCATTTTTTCTTGTCTATCCGATAATGTCAACGGGAGAAATGCCAAAAATCGAAAATTATTCGGTCAGGCTTTTATCAATGCCTAAATTAGGCGCACCCGGAATTAGGAGGGGAAGGATCAGTGGAATCAAAAAAAAAGATGATATTAAAAGAAGAACTCCAAAGAAAGAAATAGTAAATAACATGGTAGCTCCTCATGATATTCCGGAAGATATTGAGATACCTGATGTTTTTCCGGATATTTCAAATTTAGATGGAACGGTGAAAGGAGGTATAGAGGATGATATTTTTGACTTATACGGAGATCCGAACGGAATGGGAACAGGAAGTACGATTCCCTTAACGGTAAAGAACGTTATCAAGAGTCCAAGACTGGTAAAAAAGGTTCCTCCCGTGTATCCCTCCGTAGCTTTAAGAGCAAGAAGAGAAGCGGATATTGTTTTGGAAGCGGTGACTGACATTTATGGTAAAGTAAAAAGTGTCAGGGTGTTTAGAGGGGATCCTCTTCTGAATGAAGCGGCGGTTAATGCAATAATGCAATGGATTTATGAACCCTACATAATAAACGGAATGCCTAAACCTGTAAAATTTACCGTGACAATCTCTTTTCGTTTAAAAAGATAATACCGAACTATTCACTTTTGACTGCATCGACAATTTTAACCGATGCAGCTTTTTTTGAAGGTATGAGGGTTGCCGTAAAGCTGATCAATAGGGAAATCCCTATTACTGCAAGAAGGTCGGTTAGTCTTATATTAAAGGAGACATAGCTCATCTGATAAATTTCTTGAGGGATTTTTATTAATTCCAACTTATTTGCCAGAAAAGAGAAAAGCAACCCGATAATAACACCTAAGGCTGTTCCCCCTATACCGATTATTGCACCTTGGATAAAGAATATTTTCCTGATCATTCCCGTTGATGCTCCGTATGACAGAAGAATGCCTATATCTTTTATTTTCTGAATTACGAGAAGTATTAATCCTGCAATAATATTTAGAGAAGCTACCACAATTATTAAAGACAGTGTGAAAAATAGCACTGTTTTCTCAAGATCAAGAGCAGTGTATAGAGCGGCATTGTGTTCTTTCCATGTTATAATAGAGAATCTTGGAGGTAGAATGTTTAACAATTTTCCCCTTACGTTCTCCACATCAAACATATCACGAAGAAATATTTGAATGTAGTTTACTTTATCTCCCAATTTAAAAAGTTTTTGTGCGGTTTTAAGATTCGTAACAATGGTACCGTTATCAATGTCATATAATCCGGATTTAAAAATACCCGATATTTTGAATTTTTTCATCTTCGGGATAAGTCCGGTAGGTGAAAGTACAGGCTGAGGTGATATGATAATACACTCGTCACCCTTTTCAAGTCCGTTTCTTACGGCAATTTCCGATCCGATCAATAACTCGTTCCTTTTTTTCGGAAGTTCTTCATTCGGGATTATCCTAAGCCAGTTCTCTCTCGTTTTTTCAGAGAAATCGAGACCTCTTAAAACTGCACCCGATCCGTTACTAAAACTACCTTTGAGCAGAACCGTACCAAAGACCACAGGGGTAATAAAAGTTATATCTTCAATCTTCTTTTTAACATTGGAGATCGTATTTTTATATTCACCTAATCCGTTGCCTGTTATATCATTTAACATAATATGAGCCGTGGAATCGAGTATTTTATCTCTTATATCACTTTGAAAACCGTTTAAGAGTGCCAAAGCGATTATCAATGCTGCAACTCCTATTGCAATCCCTATCATGGAAACTATCGAAATGGTGGAGATGAATGAGTTTTTCCTCCCTTTAACAAGGTATCTTCTTGCAATAAAAAATTCGAATTTCATTCTTTCGGACGGAGGGAGGGGAAAAGGATTACTTCCTTTATATTCTCAGCTCCCGTATAGAGCATTACAAGTCTGTCAATACCTATCCCTTCTCCTGCAGCCGGAGGCATCCCGTGTTCCAATGCCGTAATAAAATCGTTATCAACCAATTGTGCTTCATCATCACCTTTTTCCCTATCTTTTGCTTGTGCTTCGAATCTCCTTCTCTGTTCGACAGGATCGTTTAATTCGGAAAATCCGTTTGCAATTTCCATTCCCGCAATGAATAGTTCAAATCTCTCCGTTTCCCGAATATCTGTTCTCGACTCTTTGGATAGAGGAGATATTGCTTTAGGATAATTTGTAACAAAGGTAGGTTCTATAAGGTCCTTTTCAACAAAATGGTCGAACATCAGGTCTAACTTTTTCCCGAATGTGGGAGGAATCTCATCTTCTTTAAATGATCTCTTCATAAAATCCGAAAGTTTTTCTTCCTCCCATAGTTCTTCGACGGGGATACCCGCTTTTTCGGAAATAAGATTCATATATCCGACTTTTCTAAACGGAGGAGTTAATGAGATCTCATTTCCTTTAAAGTTGATTGTATTGTTCCCGAGAATTTTATTGTTCAGATTCAAGATCAATTCTTCCGTTAAATTCATGTAATAGTTGAAGTCCTTATACAATTCGTAAAATTCAAGCATAGTAAATTCAGGATTATGCATTAAAGATATCCCCTCGTTTCTGAAATTTCTGTTTAACTCAAAGACTTTTGATATTCCGCCTACAAGGAGTCTTTTTAAATAAAGCTCCGGTGCAATTCTAAGATAAAGGTCAATACTGAGTGCATTATGATGTGTAATGAACGGTTTTGCAGAGGCTCCTCCCGGAATAGGGTGCATCATTGGAGTTTCAACTTCCAAATAGTCTTTTTCGTAGAAAAACATCCTTATGTTCTTGATTATATCCGAACGTTTTTTTACTATGTTTCTGCTGTTCTCATTGACAATAAGATCTAAATATCTTTGTCTGAATCTTAGTTCCTTATCCTGTAGTCCGTGCCATTTTTCGGGAAGGGGATGGAGCGATTTTGTCAGGAATTTAAGATCGGATATCAGTATTGTAAGTTCTTCACTTTTGGTTTTGAACAATGTCCCTGAAACACCAATGATATCGGCAATATCAAGCAATTTAAACAATAGAAAATCTTTTTCCGAAACAACATCTTTTCTGATGTAGATTTGAATTTTTTCTTCACCGTCAAATATGTGTAGGAATGCACTTTTTCCCATCTTTCTAATAGCGGTTATTCTTCCGGCTGTTCTTACCTCTTTTTTCTCTTTTTCAAGTTCTTCCCTATTGAGGTGGGAATAATTCTTCTTAATATCCTTTACCAAATCTTTTAAAACAAATTCGTAAGGGTAGCATTTAATTCCCAACTCCTTTATCTTCTCAATTTTCTCTAATCTGATTTTTACGTGTTCTTCCATGATATGACCTCTTAGTTTATAAGTTTTTTCCCCCTTTTAAGGGAATTTATTTTAAATTTTTTTATACTTCTGAAATTATTTCCGGGCTTAATGAATATATAGTTTGCTTTGAACCCCTGGTATTGCGGATCATAAAAAAAAGATGTGTTACCGGGAAGAAATATCTCAAGCCATCTATGTGGAATTGGCTCAAATTCTTTCTCAGCAGTTCTTTTTATGTAGAATCCACTTGCATATTCGCTTCGAATATCAACGAGATCTAAAATCTTTTTTACAAATACAGAATAACCGATACAGTTGGTCCTTTTGTATAAAATGACTTCTTCCGGAGAAAGGAACGGACTATTTTCCCAATATTCGATATTATCTTTTAAATAGAACGATATATTTCGGAGAAAGTATTGCAGAGTAATATCCTTGCTGAAAAGTTCTTCAAAAACCGATCTTATCCTTTTACTTGATAATGTCAGCTTTTTTTTATTTCGAAACAGTCTGTAATTATGATTAATATCAAAATAGCTCAAATTTTCAATAGAAATATTTACAATTTTTCCGTTTATTTGAATATTTTGTATGAAATTTTCATTCTCAAAGTCAGGGAATATGGAATTATGTTCCGTAACAAGACTAAGATTGATCAGTTCCACTTGCTTTGATGGAGATAATAAAAGCATGATGATTAAAATCAGTTTCATTCTATCACCTTGTCAAGAACAGCATTTATTATCTTGTAAGATTCGGCTCCACCGTACTTTTTTGCAATTCTTACAATATCATCAATAATAATTATTTTTTTCCCGGTTTCCGCTGATTCTGCAATTCCCATTCTAATTAAGTTTCTGTCGATCGGGGTCAGTCTACCGATTTTCCAGCCGATTAGATTTTTTGAGATTTTATCATCTATAGATCCTTTGTCCTGGATTATTTTGTTTATTATATTTGATATAAAATCAAATTCCGTATCGTTGATTTCCTTAAAGAAATGGTTGTTTTTTTTTATGAGTTCTTCAACGGAGATATCATACTGATCCATTGTGTCAATCTGATACATTAATTTTAATATAACCTCTCGGCAGTACTTAATACGGAACATTACAAAATTTAAATTTCCGCATCTTTGTAAAGGTTTAGAAGTTCAATAGCTGCTTGAGCGGAAGAAAAACCTTTATTTCCCATCTTGTTACCTGCACGCTCAATAGCCTGTTCCGTATTGTCCGCTGTTATAATTCCGTAGGAGATCGGTTTTGAATATTCAAGATTCAGCGATGCGATACCCTTGGTTACTTCGTTGGCAACAAAATCGAAATGTGGTGTTTCGCCTCTTATTACCGCACCGAGGCAAATGATCGCATCATATCTTCCCGAAGATGCACACCGTTTTGCAGTTAAAGGTATTTCGAATGCTCCGGGAACTTTTATTATATCTATCTCATCTTTTTTTGTACCGCTTCTAAGAAGAGCATCAATTGCCCCCTCTTGAAGCTTTTCAGTAACAAAGCTGTTAAATCTTGAGACGACAAGAGCATATTTATACCCTTTTGAAATTAATTCTCCTTTATACTCTTTCATGGAAATCTCCTGACAGAGAAAATACCCTATATATGCGGATATGTCAACCCTTTCTTTTGTTCCGGATTCTTCAAAAGGTGTTATGATCCGCTGAATTGCAACTCTGAAAATCTGAGTGAAGGGGTAAGCATCCTTGAAAATTCATAGGGGTTGTTGTCAGCTTCAATAAAACCGTTCCAAAGGTCCGACGAATTTCCGGTTATGTTCATTTCGTTAACAGCCTGTTTTAACTGCCCGTTTTCAATGAAGATACCCGTTATTCCAAAAGAGAAATCACCGGTTGTACTATTAAAATTCCCGCCGATAAATCCGGTAATTAGAATTCCTCTCTTTATTTCACTAATGATCCGATCTGATGATTTTTTACCACGAGGGATAACTATGTTGGAGTAGGAACCCGAAGTAGGTTCTCTTTTTAATTTTCCGGCATAATAGGAGTCTATGTAAAAATTTTTTAAAACTCCTTCTCTAACAATCATTCTCGGTCTTGCTGTCATCCCTTCTCCGTCAAATAGTCTTGAGCCTAATTTTTCCGGAATAAGAGGTGCATCCGAAATATTAAGAGCATCCGATCCTATTTTCGTAAATTCCTTATTTTCCAAATATGATTTTTTCAAATATATCATCTTGCCACTCAATGGAGAAATAATTGTTCTTAATAGATTCCCTGCAACTCTGTTTTCTACAACCACCTCATATTTGCCCGATCCGATTTTATTCTGTCCACTCTTTCTAACGGTGTACTTTAAGGCATTATTTGCTATTTCCTTAGCGTCCGGAAGTTTTGAAAAGTTTCGAACGATTGCAAAAAAACCATCCTCCAATAACCCTCCTTTTTCATCTTTTAGGGTTATTTCAGCTCCGGAAGAGAATAGTGTCGATTTTGTTTCACCAAAGAAACCGTTACTGTTAAGTAATATCGATTCGGTAACAATATCCGAATATCCTATGGTTGCAGATACAATATTTTTTCCTGAATCCAATATACCTTGTTCCACCATTTTCAAAATATCTTTTTTCTCATTCATGTTTACATCGTTTATGGAATTATCGAATAGTTTAATATCCGTACTTGCTCTCCCTTTGTAATATTTTGGGTCGGGGAGTATCCTGAATTTGTCACGGCTTAAAAAATCTGTCATGTTAATTCCGCGTGTAATAAATTTTTCCAGGTCATTTCTGTCCAAGCTTGTTGTCGAGTGTGTTGAAAATTTATCATCCTTGTAAATTGATATGGAGAGACCGTCCGAAACAGATTTTTTTAGTGTTTCCATCTTCCCTTTTCTAAATTCCATTTCAAGTTCTTTGCTTCTTACATAGCCGACGGAACACTCATTTGCACCGGAACTCAGAATTCTTTCTTTTACCCACTCCAAAAGGGGAATCCTTTTTTTTATATCCATTGATTAAAAACCTCCTACGGTAATTGATGATACTTTAATTGTCGGAAGACCCATTGATACGGGGACACCTTGTCCGTTCTTTCCGCAGGTCCACCCCCCTTCTGCAAATTTAAAGTCATCGGCTACCATAACTATTTTATTTAAAACCGATGGTCCGTTTCCTATAATGTTTATATCTTTAATCGGTTGGGTCAATTTCCCGTTTTCAATAAGGAATCCTGTTTTAACGTAAAAAGTAAAATCTCCCGCACCGATTAAAACTTGTCCGTTCGAAAACGTTTCGGCAAGAATTCCAGATTTAACACTTTTAATGATCTCCTCCCTTTTATGCGGACCGGGAAGCATATATGTGTTTCTCATTCTTGGCATCGGCTGGAATCTGAATGATTCTCTTCTCCCGTTTCCGGTTGGGTTGACTCCGTAAAATCCGGAACTGATTCTATCATGAAGGTAACCGACAAGCTTTCCTTCATTTACCAGAAAAGTTTTTTCCGCAGGATTATTCTCATCGTCCGTATTGATAGAGCCTCTGTCGTTTTTTATTGTTCCGTCGTCAATTATCGAAACCGTTTTATCTGAAATCATTTTACCGATCTTATCGGAAAAAGCGGATATCCTTTTTCTGTTAAAATCAGCTTCAAGACCATGCCCGATAGCTTCATGCAACAGTATTCCTGAACTTCCGGCAGATAGAACCACCTCCATTTCTCCGCCTTCAGGCTTTACCGATTCGAATAGGATTACCGTCCTTTTAACGGATTCTTCCGCTATCCTTTTCAGTTCTTTGTCGGTTAGAAAATCAAAATTATTTCTAAAAGCAACCGAGAAACCGTTACTCTCTTTTTTCCCGTTTTCTTCAGCGGTACAACTGACCGAAATAACGGTCATGGGGCGTGTGTCAAAAGAGAGTTTTCCATCAGATGAAGCTATTAAAATTTCAGAAGATTCATCTGAAAAAACAATACTTGTTTTTACTATCCTTTTGTCGAGTGAAAAAATTTTGTCGTTTATTTTCAAAAGGTATGACATTTTAATATTTAGAGAAGTATCTTGCCAACCGGAAGGAACCGGATAGTAATTTTTGCTTTTAATGGTGTTTATTTCCATAGGTTTAATCTTTTTTGAATTGTTTGCTATGTTGGAAGCTGTTTTTGCTGCTTCCATAACCGATTTAAGAGAGAGATCTTCCGTATATGAGTATCCTGTTTGATCACCTTTCAGAACCCTGATCCCCACACCTATGTCAAGTGAAGTGGTTGCTTTGTTGACTTTATTGTCTTCTAATCCGATATGGTTTGAAATTATTTTTTCAAAATAAATATCACAATAATCACCACCTTTTTCCAATGCTTCGGAAAATATTTTTCTTATTTCAGATCCGTTGGTTTTAAAAAGGTTGTAAAAATAATTTATGTTACTATTTTCCATTTATTTAATCACCTCATGATTTTTTTTATTCAATTTCCAATTATACTCCAAATTTCGAATTATTCTTATTTTTTTTTATTATTCCGTATAAAATAAGAAAGAATAAAAAGAGTTATTTACGGTAGACGGTTGTAAACTTATGTGCATCATGATATTTTAAATCTTATTGAAAGGAGATAGTAGAGAAATTATAATAAATGAAAAATTGGATTGAACTTAGCAGTAAAAATCTTAAACACAACCTCTCTTCTTTTAAAAAACTGGTTGGAGAAAAAAAGATTCTCTTTGCCGTAAAAGCTAATGCATACGGTCATGGTTTAAAAGAGGTGGTTTCAATAACAAAAGATATTGATTCGTTTGATTATTACGGAGTTGATTCTTTAAAAGAGGCTCAAGATGTATATTGTCATGATAAAAGTAAAAGGATATTGATACTCGGATGGTTGGATGATCCGGAATTGCCTCTGGCAATAAGATCGGGATTTGAATTTGTAATTCCGTCAATAGATTTTCTTAAAAGGGTTGCAACGTTAGGTTCCGAGTCGGGGGTTAAACCTCTTGGACATATTAAGGTGGAGACAGGGACCTCAAGATTAGGTGTGAAACCCGATGAGATCATATCTTTTTTTAAAACGGAAATGTCAAGACATGTAAAGTTGAAAGGTATTTATTCCCATTTTGCAAATATTGAGGATACAACCGATCATTCGTTTGCAATGGAGCAATTAAAAAAATTTCATTGTCTGTTATCCGATTTTAGAGCGGATGGACTTATAAGACATTTTTCTTGTTCTGCGTCGACACTTTTATTTCCCGAAACATATTTTGATATGGTAAGGGTAGGGATATCGGCATATGGATTTTGGCCGTCAAAACAGACATACGTATCATTTTCGGAGAAAGGGGATAATAAAATCAAATTAAAACCTGTTTTAAGTTGGAGATCGAAGGTGGCTCAAGTAAAGGAATTGAGAAGCGGAACCCCTATCAGTTACGGTTTGACATATAAAACTTATAGTAAATCAAAGATTGTTGTAATTCCCACCGGATATTTCGATGGATATGACAGGAAACTTTCCAATGTATCCAATGTGATAATTCGGGGAAAAATTGCTCCGATAAGGGGCAGAATTTGTATGAATATGCTAATGGCTGATGTGACTCACATAGATTTTGTTAAAGAGGGTGATAATGTAACTCTCATAGGGAAAGATTCGGATGAGGAGATTGGAGTTGACGGTTTAGCGGAACTTGCAGGTACAATAAACTACGAATTTGTGTCAAGGTTGAATCCACTTTTACCAAGGATTATTATTTAGCTTTTTCCATTTGTTTAACGTCTTTCTTTAGCTTTTTAATTAATTTTTTCGCTTGTTCCGAATATCTCCCTTTGGGATTTTTCCTGATGTATTCTTTCAAAGAGGGTATTGATATTGTTTCAATAACTTTTTCCCAGTCTGCTTGCTCTTTTTTTAGATTTGCTTCTCTGATAAGAAATATGGAAGCGGTAAGTAGAATTGCTATAAGAACAAATGCAAGGATAATTATTATTGGAGATTTCTTGTCATTACTTTTATTGTTTCTTTTTAAATTTCCCGATCCTTCATGTTTTACAGACGAACCGATTCTATCGTTTTTTATTTTGTAAAGGAGAGCATCAATCAGTCTTATTAATCCTTCACAATCTCTTACCCTTTCCGAAGGTTTTTTGGCAATCATTTTGTTTAGAAGCGGTTGAATAAAATCAACTTTTTTGGGCAACTCGGGGATAGGTCCGTCTATGTGTTTTGTTGCAAGAGTTATAAGGTCATCATCTCCATACGGTGTACTCCCCTTCAAAATTTCAAATAAAACGATACCGAGACTAAAGATATCGCTACGCTCATCAACTTTTCTTGCCCTCATCTGTTCGGGACTCATGTATTTTGGAGTCCCCACAGACATTCCCGTTCGCGTAAGATTGCTTTCCGAACGGAGTGCCTTGACAATCCCGAAATCAAGTAGAACAAGTGTCCCGTCTTCCCTAAACATTATATTGTCCGGTTTTATATCTCTGTGTATAAAGCCCTTTTTATGAGCATACAATAGTGCTTCTGCAATATTTCTTGTTATTTTCAGTGCCTCTTCAGGGTTGTTTTTAAGAGTACTCTTCCTGATTCTGTCTTTAAGGCTATCCTTTAGGTATTCCATTGCAATGTAATAACGATTCTTCTCTTTGCCGACATCATATATTGAAATTATATTTGAATGGTGAAGTTGAGCTGCCGTCCGAGCTTCTTTAATGAACCTTTTTGTAACCCTTTTATCGGATGAATAATCTGGTGATAGTACTTTTATTGCCAAATTTCGTTTAAGTTTAGGGTCATAAGCAAGATAGACTTGAGACATTCCACCTATACTTAACTGCTTTTTAATGGAATAATTTTTAATATTTTCAAGCATGAAAAATTTACCGTTCGCTAATTTTAAATATCTGTAAAAGAGTATAACAGTTTGATCTCTTTTTCCCAAATTGAAGAGTCTATGGTTTCAAGGATCATTGGGATATTATCAATTCTATCGTCTTTCATTATAAATCTGAATGGATCCAGCCCGATTTCTCCTTGCCCTAAGCTATGGTGCCTGTCAACTCTGCTTCCAAGCTTTGTTTTGCAGTCGTTTAAATGCATCCCTTTAAGATATCCGAATCCCACGATACTATCAAATTTATTCATTGTTTCAGAGTATTTTTCAAATGTACGAATATCATAGCCTGATGCAAAAATGTGGCATGTATCAAGACATACTCCAATCCGTTCTTTATCTTCAACTTTCTCAATAATAGCAGAAAGGTGTTCAAAACAATAACCTACGCTTGTCCCCTGACCGGCGGTATTCTCAATAACAAGAGTTACACCTTTTGTAACGTCAAGAGTTTTATTTATAGATTCTGATATCAGGTTCAGACACTCATCCTCGGATATTATGTTCTTGTGATTCCCCGGATGAAAATTAAGAAATTTTAATCCTAATTGGGAACATCTTTTTACTTCTTCAATAAAAGCGGATCTTGATCTTGTCAAACCTCCGTTTTCCGGATTCCCAAGATTAATAAGATAGCTGTCATGAGGGAGAATATGTTCGGGTAAGAATCCGTTCTCCTCACAGTTTCGTTTAAAACCATCTATATTTTCCTCCGAAAGAGGTTTTGCGTTCCACTGTTTCTGGTTCTTTGTAAATAATGCGAATGCTCTTGAATTTATATTTTTTGCATTGAGGGGAGAATTTTCCACCCCTCCGGCAGCACTTACATGAGCACCGACCATTTTCATTTTTTTACTCCTGCTCTATTTCAAAAAGAAGATGATTTGCCAAGATATTCTCTCCCTCTTTAACTCCGATTGATTTTATAATTCCCGAGACAGGGGCTCGCATTTCATTCTCCATTTTCATCGCTTCATGGATTAGAACCAGATCTCCTTCTTTAACGGTATCACCCTCTTTAAGGAAGATTTTGACAATATTTCCGGGGATAAAACTTTTAACCGTACCTGATTTTTTTGATATGGTCTCTTTCTCTTTATAATAAAACAGTTTATCTATCTTCAAAAGATTTGCGGAATAAAATTCACCGTTAATATAAATACCTTTCGGATATCCTTCGCTATCTTTTTCAACTTCCACTTGATAAAGCTTGTTGTCAAGAAATATCGATTTTATCTCTTTCTCATCATATTCTCCAATAAGGATATTAACTTTCTGTTTATTTATCCTTATTTCGGAATTGGAATGAAAAGTGGTACTGTTTCCTATTACGGTTTCGAAAACTTTTTTATCCAATTGAAATTTGTATTTCATTTTTCACCTCAAAACTTATCAAAAAGTCTTTTAAAGAATCCCGGTTGCTTCATTTTTTCAAGTTGTTCTTTATAGTTCTTTTTCCGGTTATCAATGTGGAATATGGAAGACAACAATGCTGCTGCAATGAGCTGCTCTTTTTCCGTTCTCTTTTTGTTGCTGAAACTGCATTTTCTATTCAGGAAATCAATGGTTGTGTCTCCGGTAAATAGATGGGGACTGCTTAGTATATGTCTAAGGAAGTTAAGATTTGTTCTAATACCTTTTATGATTATATTGTTGAGAAAACTTTTCATATCTTTTATGGAATTTTCTCTCCTCTCTGCAAAGGTAGCAATTTTTCCAATATAGGGGTCATACAAAGGAGAAACTTTTGCACCCGAATATAAACTGGTTTTAAACATGTTCCTTATCGTAGAATAGTTAAAGAATTCCGTAACAATTCCCGAAGAAGGTCGAAAATTATCAAAAGGATTCTCAGCCATTAACGAAACGAGGAGGATTGTATATTTTGGTTTCAATATTTTTATTCCGTTAACATGGTGTAAAAGTTCCCCGTTTGAGATAGCAAACTGTTTTTTAAGAAAATTGGCTATCATATGGACCTCGGGTATCAATGCATTAATTTGGTAGGAGGGGTTGATCTCAGAGAAATAAGATGCACCGTTGTTGACTAAAAATTCAGTATAACCCAATCCGACAAAATTGATCTCCTCTATTATCTTTTTAGAATCTTCATACAATGATTCTCTTAGATTGTCCGAGATATTTATGGAGGGAGATTCTTGAAAGATTTTCTGAAATCTCCTTTGAACTGAAGATTCTATCTCGGGAAGAAACAAAATATTTCCATTCACATCTCTGAAAAAAGGGATCTCGATTTGGTGAGATTCAGGGAGAAATTCTTCTGCAAATATTCCCATCCGTTTTATTTCACTTCGGTGAAGCATCTTTGCAACTCTTTCTTTTCCTTTGGTTTTATTTTCTACAACCTTAATGTTATTCCCCCCCTGTCCTTTTAAAGGTTTTAGTATGAGAGGGTAGTGAAAACTATCAGGAATTTTTTCATAATCAAAATGACTTTTAATTACTTGCGAATATTTTATTACTCTTATTCCGAGATCTTCGGCAATTTTTCGTAGTTCAATCTTATCTTCAACAAGAACTAATGTTTTGGATCCGGGACCTATCACTTCTATATTTTTTTCTTCACAAAGCCTAAAGAATTCAGGATCCTCTGCAAGAAAGCCGTATCCGGGGTGTATATAGTCTACATTTAATTCAAGAGCTTTTTCAATTATCATCTCTCTGTCAAGATAGCTGTCTTCAAGTTTTGAAGAGAGGAACTTATAGCTCCTGCATGCCAGCTTAACTGCGAGTGAATTTGCATCTTCGGGGGAGTACAGAAGTATAGTCTCAAGTCCGATACTTTTGAAGGAATCTATAATATCGAGAGCTATTGTACCACGGTTGGGGATGAGTATTTTTTTTTTGTCCGATTTATGGATCATGAGTGCCTCCGTTGTTTACAAAGGGATATTCCCGTGTTTTTTCCTGGGATTTGATAGTGATTTGCTCTCCAAAGATTCGAGTGCTTTTATCAGCAGCGGACGGGTTTCGACCGGCATTATTATATCATCTATGTATCCGAGAGCTGCAGGCTCTTTTGGGTTTGCAAATTTATCTTTGTACTCTTGAATTAATCTTTCTCTAAGAGATTCGGGCTGTTCGGCAGTAGAGAGATCTTTTCTGAATATAACGTTAATTGCTCCTTGTGGTCCCATAACAGCTATCTCTGCAGTTGGCCACGCATAAACAATATCGGCACCAAGGTGTTTGGAACTCATAACAATATAAGCCCCACCATAAGATTTTCTTGTTATAACCGTAAGTTTAGGAACTGTTGCTTCGGAATATGCATACAATAATTTTGCTCCATGTTTAATTATTCCCAACTGTTCCTGGTCTTTCCCAGGTAAAAATCCGGGAACATCTACAAAACTTACGAGAGGTATATTAAACGCATCACAGAATCTAATAAATCTTGCTCCTTTAACGGAAGCGTTTACATCGAGTGTTCCTGCAAAAATACCCGGATTGTTAGCAAGGATACCTACCGATCTGCCATCAAGTCTTGCAAATCCGACTACAAGATTCTGTGCATAGTTTTTATGTACCTCAAAAAATTTTCCGTCATCGACAACGTGTTTTATCAACACTTTTATGTCGTATGGTTTATTGGGGTTGACAGGGACAATCTCGTTAAGTTTATCATCCATCCTGTCATACGGGTCATCGGTCATAGTTCGAGGCGGTTCGAGAAAATTTGAAGACGGGATGTAACTGAGTAATTCTTTAACTTTGTCTAAAGTATCTTTTTCATCCGAACCTACAAAATGTGTAACACCTGATATTGATGAGTGTGCTTCCGACCCGCCAAGGTCATCAAAAGTGACATCTTCTTTATTAACGGCTTTAATGACTTCCGGACCTGTGACGAACAAGTGGCTTTTCTTTTCCGACTGAAATATAAAATCGGTTATTCCCGGAGAATATACGGCTCCTCCGGCACACGGACCGAGGATTACTGAAATTTGAGGAATTACACCCGATGCCATTGTATTGCGGTAAAAAATATCTCCGTAACCGGCAAGGCTTCCTATCCCTTCTTGAATTCTTGCACCTCCGGAATCGTTAATCCCGACAATAGGTGCTCCGGCTTTCATAGCAAGGTCCATAACGTTGACAATCTTTTTTGCATGCATTTCACCGAGTGATCCTCCGAGAATAGTAAAATCCTGAGAGTAAGCATAAACAATTCTGTCGTCTACCTTACCAAATCCGGTTATTACTCCGTCACCGTAGAATCTTTTTTTCTCAAGTCCGAAATTGGTGGATCTATGCTTGACATATCCCTGAAGTTCAACAAAAGTCCCCGGATCAAAGAAATAATGGATCCTTTCTCTTCCGGTCATCTTACCTTGGGCATGCCTTTTTTTTATCTTCTCGTCTCCCCCTGCAGAATCTCTAAGTTCTCTAAGTTTTTTCAAATCTTTAATCTTATTTTTCATATGAGTTCCTTGAATAGGAATGATTCTACCTGTAAAAACGGTAAAAAGCAAATCATGTATTGCTTTATTCTTATTTATGTGTTTAGTGATTAATCCTTGACAAAGAGAGCATTATCCCCTATATAATGTCTTTACTATTTGTGGAGGATAATGATGAAAAACACTAAAAGTGAAGATTTAAGAAACATTGCTGTCGTAGGTCACGGACAAGCTGGAAAAACCAGTCTTGTTTCTGCATTCCTGTTCAATTCCGGCATGGTAAACAGGTTGGGGAAAGTTGATCAAGGAAATAGCATTACAGACTATGAAGAAGAAGAAATTGAAAAAAAGATTTCAATTCAGGCATCACTTGCTTATGTACTGGATGGAAATAATAAGATAAATATTATAGATACTCCCGGATATGCGAATTTTATTTGGGAAGCAAGGGTTGCACTTAGGGCTGTTGAAACGGGAATTGTAGTTGTAAATGCAATTGAAGGAGTTGAGGTTCAGACGGAAAAAGTGTTTGATTCATCTTCCGAACTTAATAAATCCGTTGTCTTTGTCGTTAATAAAATGTCTAAGGATTTGGCTGATTTCGACAAGACCGTTGATTCAATTGTAGAATCGTTTGGAAAAAATGCCATTGCCGTTCAGATTCCGATTGGAAAAGGGGGATCGTTTAAAGGAATTGTAGATCTTATCGAAATGAAGGCATATGAGTACGGCACTGATGAATCGGGTAAATCCAAGGAGGTTGATATTCCCGAGGAATTAAAAGCTACGGTGGAAGCATCAAGAGAAACTCTTATTGAAAAAATTGCCGAGAATGATGAAGAACTTATGGACAAATATTTTGAAGATGGTGATTTGAAAGCGGAAGAGATTGCTATAGGATTGAAAAAGTGTATATTGAGCAGAGATATTTTTCCGATAATGGCGACAGATGCTTTGAAAAATATTGGTGCGGATCTTGTTAAAAAGTTTATCGTAAATTACTGTCCTTCACCTATTGATGTAGGTGATGTTGCGACTACAGACGGAAGTGTAAAACCGGATCCTTCAGCAAAGTTTTCAGGTATGGTTTTTAAGACCATATCGGATCCCTTTACTGGAAAAATATCAATTATAAGAGTCTTTTCCGGAATGTTTAAACCCGATAGTTCATATTACAATGTAAATAAATCCACAGATGAGAGAATCGGAGGATTTTTTGCTCTTCAGGGAAAGGCACAGGAACAGTCGGATGAGGTTTTTCCTGGAGATATTATTGCCGTTGCAAAACTTAAAGAGACGGGAACCGGAGATACCCTAACTATAAAGGGTGAAAAGATTCAATTTCCTGAGATATTTTTCCCAATACCTTCCATATCTTTTGCAATAGAACCTAAATCAAGAGCCGATGAGGGGAAGATATCGGTTGCTTTCCAAAAAATTGTTGAGGAAGACCCGACGGTAAAAACTCACAGAGATGTGCAAACAAAAGAGTTGGTAATATCCGGAAACGGACAATTACATGTAGAGCTGGTTGTAAATAAACTTCTTAAAAAATATGGTGTTGATGTCATAATGAAGCCGCCCAAAGTACCGTATCAGGAAACTATTAAAGGTAAGGCTGATGTTAATGTTAAGTATAAAAAGCAGAGTGGAGGGAGAGGACAGTATGGTCATGTAGTGATAAAAATCGAGCCTCTTCCGAGAGGGAAGGATTTTGAATTTGTTAATTCCATATTCGGTGGAGCAATTCCTAAGAACTATATTCCTGCTGTTGAGAAGGGGATCAGAGAGGCTAAGGAGAGAGGCGTCCTTGCAGGATATCCTGCCAAGGATTTTAAGGTTGATCTTTATGACGGTAGTTTTCATGATGTCGATTCTTCCGATATGGCATTTAAGATTGCAGCATCAATGGCATACAAGAAAGGTATGAAAGAGGCAAAACCGACTATTCTTGAACCTGTAATGGATGTTGAGGTTGTAACTCCTGAAGAATTTATGGGCGATATCAACGGAAATCTAAGCGGAAGGAGAGGAAGAATTCAGGGGATGGAAACCAAGGGTAAGAATAATGTCATAAAAGCTCAAGTTCCAATGGTGGAAATGTTAGATTTTGAACCAAATTTGACTTCCATTACAGGTGGTAGAGGGAGCTATTTTATGGAGCTTTCACACTATGAAGAAGTTCCTGCACAACTTCAAAAAAAGATTATTGCAGATGCTGTGAAAGAAGGAAGGATAAGAGAAGAAGAGGAATAACCAATTTCTGCTAATGAACTTTAATTTTGATTGTGTAGCGGAAAAGATTACCGATAATATCTATATTATTGATACTTTTTACCTTAACAGAGAAAAGTTTGCAGCAAGCTATATTATTGAAGATAACGGTGAAGTTGCAATAATAGAAACCAATACGAACCATGCGGTTCCAAGGATTCTAAATGCTTTGAAAAATTGTGGCTTCGATCGTTCACAAGTTAAATATGTTGTCCTTTCACACATCCACCTTGATCATGCAGGAGGAGCAGGACTTCTTATGAAAGAGTTACCTGAAGCTGAATTGATTGTTCATCCGAGGGGTGCGAGGCATATGATATCTCCCGAAAGATTAATAGAGAGCGTTAAACATGTTTATGGAGATGAAGAATACAATAATCTCTACGGTGAGATTATCGGTATTCCGGAAAATAGGGTTAAAAGTATAACCGGAGGTGATTGTTTATGTCTTGGAGATCGAAAATTGTCGATAATTGAGGCTACCGGACATGCAAAACATCATAACGTAATATATGACCCGTTGTCCGGATCTTTATTCTCCGGTGATGCATTCGGGATCGGATATCCCCGTTTCAGATATAGTAAAGGTGACTTGATATTCCCTTCAACTTCCCCCGTACAATTTGACCCTGAAAGTGCCGTTGAAACATTTAACATGATACTTGATCTTTCTCCCGTCAGAATATTGTTGACTCATTACGGTAGTATTGAAAGTGTGGATAGAGTGTTTACACAACTTAATGAATGGATAGATTATACGGAGAATTCCGCCGTTACCGGATACTCAAACGGATTTCGTGATGAGGATTTGGAAAAAGCCGTATCGAAAGATATCTGGAAAAAATTTGAGGATAGAATAATTGAAATAAGGGGAGAGGTATTAAGCGAAGAAGAAAAAGATCATCTGTTTATTGATGCGGAGTTGAATGGAAAAGGAGCTGCTTTCCATATATCACGGAAAAATATGTGATGACTGAAACAATCCTTAATGTAAATGGTATAAATAAAAGCTTTATACAACCTAACGGAACATACCTTCCGGTACTTTCAGATCTTTCCTTTAAACTTCAAAAGGGGAAGATTCTTGCCGTAACCGGTGTGTCAGGATCGGGAAAGAGTACTCTTCTCCACTTAATAGGAAGTTTCGATAACCCGGATTCGGGAGAAATATTGTTTGAAAATGGAAATATCGGCAAGTTTTCTGGAGATAGAGTTGCGAAATACAGGAACAGTGATATTGGTTTCTTATACCAATTTCACTATCTTATGCCGGAACTCACTATTTTGGAGAACGTATCATTTCCCTATTTGATCAATGATTTTGATAGAGATGAAGCCGGAAGGCGTGCAAGAGATCTGTTGATAAAGGTAGGACTGGAGTCTAAAGAAGATAACATGCCGTTTGAGCTTTCCGGTGGAGAAAAGCAAAGAGCAGCCATAGCGAGAAGTCTGATTAATTCTCCGAAGTTGTTGCTTGCTGATGAACCTACTGGAAATCTTGATAGAAATACCGGAGAAAAGGTTTTCAAATTGTTTTCCGAACTTATTCGAAATGAAGGTTTAACTGCAATTGTTGTTACTCATAACGAATCGCTTGCTTCAATGGCTGATAAAATTCTTAATTTGTATTAACCTTAGATTCATAGCATATCCGATCTTGTGATAGATAAAGATGTGCTTTTATAAAGAGAATTCTTTCAAATAAATTCAAATTCAAAAACCGGATTTGCAAGTTTAAGAATAGTAAAATAAAATCAACAATACATGAATATTAAAATTATAAAATAATGGAAATTAAAAAAAAACAAATTTTATATTAAAAAAAGATTGACATACTAAAAAAATTGAATTATTAATTATATATGTTTGTAGATGAAAAGTTTTTGAATCACTATGTGTTGATGTGTAAAGCCATATCCAAACCCGTACGTCTTCGTGTTATCAACTTTCTTTATGATAAGAAGCTCAGCGTAGGGAGTATTCAAAATAAGCTTGAAATATCATTAAGCAGTTTATCAAATCATTTAAATGATATGTATAAACTCGGTATACTCGGAAAAGAGAAGGATGGTAAGTCGGTCTACTATTATCTGATTGCTCCGGAACTAAAAGAAGGGATAGAAAAAATGCAGAAAATAATAAAAGTTATGTTAATCAGCAGGACAAAATAAATATTATAGGAGGCTATATGAAAAGTAAAAATTTAATTTACTTATCATTTATTTTTTTCTTCTTATTTACCTTGTTTAGCTATTCATCGGATGGTTTTATCGGTGATAAAAAGTGCTTGGAATGTCACGACGGAGTTATGAAGAACTTTGAAAAAAATGTTCATTCAAGACTAAAGGATTTCGAACTGAAAGGGCTTAAGAAAGGTTGCGAATCCTGTCATGGACCTGGTCTGGCACATGCGGAAGAGGGTGATGTTAAGAAAATTGCAAGTTTTAAAAAGGGGAGCAAAAGTAACTCTTCGGCGAAGTGTTTAAGCTGTCATAGGAGTTTAAGTGCTTCCGATTGGAATTTAAGTGATCATGCCGCATCCGATATAGGATGTGCCGTTTGTCACCCCATTCACAAGGGTAAAAGTGTCAAAGCGGAAGATCCTTATCTTTGCTTAAAATGCCATACTGATATCAAGGTTGAGACCATGTATCCCTCTCACCATCCTATCAGAGAGGGAAAGATGAAGTGTAGCAGTTGTCATCAGCATCACGGATCCCTCGTAAACAATCTTAAAACAAATGAAAGATTAAATGACCTTTGTTATTCGTGCCATGCGGATAAACGGGGACCGTTTGTTTTTGAACATGCACCTGTACAGGAAGATTGCCTGTCCTGTCACACCCCCCACGGTGCCGTTGCAAACAATCTGCTAAAACAAAATGAACCGTTCCTCTGCTTGCAGTGCCACGAGTCACATCTTCATGCCGGAAGAGTCGGGAATGGGGATCCAAGAACTTTGCCGAGTACGAAGTATACATCTCGGAATCCTCACGGTGCAGAAGGTTGGAGAAGAGCATTTCTAACAAAATGTACTCAATGTCATTTTAAAATTCATGGAACGGATGATCCTTCACAGACCACTTCCGGTCGTGGAAAAGGGATGATCAGGTAAGGAGGTAATCAGATGAAAAAAACAATAATTTTAATTACAACAATTTGTCTGGTTGTTATGCTTCCCGTGTTAGCGGATAGTTCCGAGAAAAAAGTGAACAAGCTTGATGCGAAGGTTAAATTCGGATTGGGATACATAGGAAAGGAAGATGCAACCGTAAAAGTTAAGGAATATTCACCTCTTGATGATGGAATAAAGCCATTTCTTAAAGCTGTGTTTTCAGGAAATCTGAATAAGACTTTCTTTAATGTTATTTCCAAATTTTACGGAGACTCCAAAGATATGTCTCACAAACTGAAATTTGATTTCAATAGAGTTCTTAAGCAGGAACTTGAGTTTAATTCTCTTTATCATAGACTTGATCACGACCCCTTAAAAAACATAGATGTTGTTAGTGAGAAAAGATCCGCGGCTTATGCGACGGATTTTAATCCGGATGAGCAGTACTATATGAAAAGGACTGAATTTGTAAGTAAAACGCAATTTTCGGTTCCGATGGTTCCCGGACTCAAATTTTATGTTCACTATAGAGATGAGAAAAGGAACGGTATGTATCAAGCTAGGACACTCAGTAAGTGTTCGGCTTGCCATGTAGTGGCAAAATCCAGATCAATTAACAACTATAATAAGGATATTAAAATCGGTGCAAATATCAGATTCGGGAAATCAACGGTTGATTATTCTTATACGGCAAACGAGTTTAAAGAGAGGAGTATGGCTCCGACAAATGATTATATTTTGGTTATTCATCCCGAAAAGTTGAAAAAAGTATTCACTTCAAGGATTTCGGTAGGTGATAAAGAAACGTTGGCTTTTGATGTTATACCTAAAACCAAAAAAGATACACACCTCCTTCAAGCAGCTATTCCTTTTTCCAATTACAACACATTGTCAGGTCAGTTTGTCAGTTCCAGAGTTGAAAATTTAAGTTCAAAACTTAAATGGAAATCCAATGCATTTTCAGGTGCATATTCCGCAAGACTCGGAAAAAAAGGATTTTTTAATGCAATCCTTTTTTATCAGTCTATAGATAACGATTCGGTTTTTATTGATATCAATGATAAAGTTGATGTCGGTGGTCCTAACAAGGGCAAAACATATGCGGAGATATTAGGATTGGATACATTTGATTGGACAAGAAAGTCATCTCTCTCAAGGAAAGTATTTAATTTGAAAGCCAATGTCAGATACAAGCTATCTAAGAAGCTAAAATTACGTCTCGGATATATTTATGAGAGTATTGACAGAGATTTTTTTGAAGTTGGAAATACAAAGAGCAATACGGTTAAAGGGAGACTCACATTCAAACCTGCTCCTAAGTTCAAACTCGTTTTTGATGCAAAGATCAAATCAATAAGTGATCCATTTGCAAATCTGAAAGGTGGGATTGCACAAAATGTTCAAATGATCAATGCAAAATCTCCACTTTCTCCAAAATCGGTTCAGTTCATGAAATGGCACCAAATGAGAACCGGCACAATGACAAATTATCCTGAAAGTGTTAAGGAATTTAAGGGAAGATTTCATTGGGGACCGAGTTCAAAGTTTGCACTTAATGGAAATTTTCTTTACAGAAAAGAGGATAATGATAATCTGGTAACAACGGGAGCAAGTTGGAACAGAGATCTTTTTCAATGGGGAGCGGACATATGGACGCGACTCGGAGAAAAAGTGTCAATGTCGCTTTCTTATTATGACTATAAAAATGTTTATAGCACACTCTTTGCAAATCCGGTAATAGAGGGTTGCGGAGGAGGTATCATAGTAGGAATGCCCGGAACACTTACGGATATGATGGATTTGGATAATACAAATCAAACACTTCTCTTTAACCTTAGCTATTGGGCAAGCGATAAATTTTCAGTATTTTTCAATATTAATTATAACAAATCGGGTTCCGTTATAAAGAATCTTGAACTTGATGAAAGCCAAATGTCGTTTTTACCCGGAACCGGTAGTATTGCACTCGATTTTGATAACATGGGACAGATTGCCGATTACTCCAAGCTTGATATGAATCAGGTTATTACACATATCGGGATGAATCTTGCGTTGTCAAAAAGCTGGACGTTGAACGGCTCGGTTTACTACTACATTGTTGATGATATTGCAAAATATTTATTTACGGATACTTCGGGAAAATCCTATTCTATCTATGTAGGAGTCACCTGGCAAAAGTAGAAATTAGAGATTTCAATAAAGGGGGAGCCTGTTTATCAGGCTTCCCTTTTTTTTATCAAGAAATATAATTTTCCTTCCTCTTTCAGATATCCTGCCGTAAGCTCGTTCTTTCCTCCGTTTCCTGTGAAAAGGTCTGCTCTCGCAGGAGAACGAATTGCACCACCGGTGTCTTGATTAAGAACGAAACCGTTAAAATATTTTTTCCCCGAGAATAGATCATTATCATCAAATTCCGGTAGTTTTGTTTCAATATAACAGATAGCTCCTTTTGGAAAAATATACTTATCTGTTGCTATTGAGTGGTATGGAGTTACCGGAACTCCAAGCGATCCTACAGGACCTTCTTCAACTTTTCTAAAGAAGATGTAAGAAGGGTTATAATTAAATATATTTTCCGCTTCATTAGGATTTTTTTTTATGTAATTCTTTATATACCGCATGGAGAGGTCTTTGTACGTACATACACCCTTTTCGACAAGATACTTACCGACGGCTTTATACGGATGACCGTTAGTACCCGCATAGTTAACTCTGATTGATTTTCCGTCCGTAAGTTTGATTATTCCCGAACCCTGAATATGGAGAAAAAAAAGATCTATAGGATCATTAACCCAGACAAGTTCTATATCTCTTCCCGAAAGGGCATTATATGTATCAATTTCCGATCGTGAATAATAAGGTGAAATTGTATTGTCTTTGTTTAATTTTCCATGAAGTGTTTTGTGAAAATCTTTAAATTTTTTCAAAGATGGAAAATTCCAAAGTTTTATTGAGACAAGATCATCCGGTTTTTTATACAAAGGATACTTGAAAATTTCGGTTCTCTCATAAGATCCTTCTAACGTAGCTTCATAATAACCGGTAAATAATACTTTTTCCGTTGCAGACTCATAAAAATCGAAATTATTCTTGACATATCTAAAAAATTCTTGGGAAAATCCGTACTTGAGTAGATTCTCTTTGAAATCCAGTAAGCTTTCTTCCATTTGAGATTTACTGTAAATATCATTTCCAAAGAGAAACGTTCTCTCCTTTGGCAATTTGGAGAAGTATTTAAGGCTGTTATTTATTGAGGAAATAAGTTGAGCGGGATCTCCTTTTACCTCTATATTAATGGCATTGGATTTTTTTAGCGAATTATTCCGTGTCCACTCAGAGATTCTTGATCTTTTACCAACTATCAACAAGAGAAGGAGAAAAAATATTATAATTATAAGGAAAATAAAATTTTCTTTTTTCATAGATGAGATTATAACAAAATTCTTAAACATTTTTAATTATTTTTCGTAAACCACTTACTGTACAATTAAAACAAAAGGTATGGTAAAATCAAAATTACGGAGGTTATAATGAGGAGAGTTTTAATTGGTTTTTTATTATTAGCGGTCTCTGTCTCTTTTGTTGCAGGATCGGGTTTTAGCTTTGATAGCGTAAAAAAAAGGGTATCTGAATTTACCCTTCCGAACGGTTTAAAGTTTATTTTACTTGAAGATCATTCGGTTCCGATAGCAAGTTTTGTCACTTATGCCAATGTTGGCGGGAGTGACGAAAGAATCGGAATATATGGTATTTCCCATTTCTTAGAGCATCTTGCTTTTAAAGGGACAACGGAGATCGGGACAAGGGAACCTGCTAAGGAGAAGAAAATCTTAGATGAAATGGATAGAGTGTTCTCCGTGATAGTAAAAGAGAAAGATAAGCGGAAACCAAACAAAGATAAGTTGGCAAAACTGGAAAAAGAGTTTGAAAAATTAAGGGTTGAAGCCGGAAAGTATGTTATTCCAAATGAATTCGATACTATCCTCAAAAGAAACGGTGGAGTGGGGCTTAATGCGGGAACAAATAATGATTCAACCGTATATTTCTTTAGTCTTCCGTCCAACAAAATTGAATTATGGGCATATCTTGAATCAGGGAGATTTTCTGATCCGGTTTTTAGAGAATTGTACAAAGAGCGTCAAGTTATAAAAGAGGAGAGAAGGTTACGTACGGAAAATTCTCCGGTAGGAAAAATGATTGAAGAATTATTATCACTTGCATTTAAAGATCATCCCTATAGAGTTGGCGTTGTCGGTCCTATGAGTAACATAAATCATATTTCAAGAGAGGATGTAAAAGAGTATTTCCGGAAATATTATACTGCAAAGAATCTTGTAATAGGTGTGACGGGCGATGTATATCCCGATCAGTTAAAAAAACTTGCAAATAAATATTTCATGAAAATTCCGTCAGGTGAGAAAATCGAAAAAGTATTTTCCGTTGAGCCTAAACAGCTTGGCGAGAAGAGAATGACTATTTATGAAGATTCTCAGCCATGGTTTATCACGGGATATCACTGTCCTTCGGAACTTCATGAAGACTTTGTAAAATTTCAAGTGCTTGACTATGTTGTTACCAGCGGTAGAAGTTCAAGACTTTATAAGAAAATGGTTACCAAGGATAAATCCGCAATGCTTATAGGATCAATGGCCGGATTCCCCGGTAGTAAATATCCTTCACTTTACATGTTCTTTGCATTACCGAACAAGGATCATACGACAAGTGAGATGGAGAAAGCTGTTTTAGATGAGATTGAAAATTTAAAGAAAAATTTAATAACCGAAGAAGAACTGAGTTCTGCAAAGTATAGGATAAGAGTATCTTTGATAGAACGGATGAAATCCAACAGAGGTTTCTTGCTAAATCTTCTTAGTAGTGAAGTTGTATCGGGTTCATGGAGAAATTCATTCGATGAACTTGAGAATATAGAAAAAGTTACTGCGAAAGATTTACAGGAACTTGCTAAAAAATATTTTACACCGAACAATAGGGTGGTAATTACGATTGAAAAGAAGAAAGAGGTGAAAAAATGAAGAGGATAGTTATATCGATAATTGTTTTGTTTTTGCTGATAAATGTTTCTCTAATCGAAGGGAAAGAGCGGAAAATAGATAAACTTAAATTTCCCGCATTAAGCAAAATTAAAAAACCGGTGATAGAAAAAGCGGTTACAAAAAACGGAATTAACATAAGATTGATAAAGAGTGATAAATTTCCGATAGTTACGTTTATGGCAATGATAAAGGGTGGAGATGTTTATGACCCCGAATCAAAGGTGGGACTTGCTTCCATAACAGCCCAATTACTTAGGATCGGAGGGACAAAAACTCTTTCAGGTGAAAAGGTTGATTTAAAGCTTGATTCAAAAGGTATCTCAATTTCCATAAGGAGCGGATTGGACGATTTTACTATAAATGTCTCATCATTAAAGGATAATTTTGATGAAGCCATGAGTATTCTGGCTGATATGTTGTTAAATCCGGCATTTAATAAAGATAAGTTTAAAGAGATCAAGAGTAAGATGTCAAGTTTGATATCAAGACGTAATGATGATCCTTCATCCATTAATAGTAGAGAATTTGATAAATTGATCTATGGTAAAAATTCTCCTTTCTCGGTATCGTTAGAGTATGATCATCTTGAAAATATTAAATTGAAAGATGTCTCTTCCTGTTATAGTACTTTTTTTAAACCTGATTCAATGCTTGTGGGCGTTACGGGTCCCATGAAAATCAAAGAGATCAAAAAAATTATTGAAAAATATTTGGGGAAATGGAGTGGGAAAGCTATTTTACCAAAATATCCTGAAGTAAAAGAATTGAAGCACAATTTTAAAATAGGTTTCGTTGAAAAAAGTAATATGAATCAGAGTCAGATATCCATAGGTCATCTCGGTGTAAAAGAGAATATTGATGAGAAAGCAAAGATCTTGGTTTTCAATTCAATCTTTTCTCAGGGATTCAGTTCAAGGCTAATGCAGCGTTTAAGGGTGAAAATGGGGTTGACGTACGGAGTCGGTGGAGGAATCATCACCAATTATCTTTACCCCGGAAGAGTTCTATTTTCAACTTTTACAAAATCGGAAACCACAATAGAAGTAATAAAGGCGATTTTTGATGAAATAGATTTGATAAAAAAAGGAAAGGTTACAGCAAAAGAACTGAAAGAAGCGAAAGATTATTTTCTTAATTCTTATGTGTTTAAATTCAGCTCCCCCGATAAAGTTTTATACAATTATCTTGAAAAAGAATTTTTCGGATTGGATATAGAGAAATATGAAAAATTGATTGATGATATAAAACTTGTGACAGCCGATGATGTTTATGAAGTTGCAAACAAGTATCTTGATCCTAAGAAGATGGTTGTTTTGGTAGTCGGAAATAAAAAGAAGATAAAAGGTAATTTATCGGATATCGGTAAGGTTGAAAATATTGATATTTCCATAAAACAACCTAAGTTAAAAGAGGTTATTCCTGAAGCTACACCGGAATCTCTAAAAAAAGGGAGAGAGTTACTTTTCTCCGTACTCAATAAAAATTATTCCGGATACAAGAGTATTAAAACCTCTATACAAAAATCAGATATGGATATGTCTATGATGGGAAGGACTATGGCAATCAGTCAAACCTCCTATGCTGTATATCCCGATAAGTTTTATTCGGAGATGAAAGTGATGGGTATGGTAATGAAAAGAGCTATTAACGGAAAAAAAGGGTATGCGGATCAGATGGGTCAAAAGAAAGAAATTCCGGAAAAAGATATTGAGGAATCTAAATTTGCCGATTTATACGATATCTTCCATTCCAAGAATAAATATTCTTATCAGTATTTGAAGAAGGTAGTAGTAAAGGGAAAAACATACGATGTTATCTATATCAAAGATAAAGGAAAAAATTGGGTAAAATTCTTTTTAAACAGAGATACCGGTTTGATTGAAATTAAAGAGAAATTGGTAAACATTGCAAGACAAAAGGGTGTAGGTAAAATTTATATGTCTAAATTTAAAAAGCAGAATGCAATAAGTTTCCCTTTTAAAACGGAAATTTTCTTGAACGGTAAAAGGCTTATTAACATTTCCGTCAAAGAAGTGGTTGTAAATGCTCCTGTTGATAAATCTCTATTCAAGTTAGATTAGGATAAAAGGACGTAGTAATTAGGAAAGGTGTTTGTTATTGATACATCTTTTCTTTAATGATATTTTCTTGAAAATGCGAAAGTGGCGGAATTGGCAGACGCGTCAGACTTAGGATCTGGTGCCGCAAGGTGTGGGGGTTCGAGTCCCCCCTTTCGCATTTTGTTTAACAAATGAATAAAATCCGGAAAACCGAAATAGTTAAGTTTTCAATAATATTGATAATTTTTGTTTTTTTTGTTAACTGCTCGTTTGAATCGGAACCTGAAAAAGTTTGGAATTTACGGAGGAAGATTGTTAAACTTGCAGAATCATTAAGAGGTATTCCTTACCATTACGGTGGAACCGACATTTACGGGTTCGATTGTTCAGGATTCGTATTCTATTTGTATGACTCATTCGGAATTGATATCCCGAGAACGGCGAAAAAGCAGGGGAAAATGAGATATCACATAAAATTCAAGAATGCAAAATCAGGTGATATATTAATATTTAAAATAAAAAAAAAACAATGGCATTCAGGTATTTATGTTAATAAAAGATACTTTATTCATTCTCCTAACGGAAGAGGAATTATAAGGAGGGAAAAGTATTTAAGGTATTGGAAAAAAAGGATAAAATATGTTGTTTCAATACTTGATGATTTTTAACAAACTTACTTGCGGAGAAGAATCTTGTAGAGGGATTCGGCAATTTTTACAATTCTGGGACCCGGTCTTGCCCAGTAATCATCTTTAATAATTTGTATATTTTTATGAAAAACCGCTCTTATTGAAGGGAATTTCTCCCATATTCCGATTAATTTTTTCTCCGACGGAGAATTATCCATAAAAGAGAATTGGATAATAATATCGGGATTCATCTTAATTATTGACTCAATTGAAACCAAAGGATAGGCAATATTTCCGGTATAGGCATTCTCTCCTCCTGCAATTTTAATAATTTCATTCAGGAAATTACCTTTTCCAATTATTGTTAGATTTTTTAACTGCATCGGAGTTCCACCGATAACTATCATTACCTTTTTTCTGATTGCACCCTTTTTTTTCATTCTAATGGAGTTAAGTCCATCGGTAATTCTTTTTATTAATAATTCTCCCTTGGATTTCACATTTAAAGCAGTACTTATTTTTTTTATTGATTTAATGAGATCCTCAATATTCCTATGAGAAACTTGAATCAATTTAACAATACCATTCAGAGGTTTGAGCATTTTTGAATGTTCCGGATAGTGGATAATTGTATCGGGATTGAGATCAATAATCATCTCAATGTTCATGTCGAGATACCCTCCGATCTTTTTCTTATGATTTGCATCATCGGGATAATTACAAAATTTTGTATTTCCGACTATGGATGAACCGAGATCCATCTCATAAAGGATTTCGGTTATTGAGGGAGAAAGAGAGATTACCCTCTCCGATAGAATATGGAGCGAGAACAGAAGAAAGAGTATTACGGAAAGGGAGATCTCTCTTGGTTTCATTTAGTTCTTGTATGTAATACCTGCTTCAATCCTTCTACCCGGTGCGGGGTATCCGAAAAATTCCTGATAATCTTTGTCGAACAGATTTGTCATTTTAAAGAAAACCGAGAATGACTTGTTAAGCGGAATGGTTGTAGTTAAATCATAAGTGTTGAAAGGTGGATTGTCAATTTGCGGCGGATGACTTGAAAAATCAAGATCCGGTCTCTTACCGACATATCTGAACATTCCAGATAGAGTAAATATTTTTCCGGAATAAATAAATGAGAAGGCAACAGTATGTTTAGGTCTGCGTGGAAGAGGTTTGTTTGTTTTTTTATCCTTACCGTCAAGGTAAGCATAAGATAAATTCAAGTTTAGATTTTTGAACAGCAAGTATGATAATTCCAATTCGATTCCCTTAATATTTGCACCTTTAATATTCTGGTACTGCCCCGTCCATTTTGTGAAATCAATTGTTACCCAGTCAATAAGATTTGTATATTCCGTATTAAAATAGGTGATTCCGGCAGTTAGTTTTTTAATAAATATGTCTAATCCTACTTCATATGATTTTCCTTTCTCAGGTTTCAGTTTGAAATTTGAAGCTCCCCACGGATTTATTTGATGAACTGGAAGCGGGGCTTTAAAACTTCCCGAATATGCCATTTTAATCTTTATTGTTTTGTTAAAAAGGTAAGAAAATCCGATTTGAGGTGAAATATTAGAATCAACATCTTTATATTTGTCATAACGCAAAGAACCTGTCATCAAAAAATCTCCCAATTCATAATTCAACAATACAAATGAGGAGAAAAAATTTGTTTTAACATTATCGATAGTTACTTTAAATTTATTTTCCGTAAATATATTTTGAAAGGAGTAGTCTATCCCGCCGTGAAAATCCAATCCTTTGAAAAGTTTTGCGACCAAGATCCCCTCTATCGCCTTGTTATCGGAAATATTCTTAAAGTATGGATTCCACTTATTTTCTTTGTCTTCAAATTTATAATTGTTTCTATTGTAGGAAAGATTTATTCTTAGTTTTGTAGTTTTATTAAAACGGAATTCAAGCGGTATGGCTGCGACGTAGTTAAATCGGTTGAATTTTCTTTGAAGAGAAGGTTTGTTCATGTTAAACGGGATACCGGAATCGGTGATATTTCCAAAAAATCTAAAGCCTGTTTTAAATGATTTTTTTTGATAATCAATTCTTGCTTTAAATCCGTTATTTTTAAACTTATCGTTTTTGATATTGTCCGTATAGAATTGATTTGCGGAAGCAATAGATATATTAAAATCTCCGAATTTTTTTGACCATGATACATTTCCGAGATATGATCCGTGACTGCCTACAGATGATTCGAATTTAATTCCATTCCTTGTATCGGTATCAACACTTATTACTCCTCCCATTGCATCCGATCCGTATACACTGCTTAGAGGTCCTCTAACAATCTCAACTTTATTGATAAGAAACGGGGATATTGTAGCAAGACTTACACCACCTATACTTGAAAAATTTCTAACCTTTACACCGTCAACAATGTAAAGTACCTGAGTGGAGTTTGATCCTCTTATGTAGGTTGATGAAGCTTGACCGAACCTACCGGTTGAGAGTGAAAGGACTCCCGGAACAGTGGAAATTAAAGATTTTAAGCTATTTAACCTAAATTTTTCCATTTTTTCCTTGTTAATTACAGAGATACTCTGTACCGATTTGTTTTGTGCAATATTCCCGACGACTTCAATAATCTCGTTTATTCGAGAATATTCTTTCTTTGGTTTGCTTTCTTCTCCATATTCGAAAAAAGAAAATAGTAGAATAATAAGCAAGGGAAACAACTTTTTGATCATAATGATCCTCCTTTAATTTTATGGAGGGTATAATAATATTCTTCAACCGCCCTCCGCGGTCAAGAGTTGCAAAGTAGAATAGGTCTTCCGACTTCCGGATATTTCAGATTGCCTTCCCCTCTACAGAGAGTGACATTAATATCTGAAACCTTTTCTCAACGACGAGATCCGGTCACGGCAGCGGGGGCTGTGGGGTTTTTTAATCCCTCTTCCCTTGAATTCTGCTTTGGATCCCATTCTAAATTGAATTTTTCATTGTGTCAAGTTTTGTGTAAGTTTCCTAATAATTATCTAACTTTCTAAAAGAGTCAGCGAATGCCTCAATTATCGTGAAGGGCAAGTATTTAAAGGGAGATTTAAATCGATCATAGTTGATGTAACAGCTACCTCCTTACCGTCCTGAGAAGGATAAAAACAAGAATAAAGAAGGATTCGGTGTTTAAAAAAAAGTTATATAAGATAGAAAAACTATGCCTGAAACGTCAAACACAGATTTGACCCCTTTTAATCCGGTTATGAACTTATGATTTTAAATAGAGTAATACCAAGAAATATCCCTCCTGCAAGTCCCAGAATAGTTAATAAAAAAACAAGAACCGCAACTGATTTTTTATTCATGTACTTACCATTTTCAGGATGGTTCTGTCCGGTATAAAACTCCTTAAAGGCACTATGCTCAGATGTTGACCTATTCCTGATATGTTGGATGATACTTCTGATTATTACCAGAAGCGGGATTCCTCCCATCCCAATGAAAATTATTCCGCAGATTAGCCAGCTGATCACTATTTTTGAGTGATCTCCGGGAGGATTAATTGCATATTCCATAAAATTATAACCAAGTGATAGGAATAAAGCGGGCCATAAAAATATCAAAATTTTTATCCCGCCGATTTTTCTGGCGTTCAAAAAATTCAGGAGAATAAAAAACATTCCACCAAAAATTGAAGCTGGCATTATCCAGATCCAATCAGGTGCCTGATGAGCAATTTCATAAGGACCACCGGAAGCAACAAATCCGCCCAGATTCATAACTTCTCTCATTCCTAAATAGAGACATACTAAGCATATAACCGTTCCGGCAAGTCCCGTAGTCATAAACACACTTCTTTTAATAAAAGTGAAGACAGGCAAGATATCCCTGTCTGTTCCGGAATAAAATGGGTTGAATAGATAGCCTTTATTTTGCCTAATCATTCTGTTTCTCCTCTATAAAAGCTTTTTCATTGCCAATGTTGTAGATAGTTGCTTTGTTAACCTTTGCTTGCTTTGCAATTTGTTCCATGAGTGTTCCTTCAAAGCCATGTAAACTGGTGGTAAAATAGTTTTTGGATAAAGTTCTTAGTAATCCTATAATTGTCGTATCTTCTGGTTTTTGTGGAAAAATCTGTGGAAATCATGATGAAAATTTTTATAAAATGTCTGAAACTATAATAAGCTATTAACATATAAAAATTGTAGCATATTAGAATTAAAAGTTCTATAAATTCACTAATTAAGGGGTAAAATCTATGAGGCTGTCACATAATCTTTTTAAAACCCATATTTTCGGGCATCATTTTTGAAAGTTTTATGTTGAAATAAAGTGATAGGATAATCAGTATCGTGTTGATAATTCTTCAATTATGGATTAAAATACATACATTATGAGAGGAAAATTGAGGATAAATCCGAAACTTAGAAGAATGATACTGTTTGCAGGTCCGTATGTATTTTCTCTGTTCTCCTCTTTTATTTATATTCTAATGTTTTCACCGAAAATGTTTACAACCGATTTTTCAAATGTTATTTTTGTTTTTTTTGCAGCCATAGGATGGAGTTCGCAAATGCTTTACGGAAATAGAGAGATGTATAAAGTAGCATATTATTTGAGTGTTATCTCAATTATTACCCCGATTGTATTGTTTGAAATTTTACGAATCTACCCCTATGAGGTTTATCAGGGAAGAATAATTATCGGAATGATGATAGTCGGGAATTTATGGCTTTTTGTTATTTACCGTAACATCAGACTGAAAAATAAATCAGGAAATTAACATTTTTTAGACTGCCGATAGCCGCATAAGTTCAACAATCATGTCTTTGGCTTTTTCCATATCTTCTATTTTAATATGTTCTTCCGTAGAGTGTTCAAGTTGTGCTCCGATCCCTACCACTGCCATTTCTATACCTTTGTTGTTGTAAATTGATGCATCCGTAAATCCCGTAATAAAGGTGGTTTTTGCTTCTATTCCAACTGTTTTCAGAGCTTTTTTCGATTGTTCGACCGTCCATGAATCTACAGGGATATCTACGGCTTTGCAAAGGTTATCAACCTTTATCTCCACTTCCGCATTTGCCTCGGTTACTTTTTCTATTATGATTCTTTCCATTTCTTCGGCAAGTTTTACCCCTTTATCATGATTAAGGCTTCTGCATTCCGCAAGAAATGTAACTGAATCCGGAACACCGTTCCTGATGACTCCACCGTTGATAACACCTACATTTGCGGTTGTTTCATGATCTAATCTTCCGAGTCTTAATGCTGAAATTGCATTTGAAGCTGCTATAATTGCATTTACACCTTTTTCCGGCTCCATTCCTGCGTGTGCTGCTTTTCCCTTTATCGAAACATCAATTGCAAAGTATGAAGGACCTCCGATTACAATCGTTTCCAAATTGTCATTATCAAGGAGGAATCCCTTTGTTGCGGTAATGATAGAATAATCAAGGTTTTTAACTCCGTGAAGTCCTACCTCTTCCTGCCTACTGATAGCAATTTCGATCGGAGGGTGAATATCTGAAATTCTAAGTGCTTCGAACAGTTCCGATATCCCCGCTTTATCATCGGCTCCAAGTATAGTGTTACCGGATGATCTTATTACTCCGTTTTCAATTATAGGTTCAATTCCTATTCCCGGTTTTACCGTATCGGCATGACATGAGAAAAGTACCGGTTCCGTTTTATTACAATTTTTTGAAGGAAATTTTACTATTAGATTTCCATAACTATCTTTAACCGCATCTCCACCCAATTCTTCAAATTTATCTTTAAGATAATTTATGAAATTCTCCTCATTTCCGGACTCACTATCTATTTTTACCATTTCCATGAAATGATTTACCATCCTGTCAGACATTTTTCCTCCTATCGTAAATAATACATTATCAAATTTTCTTCCGATTTTCAATAAAATATTTTACTAATATGTCTCCATTATTTATTTGGATTTAGGTGAGTGGAGGCTTGGATAATTTATAGCATCGAACTGTTTTTCGGATTGGGATTTATCTGCTATAATTAAAACTAATGCTATTTCATTGATAAAATATATTCAATGGTAATTATTGAGTATATCTGATGTTTCTTTGATAAGACAAAAGTGTTCATACTTATTTATTTTCCGTTACCACGAATGGATAGTAGAGGAGGATAGCTATGGGGTATAATTATCACGATCACCATAATCATCACCACAATCCTGCCGGTGATTTGAAGGGTAAAAAATTACTTTGGGTAAGTTTATTAAATTTATCAATAACAATAGTTCAAATTATAGGAGGATTGATATCTAACAGTTTATCATTGCTTTCCGATGCTTTGCACAATTTGGGGGATTCATCTGCAATATTTATTGCTTTTCTCGCTGGAAGAATAAGTCAAAAGAAACCGAATGAGAATAGAACTTTCGGCTACAATAGAATTGAAATTCTTGCTGCTTTCTTTAACGGGATACTTCTTATTTCCATATGTATATTTTTATTTTACGAGGCATATAAAAGGTTCCTAAATCCTGAACCGATAAAAGGTAAGGTGATGTTTATTATTGCCATTTTCGGTTTTCTGGTAAATTTTTTGTCCGTATTGGTTTTAAATAAACACAAGAAATACAGTCTGAATATAAAAGCTGCATATTTACATCTGTTAGGTGATACCTTGTCTTCCGTAGCGGTAATTATCGGAGGAATTGCCATCTGGAAATTCGGCATGTTTTGGATAGATCCTCTTATAACGGTTTTTGTAGGTGTTTATATTGTTTACCACACATGGGGAGTAGTAAAGGAAACGGTTGATATCTTAATGCAATCTACACCATACGGTATAAATATCAGAGAGATGAAAAAGGATATTGAGAAACTTGATGAAATAAAAATCTTTCATCATGTTCATGTTTGGAAACTTGATGATACTCAAATACATCTTGAAGCTCATGTTAACGTTAAAAATAATATTGATATGGTTAAAATGATGTCTGTTAAGGATAAAGTTGAAAATATATTGGAAACTAAATTTAATATAAACCACATTACGCTACAATTCGGGTACTATTGCTGTAACGATAACGGAGAACTGATATATACAAAAGAATAGTTAACTCTTTTTTAAACGGAGGTAGCAAAACTTAAAATTAATTATTTTTGTAAAAGTTGACATTTGTTTTGCCGAGTTGTATATACAACTATACGTTTTTATGTGTAGTTCGGTTTAAATAAACGAAGTACAAAAAATATTTCAAGCAGATAAATTATTTTGTGAGGTGAATAATGAAAATCAAAAAGTTTATTTTCATTGCAATTGTGTTCGGTATATTTATATCCTGTAACCATTCTGTTTCCGAAGAAAAGAGAGTTGAGCAAACAATAAATGATCTTTTCTCAGCTTCATCTTCATCGAATTTTAAAAAAATGGGTGATTTGATAACCGAAGATTTCCGATTAGGTGAAGGTGGAATGGTTCTAAATAAGCAGGAAGCAGTTGATATGATGAAGACCGGTTCGGATCGGAAAGTTCAGATGAATCATAAAATTTCGGTGATTGATATTCATGTCGACGGAAATTTTGCATGGATACTTTACTGGAATGATGCACGAATTATTTCAGATGAAAAAACAGTAAATATTAAGTGGTTTGAGAGTGCGGTGTTATCCAAGAATAACGGTCAATGGAAGTTAAAGTTTGCACAATCCACAAGAATAAAAACAAAAAACAGAATGGAGTGAAATGGATGAAAGATCATAATAAAAAAAATGAAGGTATGAAGGGAATCGATAAAAAAAATAGTACTGGAATAAGCCGCAGGAAATTCTTCAAGATCAGTGCAGCTGCAGGTACAGCAGGTGCTGCTATCGGGATATCCGTTCTTCCCAGGGGAGAAGAGAATTTCTCTAAAGATATAAATAAGATTCTTCCGGCAAAGGAAAGAGAACGTTTTCCTGTTTTAGTTACCGACAAGTGTAAACGGATGGATCATAAAAATACTGTTTTTATAAGACAGATGTGGGATTTACCATTAAGTAAGGAAATTAGAAATGCAAGAGAATCCGAGAAGAGTTACGGTAAAGAATCATCACCTCCCGGATGGTCACAACTCGATCAAGCTTTGGATGAAGCTGCTTGGGCAATAGACGGTTTAATTGCCGGAATGAGTGCTTTTGGTGTTCCGCAAACACAAGCTTATCAGTGGGATGGAGATGTTAGTCAAGATCGATTTAAATTTAAAAATCCTGAAGATGCGGCAAAGAAAATTAAAAAAGCCGCATCTTTTCTCGGAGCAGATCTGGTTGGTGTAGCAAAACATGATTCTCTTTGGGATTATTCAAGACTTGTCAAACCAAAAAGTAATTCTCGAAACGATAATTCGGGAGACGGGGAACAAAAAGAAGATGAAAAAAGATCTGCTCCTATGAAAAGTAGACAACAACGTCCAAACTTTAGTGATATGTTTGAATCGGTGGAACCTGAATTCCCATTCAAACCCAAGTCGGTTATCGTTCTGGCTTTTGAAATGGATTATAATGCTATTGCAGCTTCTCCATCTGCTATTGAAGGAGCAGCCACGGGATTCGGGTATTCACGTATGGCAGCTACCGGATATTCAGTAGCAAGCTTTATCAGGTCTTTAGGATACAAAGCTTTTGCGTGTGGGAATGATGTTTCTCTCAGCGTACCTTACGCAATAGCAGCCGGATTAGGGGAGTTAGGACGTAACGGGATGCTTATAACAAGGGAATTCGGACCGAGAGTAAGAATTGCTAAAATTTATACAGAGCTTGAAATTAAGGTTGACAAACCTAAAACTTTCGGAGTATGGGAGTTTTGCAAATCGTGTAAACGGTGTGCCGATTCATGCCCTTCCAAGGCAATCCCTAAAGAGAGTCCAACTTTAAAGGGTAAGACTGTCTCAAATAATCCGGGTGTTTTGAAATGGTATATTAATCCTGAAAAATGCTACAAGTTTTGGGGGGAGAATCAAAGTGATTGTACAAATTGCATCACCTCTTGTCCCTTCAATAAACCCTCAATGTGGCATCATAAATTAATATCGGATATTACAACTATTCCGGGTGCACCACTCCATTATGTTATGGCAAAAATGGATAAAATTTTCGGATTCGGTAACGTGAACGATAGAAAAGCAAATATTGATTTTTGGGAAAAGGGGGAATAGTCTTATGGGATTAATGTGGTTTTCCTTAGGGTCTATTTTTGCAATCGCTTTATGGGGTTTGTCAGCATGGAATATAAAAAGGGATGTTAAACTATCTATATTAGGGTGGGGAATCTCGTTGATAACTTTATTTTCATTTTTATTTACCATTGCCTGGTCTGTAAGTTCATTTATCGAAGGAGAAATTCAGGCGGCAGGTGCAGGTTTATTGTTCTTCGGAAGCATGACTCTTTTATTGTTTTCGATTACTTTTAGAGTAGTTAAAAAATCCAAATAAACGGTTATGTAGGTTTGATTGATGATTGGTGATAAAAAAAGGATAATAAAGGATATAATTGTATACTTAATGTTTTTTACTGTTCTGATTGCTTTCATAACCGGATTTTTTTTAAAAGACAGAGATTTGATAGGACAAATGAGGAAGATACATAAGAATGGTTCGACATTGAAAATTGTAAAGGGAAAAAATCTTATTAAAATAGGTAAATTTTGTGAAAATGAGACCGGTAATCTTAACGGATATGTTACATTGACGAAAGGTATGGGGTGGGGTGGACCTTTTGTTTCCGCCGTTTTAACAAATTCGGTAGGTATAATTGATGAAATAGTTGTTGTTGATCATAAAGAGACACATTCATATTTCAGGAAATTAAAAAGGATGGATTTCTTCAAACAGTTCTCGGGGAAAAAAATATCCGATCTTTTTAATGAGAATGACGGTATAGATATGGTATCGGGAGCAACTGTATCTTCATTGGCTTTTACCGATGCTATAAAGAAAAGTTGTCATAAACTCGGAACAGAAGTATTAAATCTAAAGATTAAAGACAAAACAGAACATTTTAAGATAGGATACAAAGAAATTTTTCTGCTTATCTTATACGTATCCGTTTTTATAGTGATATCTAAAAGAGGTAAAATATTAAGATATATAGTAATGATAGCGGGATTTGTTTTCCTCGGTATCTTTTTAAATACTTCAATATCAATTGCAGGTTTCTCCTCAATAATGCTCGGATATTTTCCATCGATAACTAAAAATCTATTTTGGTGGATTCTTGTTCCCGGGCTATTTCTCATAACGTTAATTACGGGGAAGAATATTTATTGTCATAGGATATGTCCTTTTGGAGCAACTCAGGAACTAATATCAAAGATCAGTGGAATAAAGATAAAAATTAACAAAAAAGTTAATGGATTTTTTGGTGGTCTTAGATTCTTTTTAACATGGTTATCTTTAATTATAATATTCTTGACACAAAATCCTACAATGGGAGCATATGAGCCTTTTGCCACACTATTCGGTTTTGAGGGTATTGGAATTCAGTGGTTTATTCTGTCAATTGTTCTATTCGGTGCTTTTATAATTCCGTTGTTTTGGTGCCGTTTTTTCTGTCCTGTAAAAGTTACTCTACAGATTACTACTCGATTTAATTCTTATATTAAAAATATAGCAAGGAGATCAAAAAGATGAAGCAGAAATTGGAACTACTTAAGGAAATTTTGGCGGTAATACCTATTGTGGTTACTGTTGTTTTGATCTTTATATTTTTTTTGCAAAGTTTGAACTATTCAGGCTAATTGTATGTATGGATTTACCATAAGTTTTATGTGGTTTGATTTTTTTACTTAACCGGTTCGAATTCAGTGACTCCGAGGTTGGAATTAATTTTACTCAATACTTTCTTACATAAAATTATATCTTCCGGAGTTATGCCGTTTTGAGCTTGTTTAACTGTTTTCTGGGCAAAAGTCATCATTTTTTCTTTTAATGATTTGCCTTTGGGAGTTAAAAAAATCTGGTTATTTCTCTTATCCTTTCGATTATTGGTTCTTACAACCAAATCTTTTTTTTCCAAACCGTTAATTAATCTACTGATACTGGTTTTATCTCTGCTGACACTATTTGAAAGATCTTTTTGACTTTTTCCGTCTTCAATCCATAAATAAAAAAGGACTCTCCATTGCTCAACAGTGATGGAAAAACCCGCATCACGAAAATGTTTTTGAAGTCTCCTTGTCAAAGCCCTTTCCGCTACACTTACAATACGTCCGATGGAATTAATTTCCGATCTCATTAGCTCATCCATGATTCGTAAGTATCCTAAAGAATTACAATAAAGTCAACAATAAGTTCAATCCTCCGATCTTTTAATCCTAAAATCCTAAATGCTCTGGGTTAAGATTTGTCAAATATTCTATTAATTTAGATTGATATTTTAACGATGATCTTTTTATCTTTTGATAAATCCTAAACTTATCATCCAGTGGCATAATTTCTTCAAAAATTTGTTGTATTAGTCCCGATTTCAGTTCTTTTGAAATAGAGTATAGTGGAAAAAACCCGATACCCATTCCTTCTACGGTTGCGTTAATCAATCCTCTTATATGGTTAATTTTAATTATCTTTTTACAGCTGTCGCGAGTCAAATTTTTTGGAGCCACCTTAAAAAAATTGTTCCACCAATTTAATTGCGAATCACAAGTAAGTAAAGTGCTATTGTCAAAATCTTTAATTCCTGTAATAGAGTTGTTTTCTAAAAATTTTGGTGAAGCTGCACAGATGTATTTCTCCCGAAATAGAAATGTTTCATTTAATGATTGATGAATATGTTTTTTACAATCTATAATTATGTCCAGATCATCTTGCAGTAGGGGTTTAAGTAGATTCTTTGAGAAATAAAAATCTACGGAGATATTTGAGTTTTCGTTTAGAAAATCTCGTATTATTTTAACTAAGACCGTATTGCCAAATTCTACCGGAGCACCTATGTTAATATGAATTTCAGGATTTTTATTGAGTAATCTGAATTCCTCTTCCGTTTTTTCCAAAGTATAAAAAATTTCACTACATGTTTTAAATAGTTTTTCTCCGGCATCAGTTAATTTAAGATTTTTTGTGGATCGGTCAAATAGTTTAAATCCAATGGAAATTTCAAGTTTTTTTATGGAAATACTTACCGCTGCTTGGGAGATATACAATTTTTTTGCTGCATTGGTAAAACTCTGACAATTGCAAACGAAAAAAAATGTTTTTAACTGATATAAATCCATATTAACTTTAATTATAAAAATTATTTATGATTATTATAAATATTATTAATTATTATTATAACATAAATCTTCTTATAATTATAATTTATGACGATTCAATTCGTTGATGATAAAAGGAGGTAAGAAATGTATGGAAGTATAAAGATTCCGGAACCCGAGAATGAAAAAGTTTTATCCTATGAACCCGATTCAAAAGAAAGATACTTGTTAAAAAAGGAAATAAATAAACAAAAGAATACTTTTTTTAAAATTCCTTTAATTATAGGTGGAAAAGAGATTTTTACCGAGAAAGAAAAATCGGTTGTAAGTCCTCATGACCATAAAAAACGGCTGGGAGTCTGTTCACAGGCAGGAGAAGATGAGATACGACAGGCGATAGAATGCAGTCTTGAGGCTAAGAAAAAATGGGAAAAATTGAGTTGGCATCACAGGGCTGCCATTTTTTTGAAAATTGCAGAATTAATTTCAACTAAATACAGATATGTTTTAAATGCCGCTACAATGCTTAATCAATCAAAGAGTGCCTTTCAGGCTGAGATAGATTCTGCATGTGAGTTAATTGATTTCTTAAGATACAATGTGAAATTTGCGGAACAAATTTTTGAACAGCAACCGAAATCTCCCGATGCAACGTGGGATTATATGGAATACAGAAGTCTTGAGGGATTTATTCTTGCTATTTCACCGTTTAATTTCACAGCTATTGCCGGAAATTTGACCACGGCTCCTGCAATGTTAGGAAATACGGTTGTTTGGAAACCTTCCACCAACGCTCTTTTGTCAGGATATTATTTGATGAAGATATTTAAAGAGGCGGGATTACCGGACGGGGTGATAAATTTTGTTCCGAGTTCCGGTAAAACCATTTCGCAAACCGCTTTGATTCATCCTGAATTAGCCGGAGTACATTTCACGGGGAGCACTGAGGTATTCAACAATATTTGGCAAAGTATTTCCAATAATCTTAGAAAATATAAATCATATCCGAGAATCGTCGGAGAAACAGGCGGGAAAAATTACATATTAATGCACAACTCCGCAAAAGTGGATGCCGTAGTGACTGCCATTATTAGAAGTGCATTCGAATATCAGGGACAGAAGTGTTCTGCATGTTCAAGAGCTTATATACCGAAAAGTCTTTGGACGGAAGTAAAAAACAAATTGATTCAAAATCTAAAGACTGTAAAAATCGGAGATGTTTCCAATTTCAAAAATTTTATGAATAGCTTAATTGATGAAAAAGCATTTGATAAAACGGTTGCTTTTATTAACAGAGCAAAAGAGTCAAGTGAAGCCGAAGTAGTATTTGGAGGAAATGGAGATAAATCAATAGGGTATTTTATTGATCCCACTATTATTGTTGTAACTAATCCTATTTATGAGACTATGCAAGAAGAATTGTTTGCACCAGTATTGACATTGTATGTGTATTCTGATGATAAATTGGATGGGATGCCGCAATTAATAAGTGAAACGACTCCTTATGCTCTTACAGGATCAATATTTTCACAAGATCGTTATGTCATTGAAGAACTTGCGGATAAACTAAAAAACACTTGTGGCAATTTTTACATAAATGATAAACCAACAGGTGCCGTAGTAGGGAAGCAACCTTTTGGAGGAGGTCGTGCTTCAGGGACAAATGATAAAGCGGGAAGTTATTTGAATCTCATGAGATGGTTGTCTCCAAGAACGGTTAAAGAGTGTTTTAATCCACCGGTAAATTATTCATATCCATTTATGAAATAAGATCATTACAAACATTCCATATTTCTTGAAGATTCGGTTATATTTATATCCCGTGTCCCATACCGTTTGTCATATATGTTTCTATCACCTCCGGTTTTTCTTTAAAAAGTAACTGTTTTTTTAACAATCTGACCGTCCCAGAATGTTACTCTGTAAGAGAAATAGTATGTCTTTGAAAAATCTTTTGAAGGAAGTTTCTTGTAAGGTTTGGATTCAAATTTAAATCTTTTATAACTATCGGGCTCAGAGTGGAATATCCGGAGCTTTTTTCCGGTTTTCATATTATGTTGATAAACTTGAATTGAGTTAGCTCCGAAAACATCAATAATCAGATCTATATGTTCTTCTGAGAATCTCCAGTTTGCAATTATATCAAATTTGTTAATTCCCTGATTAAATTTTAATTCCCTATTTACGTAAACGCTACAGGTATCTTTTTTGGAAATTTTCCCGTTATCGGAACTTATTGTAAGTAAATATTTTGCGGGGTGTTTAAATGGAAATCTAAACTTTCCACTTACTTTGTCTTTACCGTTAATTGTAATATACTTAAGTATTCTTCCGGTGTTATAATCTGAAATTGTTGCAAAGTCCGCCCCCTGGAAAATATAGTTCAGTTCCACATTTTCTCCCGGTTTCAAATTTTTTTTAGTTGGTTTGAACAGTCCGAGCATAAGTTTCTTCCCTGTATTAAAATATGTGTTGGATATTTTTAATTGAGGCTGTTCAGCGACAATAGAGTTATTTCCAATCCTGCTTTGATTCAATGTTTCAATATATTTTTTTTCGATTTTAAAAGGGCCGCTGTGAAGGGATGGATCTTTAGGTTTATTCATTACTTTTAATCCTGGTTTTGATCTTATCTCAACCTTTGGAAAATATTCACCTTCAGGAATTGATCTATCCAGCTTAAAATTGTATATCTTTGTCGACAACGGATAGCCTTTTATTATCAAGTATTTTTTATTATACCCTTTTTTGGGTATTAAATAGATATCTACGGTATTATTTGCCGTGTATCCTTCGTAGATCCACCTGAGATCCATATTTTCTCCTGAGTATACGGTATCTCCCATTTTTGGCGATATGACTTTAATGTAATGCTTTGTATGGTTTGTTGTCCCCGGAGATGGAATTGTTATATGTCCGTTATTCTTATCTTTTCTTGTTAACATCCTCTCAATACGAAATGATCCGCTATTTCCGACAACCTTTTTGTCGACAGTTGAAATCTTTACCTTATAAATCCCCGGATGTGCACTTTTAGGTGAATTCCACAAATATGATCCGGAATTTACCGTTTGGGATACTATGTCTAAAATCCGTGTTGTTCCAGTGGAATTAAACAGTTGTATCTTTACAAAATTGCTTTGGGATCCTTTTTTGACCCAATCTATTTTAATCGAATTAGGATCATGAAATATATCTCCTGAAACCGGAGAAGTAACGGTTATCTCAGGCATAATTGTGAGAGTACCCGGTGACATTTCTCTAATTGTTCCAAAACTTGATGATTTTATATTAAACAGTCCGGAATCTCCGAAAACTTTCTTATCAGCGGTAATCACTCTCAAAATATATTTTCCAGGTGAAAAATTTCCCGGAATCATCCAAGTCATGCTTCCGTTGTTCGGGCATTTTAATTGTTTAACGAAATTTGCAACCGAAATTGAATTACTGAAAATATTTATTTTCACATTTGAAGACATATTTCCCTTTTTCATCCAGAAGATAGGGTATGATTTTCCTGAATACAAAGTATCGTTTGTTTTTGGAGAAGTAACGGTTATTTTAGGTATAATTCTCAGAGTTGGCTTTGTTGATATTTTTTTTGCCCCTCCGATCACTCCATAGCTTGGTGATTTTATATTAAACAGTCCGGAATCTCCGAAAATCCTTGTGTTTCCGATTTTTACCCGTATCTGATATTTACCGGGTGAAAAATTTTTGGGAATCATCCAAATCATGCTTCCGTTATTCGGACACTTTAATTGTTTAACGAAATTTGCAACCGAAATTGAATCTTTGAAAATATTAATTTTTACATTCGAACGTGCATCTCCGTTTTTAGTCCAAATGATTTTGCATCTCTCTCCGATATTCCATACTGCACCAGCCTTGGGTGAAGTAACCGTTATTCCTTTAGGAAATAGTATTCCTATACTGATCAATAAAACTGCGGTAAAAAGAATAAATTTTTTCATTTTTTGCCCCCTTTATCTACTTTTCATTTGATAGTATATTGCAATATATTTTCCAAAAGAAAAGTTATTGATATCAAAGGTTTTATAATCAATCGTAAACGAAACGGAATTGTTTGTCTCCCCTGAGGGAGAATCAAGCTCCATATAGGGAGATCAATTTACCTTGCTCCGTATTATAATTCGATATATATTGATCCATTTGTATATTCCCATAAAACATTTTCCCGTTTACGGCATAGGTCCCTTTTTTATAATTGTTAAGTACCAATTGAACCGCTGGTTGTTTTACATTGGATGTTGACTTAAATTTGAAGTAGGTGTTATAATATTTTTTAATGCTTAATTCAAGGGAAGAGGGTTAAAAGCCCCACAGCCCCCGCTGCCGTAGCTGAGTTGCAAATAAATTGCAATAAAAGTTCTTTAAAGTTGATTAAGCCACTGTTCCGGACGGAATGGGAAGGCTTTTAAAGAATCTCAGGAGTCGGAAGACCTATTTGGCATTAACTATGGCATATTGCTTGCGGGTTGGCATGCAAATGTAAAAATTGATATCGACTTTATTCAATGTGGTTGTGTGGTATCTGATGATGTGTTTTTGTATCGAATGATATTACTGAAAAGAAGTCTGATATTCCGAAATATTTTAGGAGATTTTTATGAGAACAACAAATTTGGGTTTCCCGAGAATTGGGAACTATCGTGAATTGAAAAAGGCTGTTGAGTATTATTGGCAGAGTAAGATTGGAGTTGATGATCTGAAAAAAACCGCCAATGCTATTATGAAGCGGAACTTGATATTACAAAAATCCATTGGTATTGATCTAATTCCGATAAATGATTTTTCTTTTTATGATCAAGTTCTTGATATGTCCTATACTCTTGGAGTTATTCCCGAGCGATTCAAAGATTTAGAGAATGATGACAGTTACAACAGTATTGATTTGTATTTTGCAATGGCAAGAGGAATTCAGGATAAAAAATATGATATTTTACCAATGGAGATGACAAAGTGGTTCAACACAAACTATCACTATATAGTTCCCGAGTTTGAAAAAGATCAAAAGTTCTCTCTTTCTTTGAATAAAATTAAAAATGAAATATCCGAAGCTTTAAAATTATCTCCGAATATTAAACCTGTATTAATCGGACCTCTAACATATTTGAAATTGGGTAAAACCTCGAATGGTGATTTTGATAAACTTAATTTATTGCCTGAATTGATCAAGATGTATGAAAAAATAGTTGATGGAATGTGTGATTCGGGTATTGAATGGGTACAATTTGATGAACCTTTTTTAGTATCCGGTTTGAAGGAAAAGGAAAAAAGAGGTCTGATTGAGATCTATACCGGACTAAAAGATAAATTTCCTAATATGAATATAATGCTGACCTCTTATTTCGGTTCGATTGAACAAAATATAGATACAATAAAACAATTACCGATACAAGCGTTTCATATTGATTTATCGGAAGATCAGGAGCAATTGGATAAATTGTTACCGGAATTTCCAAACAACACTATTCTTTCCATGGGGGTAATAAACGGAAGAAATATATGGAAGAATAATTTTTCAAAATCTTTGGATTTGATAAATAAAGCGGTTAATAAATTAGGACGGAAATATGTATGGATAGCACCCTCATGTTCTTTGATTCATTGTCCGATTGATATTGATTTGGAGGAGGATAGTAAATATCTTTTACCGGAAGTAAAGGGATGGATGGCTTTTTCAAAGCAAAAACTGGAGGAAGTTAATACTTTAAAACAATTGATAGAAAATCCTGAAGAATCAGAGTTGTTAAAAAAGAATACATCTTATTTTGAAAACCGGATAAACTCGGAGATTTTAAGAATTCAAGATGTAAGAGATGCAGTGAATGGTATTAAAGAGACGGATTACTCAAGAAATAACTCCCATTCCATTAGAAAAGAGAAACAGAAGTTTTTGAATCTGCCTTTATTACCGACAACAACAATAGGATCGTTTCCGCAAACTTCTTATATCCGTTCTTTGCGTCGTAAATGGAAAAAAGGGGTAATGGAAAATAGTGTTTATGAAACTAAAATAAAAGAGGTCATAGCGGATACTTTGTCGTGGCAAAAAGAGAATGGATTGGATGTATTGGTACACGGTGAATATGAACGTAATGATATGGTTGAGTATTTTGCAATGTTTTTAAATGGATATGCTTTTACACAAAACGGATGGGTACAAAGTTACGGCACCCGTTTTGTAAGACCTCCGATTATATTCGGAGATGTTTCCCGTAAGGAGCCGATGACCGTTTATTGGAGTAAATACGCAAACAAGATAACAGCCGGAAAAGTTAAGGGGATGCTTACCGGACCGGTTACTATGTTACAATGGTCTTTTGTAAGAGATGATCAAACTGTAGAAGAGACCCTTTTGCAATTAGCTCTTGCAATAAGGGATGAAGTTAAGGATCTTGAAGATGCAGGAATCAATATTATTCAAATTGATGAACCTGCATTTAGGGAAGGGATGCCGTTAAATCCGTCAAAACAGACGAAATATTTTAAAATGGCATCCGGTGCTTTTCGTTTATCATCTTCAGTTGTAAAGGATGAGACTCAAATTCACACTCATATGTGTTATTCGGAATTTAATGAGATTATTGAATGGATAAGTGCGATGGATGCCGATGTTATTACTATTGAAGCTTCAAGATCACGTATGGAGTTGTTGGAAGCTTTTTCCGATTTTGAATATCCCAATGATATCGGACCCGGGATTTATGATATACATTCACCTAGAGTACCGGAAGTAGAAGAGATGGTATCGTTACTTCAAAAGGCTTTGGAATATATTCCGGCGGATCGTCTCTGGGTAAATCCCGATTGCGGGTTAAAAACAAGAAATTGGGAAGAAGTGGAAAAATCATTACGAAACATGGTTTCTGCAGCAAGGATACTTAGAGAGAAATTAATCAAGTGATTATTTTCTAATACATGAAGCGAGGTAATATTTATGAAAAATAAAGAAATTCAAGAATTGATGATTTTTATGAGAGAAAACGGCGTTGTACGTCTTGATCTGAAAAGGGGAAAGAATCATCTGATTATGGAACAAGAGGTTATTAAAGGGGATCAGGTCGTTTTTATGAAAAATGATGAGCAATCAATACCTAAAAACGGATCATTTGATGATGTAAAACGTGTTATGGCGGTTGATGGGCAAGTTAATTCTTCAAGTGATCATTCCAATGATGTGTATTTGGTAAAATCACCGTTAATAGGTACATTCTATGAAGCAGCTGAACCGGAAGCCCCCCCTTTTGTAAAAATTAATGATGTTGTTAAAGAAGGGGATACTTTGTGCATAGTTGAAGCAATGAAAAGTATGAACGAAATAAAAGCGGATGTTGGAGGCACGGTTATTGAGATATCCGGCGAGAATGGAAAACTTGTTGAATATGACAGCATTTTATTTAAGATAAAAACTTAGATGAGTTAGGTATAGTATGTTCAAAAAAATTTTAATTGCTAATAGAGGTGAGATTGCAGTTCGTATTGTAAGAGCGGCAAGAGAAATGGATATTAAAACCGTGGTGGTTTATTCCGAAGCTGACAGAAATATGCCTGCAGTTAGAATGGCAGACAGGGCTATTTTTATAGGAGAATCTCCTTTGAATGAGAGCTACCTTAATTATCAGCGTATTCTTTCTGCCGCTTTGGCATCAGGTTGTGAGGCTGTTCATCCCGGATATGGTTTATTTGCAGAGAATGTGGAATTTGCAGAGGCGTGTATTGCGTTGGGATTAAAATTTATAGGTCCGTCACCCGATGTAATACGTAAAATGGGGGATAAGACTGTTGCAAGAGAGTTGATGAAGAAGGGTGGAGTACAGGTTGTTCCCGGAACCGATAAGGCTGTAGAGGGAAAAGATTTGAGGCGTCTATCAAAAGATATAGGTTTCCCTATAATAATGAAGGCGGCAGCCGGCGGTGGAGGAAAGGGAATGAGAATTGTTCATAATGAAAAGGATTTAATTCAAACTTATTCGTTGGCGGAGGAAGAGGCTAGAAAAGGATTTGGAGATTCAAGAATATTTCTGGAAAAATATATTTCCAATGTTAAACATATTGAGGTACAGATAGTATCGGATAAGTATGGAAATCATGTTCACCTCTTTGAAAGAGACTGTTCTCTCCAACGAAGACATCAAAAGGTTGTTGAAGAGTCACCGTCGTTGATATTTAACGAAAATAAACGTTTTGAATTGACAAAACAAGCGTTAAGAGTAGCTAAATTGGCATTTTATGATTCTGTAGGAACAATTGAATTTCTTTATGATCCTGAGAAAAAAGAGTTTTATTTTATTGAAATGAATACAAGAATACAGGTGGAACATCCTGTTAGTGAGGTGATTACCGGTATTGATTTGGTCAAAGAACAAATTTCCATTGCTGCAGGTAATTCATTGAGTTTTACTCAGGAAGAAATAAAAAAAGCAGGACATGCTATTGAATGCCGTGTAAATGCGGAAGATCCCGAAAAAAGTTTTTGTCCCTCACCGGGTAGAATCAATAAATATTGGGAACCCGGAGGTCCGGGTGTAAGAGTCGATTCCGGTATCTGTAGCGGACTTTATGTGTCACCTTTTTATGATTCCCTGTTGTTAAAAATTATTACAAACGGAAAAAATAGAGAAGAAGCTTTAAAAAAGATGAAAGGTGCTCTAAGCGAGTGCATAATTGATGGAATTAGTACCAATATTTGTTTCTTGTCAAAATTGTTAGATAATAAAGAAGTATTATCAGGAAATTATAATACTCAGACAATTGCAAATATGATCAATGGAGAGAGAAATGGGGCTTAAATTTTTTTCTAAATGCAAGAAATGTAACACTCAACATTTTTCAATGTTTTTAAAAAAGACATACTATATTTGTAATAAATGCGGAGTATATTTCAGGCTTTCACCTTCTCAAAGAATTCAAATGTTATTGGACAAAAATTCTTTTAACGAAATAGACGGTAGTTTTTCCAGTAAAAATATTCTGGATTTTCCAAATTATTCAGAGAAATTAATAAAAGCTGAAAAGTCAAGTTCTAAGCGAGAAGCCATTACTACCGGATTTGGAGAAATAAAGGGGAATCCGGTTGCAGTTGCAGTCATGAATCCTGGATTTATGATGGGGTCTATGGGCTTTGTGGTCGGAGAGAAAATCACACGTTTGGTAGAGTATGCGATTGAACGGAGACTTGCCGTAATAATGATAACCGCTTCGGGTGGAGCACGAATGCAGGAAGGTATATTCTCACTTATGCAAATGGCAAAAACATCTTCTGTAATTCGTAAGCTTAATGAAAAGAAATTACCTTTTTTCACATTATTAACGGATCCGACTACCGGTGGTGTCTCTGCATCATTTGCAATGTTGGGAAATGTTATTGTTGCCGAACCTGAAGCTTTAATCGGATTTGCAGGTCCGCGTGTAATTGAACAAACGATCGGGCAAGAATTACCTGAAGGTTTTCAACGATCCGAATTTCTCATGGATCATGGACAGATTGACGGTATTGTACAGAGAGAAGAGCAGCGTCTATATTTTGCAAGATTACTTGAAATTCATTCCAAAAGATTCTATATGGGGGGGTAAATAGTGGAAAATACCGATATAAATCAGGAGCTTCTGGAAATTAAAAAGGAGTTACAGCGACTAAAACGAATAATGAATAGTGATGAAAAGGATATTGTAGAAAAGGAAATGTCCATATTGGAAAAACGGGTGCAGGATATTGAGAATGATGATTATTCCGAAGCATTGGCACTTGTGAAACTCAGTCGTAATCAAAAAAGACCTACAACAAGATCCTTATGTGATTTGTTGTTAGACGATTTTGTAGAACTGCATGGAGACGGACTTTATTCCGATGACCCTTCAATTATGGGAGGAATAGGATTTCTTGAGGATATTCCCGTTACTATTATAGGGCATCAGAAAGGACGAAACGTACATGAAAATGTATATCGGAATTTTGGTATGGCTCATCCTGAAGGTTATAGAAAAGCTCTCCGTTTGATGAAGGAGGCCGAAATTTTCGGACGACCGGTTATTACATTTATAGATACTCCGGGTGCATATCCTGGTATTGAAGCGGAAGAAAGAGGACAGTCGAGGGCTATTGCACAAAATCTTTACGCATTATCAGGTTTAAAAATACCTCTTGTTTCCATTGTTATAGGAGAGGGTGGTTCGGGAGGTGCTTTAGCTTTGGGAATCGCCGACCGTATATTTATGTTTTCCAATGCCACTTATTCGGTAATCTCTCCTGAAGGTTGTGCTTCAATTCTTTGGAAGGATGCCGGACAGGTGGCAAAAGCCGCAAAACATTTGAGTTTGAGTGCAAAAGATCAACTTAGATTTAAAATTATTGATAAAATTATTGATGAACCTGATTTTGAACACCGGAATATTTATCCTGAATTTATTGAATCTTTAAAGAAATTTTTAATAGATGAACTCTATATTTTATCGGAAAAATCTTTGGAAACATTGTTATCCGAAAGATATAATAAGTTCAGGTCTATTGGTATGGAGTTTTATTTTGAATAATAGAAATCCAAAGAATACCCGTATAGAAGTTAATGATATTTAAAGGACTGAGATAATGAACGAAACAATTATAGAAATAATTAAAGGAATGCTATCACCTGGTATTATGATTTCCGCTTGCGGTCTTTTGTTGCTCGGGATGAACAACAAATATTCGTTAGTTGTAAATAGGGTTAGAATGTTAAATAATGAATTTAGGGAATTAGATTTAAACAACAAAGAACGGAGAGATTCGATATTGATACAACTCCCTCTTCTTATTGAAAGGATGAAGTTAATACGAAATGCAGTATGGTTATACACTATAGGAATTGCAATGTTTATCTTCTCAATTTTTTCTTTAGGGTTTTACATGTTTTATGGTGATACACTTGTATTCTCGGTTACTTCATTAGTGTTTTTTAACATTGCAATATTATCTGTTCTTTTCGGTATACTGTATGCAGCTAAAGAAGTATTGCTCGGATATAAAATACTTAGAATCGAGACAAAAAACATTCTTTATACTAATAACTAACCGGTATTTGCAATTTAACTCATAATGGAGATCAATTTACCTTGCTCCGGTATATTATTTAAATCGGGTTTACTTGAAATTGTTTTCAAATCCTAATATGATTTTATTGTTCTTGTGTATTGGAAGATACAGAGGTTTAATATGCCCGAAAGGTATTTGATAAAGAGAGAAAACGGTTTGTCTGAAAAATATATAAAAGAGAGTGAAGAGAGATTCCGTCTTGCACTTGAAGCGGCTGATATCGGAATATGGGATATGAATATCGATTCCGAAGAGATATCTTTTTCTTCGAATATGATAGATCTTATGAAAATTCGGGATAATAATTTTGATGGTAAATACGACTCGTTCATTAACCTTATCTATGAGGAGGACAGAAAATCGGTAAAAAGAATTCTTGATAATTCTATGAAAAAAGGTTTGCCTTTCGATACGGAATTCAGATTGATGACGGATGATGATCAGATCAGGTGGTTGAGAATAAGGGGAAATATTGCAGAGAAGAGAGATGGGGAGCCTGTTAGGTTATTGGGTAGTATTCATGATAAAACAGATAGAAGAATAGCACTTGATGCTCTTGAGGAAGCACATTCACTGCTTGAAAAAAGGGTGAAAGAGAGAACGGAAGAGTTAGAAGAGATCAATAGAAAACTCAGAGAAGAGATTGCGGAAAACAGGATGATGAAAAAAGTTATTATGGATATTAGTGAAAAGGAACGACAAAAAATAGGGCAGGACCTTCATGACGGTCTACTTCAACAGATAGGTGGAATTATTTTTATGATACAGGCTGTTAAAGAGAGGTTGGAAAATAAGAAAATTCCTGAAAATAAGGATTTGAGCAAGGTTGTTAAATATTTGAACAGTACCCTTTCGTATGTCAGAAATTTGTCGAAGGGTCTCTATCTGACATTTGGTGAGACGGGACTGAAATTTGCCATATCCGAATTGATTGATCTAATGAAAGAGTTGTACGGTATCAGTATAAAACTATCGTACGGGAAAGGGATCAAAATTGAAGACGAGAAAAAGGCGGTAAATATTTACAGAATAATTCAGGAAGCTCTTAACAATGCCGTAAAACACGGTAATGCAAAAAAAGCGGAAATTATTTTAAGAAAAGATGGTGAAAAGATATCGCTTTTCATTAAAGATAACGGAAGCGGTTTCCCCCGTCAACCGAATAAAAGGGGAATGGGATTGAAAATAATGAAATACAGGGTGACCCAGCTCGGTTCGGTTCTCAATATTGAGAGTAGCAATAAAACCGGTACCGTTGTGTCATGTACGTTTAACAATTAGAAATGTAAAATGGAAAAGAAAAAATATTCGGTATTTATCGTTGATGATCACCCGATGATGAGGGATGGGATTTCACAAGTTATAAATCAGCAACCGGATTTGGAAGTGATTGCAGAAGCATCAGGCGGACCGGAAGCCTTGGATAAATTATCGGATATTTCTCCCGAGATTGCTTTGGTGGATATCTCACTTAAAGGTATGAACGGGATTGAATTAACGAGAGAAATAAGGAAGAGATTTAAAAATCTGCCGGTTCTTATACTTTCAATGCATCCGGAAAAATATTATGCGGAACGAGCTGTAAAAGCCGGAGCAAAAGGGTACATAATGAAACATGAGACTTCGGATAAAGTTCTTAAGGCTATAAGGAGAGTACTTGAAGGAAAATTTTATCTGAGTGAAGATATCTCAGAAAAGATAATAAGTAGAATGTCGGGAAATATTTCACAAAGCGGTACTTCGGTTGACAAACTAAGTAATAGGGAATTTGAAGCTTTCCGTTATGTGGGATCCGGACTAAAACCTCAACAAATTGCCGAAAAATTGTTTGTAAGTGTGAAAACGGTGGAAACGTACTATTCACGAATAAAAGAAAAGTTAAGCTTAAAAAGTGCATCGGAGTTGAGGCAGTTTGCGGTCAACTGGTTTAAGGAAGATAGCAAATAGCTGACAATGATTTTATTATGTAATGGAATTCACCTACAATAAAATTGGGGTATTCCACTATTCAATATACTCTTATTGTCCTCTATTATCTTTATTGGAAATAGAAGGAGGTTTATCATGAAAAGAAGATTTATTGTTTTTTTATCGGTATTATTTGTAGTTTCAAGTTTTTTACTTTTATCAACTACAGGACTTAATGCTACAACATGTGGAGATGATGAAGGTAAAATCAAGACAAAGAGCGGGATATTGGAACTTGTATCAAAGGATGGAAACTTCTCCTACAAACTGGATGCAAGATTATATCTTGATGCAGCTGTTTACAACGAGAACGAGGATATTATTGATCTTCACAGCGGGAGCGAAGTTAGGCGGATAAGATTTGCTTTAAAAACGGTTCTGTGGAAAAAGTTTATTGCCGAGATTGATTTTGATTTTGCAGGAAACGAGGTTGATATTAAAGATGCTTATATGGGTTATATCGGTATTGATAATATGATCTTTAAAGTCGGACAATTTAGAGTCCCGTTCAGCCTTGAAGAAGTGACAAGTTCAAGATATGTGTCGTTTATTGAAAGAGCATTACCGAATGTTTTCCCTCCCGGAAGGAAATTGGGATTCGCCGTTTATAAATGGGGAAAGAACTGGCAGGTTGCCACGGGATTATTCGGGCAGGAAGCAGGTGATATTGATGAAAAAGAGGGAAAGAATTCGGATGAGGGAGTAAATTTTGCAGTGAGAGCCACTTATGCTCCGATCTTAAATGATAGTACTGTTTTTCACATAGGAGCTTCATATTCTTATCAGACTACCGATGCCTTTACCAAAAAGATGAGATTTAGAGGATATGACGAGTCGAAAATATCTAAAATCAAGTTTTTAAGTACCGGAAAAGTTAAGGATGTTGATCACAGCGGTATGATAGGTCTTGAAACTGCATTTCAATTAGGTTCGTTTCATCTTCAAGCAGAATATATTACCGTTGATGTTGCAAGACTTGCAGATAGTGGGAAACCGAATTTTTCTCTTAAAGGGGGATATATCTTCGGAAGTTTCTTTATTACGGGAGACTCAATGCCATACTATGCGGATCAGGGAGAATTCGGAAGAGTTAATCCCAAGAAAAAAGGTGGAGCTATTGAACTGTTGGCAAGATACAGTTGGATAGATCTGAATGACATTTCAAATAAAATTAAAGGCGGAGAGGGGAAAAACTTCACCTTAGGTGTTAGTTATTATTTGAATCCGAATTATAAGATCATGTTAAACTATACAAAAGTAGATCATGATAAATATGCAGATGCGGATGGAGATTGGGATGTTCCTGAAAAAGGGTTCGATTATTCGGTATTTGCAGTTAGATTTTTAGTTACTTTTTAAACAACGTTTAAGTTTTGTATAAATAAGAGGGCTCCTTTGATAGGGAGCCCTTACCCAATAAGATAATTATCAAGGAGATCGGTATGCCGGATATTAAACCCAGGTTTGAATTTAGGACTTTTGCAAGTAGTTTTGGTATAGTTGAAGAAAAAATGAGAAAACTATCCAAAGTCGGGCAGATTAGAGAAAGTTCGGAAATATATATAATGTCAGCCGGAAATAATGAAAATAATACGAAAATAAGAGACGGATTGATGGATATCAAAGTTTTCGTTCAGAAAAAAAAAGGATTGGAACAATGGAACCCACGAATGAAAAGTGCGTTCCCCATGAACAGATCGATTCTTAAGGAAGAGGTTTTCCCCGCATTCGGTGTTTCGTCTCCGGATTTTAAAAGAGATGAATATACCCTTGAGCGGTTTCTGAATGAAATAATATATACACACAATGATCTTAAAGCGGTTAATGTATATAAAAGGAGATTCTCTTTTACAATCAATAATTGTATTGCCGAGATCGGTGATGTTTTTATTAACGGAGCATTAATTAGAACGGTCAATCTTGAATCGGTTGAGATTGAGGATATTCTGAGAGGTAAAGAGATGATCTCATTAACCGATTATGAGAACATTAATTATTTGATTGCAATTAAGAGAGTTATCGGTATGGAGCCTCTTCCTTCCGATTTCTATTTAAAATAGGAGAAAAAATGGGAAAAGAGATAGAGAGAAAATTTCTGATTAAAAATGATTCTTGGAAAGGTCTGGCTGAAGGTTCGGTTTACAGGCAGGGATATTTGTCAACGGTTAAGGAGAGAACCGTAAGGGTAAGGACAATTGCAAAGAAAGGATATCTGACAATAAAAGGAATTACAAAAGGTGCAACAAGGCTGGAATATGAGTATGAGATCTCTGTCTCGGATGCAAACGAGATGTTGAATATACTTTGTGAAAAACCCATTATTGAAAAAAAGAGGTATAAAATTGAATATAAAGGGATGATTTGGGAAGTGGATGAATTTTTCGGAGAGAACGAGGGACTTGTCTTTGCGGAAATAGAATTATTAAGTGAGGATCAAAATTTTGAGATACCGGAGTGGATCGGAAAAGAAGTAACCGGAGATCAGAGATATTTTAATTCCAATCTTATAAAAAATCCTTTTAAAAATTGGTAATATAAAGAGGTTATATATTTTTAAAAACAGAAAGATCGGGAGAAAATAAGGTATGAATAGCACAAAAAAGAGATTTGATCCTCTTGATATGAATAATTATCGGATGGAAAAACTTCCGAAAAAAATCAAAACCAAAACGGAAATGACTCTGGAAACGATTGGCGGTCCTCTTGCCATATTATCCTTTATTTTGATTATGTTCGTTATAAAAATTCCTTTTATTGAAAATATTGATTACTCGTCCATCAGTGCAAATTCGAAGCAGTTTTTTGATAAATTCGGAGCGGAAAAATTTTCAAAGATGAATGTGGCAATGCTGGCTATTTTTGTAAGTGCATTGATACTTTGGATAACAGAATCGGTTCCGAATTATCTTACTTCTCTGATGTTAATAATTTCGCTGGTTCTTACCGGAGTTCTTCCCGAAAAAGTTGCTTATGCTCAGCTTGGTCATAAAGTCATGTGGCTTAATATAATGTCATTTGTTTTGGCAAGTATGTTGGTATCCACCGGTGCAGCCAAGCGGTTTGCATTGTGGTTCATAGTGAAATTCGGGAAAAATGCATCTTCAATACTTTTGAGTTTCATGGCAATAAATGTAGTGTTGTCACTTTTTATCTCGGCAACAACTGCAAAAGCTGCCATATTGCTCCCTATATTCATGGTAGTGGCAGCTGTTTACGGAGCAACCGGAGGGAAAAACAGAAATAATGCCGGTAGAAATATAGTTTTACAAAATTTATTTCAGATCAATGTATCTGCCGGAGCATTTATGACCGGTTCAGGTGCAAATCTTATTGCAGCATCTTTGATCGGGGGTGCGATCGGGAGTGATATTTTTTTTTCCGACTGGATAATTGCCGCTTTTCCGGTTGCAATGGTCTTGTTGATAATCGGGTGGTTAATCGGTACTAAGATAATTTTTCCTATGAAACCGGAAGAGAGAAATCCGTCCATTAAAGGTGGAATGGAAAAGTTGAGGGAAGAGTTGAACGGGATGGGGAAAATATCTTTTTCGGAGATAAAATCAATTATTCTTTTTGTTACAATATTATTGCTTTGGGTTACGGATAGGTATCATGGAATAAGTCCGACTGCAGTGGCTTTTATGGGAGCTATTTTTGCTCTTCTCCCTAAGATCGGTATAATAAAATGGAACGAAGTGGATATCCCTTGGCATCTGCTCCTTTTTAGTGCGGGGGCTTATACGTTGGGGGCGGGATTTAAAGTGACCGATCTTCCGGCGATAAGTGTTAACGCTCTTTTTGACGGACTTGGGTTCGGAGAGTCAACTCCATTTTGGCTCCTGTATTTTATCCTTACAGCCGCAATGGTTTTCAGTTCTCTCGTTTTTCAGTCCAAAACGATGAGAACGCTTATTTTTGTCCCTATTGCAATAGGAGTTGCACGAAGATTCGGTTTTCCGGTTATAAGTTTGGCATTTCCCGTTGCTTTTTTAATTGAGCATGTCTATGTTCTACCTTTTAACAGCAAGCCGGCAGCACTACTGTATATAACCGACCATTACAGTCTTACCGATACTTTTAAATTTGGTATAATTATGTTGTTTATTGCTTGGATAATGAGTATCCTTATGGGAATGACATATTTCAGGTTATTGGGAATTACTCCAAACGGGCTTATGATCTTTTAAAAAATATTCGGAGATTTATTATGAAACTATATGGGAAGACCAAAGAACTGATAAGCGAGATTGATCTTTTTTGGGATACAATATCAAAATCGGTGCTTGTATTTGATCAATGTATTAACAATTATATAGATAAAAAAGAGGAAAGATTTGAGATAAATCTGAAAGAAATAAACAGATTGGAAAATGAAGCCGATTCACTAAGGAAGGAGATTAAGTACAAATTGTATACTCAAATGCTTATTCCTGAAGCACGAGGAGATGTACTCGGATTATTGGAAACCAGTGATAATGTAATTGATTCGATAAAAAAAGTTTTATTACAGTTTGATATAGAAAAACCTGAGATACCTGAATTTTTAGAGGAAAATTTCAGAGACCTCACAAAGTTTTCGTTTAAAGCCGTTGATGAAATGGTAATGGCTGCAAGAGCATTTTTTCGTGAAATTTCTATCGTGAATGACCATATCAATAAAGTTAAGTTTTACGAACATGAAGCCGATAAGGTGGAAGTGGAGTTGAAACGTAAAATCTTTAATTCAAAAAGTATTGATATGCTGAGCAAAAAAGTTCAGTTGAGATATTTTGCGGAAAAAGTTGTTTTGATATCCGATGAGGCGGAATCCGTAGCAGACAGACTTGCGGTTTATGTAATAAAAAAAACATGTTGAGGTAATTGAATGATAACAACGCTTTTCTTCCTTTCAAGCGGGCTTTTCTTAGGATGGTCCCTTGGTGCCAATGATGCGGCAAATGTTTTCGGGACTGCAGTCAGCACAAAAATGGTTAAATTCAGATCCGCTGCAATTGTCTGTGCAATCTTTGTAATTCTCGGTGCTGTTATAAGCGGTGCGGGAGCATCTCACACGTTGGGCAAACTTGGATCGGTAAATGCTCTTGCAGGTGCGTTTACAGTTGCTTTTTCTGCAGGTTTAACGGTTTTTTTTATGACAAAGATCAAACTTCCGGTCTCAACATCTCAGTCTATTGTCGGAGCAATTATCGGATGGAATTTGTTTTCGGGATTTAAAACGGATTATTCAACTCTTACAAAGATAGTTTCAACATGGATATTGTGTCCGGTTCTTGCAGCTGCTTTCGGGATCATATTCTTTTTTTCCATAAGGAGTATTATTAGGAAGAGCAAAATTCATATGATACGGCTCGATTTTTATACAAGATTAGGACTTATTATTGTAGGAGCATTCGGTTCATATAGCCTTGGTGCAAATAATATTGCTAATGTTATGGGAGTTTTTGTCCCCGTATCCCCATTTAAAGATATGAATATATTTGAGTTTTTTACTTTCAATAATATTCAACAACTTTTTCTGATAGGTGGAGTTGCAATTGCAATCGGAGTTTTTACATATTCAAGACAAGTGATGGATACGGTTGGTTCCGACATATTTAAACTCTCTCCAATAGATGCATTTGTGATTGTCCTTTCAAGTTCATTGGTCCTTTTTCTATTTGCTTCTCATACGTTGAAATCTTTTTTAATTTCCATCGGGCTTCCTTCGTTTCCGCTGGTTCCCGTCTCAAGTTCCCAAGCGATAGTAGGAGCTGTGCTTGGAATTGCAATTGCAAAAGGGGGAAGGAATATCAATTTCGGAATAATAGGAAAGATCGGTATCGGTTGGGTGGCTACACCGTTAATTTCCGGTGTTATAACTTATATTTTCCTGTTCTTTATGCAGAATGTCTTTCTCCAACAGGTATTTAACAAATAAAACGGTAGTCATACCAATAAACTACACATTCATACGGATACAGATCGTATGCACCGACTTGAATAAATAATCTTGGCTCTGTATTATTATTAAATGCTTACAAAGGATTTATATCATGGGGGTAAAAATGTTATATTGATTTTTTGTCTTTTTTCTTTCCTTCTCTTCCCGATTATGATAGAGGCATCGTTTACCGGTCAAATTGGTGGAGGTGTATATGGAAGGATATTCGGAAATACGGGAGAATGGGTTTCTCTGGATCCGAGGCATAGTGAGTTTTATGATCTCAATCTATCGTTCGGATTTTTTATTCAAGCATTTGTTAATTCCGTTTTCGGATTGGAAGCAGGAATTATGACATGGAATGGAGAATATCAAACCGAGTTTTACTATCGTGATCCTTACACATCGAAAGTAACAAAGAAATATGAAAAATTTGATCTGAACTCCATTTCTCCATATGTTTCTTTGGTTTTAAAGCCATGCAAATTTTTGTTTATTTCACTCGGGAGCTATTTTTCGGGAGAAGTGTCTTTGAAAAATAATTTCTTTGTTCGAGCCGGTGTAAAATTTGTCGTAATAAAAAGCAGGATACCTGTAAGTTTAATTGGATTCGGTGATTACTACTTTAACAAAAATGACGGAGAGAATTTTTGGTCGGTAAACGTCGGAGTTCAGTTAAACTAAAGAGGAATAACAGAGGGATGACTAAGGGAATTAGTAAATATTTTTTAACGGAATAAAAAATAGTATGAGTAAGAACGCTATGGTGCAAATGGAATTATCTCCAAAAGTCAAACACAGATTTGACCCCTTTACTAACGAGATGTATGAAGATGAGGATTTTATAGAATTCAAGGGTGACGGTGCTTGACAATTTGACATTGTAGTTATAAAGTTAATTTATGAGAAGAGCAAGGATAACTTATCAAGGTGCATATCACCATGTAATGAA